>JANPLQ010000111.1:0-20307 GCA_031422395.1 Ilumatobacteraceae bacterium | reverse complement strand
ACGATCAGCCAACGTCCGCGAAATCGCCGCAGTCAACGTCGTCTTACCATGATCAATATGACCCATCGTCCCAATATTCACATGCGGCTTCGACCGCACAAACTTCGCCTTACCCATTTCGGTTACTTCGCTTTCGTAGTTGTTTCAAAGCTGATGGTTGTCAAAGAACACCCGTGGCGATTACTCGCCACGTACTCGCTTCACGATTTCTGACGAGATTGCGTCAGGCACCTGCTGATACACCGAGAACTGCATGGTGTACGTCGCCCGCCCCTGCGTGCGGGAACGAAGATCGGTACTGTAGCCGAACATTTCGGACAGTGGAATCTGGGCACGGATCTGCTGGACGTTGCCGTTGGCCTCCATGCCCTCGATCCGGCCGCGGCGGCTGTTGAGGTCGCCGATCACGTCGCCCATGTACTCATCGGGCGTGACGACTTCGACCGCCATGATCGGCTCGAGCAACACGGGATGCGCTTTGGCGGCTGCTTCCTTGAAGCCCATCTGACCGGCAATCTTGAACGCCATTTCTGACGAGTCGACATCGTGGTACTGACCATCGACGAGACTGACCTTGACATCGACCATGCCATATCCGGCGAGCACACCCGAGTCGAGCGCCGACTGAATACCCTGGTTGGTCGGGTTGATGTACTCGCGAGGAATTCGGCCACCTGAGATCGCGTCGACGAACTCGTAGCCCTTACCAGGGTTCGGCTCGACAGTGAGTTTGATGACAGCGAACTGACCGGAGCCGCCGGACTGCTTGACGTGGCGGTATTCGACCGACTCGACCTTCTTGGTGACGGTCTCGCGGTAGGCAACCTGCGGCTTGCCGACGGTCGCCTCGACGGCGAACTCGCGCATCATGCGGTCGACGAGCACTTCGAGGTGCAGTTCACCCATCCCGGAAATGACCGTTTGACCAGTCTCCTCGTCAGAGCGAACCCGGAACGTCGGGTCTTCGTCAGACAGCGACTTGAGCGCCTTGCCGAGTTTGTCTTGGTCGGACTTCGTCTTCGGCTCGATGGCGACGTGAATCACGGGCTCTGGGAAGATCATCCGTTCGAGGATGATCAGGTTGTCCCGATCGCACAGCGTGTCACCGGTCGTGACCTCCTTGAAGCCAAGCCCGGCGACAATGTCGCCGGCCATCGCCACGTCGAGATCTTCTCGCTGGTTGGCGTGCATCAGCAAGATTCGACCGAGCCGCTCACGCCGCTCCTTGGTCGAGTTGTAGACCTCTTCACCTTTGCTGATCTCGCCGGAGTAGACCCGGAAGTAGGTCAGCTTGCCGAACGGGTCGGCAACGATCTTGAATGCCAATGCGGCGAATGGCTTGTCGAGCGGACCGCGGGTCAGCACTTCCTCACCGTTGTAGTTGGTACCGGTCGCCGGTGGAATGTCGAGTGGCGACGGCAGGAAGTCGATTACGGCGTCGAGCATCGGCTGGACACCCTTGTTCTTGAACGCCGAACCGCACAGAATCGGGACGAAGACACCACCAAGGGTGCCCTTGCGGATCGCCTTCCTGATCTCATTCTCGTCGAGTTCCTCGCCGCCGAGGTACTGCTCCATCAACGTCTCGTCTTCGGTGGCAACCGTGTCCATCAGTTGCTCGCGGTACTCAGCGCATTGTTCGGCCATGTTGGCCGGAATCTCGACCTCATCCCAAATGGCACCGAGTTCTTCGTCGTGCCAGATCAGGGCCTTCATCTTGACCAGGTCGACGAGGCCGATGAACGGCTCGTTCGATTCGCTGCCGCCGGCACCGATCGGGAGCTGCACAACCAACGGGTTGGCCGAGAGGCGGGTCCGAACCATGTCGACCGTGCGATAGAAGTTGGCACCGATCCGATCCATCTTGTTGATGAAACAGAACCGGGGCACGTTGTACTTGTTGGCCTGACGCCACACGGTCTCGGTCTGCGGCTCGACACCGGCGACCGAGTCGAACACGGTCACGGCACCGTCGAGGACACGAAGCGAACGCTCGACTTCAATCGTGAAGTCGACGTGGCCCGGAGTGTCGATGATGTTGATCCGATGATTGTCCCAAATGCACGTCGTGGCAGCAGATGTGATCGTGATGCCGCGCTCTTGTTCTTGCGCCATGTGGTCCATGATCGCCGCGCCTTCGTGGACTTCGCCGATCTTGTAGGTCTTCCCGGTGTAGTACAGAATGCGCTCGGTGGTCGTCGTCTTACCAGCGTCAATGTGGGCCATGATGCCGATATTGCGGGTGCGCTCGAGGGGATACTCTCGCTTGGCCATCGTCAGATCACTTCCGTCTTTCGGGTCGAACTCTCAAGGGGCGGGACACAATTCGGTGATGACCGAACGGTCACAAACACGAGCGCCAAGTGTATCCGTTCACAAGCCCCAGAAAACCTGAAAGTCCGGAATCCCTGACAGTTTGAGGACCCGCGATCGTCCGCCGATCAATGGCCGCTGATGTAATCGGCGAGCGCCCTGTTTTCGTGTTCGAGTTCATTGAGGCGGGCCTTCACGACATCGCCGATCGAAACGATCCCTGAGAGATGCCCGTTTTCGTCGACAACGGGCAGATGACGAATTCGACGTTCGGTCATCAGTGACATCAGACGATCAACTCCGTCACCGGTGGCGCACGTGATCACGTCAGTCGACATCACCGAGCCGACGCTACGGTCGAGCGCCGCCGCGCCCCCCGACGCTGCCGCACGCACGACGTCGCGTTCAGAGATGATGCCTTCTATTGCGCGGCCATTCCCCGACACGACCAGTGCACCGATTCGGCGTTCGCCGAGCAGGCGAATCGCCTCATGCAGGTTTGCGGTCTGTGCGACGGTTGCGACGTCGGTTCCCTTGGATCCGATGATCGACTGAACATTCATTGACAACTCCCTTGACGATCCCCGCCCGCAACCTAGTGCAGTTGAGCGTTCGCTGCCACCACGCCACGCCACGCCACCCGCCACCCCACCACCCGCCACCCCACCACAACGCGAAAGACCCGCCACCCGCCACCCCACCACAACGCGAAAGACCCGCCACCACGAGGGCAGCGGGTCCAGTCGCAAAACTCGATCTGATCTAGCTCACCAGCGGTAGTGGGCGAAGGCCTTGTTGGACTCAGCCATCTTCTGCATGTCGTCGCGCTTCTTCATCGCCGCGCCGAGACCGTTGGCAGCATCCATCAGTTCGTTGGCGAGGCACTCTGCCATTGTCTTCTCACGACGGTTGCGGCTGTAGTCGACGATCCAGCGGATCGCCAGCGTCGAGGCACGACGTGGACGGACCTCGACCGGAACCTGATACGTGGCACCCCCGACGCGACGGCTCCGAACTTCCAACGGTGGCTTGACGTTGTCGACCGCCTTCTTGACCGTGTCGAGTGGCTCCTCGCCGGTCTTGGTTGCAATCAGCTTCATGGCGTCGTACACGATCTTCTCAGCGATGCTGCGCTTGCCGTGCAACATGACCTTGTTCGTCAACTGCGTCACAACAACCGAACGGTAGATCGGATCGGCAATGAGCTCACGACGAGGAGCTGGACCCTTACGAGGCATGACCTACTTCACTTTCTTGGCGCCGTAGCGGCTGCGAGACTGCTTGCGGTTCTTGACGCCAGCGGAGTCGAGCGCGCCACGGATGATCTTGTAACGCACACCGGGCAGGTCGCGAACACGACCGCCGCGAACCAGGACAATCGAGTGCTCCTGAAGGTTGTGGCCCTCGCCCGGGATGTAGGCCGTGATTTCGACGCCGCTCGACAGTCGCACACGAGCAACCTTTCGGAGCGCGGAGTTCGGCTTTTTCGGGGTCGTGGTGTACACGCGTGTGCAAACCCCGCGACGCTGAGGAGAACCCTTGAGCGCTGGCGTCTTACTCTTGGTGAACTTTGAGCTCCGGCCCTGCCGGACGAGCTGCTGAATGGTGGGCAAGAGGCAACCTTCTTCGTTGTTTCCGCCGAACGATCGGCGAGCGTGCAGAGGGAGCATCCCGCTGCACAGGACCATGCAATGTTATGGCCGTTCCTGCTGTCCGGCAACCTGGGATTGGTTGGTTCCGATCGTCTGGAAAGGCTCAAGCAATCATCAAGATCAGCCGATGAACTTTCCGTGCCCATCATAGTGTTCGCAGGCGTAGCTGTCTGCGTCGCGCTCCTGGCCCGCTGGCGGGCTGAGTACGTGACGCATCGGCGACGTGTCGACGCGCTGACTTGGCGCGTCCATGTGAACGGTATTCGCGGCAAGTCGACGGTCACCCGAATCATCGCAGGAATGATGCGCGAGGCCGGCATGACAACGATCGCCAAGTCGACCGGCACATTCGCGGCTGTGATCAACTCGGTCGGCGTCGACGAGCCGATCGATCGTAAAGGCCCAGCGACGATCCTCGAGCAGATCGAGATCTGCCGTAAGTACATCAATCCGTCGGTTGACGCGCTGGTCATCGAATGCATGGCGTTGAAACCCGAGTACCAGGAAGTCAGCGAGCGGATGATCGTCCGCTCCAACATCGGAGTGCTCACCAACGTTCGAGAAGACCATCAGGACGTGATGGGCGAGACCTTGCCGGAGATCGCCAGATCTCTCCTGTCGACATGTCCGACCAACGGGATTCTGGTGACGTCTGATCAGAACCCCGTGATTCATGCCGTAATGCGTGAGGTCTGCGAGGCGAGAGGTACTCGGCTGCTGATTGCCGACCCCGAAATCGTCACCGACGAGGACCTTGATCGTTTCGACTACATCGCCTTCAAAGAGAATGTCGCCATCGCCCTCGAGATCGCCAAGATCATGGGGATCGACCGCGATGTGGCGATGAACGGAATCGTCAATGCCGCGCCCGATCCCGGTGTGCTCCGCATGAAGGAGCTGGCAATCGGCGGCAAGAAAGTCACATGGGCCAACCTCTTCGCCGTCAACGACCGCGAGTCGATGGTCGTGGCGATGGAGAAACTCGTCCCATACATGACACCAGAAACCACCACGGTCGGAATTCTCAACAACCGCGCCGACCGCGAACGGCGGGCGATCCAGTTCGCCGATGTCGCCGTGCGCGACCTCGACTTCCATCGACTTGTCACGTTCGGTGCCTACGAAGGGCTGGTCACCGAGCAACTCAAGACCAACGGCTACCCGGCCGAACACATCATCAACCTCGGCGACGAACACCATCCGAGCCAGGAAGAGATCATCCAACGGATGATCATCGACCAACCGACATCACACGTGCTCGTGGTCGGTTTCGTGAACATCCACACCCATCAGGCCGAGGAAATGCTCGAGTACTTCGAGCACGAGGCCGAACCGTGGAGTGATGAACACGAGTTCGCGAACGCACCGCCGGGTGATGCTCCGCTGCTACCGCAGCGCGGTGGGTCCACCAGACCGACACCCTCAGAACCCGCCTCCGGCTCGACAACCGGCGAGGCAATCGAGCTTCCGAGACGCGGGGACACTGTCCCCGCGTTGCCGCGTCGAGGCGCATAGTCGATGCATGACTACCTCTTTTCAACCGAGGTGGTCCGCTTCGCGTTCATGTTCGGCGTTGCAGTATCAATGCTGCTGTACGAGCGACGGCATCTGACGACAGGCTCAATCGTCGTCCCGGGCTACATCGCCACATTCTTGGTGTACCCGTTGATCGTTGTCGCAACATTCTTGAACGCCCTGCTGTCGTACGTGATCGTCAACAAACTGCTTCGGCGATGGTTCCTGCTGTACGGACGGACCAAGTTCACCGTACTGGCGATGGTTTCGATCGTGATCCAGACATCGATGTTGAAACTGACACCGTCAGGTCCGTGGCTGTGGGAATCTGACTTCAAACTCTTCGTCGGAGTCGGATACGTGGTTCCCGCCCTCGTCGCTCACGACATGGGGCGCCAGGGCATCAAGAAGACCATCAAGTCCGTGTTGCTCGCCGCTGGAATCGTGGCGGTGCCGATCACGTTGGCGCTTGCCTTCAATCTTCCCGGGATCAACGATCTCGCTCCGCTTCAGGGCGGTGGCGACATGGCGATCACCCCGGGTTGGATCCCGTTTGCTGTGTTGCTCTCAGCCGCTGCGGCGTGGGGCGTGGCTCAGAACTACCAGTACCGCAGCGGCGGGTTCGTGGGGGCAGCGTTCATCGCGATGCTGTTGGGCGACCCGTGGCAGGTGCTGATCGCAGCCGTGATTGCATTGTTGACGTACGTATTCGTCACGCGATTCTTGATGAATTCGATGATCCTGTTCGGGCGCCGAAAGTTCTCGGCGATGTTGCTCGTGTCGAGTTCGCTGGCGTGGTCCCTGCTCTGGATGGGCTCTGAACTGTTCGACTCGGGGCTGCAAAGCCACCTTGATCTCGGGTCGTTGGCGTTGACGCCGTTGTTCGTTCCCGGATTGCTTGCCAACGATATGCAGCGAACCAGTCCTCGTCGCGTGCTGTTCGGGCTCGCATTCGCCACAACGTTCGTGTTGTCGACGACGTGGTGGGTTCAGTCACTTTTCGAGGGACTCCAGCTGCCGTTGTTCTGGAAGCTGATCTCGCTGGGGTCATTCGCGGCGATCTTCTGGCGACAGTTCGTGCCGGCGCGCGCGCCAGTCCCCGCGGGAACGCCGGCACCAAAGCATGCTCCGGCGACCACGTCCTCGATCATCGCCACAGCGGCAACATTTGGCCGTTCCGGATACCTGCGCTGGGCGGCAGTTCATCGCGATTCGGCTGACGCCGCCGAGCGCTGGTTGACATCGATCCTCGGCGAACCATTGACACCCGCCCTCGCCTCCGGCGTCACCACGACAGTCACCACGACAGTCACCTCGACCATCGTCGAAATACTCACGACCGAACGAACCACCGAACGACTTCGCGCGGCCGCCGTTCGAGCGTTGAGTGCACAAGCAACTCCGGCACGGCCATCAGCCGCCGCATACCCGGCTGCGCCACCGCTACCCAGGCGTCGAGCCCCCAACACAACACATGGTGAGTTCGACACAATCGCCAGCACGATCGCCGCTGGCGTCGGCAGACCACAACCGCTGCCACGCCGAACACTCGCCACGGACCTCGCCACGGACCTCGACACGGACCTCGACACGGAAACGATGGCTCCGACCACTCGCTCGGCTCTGCAGGCCGCTCGAGTGCTACCGGACGCCACGATTCGTGTCGATCAGCAAGCCGGGCTATCCGGTGCAGCAGCCGAAAGGGCACAAACTGCTGCACCGGATACTCGGGACACCGACTCACATCGAAAGGAGACCACACCTTCCGTCTTCCCCGGCTGACAGCCGGCCGGAGACATCAAACGGCCCGGGGCTTGCGCCCCGGGCCGTTCGAACATCCCCCGATTGTGCAGCGGGTCAGCTGGCTGGCTCGCTGTCGTATGAACCGTGCAGATTGGCAAGGAACGCCGCCGGGTCATCCTCGGCGTCGCTCGAGTAGTACGTCATCGGCTCGTAGTCAGGCGCTTCGATTCCGAACTCGCGGTACTTCATCATCCCCGTACCAGCTGGGATCAGCTTGCCGATGATGATGTTCTCCTTGAGACCGATCAGGTGATCGGCTTTGCCGTCGATCGCTGCCTCGGTAAGTACTCGCGTGGTCTCCTGGAAGGAGGCTGCTGACAGCCACGACTCGGTCGCCAACGACGCCTTGGTGATACCCATGATCTCCGGGCGGCCTTCGGCGGGGCGCTTGCCCTCCTCGACCATCCGACGGTTGGTGTCACGGAACACCTTGGCATCGACCCGCTCGCCCGGCAGGAAGTCGGTGTGACCCGGCTCCTGCACGCCGACCCGGCGGGTCATCTGGCGAACGATCAACTCGATGTGCTTGTCGTGAATCGACACACCTTGATCGCGGTAGACGCGCTGGACTTCCTCGACGAGGTAGACCTGTGTTTCGCGAATGCCCTTGATCTCCATCAGTTCCTTCGGATCGAAAGGACCATCGGTGTATGGGTCGCCGGCCTTGACTTCCTGGCCATCGACGACGATCGGACGGGCACCGAGCGGGAGCACGGTCTCATGCTCTTCACCCTGATCGTCGACCACGACGATCGAAATGCCCTTGCCCTCGTCGTCACCGATTCGCAGCACACCGGTGGCTCGGGCCAAACGGGCCGATCCCTTTGGTGTTCGCGATTCGAACAACTCGACGACGCGAGGCAAACCGCCTGCGATGTCCTTACCTGCAACACCGCCGGTGTGGAAGGTACGCATCGTCAGCTGGGTACCCGGCTCACCGATCGACTGGGCGGCGATCACGCCGACCGCCTCGCCGAGTTCGATCGAGTTTCCGGTCGCCAGAGACCGGCCGTAGCAGGTCGCACAGATCCCGAGCTCAGCGTCACACGTGAGGACGGAACGGACCCGCACCCGATCGATGGCGACGTCGTCGCGCAGTTGAACGAGTTCCTCGTCGCCGACGATCGTGTTGCGGCGCAGCGTGGTGCCATCGGACAGCGTGACGTCGTTGAGCAGCGCACGGCCGAACAACTTGGTCTCGAGGTATGTACGACGGTTGGCCGTGTCAGGACCGACGTTGGGGATCCAAATCCCGAGCGTCGTGCCGCAATCAATTTCGCGCACGATCAGTTCCTGGGCAACGTCGACCAAACGACGCGTGAGGTAGCCGGAGTCGGCGGTACGTAGCGCCGTGTCGACGAGACCCTTACGGGCACCCGGCGTGGCGATGAAGTACTCGAGCGTTTCCAGACCTTCACGGAAGTTCGACTTGATCGGTCGAGGAATCATGTCACCACGAGGGTTTGCCACGAGACCACGCATACCGGCGATCTGACGCATCTGCGTCATGTTGCCGCGAGCACCGGAGAACACCATCATGTCGATTGGATTGAAGCGGGTCGCCTTGAACTCGGCCTCCATTGCGGCCTGAACCTCGGCGGTGGCGTCGGTCCAGATCCGAACTTCTTGCTGGCGACGCTCGCCGTCGGTGATGATGCCGCGACGGAACTGGCTTTCGACCTTGTCGGCCTGAGCCTCGTAACCGTCGAGCAGCTGACGCTTGACCTTTGGCGTCTTGACGTCGTCGATCGACACGGTCAGACCCGACTGCGACGCATAGCGATAGCACAGGTTCTTGATCCGGTCGAGCGAGGCGGCGACCTCGGCGGTCGGGTAGTTGTCGGAGAGGCGTTCCACAATGACGCCCATCTCCTTCTTCTTGACCGTCTCGGTGACGTAGCCGAACAGTTCGGCATAGTTGGCCGGCAACGTCTCTTGAAACAGTGCCCGCCCAAGCGTTGTCTCGTACGGCGCGACGCCATGCGGTGGACGCATCTTGATCGGGGCATGCAGGGAAAGCGTCTTTTCGTCGTAGGCCCGAATTGCCTCCCATAGGTGGCGGAACGTACGGCCCGCACCGTTGGCGTCCTCGACGTACTCGGTCAGGTAGAACCCGCCGATCACGAGGTCTTGGGTGGGGGTCACGATCGGACGGCCTGACGCCGGCGACAAGATGTTATTGGCGCTCAGCATCAACACACGTGCCTCAGCCTGCGCTTCGGCAGACAACGGTACGTGGATTGCCATTTGGTCACCGTCGAAGTCGGCGTTGAACGCAGCGCACACGAGCGGATGAATCTGAAGTGCCTTGCCTTCGACCAGCACGGGCTCGAATGCCTGAATGCCCAGGCGGTGCAACGTCGGTGCACGGTTGAGCAACACCGGGTGTTCCTTGATCACATCGTCGAGGACGTCCCACACCTGCGGGCGACGACGCTCGACCATCCGCTTGGCGGTCTTGATGTTCTGCGCCAATTCGAGGTCGACCAAACGCTTCATCACGAATGGCTTGAACAGTTCGAGCGCCATCAGCTTCGGCAGGCCGCACTGGTGCAGCTTGAGTGTCGGGCCGACGACGATCACCGAGCGGCCGGAGTAGTCGACGCGCTTGCCGAGCAGGTTCTGACGGAACCGACCCTGCTTGCCCTTCAACATGTCGGACAGCGACTTCAACGGTCGGTTGCCAGGACCGGTAACCGGTCGGCCACGACGCCCGTTGTCGAACAACGCGTCGACCGCTTCCTGGAGCATCCGCTTTTCGTTGTTCACGATGATCTCTGGGGCACCGAGATCGAGCAAGCGCTTGAGCCGGTTGTTACGGTTGATCACACGTCGGTAGAGATCATTCAAGTCGGACGTGGCGAAACGGCCACCGTCGAGCTGGACCATCGGACGCAGCTCCGGTGGGATCACGGGCACGACATCAAGGATCATCGCCTTGGGATCGTTGATCCGCTTGCCGCTCGCATCACGACGGTTGAAGGAGGCGACGATCTTGAGTCGCTTGATCGCCTTCTGCTTGCGCTGAGCCGAGAGTGGCTTGCGACCCGACTCGCTGACATCGATCGCGCCACGCAGCTTGATCTCCTCCTCGTCGAAGTCGATCCGGTCGATCAGCTGCTTGATCGCGTCGGCACCCGTGCCGCCTTCGAAGTAGTCGCCGTACTTGTCACGGAGTTCGCGCCAGAGCATTTCGTCGTCGATGATCTTGCGCGAGTGAAGGCCCTTGAACTCGTCCCAGGCGCGGCCGACTAGGTCGAGTTCCATTTCGTAGCGCTCGCGCAGCGACTCGATTTCCTTGTCGGCGTCACGCTTCATCTTTTTCGTGTCGGTACCTTCAGCTTCGGCAGCCTCTGCCGACGCTTCGAGTTCCTTGAACCGACGGTCGACGGCGAGTTCGAGTTCCTTGCGGATCTCGTCACGCTCGGCGAGGTATTCGGCTTCGAGGCTCGACTGGTCCTCGTGGCGCTTGTCCTCGTCGACCCAGGTCACCAGGTTGGCAGCAAAGTAGATGACCTTTTCGAGCTGCTTGGCCTTGAGCTCTTCCTTCGGCTCGATGCCCGCCAACAGATAGGCCAGCCACGAACGCGTGCCGCGCAGATACCAGATGTGGACCACGGGAGCTGACAGCTCGATATGGCCCATCCGGTCACGACGGACCTTCGAGCGGGTCACCTCGACGCCGCAGCGCTCGCAGATGATTCCCTTGAAGCGGACGCGCTTGTACTTGCCGCAGTAGCACTCCCAGTCACGGGTTGGTCCGAAGATCTTCTCGCAGAAGAGTCCGTCCTTTTCCGGGCGCAGGGTTCGGTAGTTGATGGTCTCCGGCTTTTTGACCTCGCCGTGAGACCACACGCGAATCTGGTCGGCGGTAGCCAGCCCGATTTTGAGCTGGGTGAACATGTTGACGTCGAGCATGAGGAGTCAGTCCTTTGATCAGCGGCTTGCGCGCTGGCGGTCGTCGTCGTCGGAGCCGCGCTCCGGACGGGAGATGTCGATACCAAGTTCCTCGGCGGCGCGGAAGACCTCATCATCGAGGTCACGCATCTCGATGTTGCGGCCGTCGTCGCCAAGAACCTCGACGTTGATGCACAGCGCCTGCATTTCCTTCATGAGTACTTTGAAGCTCTCAGGAACACCGGGCTCCGGAATGTTGTCACCCTTGACGATCGCCTCATACACCTTGACTCGGCCGAGCACGTCGTCTGACTTGATGGTCAGCAGTTCCTGGAGGCAGTAGGCAGAGCCGTACGCTTCGAGCGCCCAAACTTCCATTTCACCGAAGCGCTGGCCACCGAACTGCGCCTTACCACCGAGCGGCTGCTGGGTGATCATCGAGTACGGGCCGGTCGAACGAGCGTGAATCTTGTCATCGACCAAGTGCGCCAGTTTGAGGATGTACATGTAGCCGACCGTGATCGGATTGTCGTACAGCTCACCGGTTCGGCCGTTGTACAGCGGTGTCTTGCCGTCGAGTTGGATCAAGGTATCCCCGTTGGATGCCTCTGGGTTGATGGCACCGAAGATCTGCTGGATCGTCTGGTGTTTGCCAGCCTTATCCTCTTCGTCCCAGTGGGCACCGTCAAACACCGGCGTGGCGATGAACGTCGCCGGGTCGGTGACCGGGCGCGTCTTCTTCTCAGTGCCACGGACTGGGCTCTCGCCGACCTGGTTGCCTGCCGCGTCAGTCCAGCCCCATCGAGCGCAATAACCGAGGTGCGCCTCGAGTACCTGACCGACGTTCATTCGGCTTGGCACACCGAGCGGGTTCAAGATGATGTCGACCGCGGTTCCGTCGGACATGTATGGCATGTCTTCGATCGGCAGGATCTTGGAGATGACACCCTTGTTGCCGTGACGACCGGCAAGCTTGTCGCCAACCGAAATCTTGCGCTTCTGGGCGACATAGACGCGGACCAACTGGTTGACTCCGGGCGGCAACTCGTCGCCGTCGTCGCGGTTGAACACCTTGACGTCGATGACTTTGCCGGACTCGCCGTGCGGGACCTTGAGGCTGGTGTCGCGAACCTCGCGAGCCTTCTCACCGAAGATTGCACGGAGCAAACGCTCTTCAGGCGTGAGTTCGGTTTCACCCTTCGGGGTGACCTTGCCAACAAGGACGTCTCCGGGTCCGACTTCGGCGCCGACGCGGATGATGCCCCGGTCGTCGAGGTCGGCGAGGATGTCGTCGCTCAGGTTCGGGATGTCGCGGCTGATTTCTTCCGGGCCGAGCTTGGTGTCACGGGCGTCGACCTCGTGCTCGTGAATATGGATCGACGTCAACACATCGTCCTTCACGAGTCGCTCGGACAGGATGATGGCATCCTCGAAGTTGTAGCCCTCCCACGGCAGGAAGGCGACGAGTAGGTTCTTGCCGAGAGCGAGTTCGCCATGATCGGTCGAGGGACCATCGGCGATGATCGTCCCCTTGCTGACCTTGTCGCCCTCGATCACTCGCGGGCGCTGGTTGATACAGGTGTCCTGGTTGGACCTGCGGAACTTCGCCAGCTTGTAGGTCTTGCGACCATCGGTCTTGTACTGGACAGTGATCGTTGCACCGGTGACTTCGATCACCTCGCCGTCATCGGTCGCCTGAATCAGATCGGCTGCGTCGCGGGCTGCTCGGTTCTCGATTCCGGTTCCGATGTATGGCGCTTCGGCGCGGATCAAGGGAACGGCCTGACGTTGCATGTTGGCACCCATCAGGGCGCGGTTTGCGTCGTCGTGCTCGAGGAACGGGATCAGCGCCGTGGCGACCGAGACGATCTGCTTCGGTGAGACGTCCATGAAGTCGACTTCGACCGGTGGGACGAATCCGATGTCGGTGGTGGCACCGAAGAAGCTCTCCTGTTCGAGCATCTTTCGCAGGTCGTCGAGACTGGCCGACTGGGGCGAACGACGCACGAGCACCCGATCGTTCTTGAAGGTGCCGTCGGCGTTGATCGGGGTATTCGCCTGCGCAACGACGTAGTTCTCTTCCTCGTCGGCGGCCATGTACTGGATCTCGCCAGAAACGCGACCGTTGGTGACCTTGCGGTACGGGCTTTCGATGAAGCCGAACTCGTTGACCCGGGCGTACGTCGAGAGCCCGCCGATGAGACCAATGTTTGGGCCTTCTGGAGTCTCGATCGGGCACATCCGGCCGTAGTGCGAGAAGTGCACGTCGCGGACTTCGAAGCCGGCACGCTCACGCGAGAGGCCACCCGGTCCGAGCGCAGACAGACGTCGACGGTGAGTCAGGCCCGACAGCGGGTTGACCTGGTCCATGAACTGTGACAGTTGAGAAGTTCCGAAGAACTCCTTGATTGCTGCGACCACGGGGCGGATGTTGATCAGGGTCTGGGGCGTGATCGCCTCGACATCCTGCGTCGTCATCCGCTCACGTACGACGCGCTCCATACGGCTGAGACCGATCCGAACCTGGTTCTGAATCAGTTCGCCGACGGACCGGATTCGACGGTTGGCAAAGTGGTCCTGGTCGTCGAGCCGGTAACCCGGCTCCTGCTTGACGAGGTTGAGCATGTACGTGACCGAGGCGAGTACCTCGACCCGGCTGAGCACGTGCTGACCCTCTTCCGGCATGTCGAGCAACGGCTCGCCGAGCGCGTTCGTCGCACCGATCAGGCCGAACTGCTCGCCGATCTTGGCGACTTCGGTTCCGAGCTTGCGGTTCAGCTTGTAGCGGCCGACCCGGCTCAGGTCGTAGCGACGGTTCTCGAAAAAGGCGTTTCGGAAGTAGGCGCGAGCCGACTCGACGGTCGGCGGCTCGCCGGGGCGGGCTCGCTTGTAGATCTCGACAAGCGCTTCGTCCTGCGTCGGAGCGATATCGCGTTCCTTGTCCCACTGACCTTCGAGGAAGTCGAACTCGGACACGAATCGCTCGAGGAAGCCGGGGGCGTTCTCCTCGTCGAAACCGAGGGCCCGCAACAGGGTGAATACACCGAGCCGACGCTTGCGAGCGACGCGGGTGCCACAGGTGACGTCTTTACCTGGGCGGTGCTCGACGTCGAATTCCATCCACTCACCGCGGTACGGGTGGATTGTGCCCTTCACCAGTTGGTGCTTGGTGAGGTTACGGAGGCGGTACCGCTCGCCTGGCTCAAAGATCACACCAGGGCTACGGACGAGCTGCGACACGACGACGCGCTCGGTGCCGTTGATGATGAACGTGCCCTTCTCGGTCATCGCCGGCAGGTCGCCCATGAACACGGTCTGTTCTTTGATTTCACCCGTGTTGCGGTTCATGAAACGAGCGCGCACGAAGATCGGCGCGCTGTACGTCATGTCTTTCTCTTTGCACTCCTCGACCGTGAACTTGGGCGGTGGGCGCAGGTCCTCGTCGAACGGGTCGAACTCGAGCTCGAGCTGAAGGGCTTCGGAGAAGTCCTTGATCGGGCTGATGTCGCGGAACGTGTTCGCCAGCCCTTCCTCCAAGAACCACTGGAAGCTCTCTCGCTGGATCGCGATCAGATCCGGCAGTTCGAGTGGTTCGTCAAGGTTTGCGAACGAGTAACGCTCACGGTTGATCGAGCGGGTAGCCACAAATCACCTCAGGTTGAGTGGTGCGGTCAGCACGATGGACAGGTCTGTTGCGTCAGGGCGCGGAAAGTCAAGACCGAAAAACAAGGAAAAGACAGACGACGCACGGCAACAGGCGATCCTATCGCGCGAAAGTCCAGATCGTCAACCGCCTGCGCGGCTCCGATCCGAACGTCTGGAGGGAGCCTCCCGGCCGCTCAGGCTGAATTGGTGCACACCGTACGGAAATGGAGACCGCCTGTCAAGCACCATGGAACACGGAAAGGCCCCGGGATCGCTCGCGGGGCCTTTCCAGATTCGATGTGCGCCGTCAGACGCTTGGGCTCATTTCAGTTCGACGGAAGCGCCGGCGTCTTCGAGCTTGGCCTTGGCAGCCTCGGCGGCAGCCTTGTCGGCCTTCTCGATGACGGCCTTTGGGGCACCGTCGACGAGGTCCTTGGCTTCCTTGAGACCCAGGCTTGTGAGCTCGCGGACAACCTTGATGACCTGAATCTTCTGTGCTCCGGCACCAGTCAGGATGACGTCGAACTCGTCCTGCTCCTCGACTTCGGCTGCAGCGGCCGGTGCGCCACCAGCGGCTGCAACGGCAACCGGGGCAGCGGCGGTGACGCCGAACTTCTCTTCGAACGCGTCGAGTAGCTCTTTGAGTTCGATGACGGTCAGACCGGCAATGGCTTCCAGGATTTCGTCTTGCTTTGCCATGATTGATGGCTCTCTTTCTTGAATGTTCGGTGCCTGTGTGGCACCAGCGATGAATAGTTGGATGGATATGGGTTCAGACGCGGTCGCCTCAGGCGGCCTGCTTCTCGATCAGGGCCGCGAGACCGTAGGCAAAGTTGCGCGGCAGCGCCTGCAGTAGGCCGGCGGTCTTGACCAACGGCGCTTGCAGAGCTCCAGCGAAACTCGCCAGCAGTTGCTCGCGGGACGGTAGGTCGGCGAGAGCCGCGACGTCGGAAGCCGACAGCACGGACGAACCGAGTACGCCACCCTTGACAATCAGGTTGGGAAGCAACTTCGACGCATCCCGCAACGCTTTTGCGGCGCCAGCGATATCACCGCGGGCGAACGTCAACGATGTTGGGCCAACCAGAAACTCTTCGAGGCCATCGAGACCGGCTTCTCGAACGGCAAGCCGGGCGAGCGTGTTCTTGTAGATCGCCATCTCGGCATCGATCGGACGCAGGGCGTTTCGAACGGTGGCGATCTGTCCGACCGTGAGACCGCGGTATTCGGTCACGAACACGGCCGAACTGCTGTTCAACTTGGCAACGACGGCTTCGACCACAGCGACCTTCTCAGGTCGCGGTGCCCTCGCATTGGTTACGTCATCGATAGTGGATTCACTCATTCAGTGCACACCTCCTTTCAGTTCTACTCGTGGCTCGCCCCGAACGAGTCGGGATGGCGAACACCACGAGGAACATCGAACCTGCCGTCGAAACAGCTGGTTCGAGATCTTCGAAAGGCGTGCACCTCGGCGGGCGGGTCGGAACCCATTACCCCTCGACCTTTCGGCGTTGGGACCAGCGGTCTTCGGCGAGCAACCGGTTATGTAGCTGGCGAGCGTATCGCCAGATTGTTACCGTCAGTCCGTTTCCGGCTTGAGACGGTTCAGGTCGACGCGGACACCAGGCCCCATCGTCGACGAGATCGTGATCTTGCGCAGGTAGCGACCCTTGGCCGATGCCGGCTTGGCACGCTGCACTTCATCGAGCACGGCACGGAAGTTGTTCTCCAACTGCTGCTCGGTGAAACTGACCCGGCCGAGTTGCACGTGAACATTTCCGTAGCGGTCGGTTCGGTACTCGACCTTGCCGCCCTTGAACTCGGTGACTGCACGACCGACGTCGTTCGTGACGGTACCGGTCTTCGGGTTCGGCATCAGGCCGCGCGGGCCGAGCACTCGACCCAGACGTCCGACGAGCGGCATCATGTCAGGCGTGGCGATGGCCACATCGAAGTCCATCTTGCCGCCCTCGATCAGGGCGTACAGATCGTCGGCACCCACGATGTCGGCACCTGCTGCGCGGGCCTCTTCGGCAGCCGTGCCGGCAGCGAACACGGCGACGCGAATGTCCTTACCGGTGCCTTCAGGCAATGCGACCGTTCCACGCACCATCTGGTCGGCCTTACGGGGGTCGACCCCGAGACGGAACGCGATGTCGACGTTTTCGTCGAACTTTGCGCTGGCGACCGATTTGGCGATGGCCAGTGCTTCGGGTGGGCTGTAGAACCGATCGCGATCGAATTTCTTGAGCGCGTCGACAAGTTTCTTACCGGACATGTTGTGTCTTCCTCAGTGTGTGAGATCCCCCGGGCGAGGTCGTCCCGGGCCGGATCGTTGATGAATAGTGTGTGCTGGTTAGCGTCGTGGTTAGCGTGGTGTTTAGCGTGATGGTTAGCGTGACGGTGGAAATGTCTGAGCAGTCGGGCAATCAGCCGACCGCAATGCCCATCGAGCGAGCGGTGCCACGAACCTGCTGCTTGGCAGCCTCGAGGTCGTTGGCGTTGAGGTCAGGCATCTTGATCTTGGCGATGTCTTCAATGTCGGCGTCGTAAATCGTTGCGACGATCTCGGAGCCTGGATTGGCCGACGCCTTCGGGATCCCGAGCTTCTGACGGATCAGGACCGGCGTTGGTGGCGTCTTCAGAACGAACGTGAACGTCCGGTCTTCGAAGATCGTGATCTCGGCCGGCACGACAATGCCGACCTGCGACTCGGTCGCCGCGTTGTACTGCTTGACGAAGTCCATGATCGCGATGCCGTGCGGTCCGAGCGCGGTACCGACCGGTGGTGCTGGGGTGGCCTTGCCGGCCTGGATCTGGATCTTGACGATCGCAGCGACTCTCTTCTTTGCCATCTTGGTTTCTCTCTATTCTCAGGAAATCGGTGTCTCAGGAACCAGTGCCGCTGCTCAGAGCTTGACGACCTGGCTGAAGTCCATCTCGACGAGTGTTTCGCGGCCGAAGATATTGACGAGCACCTTCAGCTTCATGTGGTCGGCGTTGATTTCGGCGACCGTGCCTAGGAAGTCGGCGAAGGGACCTTCCTTGACACGAACGCTTTCGCCTTCCTCGTAATCGAGTTTTGGCTTCGGTCGGGCTGTCTCGTCGGTGCCGAGACCCTTTGCAGACAGGAAGGTACGAACCTCGGCACGTCGCAACGGTGTCGGCTTCTGCCCACGATCGCTCTGGCCGACGAAACCGGTTACACCCGGCGTGTTGCGAATGCAGTACCACGACTCGTCAACCATCTCGCAACGTACGAGCAGGTAGCCGGGGAACACCTTGCGCTGAACGGTCTGCTTCTTACCATTCTTGAATTCGACGACTTCTTCCATGGGGATCACGACCTCATAGATCTTGTCTTCCATGTTCATCGACTGAATTCGGGCGTGCAGGTTGGCAGTGACCTTCTTTTCATACCCCGACTGGGTGTGTACCACATACCACGAACCTGGTCGCGTCCACGGATCGTCGTCATCGACCTCTTCGGTTGCGGCCGGCGCCAAAGCAGCCGCCTCGTCGATCACTTCGAGACCTTCAAGCGGATCCTCGACAGCCTCTTCCGGGGTGTCATCTACGACCGTGTCATCTGCGACCGTGTCATCATCGGTGACTTCAAGCAGGTCAAGGTCACTCGCCACGTCTGTCTCGTTCTCGCTCATGCGTAAAACCAATCTGCGACATATCGGAGGCCGACGTCGAGCCCGCCGACAAAGGCGGTGAAGATCACGACGGTCGTCGTGACGATGATCGAATACCTGACAATTTCCGGCTTGCTCGGCCAACCGACCTTGCGCATCTCATCGCGCACTTCGCGCAGGTATTGCACCGGCCCGACTCGCTCACGGGTGTTTTGCGGACGTGGGGCGCGTGTTGGCGCGCCCTTCTCGTCGAGCGCACCTTGGCGCTTGAGCATCCGCTTCTGTTCGCGGTTGAGGTCATCCATTGACATGAGTTCTACTTTGTCGATCGTCTGGGCAGGGCAGGAGGGATTCGAACCCCCGACCGTCGGTTTTGGAGACCGATGCTCTACCAGCTGAGCTACTGCCCTCTGCGGGGAGTAGCCAGCGTACCAGCGACTCCCGACTGGGCACCCCCGACGGATCGGATCAGCGCGTTTCCTTGTGGACCGTGTGCTTGCGGTCGTGGCTGCAGTACTTGTTCATTTCGAGACGTTCACGATCGTTGATCTTCGACTTCATCGTGATGTAGTTACGTCGCTTGCACTCGGTGCATTCGAGGGTGATCTTCACCCGCTTCTCGCTCTTTGCCATATCAATTGCTCGCTTCGCTCGCTGGGCCGGCAGGCGCCGACACCAAATTGTGCTTCGTTGTTGTGGGAACGTCAGGTCACTTGAGGATTTTGACGACGCGGCCGGCACCGACGGTACGTCCGCCTTCGCGGATCGCGAACCGGAGGCCCTCGTCCATCGCGATCGGCTTACCCAACTCAACCGTCATCATCACATTGTCACCAGGCATCACCATCTCCGTCCCAGCCGGCAACTCAACCGTACCCGTCACATCAGTCGTCCGAAAGAAAAACTGTGGCCGATAATTATTGAAAAACGGCTTATGACGACCACCCTCCTCCTTCGTCAACACATACACCTGACCCTCAAAATTCTTGTGCGGCGTAATCGAACCAGGCTTACACAACACCTGACCACGCTCAACATCCTCCTTCGCCGTCCCACGCAACAACGCACCAATATTGTCACCAGCCTGACCCTGATCCAACAACTTCCGGAACATCTCAACACCAGTACACGTCGTCTTCACCGTGTTCTTCAACCCAACAATCTCAACCTCATCACCAGTATGAACAACACCCTGCTCAACCTTGCCCGTCACCACCGTCCCACGACCCGTAATCGTGAACACATCCTCAATCGGCATCAAAAACGGCTTATCCAACTCACGCACCGGCTCAGGCACCGACGCATCACACGCCGCCATCAACTCCATAATCTTTTCCTGCCACTCCTTATCACCCTCCAACGCCTTCAACGCCGACACACGCACCACCGGCGCATCATCACCAGGGAACTCATACTCACTGAGCAACTCCCGGATCTCCAACTCAACCAACTCCAACAACTCCTCATCATCAACCATGTCAGCCTTATTCAACGCCACAAGGATGTACGGAACCCCAACCTGGCGAGCCAACAACACATGCTCACGAGTCTGCGGCATCGGACCATCCGTCGCCGCCACCACCAAAATCGCCCCATCAACCTGAGCAGCACCCGTAATCATATTCTTGATATAATCCGCATGACCCGGCATATCCACATGCGCATAATGACGGTTCTCAGTCTCATACTCAATATGAGCAATCGAAATCGTAATACCACGCGCCTTCTCCTCCGGCGCCTTATCAATATTGTCAAACGACGTAAACTCAGCCAACCCACGATCAGCCAACGTCCGCGAAATCGCCGCAGTCAACGTCGTCTTACCATGATCAATATGA
>JANPLQ010000110.1:0-19548 GCA_031422395.1 Ilumatobacteraceae bacterium | reverse complement strand
GCCGACATCATCGGCTTGTCCGGCCTGATCACACCATCGCTCGACGAGATGGTGCATATGGCGAGTGAGATGCAGCGTCAGGGCTTCACTGTGCCGCTGCTGATCGGCGGTGCCACCACGAGCCGGATTCACACTGCGCTTCGGGTGACGCCCGCGTACTCAAATGGCCCGGTCGTGCATGTTGCCGACGCCAGCCGGGCGGCCGGCGTGATCTCCAAGTTGCTGTCTGACGACACGGCGCAACGCGACGAGTTTCTCACCAACCTCGACTCGGAATATGCGCGCGTGATCGCGGCGCACGAACGCGCCGAGGTGGAGCGCAACCGAGTTTCGATCGACGACGCTCGCGCCAACGCCGGTCGATTCACGTTCGACTCCTCGAACGTCGTCGCTCCCAGCTACACGGGCGCGCGGACCTTCGACTCGATTGATGTCGCAGAGCTCGTTCCGTACATCGACTGGACGCCGTTCTTTCACACGTGGGGCCTGCGGGGCCGCTACCCGGCGATCCTCACCGACGCCGAGTTCGGCGAGGCTGCCCGCCCACTGTTCGAGGACGCCCAACGCATGCTCGATCAGATCGTGTCCGAGCAGTGGTTCAAGCCGAAGGCGGTGGTCGGGTTCTGGCCGGCGCATCGCGACGGCGACGACATCGTGCTGCCTTCGCACGGTCAGCGCCTCCACGGCTTGCGTCAACAACTGAAGCGGCGGGACGGTAAGCCCAACGTGTCGATCAGTGATTTCGTCGCCCCCTTCGATGCCAACGTGACGGATCACATCGGCGGCTTCGTCGTCACGGCCGGTCCGGAGGAATTGGCGATCGCCGACCGTTACGAAGCAGCCGGCGACGACTATTCTTCGATCCTCGTCAAGTCGCTCGCCGACCGAATTGCCGAAGCCCTTGCCGAGCGGATGCACGCCGTTGTGCGGCGCGACCTGTGGGGTTACGCCCCCGACGAATCGTTCACCCCGGCCGAGCTGATCGGCGAGCCGTATCAGGGAATCCGTCCGGCACCCGGCTATCCCTCGCAACCAGACCACTCCGAGAAGACAGCGATCTTCGAACTACTCGAAGCCGAACAGCGAATCGGCGTCGGCCTCACCGAGAGCTACGCAATGTGGCCCGGCTCGTCCGTCTCTGGCGTGTACTTCGCCCACCCTGATGCCAAGTACTTCGCAGTCGGCAGAGTCCAGCGTGACCAGGTCGAGAGCTACGCTGAACGCAAAGGCGTCACGATCGGAGCAGCCGAACGGCTGCTCGGCCAAACCCTCGCCTACACCCCCGACTTCTAACTCAGCGTCTGCGAACCTGATCGTGTTCTTTGGTTAGGTCTGACTAGACTTATTTGATGGCAGTCAGCATCTATGAGGCGAAGACACATCTGTCGCAACTGATCGCAGATGTCGAGCGGACCGGCGAGGAGATTGTGATTCGCCGTCACAACGTGCCGGTCGCCAAGTTGGTGCCGTTTCGGCCAGTGATCGCTCCACGAATGCTCGGCGGGTGGGAAGGCAAAGTCGTCATTCACGACGACTTTGACGAACTCCCCGATCACATCGCCGCCGCATTCCGCGGTGAACGACCGTGAACCTGCTGCTCGACACGCACGTCGTGTTGTGGGTATTCGGTGATCCAGAGCGACTTGGCCCCAAGGCCCGTGCGGCAATCATCGACCCCCGTAACGTTGTCGCAGTTTCGGCAGCAACAGTGTGGGAGGTGGCGATCAAGCGGGCGCTTGGAAAGCTGGAAGCGCCCGTCGGATTCGCCGCAATCTGCGTCGAACGCGGATTCGAATCCCTCGACATGACGTTTGCTCACGCCGAGACCGCTGGCTCACTACCTCGGCACCATGACGATCCGTTCGATCGCATGCTGATCGGCCAAGCGCTAACCGAAGGCTTCGACGTCGTGACCGTCGACCCCGCGTTCGACGCCTACGACGTCCGAACAATGAGCGCTACAACCTGACGCACCTCGCGAGTACCATCTGGACGAGTGACCGACACGCTCATGGCGAAGGTGCCGACGAAGGCCGAAGTGGCCGCGGTCTCAAGAGTTGTTCGAACGTTCGCGATCTCATGGATTCTGTCCATGTGGATATCGGTAGGCGGACTACCGATACTCGTTCCAATCGGATTCCTCGTCGCGTTCAACGGATGGACGTTGTCGCGCCGCATCGTCACCGACGGTTCGGTCCGCCGCGATGTGACTGTCTACTGGACACTGTGGGTGGCCACGATCGGGTTCTGGATATCGAGTCTTGCAACCGGATCGACGGCACCGCGTCTGGCCGTCATCGTCCTCGTCGGACTGCTGCCTGTCGTCGGGATGCGTGCCGTCGCTCAATTTGTGCAACGAACCGAGCCGCCTCCCGACGTCATCCGGTGGACCGCAATCGGCGAGGTCGGCTCGTTGTGTTTGGCGGGCATTTCGTTGTTCAGTGCTGGCGCAACTTCGCAAAACGCGGAATTCTTCAACAATCCAGGCGCTGCTCCCTGGTGGGTTGCTGCTCCGGCGATATCGGCGGTAGTCGCTCTCATGCTTGGGTACTGCAGTGCCAGCGGGCATCTGATGCGGTCCTCGTCAGAGGACCTTTTCCCGATGCCTCGCCAGTGGCCAGGATGAGCGAACATCAGGCCGTGGCCCCGCATCGGCGGTTTCGGAAGTGGCTACTTCGAAAGCTCGGTGGTGACGACGAATCGTGGGTCGTTGTCAAGCATACGACCTACGTACGGGCGGCAGTCATCGTGAGACGACTGCGACGGGCGGGCATACCGGCTGAGTTACGAAACGCCGAGGCGCAACCGACTTGGTTGGACAACCCGTTCACCGAGCGACGACGACAAGGCGGTGCGGCGTGGGTCGTTGTCCACGAGAGCAACGTCGATGGCGCGGCCAATCTGCTTGGTCCACGGAAGCCGATGAGACTCCGGAACCTCGGTGAATGGGAGGGTCAGTCCGTCGTACACGATGACTTTGGTGAACTTCCCGACGGCGTTGCAGCGACATTTCGCGGCGAACGCGTCTGACCACGCGTCAGCACAGGGTTTCGAGTTGGGCGGCTAACGCTTGAAATGGGTGGCCGGGCCGTGCAGCTAGTGCCGTCAGGCAACGTTTGCCCTGTCCTCGCCCGGCGCTTAGACGACGCTCACCGCCGAGTCAAACGCAAGATCTCGTCAACGACGTCCGCGACTTGGGCGGTGGCGTCGACGATCACGCCGTGGCGCGGCACGTCCTCTCTCGTTCGGTGCAACCGCTCGATCAGTGCTCGTTCTGCCGGCCGCCCGCCCCACTCATCTTCGGGTCGCTCGTCGAGGCGCCGCTGCAACGTGTCGGCGTCGACGTGGAGGACGAATACGTCGTCGAACAGATCGACGAACTTCGGGTAGTTCCTCGCGCCCCCACAGAAGAACGTCACCGGTTCGTCCTGGTCGGCGATCAGGGCAAGCACCTTGTCGACGTGCCAAATCTGGTGCTCGTGCGCCAGTCCTTCCACGGGTTGACCGGTCGCTGGGTCGCCTTGATAGGCCAGTTCGCGGTCGCCGTGGATGGCGTGGTGGCCGCGCCGGCGCAGTTCGTCGCATACCGACGTCTTGCCGGTGCCGGAAACACCTTCGATAAGGAAGTTCCTCCGGCCCATCGCCCGATGGTAACGGCCGGCGAGTTCGCGCACCGGGTGCGGGTCGGGGTCACAGACCTCCAGAGCATTCACCGGGGGCGCTGGCCCCGAGGTTTCCAGCATCGAATCGACGCCACCCTCCCGTCTGGATAACCCGACCTCCCGTATCACCAACTCCGCCAGGGAACGCCGGGACCTTGGCGGCTTGGATCAGGATCCGTCGGCTCGCCCGGCGTCTCTGCTGGAGGACTCCAACGAAGCGACGCGCTGCTCCAGCTCGTGCACCCCCGTCTCGAGCGCAGCGAGGTCGCGCCCCTGCTGTAAGTACCCGTACATGCGGATCACAATCAAGTTGCGTTTTCATCGACCTACCAGCTGGTGGCGATGTACTGCGTTTCGCAGAACTCGTAGATACCTTCCGTACTGCCTTCGCGGCCGAGACCGGACTGCTTCATCCCTCCAAAGGGGGCGGCGGGGTCGGACACCGCTCCTCGGTTAAGTCCGATCATCCCCGCTTGAATCCGCTCGGAGATTCTGAGACCCTTGGCGAGGTCTTGCGTGTACACGTAGCCGGTGAGGCCGAGCTCGGTGTCGTTGGCCAGCCGGACGACTTCGTCGTGGTCGGTGAACGTGATGATCGGAGCAACCGGGCCGAAAATCTCTTGCTTGGCAATCTCAGCGTCTGCGGGCACATCTGCGAGCACCGTCGGGATGTAGAAGCACCCGTTGCCGTTCCACGGCGTCCCACCCATCGCCACGGTGGCACCCGTGTTGATCGCACCCTGCACCAAGCGGTCGACGTCAGCGACGGCTTTCCTGTTGATCAGCGGGCCACACGTGACCCCCTCGTCGAACCCATTCCCGACTTTGATTTTGCCCATCTCCGCCGACAGTTTCTCGGTGAACTCAGCTGCTACGCCAGCCTCGACGTAGAAACGGTTGGCGGCGGTGCACGTCTCGGCGGAATGCCGCATCTTGGCGATCATCGCCCCAGAGACCGCGGCGTCAACATCGGCGTCGTCGAACACGATGAAGGGAGCGTTACCACCCAACTCCATCACAGTCTTGAGCACGCGATCGGCGGCACGCTTCAACAGCACCCGACCAACCTCGGTCGACCCTGTGAACGACAACATCCGAACGGCCCGATGATCGATCGCTGCATCGAACCATGGGCCCGACGCGCTGGTCGGCACGACATTCACGAGACCATCAGGAACCCCAGCCTCCTGCAGAAGATCGGCGACTCGCAGGGCGGTAAGGGGAGTATCTTTCGGCGGCTTGATCACGACCGCGTTGCCCGCTCCGAGTGCAGGTGCAAGTTTGCGAGTGATCATCGCCGCCGGGAAGTTCCACGGGGTCACCATCAGCACGACACCGACCGGTGGGTGATGTACCAGAATCTTGTTGGCACCAGACGGCGAGAGTGCCAACTCGCCGCGGATCCGCACCGTCTCCTCCGCATTCCAGCGGAAGAACTCAGCCGAGTAGACGATCTCGCCCCTTGCATCAGCCATCGGCTTGCCATGCTCGCGCACGATCAACGAAGCCAACTCGTCAGTGTGATCGATCATGATCTTCCAGCAGTTGCGGAGGATCTCGCTGCGCTCGCGCGGCGCAGTCGCAGCCCACTTGACCTGCGCGGCTTCGGCCGCATCACATGCAGCCAGCGCGTCAGCGGGCGTGCCATCGGCGACCTCCGTGATCTGCTCATCGGTCGCCGGGTCGATGACCGCGATCCGGCCATCGTTGGTTCCCTGCTGCCACTTGCCACCGATCAACAGCTCTGTACGCATGCTCCGAGAGTACAACGCCGCCGCAAGGTGCGGGAATGTCGGAGTTTCAGCGCGTGGGGTACTCGCTCGGCGACTTCGGAAGATGTTGCCGAAGCAACGCTTGCGCTCGTGCGTAACCGCTACGCGTCAGGCACGATCTTCCTGCTCGATGGCGGTTTCACCCAGATCGCGTGAGTTGTCGCTCGACCCGTCCGTCGGCGTGTCGGGCGAACCGTGCGCCGTCGAGTCCGTGTACCGGATCGTCACGATCCCACGGCCAGCCACCGAACCGCGTGCGCTGATAGTCCTCGAACGCCTGCTCGATCTCGGCACGCGTATTCATCACGAACGGTCCGTATTGGGCCACCGGCTCGCCGAGTGGACGACCCTGCAACATCAAGATCTCGATCGCTTCGGCTCCGGCGACGAGTTCGATCTCACTCGTCGGGTTGACGACCACGCCGGTCGACGGATCGATCGGCTCTCCAGCAAGCGTCAAGCCGGCGCCTTCGAACACGTACAACGTCCGCGTCGATTCGTCGGATGCTGCTGCCGGCATCGTCCATCGGGCACCGGGCTCGAGCACGATGTGCCAGATCGCAACGTCTGCTTCGACCCGCGATGCCCACGAGGCCGGCGGAGGCGGTGGCGGACGGTCCGACCCGAGCCAGCCGGCGATCACTGTCACCGTGACCGACCGACCTTCGTCGTCGGTCGCCACGTGGCGGGGAATCTCGTGATCCCACAGCATCGCGAAATGTGGGTCGACCATCTTGTCGGCGGCGGGTAGGTTGATCCAGATCTGGAACAGCTCGGCCGGGTTCGGTCGATCTCGATCGAGTAGTGGGAACATCTCGCTGTGCACGATCCCGCTTCCGGCGGTCATCCACTGCACGTCGCCTCGGCCGAACCGCGCCGCTGCTCCGAGTGAATCGGAATGGTCGATCAGGCCCTGGCGAACGTAGGTGATCGTTTCGAAGCCACGATGTGGGTGAGCCGGGAAACCCGGGACGGTCTGGCCGTGGTACATCCGCCAACCGTCTCTCGGCTCGAAATCCGAACCGAGCGAACGGCCGGCGAGCGAGGCAGCAGGACCCTGTTGATCGTTGCCAACCGGGTAACGGTCGAGGTGATGGACGCAGAACAGAAATGGATCGGCCGTCGGCCACTGGAATCCCAACGGAACGGTCTGCAACACCGGAGACGTCATGGCACCAGGCTATGCACGCCGGAGCCCGATGGACAGCGTCCACGTAGAGTCGAGCGTGATGACAGATGCGAAGCAACTACACGGATCGATCCTCGGGAATCGCGTCCTCCGCACCGAGGATCCGCGCCTCTTGACCGGTGGTGCCAAATACCTCGCTGACCTGGCACTCGATCGTCCGCTGCACGCCGTGTTCGTCCGATCCGACGCTGCCCACGGCGTGATCAAGTCGATCGACGTTGATCAAGCGCGGTCGATGCCAGGAGTGGTCGCCGTGTGGACCGCCCACGAACTCGATGTGAAACCGCACCACGGGTTCGTGCCGGTTCACGATGATTTTGCCCGCCCGCCGCTCGCCATCGACCGCGTGCGATTCGTCGGCGAGGCAATCGCTGTTGTGTTCGCCGAAACTCAAACGCAAGGCGTCGACGCGGCGACTTGCGTGGTCACCGACATCGATCCACTGGCTGTCGTGGTCGACCCGGAACGATCGCTCGAACCCGACACCGAATTGCTGTTCCCCGGACGCCCCGACAACGTCGCAGTGACGGAATCACCGGACGCACCACTCGATCTCGACTCGATTTCCGACATCGTCGTTCGCGGTCGCTACGTCAATCAACGCGTCGCCGTGGCTCCGATGGAGCCGCACGCCTGTGCCGCCGTTCCCGAGGCCGACGGTCGGCTGACGGTGTGGATCTCGAACCAATTCCCCCACCTCGTGCAGAGTCAGTTGGCACGCGCACTCAAAGTCGACCCCTCCGAGCTGCACATCCGAACGCCGCAGGTCGGAGGCGGGTTCGGTGGCAAAGCGGGCGTGCAGCACGAGTACACCGTGGTCGCCGCCGCAGCCCGTCGGCTTGATCGCCCAGTCGTGTGGATTCCAACCCGCACAGAAGACATGCAGGCTGCGCCTCAGGGTCGCGGGCAGATCCAATATGCCGAGCTCGGCTGTCGCTCCAACGGGACGTTCACTGGCCTCAAGGTTCGCCTCGTCGGCGATGCCGGTGCCTATCCGGGAATCGGCGCGCACCTGCCTGGCGGAACTCGTCGAATGTCACACGGCACCTATCAGTTCCCGGCAATCGAGTTCGACGTCGTCGTGGCGGCAACCAACACCGCCGTCGTGGGTGCCTATCGGGGTGCCGGACGGCCAGAGGCCACGGCACTTCTGGAGCGACTGGTCGGCCAGGCCGCCCACGAGTTGGGAATCGACCCGATCGAACTCCGGCTCCGCAACCTGATCGACGACCAGCAGTTTCCCTTCACGACGCTCACCGGAAATCGATACGACACCGGTCGTTACCGTCTGACGCTCCGCACGGCCGCTGAGGCGATCGGCTACGACGAACTGCGGCTCGAACAACAACGCCGACGGGCCGACGGCGACGTGCTCCAACTCGGAGTCGGTGTGGCGTGCTACGTCGAGGTCACCGCTGGCGGAGGGGCGAGCGAGTTCGGCAAAGTCGAAATCCATCCTGACGGCAGCGCCACGATGTATGCCGGGACGCTCTCTCACGGCCAGGGCCATCAGACGGCGTACGCCATGCTGGTCAGCGATCAGACCGGCATCCCGGTCGACAAGATCACCCTCGTCGACGGCGACACCGATCGCGTACCGACTGGTGGCGGCACCGGAGGATCGCGGTCGCTCCAGCTCGGAGGCTCGGCCGTGCATCGGGCAACCGAGGTTCTCGTCGAGCGCGCCCGATCACTCGCCGCCCAGTTGCTCGAAGCCGACGTGGCCGACATCGTGATCGACAAGCAACTCGGCACAATCGGTGTCGTCGGCGTTCCCGCATCAGCACTCACCTGGGGTGAGTTGGCGACCCGCGCCGCCGAACTCGGCGATGGCGTCGACGAGGCTGAACTGGCCGGTGATGCGATCTTCGAGCAGAGCGACGCGACATATCCATTCGGAGCCCACATCGCCGTCGTCGAAGTCGATACAGAAACCGGTCGGGCGCGGCTGATCCGACACATCGCCGTCGATGACTGCGGCACGGTGATCAGCCCGCTGCTCGTCGAGGGTCAGCAGCACGGCGGGATCGGTTCGGGAATCGGTCAGGCATTGTTCGAGGAGGTGCGCTACGACTCTGACGGCAACCCAGTCACGTCCAACTTTGCCGACTACGGGTTCCCGTCGGCGGCGGAGATGCCGAGCTTCACGACGATCTCGATCGAAACGCCGACACCGCTCAATCCGCTCGGCGCCAAAGGCATCGGCGAAGCCGCAACGATCGGCTCGACCCCGGCGATTCAGAACGCTGTGATTGATGCGGTGTCGCATCTCGGGGTTCGCCACATCGACATGCCGTGTACCGCAGAGCGCGTGTGGAGGTCAGTTCAGGCGGCACAACAAGGTGACAACGATCCCTGGCGCCAGCCACCGACAATTTTCGCCACGCTCCCGAAAGGCGTGACCGGCGACGCCGAAGCGGCGTCAGCCGCCGACGGCATCTAGTGCTTGGCTCGCCGCTCAAGCCGAGGCTTGGTCTCCGGTCGCGTCGAAGTTGACATCGGCGGTGCCGACGACGCCGGCGCTGCGACCGGGGCCCGTTTGCCAGGTCCAGTACATGTTGGTGTGGGCGATCACCTTGTCGGCCGGCGGCAAGCCGTATTCGGAGAAGTCCTCTGTGGTGTGGGCGTCACTGACGAGCAGCGTGTCGTAGCCGCGGACGAACGCGCCGTGGAGCGTCGCGCGGATGCAGGCATCCGTCTGTGCGCCGGTGACGACGAGCCGACCGACACCACATGTGGCGAGTTCGGACTCGAGGGTGGTGTCCTCGAAGGAGTCGCCGTAACTCTTGTGCACCAGCGGCTCGGATTCCAGGCGCCGCAGCTCGGACACGTACCGCCAGCCATCGGTACCCTGGGTGAGGTCGTCATCGGCGTGCTGTACCCAGATCACCGGCACCTGCTCGGCGCGGGCTCTGTCGATCAGCGTGCTGATGTTGGCGATCACGCCGTCGCGATCGTGGGCATTCGCCACAACGTCGTTCTGCACGTCGACCACCAACAGGGCGGTGTTCGGACGATCTTGCAGGGTGGTCATGCTGGTCTCCTCATCTCAGGATTGGACGCGGTCGACCGCCGGACGTCCACGAATGCATATTGCCCGGAGTGGGCGCTCACCGCAAGTCGGCGGATCCTACTTGATTGCCAAGGCGTTGGGTGGGCTGGCGACTCCGTTGGGCAGGTTGAGCGGAGCCGACGTGAACATGAACTCATAGCGGCCGTCGGCGGCGCAGTCGTCGGCGAGCGCATCGAGGGCGAACATCTCGCCAAGTGGGAGACCAATCATCGGGAGCAGCAGGGCGTGAGCGAACATTTCGTGGGTGCGTCGCCGATCGGCTTTGACCTCGTCGAGCACTTCCGGCGCGAGGTGCGATCCACGTGGCCAGATTTCGATCCCCGGGTTGTCGCATCCGATGGCGGCGATGTGGAGGTTCCACAGCGTCCGCACGAGTTCCTCGGTCGGTTCGAAACCGGCCGAACGGAACTGCTCGCGGTCACCCAGCCAGTCACGCACCGACTGCGGCTGCTGCAGGTACCAACTGATCCAGCCGAACCGCACCAGCAGCACGTCGCCTTCTCGGAGTTCGGTGCCCTGCACGGCCAGACATTCTTGAATCTCGGAGGCGGCGATGATGTCGGGCTCGGCGTATTGAATCGGCCGTCCGATGGCGTCGCGCCAGCGTCCGATATCGGCCAACACGCCGCGCCCGACGAGCCCACGCTGCGCCCAGTGGTGAACCCCGTGATGCTCATCGTCGACTCCGCCAAAGTGACCGGTCCCCGGATGATCGTCGAGCATCACGAAGTTGCGAATGTGGCGGAACCCGTCCCACTGACTCGACGATTGCGTGTTCCACCCTTGAAGTACATCGTCGTGACTCGTCGTGCTGATGTCACCGGTCACCTCGTGCGAGAACGGTTTGCGCCCGAACAACGGTGGGTTGGGTAGCGCCATTGTCCAGTTGAGCGGGAACACGGCACCCCGATCAACCAGCCGGGCCGCAGCGGCGGCACGTTCGGTGGTGAGCAGGTTGAGGCAGCCGAATACGTCGGCTCCTGGATTCCAAACATCCCAGGCGCATCGCAGCCCGGATCGCAGCGGGAGATCGTCGTAGTCGGGGAGCGAACTCATCCGGTCACTAGAGCACGTTGGTTGACGCGATTACGACCCAGACCGAGTTTGTGCGCCACGATGTCGGCGTGGCTCACACTCCCCTCGAATTTCCTGTAGCGCCGATGAAGGCGACGTTGGGAACGTTGCCGACCGACGACGAACAGTGGGCATACGAGATCAAGTGGGACGGTTATCGCACGTTGGCGTTCGTCAATGATGGGCGAGTTCGACTCCAATCGAGCAACCTGCACGACGTGACGGCGACCTATCCGGAGTTGACCGAACTGCCGACTGGGGTGCATGCACCGATCGCCGTCCTCGACGCTGAGCTGGTCGTCTTGGATGACGACGGTCGACCGCGATTCGAGTTGGTGCAACGACATCAATGTCAGGCCGTCTTATACGTATTCGACGTGCTCCGGATCGGCGATCACGACACGATCTCGCTGCCCTACGAAGACCGTCGCAGGTTGCTCGGACAGGTCGTCGAGCCAGGGGACAACTGGTTGGTTCCGGCCCACCGCACAGGAGACGGCGAGGCGCTGCTTGCGGCGACATCCGAACAGCAACTCGAGGGCGTCATGGCGAAGCGGCTTGGCTCGACATATCTCCCAGGCAAGCGATCAGCGAACTGGCGCAAGATCAAGAACCGACAACGAGTCGAAGTGGTGATCGGCGGCTACACCGCCGGCGCGGGTAACCGTTCATCGACATTCGGGTCGCTGCTCGTCGGTCGCTGGCATGGTGGGCAACTCGTGTTCGTGGGAGGCGTCGGGACCGGATTCGACCAACAACTGCTTGGATCGCTGAGCGGGCGATTGCGCGACCTGTCGACCACCGAATGCCCATTCGACCCCTTGCCGCCCTCGTCGTATCGGCGCGGGGCGACGTGGGTCGAGCCGGTACTGCGGGCAATCGTGGAGATTGCCGAGTTCACCAACGACGGTTTCGTGCGTCACGCCAGCTTCATCGAGTTAGCGAAGTAGCGATCGGACCTTTCCGACCGGTTCTCCGTGGCCGCGGATCGGTTCACCCAACTCGCCCGGATCGACGTCGACCCCCTCGGCCGAGAGCACCGCTGCGAACACGATTCCTGCCGCTCTGGCACTTCCGTCGGCGATCTTGATCGCCGCTGCACGGCCGTCTGGCAGAGCCCCTGCAAAGACTCCTTCGGCACCATCTTTGGCCATCAAACCCGGAACCAATCGCATCAAGCGGGTGACGTCGCGATCTTCGCCACCGACCAGTTCGGGGTGAATTGTCATCGCCGACCAGACCCGGCTGCGATCCGTTGCCATCGTTCGAAATCCGCGAGCCAAACCGACGAGCGAAACGACATGCGCAGGAGCGCCACAGCCGTCGACACCGACGTGCGCGACACCACCGGTCAGTTCACCGATTCGAGTACCGATCGCACGCTGCAGTGGGTGCGCTTCGGAAAGATATCCATCGATCGCCCAACCGTTGATCGCGCACGTCACCAGCATCGCCGCGTGCTTGCCTGAACAGTTCATCTGTATGCAGTCGCGGCGGCCACCGGCAGCCAGCAGTCGCTCCGCGATCGCGTCATCAAGCGGGAGGTCTGGCGTGTTGTCGAGTGCCGACTCCGTCAACCCGCCGGACTCCAAAATCCGTCGAACGACCGCAAGGTGGCGCTCGGTCCCGTCGTGGCTGGCGCAGGCCAAGGCCAATTGCTCGCTATCCAGGTCCAGCCCGAGCCGCAACATCGCTTCGGCCTGCATCGGCTTGTTCGACGAGCGCGGATACATCAGAACGTCGGGATCTCCGACCGAGAACGCAACGGATCCATCGCGATCGAGGAAAACCGCTGCCCCGAAGTGAACGCTTTCATCGAAGCCGGAACGGCTGGTGATCGCCACCGGAACGTACGCCTCAGCGGCGCGACCTGCATCCATCACGCGTCGCGTCGTCGCCGTTGGCGGCCCGGCAGGCTCAACTCCGTCAGCCGATCCTCTAGGACGTCGTGACGTTCGCCCCACTCACCGATTAGTGCCTGTGTCATCGCCGCAGCGGGCAGCGCCAGGATCGCACCAGCCGCACCCAAGATGGAGTAGCCGCCCAACGCCGCCCCGAACGCCACAGCCGGGTGCAGTTCCATCGTGCGGGCCGTGATCCGGGGCGCGAAGAAATAGTTCTCCAACTGCTGATAGATGACGATGAATCCGAGCACGATCACGGCCTTGATCGGTGAATCGAGGAACGTCAGGAGGATCGGAAGAATCCCGGCGATGTACGTACCGACGACCGGCAGGAACTGGCTCACGAGACCGACCCACAATGCCAGCGGGATCGGAGCCTGGATGTTGGCCGCCTCGAACACGATCCAGTGAAACAACGCAGAGATCAACGCCAGCAACGCCCGCGAATAGAGGTAGCCCCCCGTCTTGTTGACCGCCAATTCCCACACGTCGAGCACTTTGCGCTGACGTTCGGGAGGTAACCGACTGCAGATCGCCCGCCTCAAACGCGGCCCGTCGGCCACGAGGTAGTAGGTGAACAGCAGCACCGACAGCGCCTGCAGGAATCCACTCAGCGCGACCAACGAGAGTTGCACGACGTTGTCCTGTTGGCTGTCGATGAACTCCTGGACCGGGCCAGAATCGTCGTTGAAGTAGTCGACGACCTCTTGCGGGTCGAGCTGTGTTCCGAACGTGTCGTTGACCGTGTCGACCGTGTCGCGGATGTAGGTCTCGGAGTTTTCGAGTAGATCAGAGATTTGCGAACCGACCAACGTCCCGATCGCTCCGAGGAACACGCCCGCTGCAAGCAGTACGCCGAACAGGATCAGGATCGTCGCCCGACCACGTCGCCACCCGCGTCGACTCAACCGGTTGACTCCCGGTTCGATCGCCAACGCCAGGAACAACGCGATCAGGAGCAGCAACGCCAGCGAGTTGACCCGGTCCCAGAGTCCGCGAACGACCTCAACCGCGAGGAACCCCGCCCAAAAGATCACGATCGCACGGATCACCCACCGCGGAGCGGGGGAATTGTCAGCCACGCTGCGAGCGTAGCGACGACGCACGATCAGGCCAGGGACACCGTTGATGACACCGTTGATGACAGCACAGATGAGACCGCGACCAATGCCGGACTGAGGTCACCGCGACCGACGATCTCGATCCGTTCGAGCTCCAACCAGCACGCCAACAGTTGCAGTTCCTCGAACAGCTCGCGGGCCACATCCAGCTCAGGAATCCCCGGCTCTCCCCATGCGCTCTGCACCAGCAGGGTACGACTGGCGCGGTCGGCCTTGAGGTCAACCCGGCCAACCAGTTCGTCCCCAAGCAGGAACGGCAACACGTAGTAGCCGAACTGTCGCTTTGGTTGCGGGACGTAGATTTCGATCCGGTAGCGGAAACCAAACAGCCGTTCCGTGCGTTCGCGGTTCCACACGACTGGGTCGAAGGGGCTCAGTAGCGCCCGTGCGGTGATCCGCCGCGGCATCGCCGCGTCGGGGTGCAGGTAGCCCTGTTTCTCCCACCCCTCGACATTCACCGGGAGGAGTCGACCGTCCTCGACCAACTCTGCAAACAGAGGCCGGCAGACAGCGGGCTTCATGCGGTGGTAGTCGCACAGATCGGTGAGCGTTCCGACACCGTGGTGCCTGGCGGCCAGCACCAGCAATTCTTTGCGTGCCTCGATCTCTGGCATCGCCGGCCGCGCCAGGATCTCGTCCGGAATCATCCGTTCAGGGATGTCGTACAGCCGGGCGAAGTCCTTTGGGCGACGACGGGCGGTCAGGCGACCCGAGTAGAAAAGCGCTTCGAGGGCGACCTTCCCGTCGTCGTAGTCCCACCATGTCCCCTTCTTGCCGACCCGCTGCTTGAGATCACCGGCGACGACCGGCCCGTTGGCCGTCACGTGATCGAAGACCGATTCGAGGAACTCCGGCCGACTGTCCATCACGTTGCGGAATGCGGTCCACCGGTGCGGTTCACGCATCGACCAGCGGTACAGGTGATGATGCTCGGTCGGGATGTGCGATGCCTCGTGGACCCAGTACTCGAACAGTTCCCCGTCGGCAGTGGCGTCTGCGATCAACGAACGTGGATGCGGTCCGAGCCGGGCGAACAGCGGTAGCTCCTGGCTGCGAACCAGGACGTTGACCGAATCGATCTGGATCAGACCCATGCGGTCAAGGACACGCCGAAGATGACGACGGTCGATTCGTCCGGTTGGACGGGGGTCGGCGAAACCTTGGGCGGCGAGCGCGGTCCGGCGCGCCTGCGCTGCCGAAAGCCGCTCGCGAGCCATACCGGTTGCGTCAGTCGGCGACGGTGATCGTGACTGAGTTGATCACGACGTCGTCGACCGGGCGATCGCCTGCACCGGTCTTGACGCGCTGCATGTTGTCGAGCACGTCGAGACCCTTGACGATCTTGCCGAACAACGCATACGCCGGCGGCAACGACGCACCGTTGGGGCCTGAGATCAGGAAGAACTGGCTGCCGTTGGTGTTTGGGCCGGCGTTGGCCATCGCCACCGAGCCGATTTCGTATTGGCCGGGGCGCGGCAGTTCGTCGGCGAAGCGGTATCCAGGGCCGCCGCGGCCGGTGCCGGTCGGGTCGCCGCCCTGGCAAACGAAGCCGTTGATGATCCGATGGAACACGATCCCGTCGAAGTAATGATGGAGCGCCAGGAACACGAAGCTGTTGACGGTCGTGGGTGCCTTGATCGGATCGAGGGCGATCACCATGTCGCCCATCGAGGTGCTCATCGTTGCCGTGTACCGCTTGGCGGGGTCGATTCCCACCTCAGGGGCGGACGAGAAGTCCTGCTGTTTGGGCGCGGAACCGTCAAAGGGCGGGAACGGGGTAGCCATGCCCATCACGCTACCGGGCCTATTGCGTCAGGCTGTGGTCCAGGCTGTGGTCGGGGCTGTGGTCGGGGCTGTGGTACCCCTTCGTCATAATGCCGGCATGGCCAGAACCAAGACCGAGCACGTGTGCACCGACTGCGGTAGCTCGCATCCCAAGTGGGCGGGCCAGTGCGGAGGGTGCGGGCTTTGGAACACCCTCGTCGAGGAGTTCACGGTGCCAACGGAGCCTGGGCCGACCGGGGCGGTTCCCGACCGGCTCTCGGCCCCACGCCGGATCGGTGAAATCGACCCGCACGTCGGCCAGCCTCAGCCGACTGGCATCCAGGAACTCGACCAGGTCCTCGGCGGCGGCCTCGTTCCCGGTTCGGTGACGTTGCTGGCCGGCGAACCCGGCGTCGGCAAGAGCACCCTGCTCTTGCAGCTTCTGGCGTGGTGGCCCGGCACCGCGCTGTATGTCAGCGCCGAGGAAAGCGCCCAGCAGGTCCGACTACGCGCCGAACGGCTGCGGGCGATCCGGCCCGATCTCTGGCTGCTCGCTGAAACGACGCTCCCTCACATCGTGGCGGCGATCGACGAGGTCAAGCCCTCGTTGGTCGTTGTCGACAGCATCCAAACCGTGTCAGACCCTGCACTCGGGTCGGCACCCGGTTCCGTCGGTCAGGTCAGGGCCTGCGCCCATCGATTGGTGACCGAAGCGAAACGTCGCAATGTGCCGGTCGTGCTGGTCGGTCACGTGACGAAAGATGGAGGTATCGCCGGTCCCCGCGTGTTGGAACATATTGTCGATACGGTCCTGTCGTTCGACGGGGAACGTCACCACCTGCTTCGATTGTTGCGGGCCACGAAGCATCGATTCGGGCCAACCGATCAACTGGGTCTGTTCGAAATGGCAGACCATGGTCTGGTCGGGGTGCCAGACCCAAGCCGCCTGTTCTTGGCGGATCGTCGCACTGGGCTGCCCGGTTCGGCGGTGGTGCCGACCCTCGACGGTCAGCGGCCGTTGGTGATCGAAGTTCAGGCACTCACGGCACCGGTGCCAACTGGCGTCCCGGCACGCCGCAACGCGCAGGGGCTCGATCCAGGTCGATTGTCATTGTTGCTCGCCGTTTTGCAGCGTCACGGCCGGCTGCCTATGCATCAGTACGACGTGTACGCATCGGCGGTCGGCGGGGTCAAGTTGTCTGAACCGGGCCTCGATCTGGGGATCTGTCTCGCCGTCGCCAGCGCCATTTCCGGTCAACCATTGCACGCCGATCTTGCCGTGTTCGGTGAGGTCGGACTCGGCGGTGAGATTCGCCAGGTCGGTCAGGCACCCCGCCGCTACGCCGAAGCCGAACGGCTGGGTTTTCGGCGGGTCATCGCGCCAGCCAACTCGCCCGAGCCCGACGGAAAGATCCGCTTGATCCGCGCCCACACAGTCACCGAGGCGCTCGCCGCCGCCGAACTGATCGGTGCCCGTCAGTCCGGCCTGCGAGCCATCTGAACAAGAGCCAACGAACGATCGGAGTAACGTGAATGAGCATGATGGTGCAAACCACCACGGACGAGGTACCGGAGCTGCTAGAGCTGATCGTGCGTCGACGCGCCAACGGGCTCGACACGTTCGACGAATGGTGGCAGGGGGTGTACCGGATCGTGACCGGACCATCTCCTGAACATGGTCGATTGATCGTCCGGCTTTCCGCACTACTACTAGGTTTGGCCGAGAACGACGGGTTTCACGTCGCCAGTCCGCTCAACATCGGCGTAGATAAGACCGACGCTCGGGTCCCAGACATGGCGATCTATCATCCTGATACGCCACGGACATCGGTCGCGTTCTTGTCGACGGCGGAAATGGCAATCGAGATCTTGTCGCCCGGCGAAGTGGCCGGGGCAAAGCTCAGCTTCTATGCCGAGTGGCACGTCAAGGAGTACCTCGAGATCAATCTCGCCGCACATACCTGCCGGTTGCTCGCCAATCGTGACGGCACATGGGAACCGATCACACGATCCGAGATCATCGATCTCGAGCTTGCCACGGTCGAAGCGCTGATCACCGACTAAACTCAGCCCATGCAGACCAGGTATGGCGCGGCCAACGAGCGAATGCGCGATGCATTAGCCCGCGTCTCCCCCGGCACTCCCATTCGTGACGGGATCGACCGGATTGTGAGGGCCAAGGCGGGTGCCTTGATCGTGTTGTGCGACGAACCCGAAGTCTTGTCGATCTGCTCTGGCGGCTTCCTCGTCGATGCGCCCTACAGTCCGCAGCGACTCTCCGAGCTGGCCAAGATGGATGGTGCGATCATCATCTCGACCGATGGCGGCCGGATCGCCCGTGCCAATGTCCACCTGGTGCCTGATCCAACGGTGCCGACGAGCGAGACCGGTACCCGCCACCGTACGGCCGAGCGTGTCGCCCGGTCACTCGATGTGCCGGTGGTCTCGGCGTCGGAGGAGATGGGCGTGATCAGCGTCTACGCCGGTGGCTCGAAGCGACAGTTGCAGGAAACAAGCCGTCTGCTCGACCGTGCCAATCAGGCGATCCAAACGCTCGAGCGATACAAGCTCCGCCTCGACGACGCGATCAGCAATCTCACGGCGCTCGAGATCGAAGATGTCGTGACGATCCGAGATGTCGTCAACGTGGTGCAGCGCGGTGAGATGGTGCACCGGATCGCCGACGAGATCGAAACGATGATCGTCGAACTCGGTGTCGACGCACGGCTGGTGCGCCTGCAGCTCGACGAAACGTACGGCGAGATCGACGACGAGCTCGACATGGTCGTGGCCGATTACCTCCCGCCGCACCGCAACGTGGAAGACACATTGGCCGAGATGTCGCGGCTCAAAGACGACGACGTGCTCGACGTGCGAGTGGCGTTGACGACCCTGCACCTCGGCGATGTCGACCTCGACCACGAGATCGCCCCGAAGGGTTTGCGGCTCCTCAACCGGGTCCACAAACTGCCGACTGAGTTGGCTTCGAGGATCGCCAACAACTTTGGTGGTCTGGCGCGTCTGCAGCGGGTCACGATCGAGGATTTGATGGCCGTCGATGGTGTCGATGAAGACACGGCCCACTCGGTCAAGGAGACGCTCGAACGGGTCACCGAAAGTACGATCCTCGACCAGTACAGCTGAGCGAATATCGTCGCCGTCATGCCATTCCGTCACGTCGTGATGTTCAAGTTCAACGAGGGTCTCGGCGCCGAACACAGAGCTCGCGTCAAGGAGGGCCTCGATGCCCTACCACCCCAGATCGACACGATCCGGCGCTACGTCCACGGCCCAGATGTGCGCATCTCGGAAGGTAACTGGGACTACGTACTCGTAGCCGATTTCGACAACGTCAACGACTGGCGGACCTACCGTGATCACCCGATCCACCAGCTCTTCATCGCCGAAAACATCACAGGCGACGTCGCCGACCGGGCATCGGTTCAGTTCGAAACCTGACGGCAACGACCGCCGAATCAGCGTGACGGGTTCAACAACTGGCGACGCAGATCGACAAGTTTCGGCGACGGCTCACCGTCGCTCCAAGGGTCAGCCGTAATCACCCGCTCGTAACTGTCCCATTCGTGGCGCACGCCCGCGTGATCGCCCGAACGAGCGTGGGCTCGCATCCGAAGCCCGATCAGTTCCTCGTGCCCGGGCAACACGCTCAGCCCGCGCCCTGTGGCCCTAAACACCCCTTCGATGTCACCGACCGACAAACAATGGGCAGCCAGCTCACTCGTCGCCGATGTCGCCAACAGGACAAAATTTGATGTAATTCCTTCGGCATCGGGCCAGAGGTACGAGGTCCCGTCGAAGGGGACCCCGGAGATCCAAGCGACGGCTGCTTCAAGCGTTTCGATTGCCTGGGCGGGTGGCTGCAGTCGGGCGACTGCAAGCGCCTGTGCAACGAGATCTGCGTCAGTCACAACCCGGGCGTGCAACGGCAACGACCGCCGAATCAGCGTGACGGGTTCAACAACTGGCGA
>JANPLQ010000109.1:0-35190 GCA_031422395.1 Ilumatobacteraceae bacterium | reverse complement strand
TTGACCGCCAGTGACCGTGAGCGACCGCCGTTTGCCTCTGTCATTGGGAGGAGATTGGGGGGAGATGTTGAACTGGCTGGGATGGACGAGATCATCCGTTGCCTCATTGGACGAGTATGTGTAGAGCAGGTCACGTTGGCCTGTTCGTCGGGAGCGGCGAGGGACGGCCTCGTTGTCTTGCCACGTGATGGCCGGTTTGAGTTTGTCGCCCTCGTCGTTGCCGGGACGCGTGATCGGCACAAGAGAGCAGCCCCATCGAGGGCCGAACAATGAGGAACCGACGGTCGGCCCGGCTCCAGCGGCGATGTCCGACTTGGAGGTCAACAGGATGTTTTGTGGATGGGACTGGGGTTCAACGCAACACGGTGTGTGCGTGATCGACGATGAGGGTGCGCTCGTCAAACGGTGGCTGGTCGAGCACACCGACAACGAGCTCGGCAACCTGTTTGTTGAGCTTGCGGCCATCGCCGACGCGAGGGTGTTGCCGATCGCGATCGAGCGTGGTGAGGGGCTCGTGGTCGGGTTGATCGCTGATGCCGGGCATCCGGTGTTGATGGTCGAGCCGGCAGCGTTCAAAGCGGCGCGCCCGCGGTGGGGGTCGGCCGGCGCGAAATCGGATCTGGGTGACGCGTTCATGCTCGCCGACTACGCCAGAACCGACGGCCATCGGCTTCGCCGGGTGGAACCCGTTGCCGAGGCCACACGGGATCTCGGTGCACTCGTTCGGGCACGGACCTCGCTGGTGGAAGCGCGCACCTCAGCGTCGAACCAGCTGTGGGCGATCCTTGCCGAGCATTGGCCTGGTGCCGGGATCCTGTTTCAGAAGCTGATCTCGCAGATCGCGCTGGCGTTTTTGACCGACTACCCGACGCCGCAATCGGCGATGCTGCTCGGGGAGGGTCGAATGCAACAGTTCTGCCGCCGCCACGCGTACCGGGGCGGCAAGTCACCGGCCGTGCTGGTCGGCCGCCTGCGTGCTGCGCCGGCGAACGTGGATCCGATCTCGCCAGTGGTGCTGGCAGCGATCGTTCGCGGGTCAGTTGCCCAGATCAGAATGCTCAACACTGAGATCGCCCATCTCGAACGTGACATCGCCACCGCACTCGCAGCACACCCCAAAGCTGCGCTGCTGGCCACGTTGCCTCGAGTCGCGAACGTCAGCCTCGCGCAGCTGATCGCAGAGATCGGACCGCTCCTGGAACGCTGCGACAACCCTGAGCAAGTGGCGGCGATGTGCGGGGCTGCACCGGTGACACGTGCGTCCGGGAAGTCGCGAACGGTCGCGTTCCGCTACGCCGCGAACAAGCCAGCCCGGGTCGCGATCACCGGGTTCGCTGACAACTCCAGACACTCCTCCGCCTGGGCTGGTGACAGCTACCGACGCGCTCGCGCCCGTGGCGCCCGCCACCCGCACGCGGTGCGCATCCTTGCCCGCGGCTGGATCCGCGTCATCTGGGCATGCTGGAACACCGACACCGTCTACGACCCCTCACGACACCGTGGCGAACTTCTTGCAGAAAGGACTTGACCAAGAGAACTCAAGCGCTACCTCGCCCGCGAGATCCAGTACCTCCTCCCGCCGCCAGCCGCCCAAGAACTACGACAAGTCGCATCCAGTTGCGGATGCGGCGGCTCCTCACGCGTTTTCAGCGGCTCTCAGGAAGCGTCGTGGCCCTGAAAGATCTTGTTGATCACAGTCCACGTGCCTTCGATCTTGAGCAGATGGAAGAAGTCGGTGAAGCAGAGACCGGACACATCGTTGGCGTCAATGCGGGCGCTGGCGGCAGTCCCGACGATCTCGATGCGGGCGATGACGCCCTGGGCTTCAGGCGACGGACGGAAGGCGTTGTCGACGCCGTCGAAGAGGCTCTGGATGGCACCGCCTGCGAGCTTTCCGTCCGCTCCCACGCTGTACATGGTTGCCTGGTCGCTGAAGGACGGCTTCATGATGCTGCTGTGGGCCTGGATGCAGCCGTCGATGTACTTGTTCAGCACCTCGGTGATGGCCTTGTGGTCGTGAACGTAAGTGGGCTTCGTCATGGTCTTGCTCCTGGTTGAGGTTGAGGGTCGATGGGTTCCGGATGCAGCATTGAAATGCTGCCCATCAAGCGCGCATCATCTGGCCTTGCATATCACTGACTACAGAATAACTCAGTTCTATAGTGGTTGCTATACATAGCGTCAACATGTTCGAGGGAAAAGGTCGATGAACCTTCCAAGCGCTGCACCTTCCACAGTGCCGAGACCCAGCAAAGGCCGGCCGCGGGCCTTCGACCGCAGCGAAGCACTGGAGCGCGCCCTGGATGTCTTTTGGCGGCTCGGATACGAACCCGCGACGATCGCGGAGCTGTGCACGGCGATGGGCATCAACCCGCCGAGCCTGTATGCAGCGTTCGGCAACAAGGCCAAGCTGTTTTTGGAGGCGGTGGACTTCTACGACCGAAAGTACTGGGACGCGGCGCGCGTGGCCCTGGAGGAGGAGGCTGACGTGTACCCGGGCATCGAGTCATTCTTCGCCGACGCGGCGGCAATTCTGCTCTCGCCGCGTGCCCCCTGTGGGTGCCTCGTGGTGCTGGCGGCCATCAACGTGTCGCCCGAGTCCACAGAGGTCTACGAGGCGGTCAGATCCATGCGGCGCGCTGGCAAGACCTTCTTCGCACAGCGACTCCAGCGAGGCGTCGAAGACGGCCAGCTTCCCGCGAGCACTGATATCGCTGTACTGGCGGCCACGCTCAAGGCCATGCTCGAAGGGATGTCCATTCAGGCACGCGACGGCATCGGACAAGCCGAGCTGGCCGGCGTTGCCGCGCATGTGATCAAGCTGTTGCCGCCGCGGTCGACTCAACATCCCTAGTGCCCTGGCCATGTTGGTTTGTGGGTCGCGTACGGAAACGGAGCTGCGGCGCTATTTGAAGAGCGCGCTGCAGCTCGATGCCGATGGACGTGAAGACCCCGACCGCGACTGGATCACCCTCGCTGTGGTCGACGTGCATACGACCAGTCAACGCGTTGAGTGCCGCGCGGTCCGATACCGGCAGGCCGCGGCCTCCTCGATCGCCGGCTCAATCGCGTGCGAAGTTCAGTTGGCCGTGGAGACGGCAGTGGTCGATAATGATCTCCATGTCGACAAGGCCATTGGGAGTTCTGCCCCTCGACGGCGCAAGCCTCCGGCGGGCACTCTCAGGCGATGCGGCCGAGTTGATGGTGCTACAGCGGTGCTGCTGGGTCGATGAGGCCGTTGCAAACGACACCCTTGACGTTCAGGCTCTCCACGAGACGCTCGAGGACGTACGAGCGTGGGTCGACGTCTGGACGACATGGTGCGTTCGCGTTGACGGCAGACTCGTGGGTGCGGTTCGGGCGCGCCAAGAGGGCTCGTCGTGGGAGATCGGCCGTCTGATGGTTGCCCCGGACCTCGTCGGCCGGGGTCTCGGTGGATGGCTGCTGCGGTTCGCGGAGGATCAAGCACCTGCCGACGTGGAGTCCATCACACTCTTCACTGGCTCACAGAGCGCCCGCAACATTGCCATTTACGAACGCGCAGGTTTCCGCCGCACACTTGCGGCAGCGCCCCCCGGCGCGGTCTGCCTCGTGAAGGGCCGGAACCCAGACCGGCACTAGCTTTTAGCGGTCGCCGGCGGCTCAAAACCGACGTGGTCAGCTCGACGGATCCAAATATCGCGACCGCTCCCGCCGCCGCGAGGTTGGCTTTCAAGCGAGGCGACAGGGGATCCCACACAGCGGTACTTGACGACCGTCCGACGCGGTGCGTCGACACGATTCGTGTTTAGCTGACCGCCATCAAACGCGCCTGGTGAACAGCCGCATTGAATGAAATCACTTCACGGACACGCTCCCGCGACACTGGCGCCTGCGGGAGCGAGGTCCAGTTCGATGCTGATGGCGTGCGGATCTCCGGCGTGGGGCGTGAGATACTTGGTAGATAGTGATGCTTGCAAGAGCCGACGGATTGTCCATCGTTTCGTCCATCCTTGGATGGACAACTTGGTGGCTCAGGCCCTCAATTGACGAACTCGGTTCTGCTCGCCGTGACCGTCGGTGACGCAGGGCTCGGCGACGTACGCTGGAACGCCACGCTTGGCGCGCCGCCGTCGGACGCTGGCTTCGGATCATGCCGTCGGCGTCGCTGGCAGCCTCGGTGAGGTGTAGCGGCGAGGCCCCGCACTCCGCGTAGTATAGTCCGCGCTGTGCGTGCTGCCCGTTTGGCCGCCACCGTGTGCGGCGTCGTCCTGTTGTGGAGTGTCAACGTCTCGTCCGCCAGCGTGCTCGCCGCTCCTGCGGCCGCCGACGTGCTGCTGTCGGATGTCGGGCCCGGCTTCACGCTGGTCAGCGAGAAACCCGGCACTCTCGAATCGCTCATGCGCACTTTCGAGAGTGAGCACGCCCATCTCGACCTCAACGCGTTCTCCGTCACCGACCCACCCGGCGTGCGCCAACTGTTTCAGGTCTTCTCTACTAACAACGCCAACTTCACAGTGATCCCGGAACCATCTCTGGCGCTCGCAGCTTGGTTTGTTCCCGCTGGCTTGGAACTTGGTGATGGCTTCGCCTCGCTGATCTTTGCCGCGCGCGATTACATCTTCGTGTTCACGCTCGGGATCGACACTGCAAGTGACATCGACCCCGTGTCGTTCGTGCGTGGGCTAGCGGACCGACAGCTGGCGACGGATGGAGGGTTGCCACCTGTCGACGAGTCCGTCGGTCGCAAACGGACCGCCTCCGACGACGCGGTGGTCGCGCTGTTGCCCGCCCAACCGCCTGCCGTGTATGGCTTGACGTCGTCTACAACCGTCGCCGGTCCCGACGAGCTGAAGGCCATCGACCATGTCGACAGCGCTGTGGTGGACTTCCTCAACGAGAATGCCCCCACCGCAGCGCGTGTGTGGAGCAACGACACCGGAGACCTCCTCGGTGCCGTCAGCATCACGAAGTATCCCTACGACATCTTCGCCGCGGCGGCGCTCGGCGAGGCGGCACACCCTTCCGCGTCCGACGTCGTGTCAACTGATGCGCTCGACGACGTACCGAACGTCGTCTCCTATACCGGCCGGGACGAGGCGTCCGACCAGATCGGCACAGCGTTCCGACGCGGCGACGTGTTCGTGCTCGTCCTCGTTAGCCACAGCGACGGTGTTCCGGTCGAGCGAGCGGCAGCGCTGGCGGCCGATCTCACGCGGCTAACGGCGTCGGGCCTTCCGTCTGGGCGGACTGGGGTGTACCGGTTCCCGGACACGCCATCGAAGCTGCTCGGCCTCGCCTTGAGCGCCGCGTTGGTCACGTTTGCCGCGGGAGGATCTACGGCGGTTGCCCGCCTCCGCGCCCGCCGGGTGTCGAAGCGTTGGTCCGGCAGTCCGCTGCCGGCGCCCGAGCCCGTGGTGCAAGATGCTCGGAAAGGGACGGCGATCCCGCTCGATCTCGACGCGACGCGGCTTCGACGGCGAGGCGCCGTTGTGCTCGCCGGGCAGTTGGCCGCGTTGAACATCTGCATCGTGGCGCTCGCCGGCGACTTCGCATGGCCAGGTGTCGGCGTCGCAGTGCTGGCGCTGATGTTGGGATTGCTGCTGACCCATTGGTGGCAACGTCGGGAGCTCAGTTTGCTCGGCGCCGCAGCCCCGCCCCGCCAGTTCGTCCTGCCTCGGCCTTCGGGCGCGCTGGTCGGCCTGCTCGCCCTCTCCGTGCTCGCGTTTGGCGTTGGATACGCGATCAAAGGCCTGCGCTACCTCGTGTTGCCACCGAGCCTGGCCCAACTGAAGTGGTCCGACCTGCTGGGAGTCGCACCTCGGACGGTCGGGAGCGTGTTCGGAATTGGCGGGTTCCTCGTCGCTGTGTTCGGTGCCTGGTTGTTCCGAATCGCGAGAGCGCTGGGTCGCTCGGGCACCAAGCTCGTGCTGGAGGTCGACCACCGCCAGGCCGCGCTCTACCTCCGATCGTTCGACGACGACAGCGTGCCGCTGCCGGCGATCGCCTCCGCACGGCGACCGCTGTTCGAGCTCTTCTCGCTGCGCGGAACAGATCCGTTCGAGGAATCGGTCGCATGGGAGCTCAACAGCTACGGACCGGTCGTCGCCGTGGGACGTCCCGGGCGATCGCTGGCCTCCCTCGGCGCAGCGCGCGAACACCTCTCGGACGAGACTTGGCGCGAGCAGGTGGCAAGTCGCATGGACGAGGCTGGAATCATCGCCATTGCGACCGGCCAGACCGACGGATTGGCCTGGGAACTCGGACAGGTCGTCTCCGGTGGCCATCTGTCGAAGACCATTTTCGTGTTTCCGCCAGTGGCTCCTGCCGAGATCGGGCGGCGCTGGGAGCACACAGCGGCGTCACTTGTCGGAGCCGGTCAGGCGGTCGGTTCACTGCCCGTGTCGCCGGCGCTGATCCACACCGTGCGGATCAAGGCTGACGGCACCACGCTGGTGACATTCGCCCATCGCCGCGATGAAGCGACGTATCGCACCGCCATCGACCATTCGCTGACGCCAGCGATCTCGCCAGGCTAAACCCTCCTGAGCGACGACCAGACCGATTCCGGCTCCCCGATGTCAGGTCTTCGCGGGCCAGACTTGGATCATTCAACCGACATCGACTGCGCCGAATTGATTCGTACCGACCTTCCTGTTGTAGAGGGCTGACCACTCCCGGCCTAGCTCAACAAAGTGGACATTTGACAACTGGGTCGACGCTCGAGAGGTGGCGTGACTGCACAACGAAGCGCGATCGCGTTCGGTGGTCGATCAAAAGATATGCTGGCATACATGCAGCGAACGACGGTGAAGCTATCCGATGATCTCGACGCCCGACTCCGCCACGAAGCCGAGCGTCGCGGGGCCACGGTGTCCGAACTCACCCGAGAGGCAATCGAGGCGCTGCTTGGGCAACCTGTTGGCAGACGCCGACTGCTCGCTGCAGGCGCGGGAGCAAGCGGACGGTCCGACATTTCGGAGCGAATCGAAGAGATCCTCGCTGGTGAGGTCGGATAATCGCGCTGATCGTCGACGCCGGTCCGTTGTACGCCTATGTCGATCGCGATGACCGTCATCACGCAACGAGCCTTGAACTGCTCGAGACGCATCCGGGTCCGCTGATCGTTCCGACGTTGGTGATCACCGAGGTGACCTATTTGTTGGGGGCTCGGCTCGGCGCTGATGCGGAAGTTCGCTTCCTCGGAGATCTGGCATCAGGCTCGCTGATTCCCGAACCGGTGGCGGCCGCCGATTGGCTGCGGATCGCCGAACTCGTCTCGAAGTACCGGGATCTGCCGCTCGGCACTGCCGACGCCTCCGTGATCGCGGCGGCGGAACGGCTCGGCGTCACCGACATCGCCACAATCGATCGTCGACATTTCACCGTCGTGCAATCGACACTCGGTGCCCTCACGCTGCTGCCCTGACGACAACTTCGCCCCGGATCGGGATCGCCGACGTGCAACCGAGACGGTCCTCGACGAGAGAGGACCGTTGGTGCGGCTGCTTTCGGGGGAGCAGCCGAAACCACGCTTGCGATCAGTCGGATCGTGGTCCCCCGACCGACCCGCTGAGACCGTGCTCGTACGCGTAGATGACGGCGTGGACTCGATCGCGCAGCTGCAGCTTCTGGAAGAGGTGCTTGATGTGGGTGCGCACGGTCGATTCCCCGATGCACAGCGCTGCGGCGATCTCGGCGTTGGACAGACCTTTGGCGATCTGGTCGAGCACGTCGCGTTCGCGGCCGGTGAGCGGGGAGAGATGCGCCGGTGCGGGGCCGGCGCGTCGTCGTGGGGTCAAGTGGTCGATCACGCGGCGGGTGACGGCCGGTGAGAGCACGGCTTCACCGCTGGCGACGATGTGGATCGCTTCGAGGAGTTCTTCGGGGCGGGCCCGCTTGAGGAGAAATCCGGAGGCTCCTGCCTCGAGGGCGTCGAACACGTGGTCGTCCTGATCGAACGTGGTGAGCACGATCACCCGGGTGTCGGCGTGGGCTGAGGTGATCGCACGGGTGGCGGTGATGCCGTCACCGTCGGGCATCCGCACGTCCATCAAAACGACATCGGGCAACGTCAGATGTGCGAGTTCTACGGCGCGGGTGCCGGAGTCGGCGTGGCCGACGACGCTGATGGTTGGGTCGGCACCGAGGATCTCGATCAGGCCGACCCTCATCAAGTGGTCGTCGTCGACGACGAGCACCCTGATCATCCGATGCCGCGTGCGTCGGTGGGGAGGACGGCGGTCACGACGAACCGTCCGGCTTCGACTGTGGTGTCGAGGCGGCCTCCGACGAGATGAGCGCGTTCGCTGGCGCCGGTGAGCCCGTGGCCCAGGCGAGGTTCGTGTGCGCTGTCGGGTGTCGGGTTCATGATGGTGACCGCAAGGATTTTCGCGCCGTAGTCGACCTGGACGTCGACGGATCCGCAACCGTGTCGGGTGGCGTTCGTCAGGCATTCCTGGGTGATGCGGTATGCGGCCTGGTCGACGGCTGCTGGAAGACGCCGTGGGACGCCGTGGACCGAGACCTTTACGTGGTGCCCTGCATCGAGGTGTTGGCGAACGAGCGAGGGCAGCGAGTCGAGCGACGCGGGCGTGACGTCACGGAGGTCGTCGGCGGAGCGCAACCCGGCGATCAATCCATCGATCTCGGCAACGGTCTGGCGGGCAAGTTCCTCGATCGTCGTCAGCGCCACGAGCGAGCGCTCAGGGCTCTCGCCATGGCGCAGCCGCGCTCCGCCGGCGTGGACAGCGATGACGTTGATCGTATGGCCGACCGCGTCGTGGAGGTCACGCGCGATGCGCATCCGTTCCTCCGCAGTCGCGAGCGCTCGTTCGCGCAGTGCGTCACGTCGGAGCTCTGCAATCTGCTCGCGCTGCAGCCGGGTGCGTTCACCTGCGAGCCAGCAGGCACTCCACAACAACGCCGTGTGAAACAGCTCTGCCCACGGTGCGGTGCCGATCGAGATCGCGCAGCTGGTGACGTAGACGACGAACCCTCCAGCGACGACGAGCCCGGTTCGGACGTGACCAACCGTCGGTGCTCGCGATGCGGCGACCGAGTAGAGGGCGACACCGGACGCGAGGGGAAAGCCGATCGGAGCGTCGATCAGCACCAAGGCAGACAGCGCGATCGTCGACGCAGCGAAGGCAAGCACGGGCCGTGTGCGCCGAACGAGCAACGGTGCCACCGTCACTGCGACGAGCACCAACACGAACCAGTCCGGTCGGCGCGGTGCCGGATCGGTGACGGCGATCTGGCCGTTCCACACGAACATCGCCATCACGACGTAGGTGGCGACCACGACTGCGGCGTCGTGCACCCCTGGCAGCTGCCACCATCGTCGTGAACTCACGCCGCCAAGCGTAGAGACCGCAGGACAACGGTCGCCTCCTCCCACGCGAGGAGGCACCTCCACACCATGACGACTCGAAGTTCATCGCCCGCACGGATTCGCACGACCCGAGTGCTCCGTACGGTCAGCTCCGTGTCTTCCCCCCATCACACGCCATCCACTTCACTGGTCGCCGAGGTCGTTCACCTCACTAAGCAGTACCGGGACGCGACCGCCGTCGACGACGTGTCGTTCCAGGTCCGAGCCGGCACGATCACCGGCTTCCTCGGCCCGAACGGTGCCGGCAAGACGACCACCTTGCGGATCCTGCTCGGCTTGGCCTCCCCGACATCGGGCGATGTCACCATTGACGGAACCCACCCATTCCGACTGAGCGAACCGTGGCGACACGTCGGCGCCGTCCTCGAGGCCAACGACTTCCACCCCGCACGCACCGGCCGCAACCACCTTCGCAGCCTCGCCCGGTTGTGCGACCTATCGGACGACGTTGTCGACGACCAGCTCGAACTCGTCGGGCTCGCGGGCGCTGCCGGCAGTCGCGTCGGCAGCTACTCGCTCGGCATGCGCCAACGGCTCGGACTGGCAGCGGCGATGCTCGGCAACCCTCGCCTGCTGGTCCTCGATGAACCGACCAACGGCCTCGATCCCGTCGGCGTCCGCTGGATGCGCGACCTGATGCGATCGTTCGCTGACAGCGGGGGCGCAGTGCTCATGTCGAGCCACCTGCTTGCCGAGGCGCAGCACAGCGTCGACCACGTGATCATCATCGACCACGGACGTCTCGTCGCCGACGCCCCGATCGGCGACCTCGTCGAGCCCGGCAACGACCTCGAAGACACATACCTGCGTCTCGTCGAAGTCGACAGCGAGGTCGGACGATGAGCGTGCTCGCATCGGAACGACTCAAGCTGGCGACCACACGCACCACCGTGGCGCTCGCAGCGGCGCTCATCGGCGTGGTCACGCTGGCCGCGATCGTGCACATCCTCGGCTTCGACACAGCCATGGTCGACGACGCCACCGAGCAACGCTCGATCCTCACCGACATCGGTGTCACCATGGGCCTCGTCTTCGCCGCCATCTCCGGCTCGCTCGCGATCACCGGCGAGTTCCGGCACGGCACCATCCGGCCGACCTTGATCAAGCATCCCGATCGCAACAGTCTGCTCGTAGCGAAGGTCATCACCCAGGCCGTGACCGGCACCGTGCTCGCCGCAGCCGCAACTACCTACGCGGTGGCGCTGTGTGCAGCGTTCCTCCAAGCGCGCGGACTCTCACTGGACCTCGACGCGGCGCAGATCACACGGCTGATCGTCGGCGCCGGCCTCGGCGGTGCCGGCTTCGCCGCCAGCGGTATCGCGATCGGAACGATCGTGCGCAACCAGGTTCCCGTCGTCGTCGGCCTGCTCATCTGGATCCTGTTCATCGAGAACCTCCTTCGCGCCGGCACGCCATCGATCGCGCGCTTCGCCCCCGGCTCGCTCGCCCGAGTGATCGCCGCCGACGGCTCCGGCGTCCTCACCTCACCAACCCTCGCAGCGTTCGCGCTGGCTCTCGTGGCCGCCGGGGCGCTCATCGCCGCCCGCTCCAACTTCGCCCGCCGCGACATCCCCTGAACAGGAGCCATGATGAACCTGCCCACCCACCCGTCACACACAGACGACGAACAAGCGAACGCGCACCCCCGCCGGCGCGTCATCATCATCGTCGCCATCAGCGTCGTCGTCCTGCTCGCGAGCATCCACCTCCTCCGCGCGGCCCTGGGCTGACCCCGTCTCGTGGTGCTGTGGGATCAGGCTGTGGGCTGCGGCTCGTGAAGGTCGGCGGCTGAGCTGGTGGTGCCGGCACGCGCGGTGAACAGCCGCTCGGCGGTTGCGGCGACGGCGGCCATGTCGATCGCTTCTTCCTGTTCGAGGATCTGTAGGTCGACGAGGTCGTGGGCTCGGTCGTTCTGGCCGGTCTTGGGGTTGTCGTACGTGCACGCATGGAGCTTCTGCGCGATCTGATGGTCCAACACGAGCACCGGGATGGGGGCCGGCGTCTCGAGTCCCAATGACTCGATGATCATGTCGCGGCAGTCGATGAGTGCCCTCGCGACTGTCGCTGAGGGCACCCCCTCGTACACGGTGAGGTCGGCAGGGTCGATCTGTTGGCGGACGACCTCGACGAAGTTGGGCAGCCGCGCACGCGCCCGGTGCGGCGTACCGATTCTGATTCGTCGCGGGTTCACCTGTTCGAGTTCATGGAATGCCAAACATCGACGGAGCCAGCGGGTCACAGGCGACGACCAATCGGATCGCGGGGCCATGAAAAGTCGTGCGATAGCTGTGGGGCCTTATGCTTCGGTGGTGTCTAGTCCCGCAGCGGGCAGTGCTTGGCCGTTCGACCTCGACCTCGCGACGTTGCGCGGCCGACGCAGTGCAAAGTGGACCGCCTATCCAGCAGACATTTTGCCGCTACATGTCGCAGAGATGGACGTCGCGCTCGCCGGCCCGATCGCGGCCACTTTGCACAACGCGATCGACGCGTTCGATACGGGGTACGCAGGCGACCCGAGCGAGCTGGTCATGGCCTTCACCGGGTTTGCCAATCGTCGATGGACCTGGGAAGTGGATGCGGAACACGTCCGCCTCTGCAGCGATGTGGCCGCAGGAGTAACCGAGGTGCTACGACTCCTCGTCAGCCCCGGCGACCGTGTCGTCCTCATGCCGCCGGTGTACCCGCCCTTCTGGCAGTGGATCAAGGCCGCCCAAGCCGTACCAGTCGAGGTGCCGCTGCTCGAGCCCGACAGCGGCGGCCGGATCGACCTGGCCCGAATCGAGCGAGCGCTGGCAAGCGGTGTGCGCGTGATCCTTCTGTGCCATCCGCACAACCCAACCGGGTCGGTTCACCAGGTCGACGATCTTCGGGTTCTCGCCGGGCTGGCGTCACAGCACGGGGCCATCGTGCTGTCGGATGAGATTCACAGTCCCCTGACGCATGCTGGACGTCAGTTCCACCCTTACCTCAGCGTCAGCCAAGCGGCCGCTGACTCAGGAATCGCGTTTCACAGCGCGTCGAAGGCATGGAACCTCGCTGGTTTGAAGTGTGCGCTGATCGTGACCGCTGCTCCTATGAATCGAGCCGTACTCGACGGTCTGCCGCACGAGATGCACTGGAGCGTCGGCCACCTCGGCATGTTGAGCTCTGCGGCCGCATACGGGTCCGGCGAGCCCTGGCTCAAAGGGCTGGTCCACGCCGTGGAGCGGAACGTCACCACCCTCGCGGACCTCGTTACCACGCGCCTTCCCGAGGTTCGATTCGCTCCGCCGCAAGCAGGTTTTCTCGGGTGGCTGGACTGTCGACGCCTTGGGTTCGGCGTCGACCCGGCGACGATCTTCCGCAACGACGGCCGGGTTGCACTTGCGTCCGGCTCGGATTTCGGGGCGCCCGGTGACGGGCACGTGCGGCTCAACCTCGCCTGCGCGCCAGCTTTGTTGGACGAGGCGACCAAGAGAATGGCCGAGGTCGTCAGCGCGCGGCGCTGACGTGACAGGAGCCACGCCTCGATCTCGGAGTGTGGATGCACCCTCACGGCGACGCTTCACGCCGGCGCGTGAACCGTACGATTGTTGCACTGCGGTACGTGTCGCCGCGAACGGTCGAGAACCATTCGCAGCGCATCGACATACTTGGCTCTTCGGGCCGTGACGACCTCGCGTCAACCGCCGCGCTGATGCAGGCCGGCGTCTGCTGGCCTCGCAGGGTTGCTCATTGTGCGCGGCATGGCGCGCCGGTCGGCGAGCAGTGCCGCCGCGGCGATGGGCGCGAGCGCGATCACCACCGTCCACGGGTGAGTGGTGGCGGCGGTCTCGATGGTGAGAAAGGGGTTGCGAATGAGGCCGACGCGGTCGAACAGCCAACCCAGCGCCGCCAGCAGAGCCAGGCTCGCCGCAGTCACCCTGAACGGCGTGGCCCAACGAGTGCGCGAGATCGCATAGATCGACGGCAGCAGCAGTGCAATTGCCACCAACTGCGCGAGCTCGACGCCGACGTTGAACGACAGAAGCGTCAGCAGAGAGGTCGAGCCGTCCGCTGCCAGTAACCGGCACATAAAAGTCGAGTAAGAGCTTGGTGTGAAGAGCGGCGGTCTCGGTGATCAGCCGCTCGACGTAGGCCTCCAGCTTCCGCTGTGGGATGCGCGCGGGATCAGCTCGTTGACCGGCCAGCCCGAACGTCAGTCAAGTTTGGCGGTCTGAACGCGGCCGCGTCCAGCTCGTTTGGCGGCGTAGAGGAGCCGGTCGGCGCGTTCGACGAACTCGTGCGGCGGCTCACCGGGGTTGGGGACAGTGATTCCGATGGAGATCGAGGCGCCGTAGGGTTCGAGCACGCGGCTGGCGGCGCGGCATAGTCGTCGACAGGCCAGTTCGGCAGTTTGAAGTTCGACGCCGGGCAGGATCGCGGCGAACTCGTCGCCACCGATCCGGTAGGCGCGTCCAAAGCTTCGTAGCGAGTCCCGCATGACACCTGCCACCTCGCGCAATAACCGGTCTCCTGTGAGGTGGCCGGCGCTGTCGTTGACGGACTTGAAGTGGTCGATGTCCATGATTGCGACTGCATAGGGCAGTTGCTCGTCGCGTAACGCTTCGTGGAAGGCGGAGTGGTTCTCGAGTTCGGTCAGCGGATCGCAGCTGGCCCGGTAGCGAAGCTCAGCCACGGTGGTCGCGAGGTCGAGACATCGGGCTGCCTCGGCGGCGAGCAGCTCCAGTGGCTCGATCTCGTCGGTCGACAAGTACATCGCCGAGCCGTGAGCGACCGCGAGAATTCCGGTGCGGCGGCCGAGCGAGATCAGCGGCAGAACGGCGACTTCGACGGCGCCCGCAGCCCGCAACGTTTCGGTGCCGGCAACCGGGCGCCCGGTGAGATCTCCGGCCGTGTAGCACGAACTGACACGGTCGACCATAGCCGCCAGCCGGGTCACGTCCTCAGGGGGGATCGCCCGGAACGCGGCGGCCAGGGGACCCAAGGTCTCGACGATCTCGAGCTCTCCTGCGGCGTTGCGTTGAGCCAGGAGCGCGGATTCCATTCCTGAGACTTCGCAGGCCATTCGCACGATCGCCTCGCGCACCTCGTCGAGTTCGGCCAGACCGGCGAGCTGCTTCGATGAGCGCGCCAGCCGAGCGAGCGGTGAATCCGGGCAGTCGACGCCGACCTCGGCGAGACGAGCACCGAGCAGTGCCGCGCAACGGTCGATCTCCGCTTCGATCTCGGCGGTGAGCGGAATCAGCGACTCGACGTTGAGGCCACCCACGACGCGATCGCCGACCCACAGCGGAACCGCCATCTCGGCGGCGATGCCCGGCGCCGCTTCAAGGAACTCGTTGGAGTTCGCCACCTCGTGCAGCACGATCCGCTCACCGCTACGCATTACACCGGTGAGCACCCCAACGCCGCTGGGGAGGCCATCGAGGATCTGCCAATAGCCGCATTGGGCGAGGCAGCGCAGCAGGCCGTCCCGCTCGACATACACGCTCGGCATGAGCTGGCCAAACCGGTGGAGGTGCTCGCAGACGGCGACTGCCGCCTCGGTCTGATTGCGTGACACGCCGGCACTGATCGTCGTCATCCGTCACGCCGGTCACCCGCGTCACCGCTTCGATCTTCGCCGTGGGCGAGCATGTGGCGATCGTCGATGGCGGCCCCTTCCGCCCGAGTAGCCACCACTGTGCGACGGAGACGCCCGCATCACCAAAGCCCGCCAGCTCCTCGCTGCGCTCCACACCGTCGGCGATTGCGGTCGCGCCGACATCTCGGGCGAAGGAGTCGTCCACGGCGTCCATCTGAAGCACGTCCTCTTATCGGCACGTCGTAGCCCCTGTTTGAGAAAGAATCAGCCCGCCGGCCACCTACCCCGTTGCCTGACTTGCACATCGATCACAACAACACCCAGGTCCACCAGGGAGCACGGAGGAGATGTCATCATCGTCCGCTCGGAGGTTCAGCGAGAATCAAGTCGCTGCCGGCATCGTGAGTCGGACGATTGTGCCGCGCCCGAGTTCGGTGTCGATTTCGACGGTTCCACCGTGTGCCGACACGGTGGCGTCGACGATCGACAGGCCGAGGCCGCTGCCGCCGCGGTGGCGTGAGCGTGCGGGATCGGCACGGAAGAATCGTTCGGTGACCCGCTCGGCGATCTCTGGCGACATGCCGTGGCCGCGATCCTCGACTTCGAGCGTGACGTCGGTGCCGTCAGACGCGACGCGCACGATAATCGGTGCGTCGGGTTCGGTGTGGACGACGGCGTTGCCGACCACGTTGGCGATGACTTGGCGAAGCCGGTCTTCGTCACCCGTTACGACGGCTGGGATCTCTGCGGCCTCAACCGTGATCGAGCGGTTCGGCGCGGTGGCTCTTGCATCCGCGGCGGCGTCGATAGCGAGTGCTGCGATGTCGACCGCTCGTGTCTCGAGCGGTCGTTCTTCGTCGAGCTTGGCGAGCATCAGCATGTCTTCGACGAGGCGTCCCATTCGCGTCGCCTCTTGTTCGGTGCGACGCATCGCATCGTCGAGCGAGGCCTGTTCGTTGAGGCCGCCGTGGCGGTACAGCTCGGCGTAACCACGGATCGTTGTCAGAGGCGTTCGGAGTTCGTGGGATGCGTCGGCCACGAAGCGTCGGAGACGGTCCTCGGACGCGGCGCGTACCTCGAGGGCACCCTCGATGTGGCCGAGCATTCGGTTGAGTGCCACTGCGAGCTGGCCTGACTCGGTGCCAGGCGCGGTCTCAGGTACTCGTACCGTGAGGTCGCCGTCGGCAATCCGGCTGGCTGTGATGGTCATCTCCTTGACGGGCCGGATTCCGAGATGGATGACCCACCAACTGACCACGCCGAGCGCGCCGAGGATCGCCAGTGACCCGAGCACTTCAACCAGTACGAGTCGCGAGATCGTGTCCTGGACGTCGTTGAGGGGGAGCGCCGTGACCGCTGTGATCTCACCAAAGCGTTCAACGAGCACGCGATAGGTGACGTCGCCTTGGTCGGATCCGGTGTTGAAGATGCTGCTGTCAGCGGCTGGCAGAACGGCGGCGTCGATGTCGGGTGTGCCGTACTCGCGGTCGCCCACGTTCGGTACGAAGCGGGTCACGAGGTTTCCATCAGCGTCAATGAAACCTTGGTAGGCGTCGCTGACCCGCTCGGGAAAGCCGACCTCGTCAGGGAACTGCGATGGCGTCGGGGGCGATTCGGACGCGGATCGGTCATCGGGGAACGGGACCCGGTTGAACTCGCCACCCCGTTCGACGGACGAAAACGAGGCGAGTCGATCGTCGATCTGGTCGATCAACTGTCCGCGGGTCGTGAGCGTCACGACCGCAGACACGATCACGAGGACGAACGCGACGAGTGCCATTCCGGCTAAGAGTCGGGCGCGCAACGACATCGAATATCGCCCGTTCACTGCGGCCGCAACGTGTAGCCGACACCGCGGATGGTGTGAATCAGCCTTGGCTCGACCTGGTCGACTTTCTTGCGCAGGTAGCCGATGTACGTCTCGACGACACCACCGTCGCCGCCGAAGTCGTATTTCCAGACATGATCGAGGATCTGCGCCTTGGAAAGAACCCTGCCGCGGTTGACGAGCAGATATCGAAGCAGGTTGTACTCGGTGGGCGACAGCGAGACGTCCTCGCCTGCGCGGGTCACTCGGTGGGCATCGTCGTCCATCACCAGATCAGCACAGTCATGGACCAAAGACGTCGTTTTGCCGTTGCTCGTTCGCCGTAGTACTGCCTCGGCGCGGGCGACGAGCTCGTCGAGGCTGAATGGTTTCTGGACGTAGTCGTCGCCGCCGAGCGTGAGGCCGCGGACCTTGTCTTCGGTGGCGTCGCGGGCCGTGAGGAACAACACGGGTGTTCGATCACCATCGACGCGGAGTCGACGACAGACTTCGAAGCCGTCGAGGTCAGGCATCATCACGTCAAGCAGCACTAGATCGGGACGGACTTGGGGGATCACCTCCAGCGCTTGGCGACCATTTTCTGCGGTCGTGACAGCAAAGCCGTGGTGTTGCAGTGCTGCGGCGAGCATTGATCGGAGGTTCTCTTCGTCATCGACGATGAGGAGATGTTGACGCGTCATAGCAACGAGCATGGCACCTACCGCTGAGAGTTTGCTGTGAGTTTGCACAGAGGACCCACTGACAAGACTGCTGAAAGTCTCAGCCTGCTCACAGGTTTGGCAGTCACGCTGTGCCGAATCCACTAGTCACTTCGTCCGCCGAGGAGCCTCCAGTGAACACATCGAGAACCAAACGACGAACGCCAACCCGCAAACGCCCAAAGCGCTGGCTGCTGGGTTCAGCCGCTATGGCTGTCATCGCCGTTGGGCTGTTCCTGTGGTGGTTCTTCCGTGGTGACGCCCCGGACGCGGTGAGTATCGACGATGCCGCCGCACAGGTCATCGATGACATCACGACTGAAGAAGTAGCTACCGAAACGGCCGCCACCGAGCCCGTCACCGCACCCGTCACCGCATCGACGAGCGTTGACACGACGATTACGGATTCCTCAAGCTTGGATTTCGCCGGCGTGTGGTCGGTTGACACGTCGATCGGTGAGTTCAACTACGAGGACTCGACCGGTACCTTCGTCGGCTTCAGGATCGCCGAGGAGCTTTCCGGTATCGGTTCGACGACGGCAGTTGGTCGGACGCCGGAGGTCACGGGCACGCTGACGATCGACGGTACGACTGTTACCTCGGTCACCATCGAGGCAGACATGAGTGCAATCACGACCAACGAGAGCCGGCGTGACGACAAGGTGCAGAGCGCGCTCGACACGGGCGGGTTCCCGACCGCCACGTTCGTGCTGACGGAGCCGATCGAACTCGGGAAGGCCACTGCCGATGGCGAGGCGGTCAGCGTTGATGCGATAGGTGAACTCACGATCCACGGCGTGACGACGACGGTCACGATCCCACTCGACGCACAACTCGTCGACGGGACCGTTGTGGTCGTCGGCTCGCTCGAGATCTCTTTCGCCGACTACGGAGTCAGCGTGCCGAGTGCACCGGTCGTGCTGTCGGTCGATGACCACGGCGAGATCGAGTTGCAGCTGTTCTTCACACGCTGAGCGACCACGCAGCACAACCCCAACGGGAGCAATTGTCCATCGCCGATGCCCGGGCCGATCCGGTCCGGGCAACGGCGCGCCTGTGCCCAGTATCGGCGCAGGGTGTGTGTGAGACGAACAGCGAACGACGTGTTGGAACACTCGGCAACCTCTGCGGCGATCCTCGACCTCGTCACAGACCGGCTTGCTTTGATCGGGTCCAACCAATCCCCTCACACCCTGGAGAGACACCATGAATGAGCACACTGACGACCAACAGCCGGCTCCGAGGCCCGTGATCGACGATCTCGATCCGCGCGCAATCGATGTGTCGAGAGAATTCGACACGCCGCAGCCCATCGATGAGACGGCGGCTGTAACCGTTCACAACAACTCGGTGGCTTCGACAGGGCCTTCCGCTCCGGACTCGGGATCGATGTTCGTCGCGCCGGTCGCCGTGAATGCGTGCGAACGCGTCGAGCGGGCGATGTTCGAGGCCAAGCGGATTCTCGTCGGTCAGGATCACATGGTCGAGCGTCTCTTCGTGAGCTGGCTAGCGCGTGGTCACTGCCTTCTGGAAGGGGCGCCCGGACTCGCCAAGACGCTTGCCGCGGAGACGGTGGCGACAATCATCGGCGGCTCGTTCGCCCGGATCCAGTTCACGCCTGACCTCGTTCCGTCCGATCTCGTCGGCACGCGTGTCTACCGGCCATCTCGCGAGCAGTTCGACATCGAACTTGGTCCGATCTTCGCCAACGTCGTGCTCGCTGACGAAATCAACCGGGCCCCGGCCAAGGTCCAGTCGGCGTTGCTCGAAGTGATGGCCGAGCGCCACGTGTCGATCGGCGGTGTCACCCATGACGTGCCGAGTCCGTTCATCGTGCTCGCCACTCAGAATCCGATCGAGAGCGAAGGTGTCTATCCGTTGCCCGAGGCGCAGCGCGACCGGTTCCTGATGAAGGTCGCGGTCGGCTATCCGAACGCCTCCGAGGAAGCCGAGATCGTGCGACGAATGAGCGTGAATCCTCCTCGCCCGAGCAGGGTGTTCGAACCTGACGAGCTCAGGGCGCTCCAGGCCGCGGCTGACGATGTCTTCGTGCACGGCGCGGTCCTCGACTACGCCGTGCGGCTCGTCCTGGCGACGCGTCAACCGTGCGCCCACAACCTCGGCGAACTCGACGGGCTGATCGCTCACGGGGCGAGCCCTCGCGCCACGCTTGGGTTGGTCGCCGCCGGCCGCGCACTCGCCCTGATGCGCAACCGCGAATATGTGCTCCCGCAGGACATCTACGACGTCAGCCGCGACGTGCTGCGGCACCGCGTATTGCTGTCGTTCGATGCAGTCGCCGACGGTGTCGACGCCGACTCGGTCGTGGAACGAATCGTGACGACGGTGCTTGCTCCACGTGTCACGCCGACTCAAGACGGACCGATCGTCGAGCGTCCGACCGTAGACGATTCAAACGCACGCGGCAGCCGGCCGACTGTGGGTGTGTCGTGACAATTCAGGTGGGCAAGGCAATCCCCGAAGCGCAGCGCAGCGTCCGGTCGCTCGAACTGTCGGTCACCCGCCGGCTCGACGGCCTGCTGCAGGGCGACTACCGAGGGCTGCTGCCCGGCCCTGGATGGGAACCCAATGATGGTCGTCCATACGAGGTCGGCGACGATGTCCGGCGCATCGATTGGAGCCTGTCGGCGCGGTCAAACGAAATCCATGTCCGCGACACGATCGCCGATCGCGAACTCGAAACATGGGTCGTCCTGGACGGTTCGGCCAGCCTCGATTTCGGCACGGATCAATGGGAGAAACGCGACCTCGCGATCGCCGCGGCCGCGGCGTTTGGCTTCATGTCCTGTATGACGGGCTCGCGTTTCGGTGCCGTTATTGCTGACCCGACTGGAATCAAAGTTCACCACGCCTCCAACGGCCGCGATCACGTTCGGCGGGTGTTGCGGGCATTGCACCAGCGACCACCGGCTGGAATGGGTGACACCGATCTCGCCGGAGCGATTGAACGAATCCGACGGATCGGACGCCGTCCGGGCGCCGTCGTGCTGGTTTCCGACCTGCTCGGCGACGACGCCTGGGTGCGCCCGATGCGGGCCTACGCCGACCGCAGCCACACCGTGATCGCCGAGATCCGCGACATCCGCGAAGACGCACTTCCCGCAGTGGGGTTGCTGACCCTCGTCGACCCGGAAACGGGAATCGTTCGAGAGGTTCAGACCAACAATCGCAAAATCCGCGCCCGCTTCGCCGAAGCGGCCGCCGAACGCCGAACAACAGCCAGACGCACCGCTCGTTCGTCGGGCGCCGATCACTTCGTGCTCTCGACCGACCGCGACTGGCTGACCGACATCGTCCGATACCACCTCATGAAACGGAAACAGCGATGAGCTTGCTCGCCCCCAACCGACTATTCCTTTTGATACCAGTCGCACTCCTAGCAGTCGGATATCTGGTCCTGCTACGGCGACGAAAGCAGTACGCCGTTCGGTTCACCAACCTCGACCTGCTCGACTCGATCGCGCCTCGCAGACCGGGCTGGCGGCGACACGTCCCAGCCTCACTCGCAGGGCTGTCGGCGATCGCGCTCGTGGTCGGCCTCGCTCGTCCGACCGCCGAGATGCGGGTGCCGACCGAGGACGCGATTGTCGTGCTGGCAATCGACACCTCCACGTCGATGACGGCCACCGACGTGTCACCGAGCCGGATCGACGCGGCGATCGCTGAGGCGACCGCGTTTGTCGACGACCTCCCTGACGAGTTCGAGGTCGGCCTAGTCGCATTCAACGGTACCGCTCAGGTGCTCACGAGCCCGACGACGGACCACACCGCCGTGATCTCGGCTATCGAGGCGTTGATAACGGGTCGCGGAACAGCAGGTGGCGACGCTATCCAGGCAGCGCTCGCTTCGATCGGCGTGGCCTTCGATGCCACCAGCATCGCCGCGCTCGCGGGAACGATCGAGGCGACTGCTGAGCCGACGGCCGACGAAGTGACTGACGACACGCCGGCGGCGACGATTGTGATGCTGTCCGACGGCGAGACGACCAGGGGAATCGACATCCTCGTCGCTGCTCAGATGGCAGTCGATCAGAACATTCCGGTGTCGACGATCACCTACGGTACGCCGACCGGAATGGTTACGGTCAACGGACAGACGGTCACCGTGCCACCGGACACCGCAATGATGGCCGAGGTCGCCGATCTGACGGGAGGCTCCGCCTTCGAGGCCGCCAGCGCAGCGGAACTCCGATCCGTATACGAAGACATCGAGGCACGCGTCGGCTCGACCGTCGAACAGCGAGAACTCACCCTCGCCTTCGTGGCCGCGGCATTCGTGGCGCTCTTAGCGGCGGCGGGCGCGGCGTTCGTCTGGACCGGCAGGTTCTTGTAGTCGCGGCGACCCCGCACACACGCAACGCGATCGTGCAACTAGGGTGCCGCCGCCTCGGTGAAGGGCGGCGGCACTTTGGCGTACACGATCGACCTATTTCTCGGCGGACGCACAGACGACTCCCAGCTCAACCACAGGTGGGGGACTTACCGTGACGATCATGTTCCCCGGCAGGTTCACACGATCCCGCTACCTTCGCGCCGCCAGAACGGCGCACCTCGCCCGTCTCGCGGCCGTCGGGGCGATAGCGATTCTGCCATCCGCGTGTGGCAATGGCGACGCCGACGCGTTCGATTCTCAGGCAGACGCCTCCTCCAATGAAACGGCGCAGCGCGTGGATTCGACGAATGCCACCGACCCTGCCATCGCCCCTGCTGAGACGACTGAAGTGACGTCGACCAACCCATTTGCGGCCGCGGGCAGCGAATCATTTCCGGCCGGCGCCGAACTGGTTGTCGACTTCACGTTTAGTGCTTCGTTGAGCGGGCGAGTGAACAACCCCTACGTTGCGGTGTGGGTCGAAGATGCTGACGGCAACCTGGTGCAAACGATCAGTCTTTGGTACGAACAGTCCGGCAAGGGCTCCAAGTGGCTCAACGACCTCCGCGCCTGGTACTCGGCGAGCGGTGGCGGCGTTGACAGCACCATGTCGGGCGCGACTCGGTCGGCAGGCTCGTACTCGGTTGTATGGGACGGAACCGATCTTGACGGCAACCTCGTCGCCGCTGGAGAGTACGCAATCTTCGTCGAAGCGGCCCGTGAGCACGGCCCATATGAGATCACGAGTACTGCTATCGCTGTCGATGGCAACGCGTTCGCTGTTGCACTTGCCGACAACGGCGAGCTGACCAACCTCACCGCCACGCTCAACCTCTGAGCGAGATGCAGCCTGGAGCGCGAACCGTGGCCACCATCCAAGCCGCCGAGGCCGAGGCCTCGAGCCGGGGCCTCGCCAAACCTGCGGCGGTTCGCCTGGCGACGCCACCGATCGAACCACAGCATGGATCGTCCGAGACGCCACTCGAGCGAGTTCATGAAGCCGATCGGACTAGTCGAACGGACGCCGGGGGGACCTCCCAGCAGACGAAGCGCAACACCCATCGATGGGCGCGATGGATTCATGTCTACACGAGCATGGTCGCCCTGGTGGTCGTGCTGTTCTTCGGCATCACCGGCATCACGCTGAACCACCCCTCGTGAACGTTCGGCGACAACGTCGAGGTCACCACGGTCACCGGTGACCTCGACGTTGACACCGCGCTCGACACCACGTTCGACGACGGGTCGGTCGACTTTCTTACGATTTCGGAGTTCATCCACGACGAGTACGGCGTAACCGGCTCGGTCGACTCGTTCGAGGTCACCAACGGGCAGGGGTCGATCGCCTACAAGAACCCGGGGTATGCGGCCGATTTGTTCTTTGACGTTGCCAGCGGCGATTTTGAACTCGTCGTCGAGCAAGAGGGCTGGGTCGCCGTGATCAACGACATGCACAAGGGCCGCGACACTGGAACCGTGTGGAAATGGGTGATCGACCTCTCGGCCGGATTCCTCGTGTTGATCTCGATCACCGGGCTTGTCATGCAGTGCTTTCTTCGCAAGCGTCGCCGCTCCGCGCTGATCAGCGCCGGAATCGGAGGTGCGATCGTTATCTTCCTGATCGCACTCGTGCTCACCTGAACACCGCAGTTCAGAGCAAGTTCTCAGCCGACTCACACGGTACTCTCGGTCGGATACGGCTGCATGGTGGGATGAACTGGAACTCGCGCGTCTCGTCGACCCATCGGCCCGCTCGCTCACTCGCAACCGCAATCACTCTCACGCTGATCGCCGGGTGCGCCGCCGATCAATCTGGGGCACCATCAACCGTCATTTCCGATATCGGAGGAGGCTTGCAGGGTCCGGCGGGTCTCACGGCCACCGAGTTCGCCACCGGACTGGTCGACGCAGCGGCGTTGGCGTTCGACAGCGATGGCCGCATGTGGGTGGGCACAGCCGCCTTTGAGGACGACGGCACTGACGCTGTCTACGTCGTGACCGGAACCGACGCCGAACCGGTCGCCGTGTTGTCGCAGCAGCACACGGTGCTCGGACTCGTCTGGGTCGGTAACGAGCTGTTCGTCGCCTCGGCTGGACGCGTCGACGCATACAGCAACTTCGACGGCACAGTGTTCGCCACCACCCGTGAGGTTGTGACATTTGCCGACGGTGTCGGCGAAGTCAATGGGCTTGCCGTTGGACCCGACGGCCAGCTCGTGCTCGGCATCTCGGCCCCATGCGACTCGTGCACCCCGACGATCGAATACTCGGCATCGATCGTCACGTTCAAGCCAGACGGATCAGACCTCGGGGTCGTCGCCAGCGATATTCGGGCCGCGATCGGTCTCGCCTTCTACCCCGGAACCGACGTGCTGTTTGCGACGATGAACCAGCGCGACGAGCTCGGCGACGTCACACCTGGCGACTGGCTGGCGGTCGTGGAGGGGGGCCAATCCTGGGGATTTCCCGAGTGCTACGGCCAAGGCGGCACGGGCTGCGAGGATCAACCGACCCCGGTCGCGGAGCTTGACCAACACGCCGCCGTGAGCGGTGTCGCTATCGTCACCGGACAACTTGGAGCCGAAATCGGAACGGCTGCGATCGTCGCCGAGTGGACCAAAGGAGCGCTCCTCAGCGTCGATCTCGACCCTGCAGCGCCGGCGTCGGCGAGCACCGCCGAACCGTTCCTCACCGGCTTGAAAAATCCGGTCGCCGTTTCGCTCGGGCCCGACGGTGCCCTCTACGTGTCCGATTGGACGACCGGCACGATCTACCGCATCGCGGCAACAGCCGGCAGCTGAACCTGACACCGGTTCGACAGGGTGAGTTTCTCGGTGAACTCCCCGGTAGCGCCACGGCCGTTGACAGGTTGGTCGGGTTTCATGAGTCATGCACGAACAACACACACTCATTGAAAGGACGTGCAACATGAAACCCTCCATCAGACAACTCGCAGTGCTAGGCGCTGCCGTCGGAGCCCTCGGCATCGGCGGCGTCGCCGCCGCCGGCGACTCCTCGCCGACGCTCACCCCGGCGGTTGCCGTCGTCAGCGCCGTTGACGACACGGTCATCGACGACACCATCCTCGATGACAGCACAACCGTCGACGACACCGTCGACGACACCACCGACGACACCACCGATGACACCGTCGTCGACGACAGCACAACCGTCGACGACAACGTCGGCCCACAAGGCCGCGGCCCCCGCGATCATGGCCCGGGCGCAGCCGACGGAGCCGGGTGCCCAGGCATGGGCGACGCAGCCGGAGCCGAAGCCGCCGACACCGCGACCACAACCGCGACCACAACAGCGACCACAACGGCTGACGCGACGACGGAAGCAACTCCGGAGCCCGCCACCACGACACCAGAGGTGACGGTCCCCGCCTCCGATCTCTGATCGGTTAGGGATCCGAACCGTACTACGAGCCCTCGGAGCGGTCGACAAACCGCTCCGAGGGCTTTGTCGCGTCTCGGGGCCCAGCAGTGAAACGTGCAAACCAAACGGTCGCGCTCGTGCACTCGCGCGGGCTACGTGAGTTGTTCGAGCGCCTTCCAGCGGCTGTTGGAGTGGCATGCGCCGGTCGGGTCGACTACCAGGCACGCAAGGTCGAGTTGCGTAGCGTAGTCGATCGCTTCCGGTGGGTCGAGCAGCCCAGCGATCGTGGCGACGACGTCAGCGGTTGCGGCATCGGCCGCGACGACGCTGATCGACGCGATCTGATCAGCTGTTCGAGCCGTGCGCGGATCGATCACGTGTGAATAGAGGCGGCCGCCGATTCGGAATCCGTGCCTGGCGCGACCGCTCGTTGCGAGCCCGGCATTTGCAATCGCGACCTGAGCAATCGGAGGCTGGTTGTCATACTGTCGCAGCGGGTTCTCGATTCCGACGGGCACGGCGTCGCCGCCGCGGTGTGTCAGGTCGCCCCCAGCGTTGACGAGCAGGCTCAATGTCGGGAAGCGTGCGACGGCGGCGTTGACGGCGCGATCGACGATCCAACCTTTGGCGAGCGCGTTGAGGTTCAGTGCGGAGCAGTCGCCAGCCGGGACCGGTCGACCCGAGTCGTCGATCCAGTAGCGCGGCGTTCGTATTGCGGTAGCCAGTTCCGTAAGTGTCGCTTGTGACGGGAGTTCGTGCCGTGCCGCGGCCTCACGCCACGCGATCGACACGACGCCCACCGCGGGGTTGTAGGCACCTCCGGATCGGATCTGCCAGCAGAGCGCACTCGCCATCAGCTCGCGGAAATCCGGCGAAGGATCTTCAACCGCGCCGCGTTTCCAGCGCTCAAGCTCGCTCGCCTCGTCGTAGGCGCTGAACACGCGCTCAAGACGCGAGACCTCGTCAACGACGATCTGATCGACCAGGGTCGCGTGCTCCTGACAGACGCCGTCGATTCGCACCTCAAGAACGGTCCCGAGCAGTGGGTAGTGACGAGCCCGATAGCTTTCCGCAGCCGTTTCACTTGACACAACGGTCGCGTTGGGAGTGCCGATTGAGCGTCGAATCCGGCGGGACTCGGAGCTGCTCACACGCCTACTACGAGCGCAGCCGTGTAGCCGCTCTCGTTGCTGCCCGACATCGTCGCCATCTGGAGTGCTCCGCTGTCGTCGCTGAATACGTTGTCTGACGACAAGGTGATTTGTCCGAGATTCGACGCACTCGTTGGATACCGCGAGTCGGCGTATGCGGTCTCACAGGCGGCCTGCGGAAAGGCAAGCTGCGACGTCTTGGCGCTATTGCTTCCAGCAGTCGCCGAGCCAAGCGCGTCGTACACCTCGAAGTGGATGTGGGGCCAGCGTCCCGAATAACAGCCGGGAACGATCGTGTTGAAACGAACCTGACCATTGGCGTCAGCCTCTTGGACACCGCGGAGATAGTTCTCGCCGGTGATCCCGTCTGAGTAGAGCGAGTAGTTGCCGTCGGCGTCGCAATGCCACAGATAGACGGCCGCCCCGGGGATTGGAGCACAGCCGTCGGAGTCCTGGATTGTGAGGACGACTTCGAGTGGGATCCCGTCGGCGACGGTGCTCGATGAGCCGAAACTGGCGGTGATGTCGCTGCGGACGATCCCGTCCTCGGTGAGGACGTTGATGCCGTTGCTCCCGTCACCGGGGTACGGTCCTTGCGTCTCGTTGGGAATCTCGTCGACGCATGCCGCTGACGAGCCTGACGCATCGCTGATCGCTGTTGAAGCGCTCGCAGTATTCGACGTGCCGGATGTACCGGCGGTATCGGTGCTCGAGGCCGCGGCCGACGAGTCGGCGTCGTCTGATCCGCAGGCGGCGAGCCCGAGTATTCCGAGCCCGGCACCGCCGAGTGTGAGCAAAGCTCTGCGGCGGCTGATCAGAGTCTGCATGTCGAACGCCAGGCCGCGTTCGAAGTCATCGTCTGCATGCTCGTGGCGGGGATGTGGGGTGTTCATGAGGGTCTCCGTTTGATGGTTGTGTTGAGCTGTCAGTGTTGGATCGGGTGTCAGCGGGGTTTCGTTCAGCTGAATTGCTGGGCGATCTGGTCGGCTTCGCTCGAGATCGTACCGTCGTCGACGAGGCCGCTTGAGGCGACGATCGCGGTCCACTGGGCAAGCGCTGTGTCGGCGGCCCCGCTGTCGTAGAGGTCGGCGCGCAGCTCGGCCAGGCGATCGTCATAGAGCGACTGCCACCCGTCCACGGCGAGGAAACGTTGCACGAGAATGTTCGATCGGCCACCGAACCCGCCGCCTTGGCCACCGCCGCCGCCACCGAAGTCCGCACCCAGGTCGCCAGGCGCGGGTCTGTCTCCGCCACCGCCGCCGGCACCGCCGGGACTCAACCCGAATGCGAGGTTGTGATCCCAGGGAACAACGGTGAACCGGCCGGATGCGGCGTCGTAGTACAGGTACGAGTTGTTGCCGGGCCCGTCGATGTCGTCGAAGTTATTCAAGAGTTCCTGCATCGCCAGGTAGGTCGCGAACGCATCGACGTCGAGCCGATCGGCGAGTTCGGCCTCGAATGTGGCGTCGTCGGAGTTGTTGATGAAGTCGAGCAACTCGATCAGCGGTGTGAGGTCGGTGTTCTCAGTACCGGCCTCCTGGTCGAACACGTCCACGTACGATTCGGGGTCGTCGCCGCGGTAGCTGTAGTCACCGGTGCTCTCTGCCTTGTACAGCGCTCCGCCGGCATCGAATTCTTCTGCCATCCAGGAGTCGTCTGGGTTGTCGATCACCAGCCGCAGAGTTGGCTCGCTGCCGTTCACTGTGAAGCTGGCTGCAATTGCATCCTGCGAGGCGAGACCGGCGAGGTCGAGTAGTTCGAGCGCAACCGCTTCGTTGAGGGATGTCGATGAGCTGTTCGAACGCACAACGAGGTCGGTGAGGCCGTCGTGGTGTTGGTCTTCGACGAATTTGTCGAGTTGGATCAGCCAGGGGAGCGTTGTCGGGTCATCGGCCGATGCGCTCGATGACGGGCCTTGTCCGCCGCCACCACCTGAGATGCTGCGCAATGACGAGTTGCCTTTCAACCGGATCCCGACCTGCTCGTACGTCTGACCGTCGATCGTCACCGTGGCCTCGATCCATTCTTTGTCACCGGTCGACGAATACGTCGCGATCATCGCGTCGTAGTCACTGTCGTCGAATGTCACCGAGATTTCGTGTACTTCGGAACTCTCGAGTGTGCCGACCGCACCGAGATCGGTTACGTCGGCGTTTGACGCCGTTGTGGTGGGCATTGTGGTCGGCGTTGTGGGGGTGTCGGCAGTGTCGGCGGAGTCAGTGGCGCTCGTAGCGGGTTCGGCTGACTGGGTCTCTGTTTGGGATACCTCAGAGGTGGCGATGCCGTCGGCGGTTCCGGAACAGCCGGCGAGCGTCAGTGCCGTGAGGGCGGCGATGCCGGATGTAACGCATCTGGCGAGGATCGTTGGTGTCGGTCGTGTTCGGATCATGGGGCCATCGAACAACACGCAGATTCGGGTTTGCTGCGAGTCACCTGGGAGGTTGCTGCGAACGCGTGTCAGGCGGCGACGCGATGCTCGACGCCAGTCCGATCCTGTGGTTTTGTCGGGGGTGTTGTCGGGGGTGTTGTCAAGTTGCCGTCGACTCGGTTCAAGCGTTCTATGTCGCGCCGCGAGTCGCGGAAGACGAACCGTCGTTGCACTTGGTAGCTGACGACGAACAGAAGGAGTTCGGTCGTGAACTTGGCGCCGACGAGACCGATCGAGGCGGCTCCGGTCAGCCCGGCGAGAATTATGTAGTTGGTTGTCATCAGAGCGAAGACGAGTGTCGCGTAGCGGATTGCGCCTGACAGCGTTCGATCACGACCAGCATCGAACACCAGCCGTCGATTGGATGCATAGTTGAACGAGGCGCTGACAAGACGCGCCAGGACGACCGACGCCGCTAGGTGGCCGGTGATCGTCATCAGCCCGAAGAACAGCGCGGCGTCGATCGCGAATGCGGCGAGTGAGGAGATCGAGAACTTGAGGAATGGCACGTACACCCGGATCGAGTCGCGAATCGCGTGGAAGTGAGACGATTCGTTGCCATCGAGGTAGATCGTCTCGATCGAGATCTCGTGAAACTCGAACCCCATTCGTTTGGCTCCGAGGAGTACCTCGAGCTCGTATTCGAATCGGTCGCCGTCGACCGATTGAAGCCAGTCGAGCATCCACGCTGGATAGCCACGCAGCCCTGTTTGTGTGTCCTGCAACGTCACTCCGGCTATCAGCCTGAGAGCGAAGCGGGTGGCGTTGTTCCCGAACCGGCTGCGAGCTGGGACGTCGCCGACGAACTGGCGGGCGCCGAGCACGAGGCCAGAGCGATGCTCGTGCAACGCGTCGGCGACGCGAAGAATATCGACGATCGTGTGCTGGCCGTCGCAGTCTGCGGATACGACGTCACGGCCCGGATAGTTGGCGGCGACGTAGGCGAAGCCGTGCTTCAGAGCGAACCCTTTCCCACGGTTGGGAAGGTGGCCGATCACGTCGCACCCGAGCTCGCGTACCGCCTCGAAGATCGGCGAGAAGGCGTCATTGCTGCCGTCGTTGACGACGACGATCGTCTGGTCGCGACGATCGGTGCCGATCGATTCGACGAGTCGGACGAGCTTGTCGTCGGGCTCGTAAGCGGGGATCAGGATGATCATGACAACGGTTCCTTTCAGATGAGCACAGGTCAGGCGAGGTACAAGATGTCGCTGGTGCCGCGCTCGGTGCCTTTGCCGAGCGGGTCGTTCACGAGTTGGCCGTTGAAATACATGGTCGACGAGCCGCCGCCGTCGAGGTTGTAAGCGACCGTGGCGCCGAGCTCTTGGAAGATTTGGGCGAACTCGTTCATCGTGACGCCTTGGCTGTAGCCGGGGCTGCGACCGTCGACGACGACGAACACAAAGTGGTTGGTGTCGATCAGGCCGATACCCGTCCTTGGCTGTTTGCCTTGGATCGAGTGGTTGCCGAAGTTGCTGTCGATTTCGATCTCCTCGATCCCGTCGACGACCTCTCCGTCGACGAGCAAAGCGGGTCCGAACGACAGCGTGTTCCACACACCGTCGGCGATCAGCTGATCCCCGGTCGTGCTGGTCTCGTCGTAGACGGCCATCGTGCCGTCCCTGTAGATCGCCAGCCCGGTACGGGCACCATCGTCGCGGTACAGCACACCGTTACGAATCACGATGCCGCTGTCCCGGAAGCCGTAGTAGTCGCCGTTGATTGCCAACACGGCGTCGTAGTACTCGGCGATCTCCGACGTGTCGGCGATGATGTTTTCGCCGAACTGGTTGTCGGCGAACCCACCACGCAGTTGGGTCGCATCGCCGACGACGACATCGGCGACGTAGTACGTGACCTGGCTGTCACCGGAACCGGTCACAACCGTCGAGATCGTGATCGTCATCGCGTCGCTCTGATAAGTGGTGTCAGTCACAGTCGGTGTCGACGCGGCAGCGACCGACGTCGAGGCATCGGTGGCAGCCGCGGCGTTCGTGACGTCGCCTGATTGATCGGCGTTACTCGCGACCGCCGCAACGGTTCTGGTCCCGTCGACACTCGCGCCGATCGTCTCGGCCGCAACCTCCGCCTCGTAGGCGGCGACATCGTCGACTTCGACGTGATCGATGATGTAGCGGTCAAGCGCCCAATAAGCGACGCCCCCGGCGGCCAGCAACACGACACCGATGACCGCGAGCACGCGCCGCATGATCTTGCGGCGGCGCGGTTTCGAACCTGACTCTGACGGTGACGTCGTCGGTGCCGGTGGCGTGCTCGGCGTGAGCACCAACGTGGTCCCTGTTGACGGGATCGCGCGTCCGACCTCGAAGGGCGGGTGTTCGGGAGAAATCATGGCTGTAGTCGTATGCCTTGAACCTGCGAAGTTGCCCAGAGGCAACCGCCAAGTACCGCACAGAAAGAGACCGCGGGGCTGCCGATCCCAGCGACTTGGTGGGCTGCTCCCAGCGAACACTCAGATTCGTCGCGTACACCTATCGGCAACCTGATGTTCACCGGAATCAACCGGCCTCACTGCCCACGGAGCACTCCATGTCACTCGCAGCCCTCTTCGCCCTCGACCTCGCAGCGATCACCTTGTTGGTGTTTGCGCTCTATTTCCGGCGCCACCGACGACGGGACATGGTCGTGGCATTGCTCGGAATCAACGTCGGTGTTGTCGGCGTCACCCAGGCATTGGCGTCAGCCGAGGTCAGCGCCGGCCTCGGGCTTGGTCTGTTCGGCGTTCTGTCGATCATCCGACTGCGTTCGTCGGAGATGGACCAAACCGAGGTCGCCTACTACTTCGCAGCACTTGCGCTCGGCCTGCTCGGCGGCTTCGCCGTCAGTCCTGCCTGGCTCAGCCCGGTATTGATGGTCACGATCGTCGCTGCCGTGTTCATCGGTGATCATCCAAGTCTGTTCGGCCGTTACCGCCATCTGATCCTCAACCTCGACCACGCCTACACGAACGAAACCCAGCTGCGTGTCCACCTTGAACAACTGCTCGACGCCAAGATCCATCGCATCACCGTCCGCAAGATCGATCTCGTCAACGACACCACCATGGTCGACGTCCGCTACGAACAACCGACGTCGAGTCGCATCGGGGACCAGGCCTACGTCGCAGCGGAGTTTGCGGTCCGGTCGTGACCGTCATCGTGACCGAGGCGCTCAATCAGCTCGAGACCGTCACGGTCGACGAGCTCGTGCAGAACGCCGCATTGCAGACTCGCATAGACCGCAAGTACGTGGTCACCTCTGACCAGCTCGACGAGCTGCTCGCCCGACTGGCCGGGCGGGCACGCGTGCTCGACATCGAGGGGCGCCGCCGTTTCGAGTATGAGTCCGTGTACTTCGACACGCCCTCGTTCGATACGTACCTGGCTGCGGCGCACGGTCGTCCCAATCGGTTCAAGATACGCACCCGGAGCTACCTCGCCGACGACGCGTGTTGGATCGAGGTGAAACTCCGCAACCGAGCCGGCCAGACGGTCAAGCATCGATTCGCACACGACTTCGATCAACGTCACCGGCTCACCGATCCATCTGTGTCGTTCGCGAACACGTTCCCGGCTCTGAGCCGGCTTACCGATCGGTTGGAGCCCACATTGACCACCCGATACCGCCGCAGCACGCTCCTTGTCGATGGCACCCGAATCACCATCGACCACGACGTGATCTGTACGGCCGTCGACGGGCGACGCGTTGGGCTCGACGAGGAGATCATTGTCGAAACCAAGAGCGGCGGCCGCTCCGTCAGTGCCGCCGATCGCGCCCTGTGGGCGCTTCACCTCCGCCCCGTCACGATCAGTAAATACGGCGTCGGCATCGCTGCCCTACACCCTGATCTGCCATCGAACAAGTGGCATCGCACCCTGCAACGCCACGTCACCGTCGAGCCCGCCAACTGACGCAGCCTCGGTGCAGCCTCGGCAACTCGGCGGAGACTCCGAGTTCGCTCGCAGCAAGTTCCCAGACCCGATTCGTACGGTGGCATTCGTATCCCGACCGTCGACAGGCGATCGCTCACCGACTCGAAAGACGAGCCACACGTGCACTTAGTCCGCATTCCCGCCACACTTTCTACCCGATTCAGGTCCCGCGTCGCTCAGGCTGTTGTGGTCGTCGCCCTTACGGCCTGCAGCGCCGTAACGGAACCCGAAAGCATCATCACGAACGACGTAGTGACGACCACTGAGGTCTCCGGGGCCGAAACCGAAGCGAGTGGATCAGCACTCGCGGCGACTGACAGCGGCGAGACGCAGCTCACCAGCGCCGACGTCGATTGGGACGGATCGGACGAGATCACTATCACGCTGTCCGACGGCGAATCACGGTCCGACAGCACCAACGTGACAATCGACGGTGACGTGATCACGATCGGCGCCTCAGGCACGTATCGCGTCAGCGGAGCGCTCAGCGACGGCCAGATCGTTGTCGACGCGGTCGATGACGGCCTCGTCCGGCTCGTGTTGAACGGCATCGACGTCACCAATTCGACCACCGCACCCTTGCTCGTCGAGAACGCTGGCGAGGTTGTGGTCTGGCTGGCCGACGGATCGCAAAATCGGCTTGACGATCCAGTGAGCTACGTGTTCGCCGATTCAGAGGCAGACGGGCCCAACGCGGCGTTGTACAGCACCGCTCGCCTGACGATCGCTGGGACCGGATCGCTTGCTGTCGAGGGCAATTTCACAGACGGCATCACGTCGAAGGATGACCTCGTGATCATCGGCGGCGCGATCTCGGTCACAGCCATCGACGATGGAATTCGTGGCAAGGATTCGCTCGTCGTCAACGACGGGACGATCAGCGTGCAAGCTGGTGGCGACGCGCTCACCTCCGATGGATCGGACGCGGACGGCACAGGCATCGGCATCATCGCGATCAACGGAGGCACCCTCGACCTCAGCGCCGGCACCGATGGTATCGACGCAGTCGACGCCGTCGAGATCAACGGCGGAGTGCTCAGCATCGCAGCCGGTGATGACGCCGTGCATGCCGACGCCTCGCTCTCGGTCAACGGTGGCGCGATTCAGGTCACCAGTTCCTACGAAGGACTTGAGAGTGCGATTGTCACGATCACCGGAGCCGACATCAACATCGTGTCGAGCGACGACGGCATCAACGTCGCTGGCGGCAACGACGGATCCGGCAGCGCGGGCCCGGGTGGTGACCGCCAGGACAACTTCGCCGGGACAGGCAATCAATACGCCGAAATCTCCGGTGGCACGATCGTGGTTTACTCCGATGGTGACGGGATCGACATCAATGGCTCGATCACCATCACCGGCGGCACGATCGTCGTCAATGGACCTACCGCCAACAACAACGGCGCCCTTGACGTCGACGGATCGTTCGAGATCTCCAACGCCCTTCTCGTGGCGGCCGGTTCGGCCGGTATGGCCGAATCACCCGATCAGGGGAGCGGCCAGCCATCGCTGTCCGTCCAGTTCCAGGCGCCACACCCGGCGCGCACGGTAATTCAGATTGCCACCGAAGATGGAACCACGATCGCCGTCTTTGAATCCTCCAAGAGCATCCAATCGATCGTGTTCAGCTCACCCGAGCTCTCGGCCGGAACGAACTACGTGATATCGCTCGGCGCCGCCATCGACGGAGGTACCCTCGGCGGTCTCGTCATCGACGGTTCCGCCACCGGTGGCACGGCAGCAGGCACCGTCTCGACAAGTTGAGCCATCGGTCTGTCAGTTCTCGACGCGGTTGCAACATCATTCACGGGGAACTCACAGGACGTTCGCAGCTTGAAGCCCGGGTTGATTCGCCAGTGTGGTTCAGATGAACCCCACCGATGATCACACCAACGACGATTTCGACCTTGGACTCCAACACGATCTGATGCGGCTGGTGAGTCGTCGCCGCATGCTGCGGTACGTCGCCGGCGCCGGCGCCGGCGCCGTGGCGGCCACCACGCTCGCTGGACGAGCCTCCGCAGCGTGCGTGCTGATCCCCGAAGAAACCGCCGGACCGTACCCGGGTGACGGTTCGAATGGTCCCAACGTGCTCACGCAGTCCGGCATCGTGCGAAGCGACATTCGGTCGAGTTTCGGCTCGATGACCGGCACCGCGGAGGGGGTGCCATTACAGATCACGTTGAGGCTGACCGACGTCACGAACTGCGGCGTGCTTCAGGGCGCCGCCGTCTATCTCTGGCACTGCGACCGCGATGGGAAGTACTCGTTGTATTCGTCTGGGATCACGAATCAGAACTATTTGCGGGGAGTGCAGGTCACGGATGCGAATGGCGAGGTGACGTTCACGACGATCTTCCCGGCGTGCTACTCGGGCCGCTGGCCACACGCCCACTTCGAGGTGTACCCCAACCTTGCCTCGGCGACGTCAGCCGCCAAC
>JANPLQ010000108.1:0-23136 GCA_031422395.1 Ilumatobacteraceae bacterium | reverse complement strand
GCGACGACTTGGGTCATTGTGAATGTTGTCGGGTCGGAATGGGTCAACGCTTCGAAGATGCGGAGTGGATCGACCGGCCGTGACATGCGATTACACTATCAGACGTACGTACGTGATGCAACACGATTCCAGAATTTCTTTTGAGTAATCTCAGAGCACTCGGTTGACGGTTTGCTGGACGGTGCGCATCGCCGACTGGCGATGATGCACGAGGCATTGACGTACTGGCACGTGGCGCCGGGTGGCACATCGACTGCCGTCGATCGCCGTGCTCGTAGCTGGGGGTTGACTGGTGCAAAACCTTGCAGCGTCAGTCATCGACCTACCCGACGCTCAGGACCCTGTCCGACGCTAAGAACGTCAAACCGACTCGACCGGCACCTCGCGATGAGCCGGCGGCCGTTCCGGCTAGAGTCAAATCAGTGAGTCGAGTTCGTGCCGCTCCTGCTGTTGCCGTTTCGGTAACCGTCTGGTTTTTGATCGTGCTCCTCCTGTGGGCCGTCCGGCCACTGAGCGGGATGGTGCAAGCCGGCATCGACTACACCGTCGAACCACCTCGGGCGGTATCGGTCAGAGTTCATTGCAACAGCCTGTTCGCGGATGAGCCCGGTACGGGTGGGAGTCTTCCCGAGTTTCCGCCACAGCCGGATGGTCGCGCGGCGCTGGCCGTGCCGGTGGAGCCGTGTGCAATTATCCACGCTGACGCACGGCGCGCGTTCGCAGTCGACACGATTGTGCTCATTCTCGTGCTTGGGGGCGTCGCCGCGTACTTCGCACGGGGTAAAAGGGCCACACTCGCTCCTTCAGTCGATTCGAGCGATGTGCCGAGCGCACCCACCGTCAGTCCTGGCCCGCAGCGTTGAATTCGTGCTTCAGCAGGTTGGTTCGTCGCTGGTGCGATGCTCGCCCCCATTGCAAAAGAATGCCAAATATCTAGGAAGATTGACTGTTGCAATGATGTTGGCCGTTGCGGGTTCGGCGTGCGCTGGCTCGGATTCAGGTGCCTCGTCGGATACAGACACTTCGCCACATGTCGGGTCGCCGCGATGTCTTGAAGATTTCGTCGAGTTCTTTCATGGTGAATTGGCATTGATGTCCGTGGTCGAGGAAGAAGTGCCGCAAGCGCTTGCAGAATATTTTGACGTCGGACCCCTTGCTACATGCGTTGGTTCTTCCTCCGTGACAGGTGAGCAGATCTGGACCGTGGTGCCGAGCAGCGGCTCGTCAATGCATTTCACCGGAGACCAGTCGTCTGGCCTTCGGCCAATCGACACCTCCGATGTTCCGTAGGCGGGGCAATTCCGCTACTGGCGGAGGTTTGGCCGGAGGTCGGACGCTACAACGTGAATGGCAAGGGCTCGCCACCAGCAGAATTGGTGGAGGTCTCGATCGAACAAGCAGGGCTGACCCGACTACAAATCGATTTCAGCCACGTGGTCAAGGTGGCGTCACTTCCATCCCATCATCATGATCCCTTCGACCGGTTGCTCGTCGCCCAAGCCCAGGTCGCCGGACTGGCGCTACTCACCGGGAACCCGATGTTCGAGCATTACGGCGTAGCGACGATCGCCGCCCACCCATCTGACTGAACTCAGATGCTAGCATTGCTGTCAATGACAGCGAGCGGAGGTGATGGCGCATGGCAACACTGACAATCCGAAACCTTGACGAGGCGGTCAAGACTCGTCTGCGGGTGGCTGCCGCGACACATGGTCAGTCGATGGAGGAGGAGGCTCGCCAGATCCTGGCCGCCTCGCTGGGTGAGCAAAGCATCGAGGAACCGTTGGGAACAATGCTGGTCCGCGTGTTCGGCGGGCTTGGTGGAGATGGATTCGAGCTGCCAACGCGTACGTTCGACACGGTAGATCGCGATCTGTTCCAGTGATCGTGCTCGACTCGAACGTCATATCTGAACTGATGAAACCGGAACCGGAAGCAAGGGTCGTTCGGTTTGTCGACGCTCATGCTCCCAAGTCCGTGTATGTCACAGCCATTGCGAAGGCTGAGATCCTGTACGGCGTTGCCAGGTTGCCGATCGGTGTTCGACGCCGGCAACTCAACGCCACGGCTGACCTGGCTTTCGCCGTGTTCGCCGATCGAGTGTTGCCGTTCACGGCGACGACCGCAAGCGAGTACGCCGAGATCGCATCTGATCGGGCCGCCGCAGGCCAACCGATATCGACGTTCGATGCGATGATCGCGGCGATCTGCCGGGAGCGTGGCTACACCCTGGTGACGAGAAACACCAAGGACTTCGCCGACACCGGGGTTGTCGTGATCGACCCTTGGATCTGAGGTCGCTACCGACGAGCCGATTCGGCCAGCGCTCGTAGCTCGGTGACGGCGTGTTCCAAGCCGAGCGGGTCGCGATACAACGCGCTGCCGGCGATCAGGACGTTGGCTCCCGCCGCAACAGCACCGACGATCGTTGAAGGGCCGATGCCCCCGTCGACCTCAAGTTCCACCGTGTCAGCCAAACCGGCGGCGTCGAGGATTGCACGCACCTCGGCGATCTTGAGTTCCATCGTCTTGATGTAGGCCTGGCCGCCGAAGCCGGGGTTGACGGTCATCACCAACACGAGGTCCACGAGATCGAGCACGTGCTCGATCGCCGACACCGGCGTGGCCGGGTTCAACGCGACTGCCGCGTGCGCGCCCATCGAGTTGATGTTCGCCAGTGTGCGATGCAGATGGGTACACGCCTCGGCGTGCACGATCAGTCTCGAACAGCCGGCATCGACGTACTGCTGTGCCATCACGTCAGGTGTGTAGACCATCAGGTGGGCCTCGAAGGGGACGCTGCAGTACTTGCGAGCCGACTTGATCACATCGGGGCCGAACGTGAGGTTGGGGACGAACTGGCCATCCATCACATCCCACTGGATCAAGTCGACACCGGCCGCCTCGAGCGCGGCGACCTCCTCGCCAAGCTTCGAGAAGTCGGCGGAGAGTACAGACGGTGAGATCAGAATCGGTCGGGCCACGTCGCCGAAGTTACTCGGCGTCCCTACCTGGCATCCCTACTTGGCATCCGGGTCGGTACCTTCCCAAACCTCGTCAGCTTCGTCCCATGCTTGATTGCGGGCCTCGACTTTGGACTTCCAGTTCTCGGCTTCCCCTCTGGTCTTGTAGGGGCCGAGCATGTCGTCTCCCTCGCCCCGCTGATCGGCTGGAACGGCAACGTTTCGTTTGAGATCCCAGTACCACTCTGATTCAGGCGTGCTCATCGATCCAGGTTTGCACATTCCCGCCGTAGTGTCGCATCGATGACTGACGAAACTGAGACGCGCATCGTGACGCCTGATCGATACGTAGCAGGCGGCGAAGCGATGGCACGCGATGACGAAGGTCGCGTGGTGTTCGTGCGCGGAGCGATCCCTGGCGAGCGGACCACGGTCGTGCTCACCGAACGCAAGAAGGATTGGGTGCGGGGCTACGCCGGGGAAATCCACGAGCCATCCGACGATCGGGTCGAGGTTCCGTGTGAGCATCGGCGTGACGGTTGCGGTGGCTGTGATTGGCAGCATCTCGCGGTCAGCGCGCAGCTCCCAGCCAAGGCGGAAATCGTGCGCGACGCGTTACGTCGCACGGCGAAGCTCCCCGATTCGATCGTGAGGATCGGCCGAGCCGTCCCAGCGGTCGGATACCGGACGACGATTCGAGTCGTGGGTGATGATCACCGGCGAGCCTCGTTCCGCATGGAACGTTCACACGACACAGTGGCGGCCGACGGTTGTCTGGTCGCTCATCCTGCGCTCGTTGCCGCCCTTCCGGCGTTACGAATTCCTCCGGAGATGGAGGTCACGCTTCGAGTTTCTGTGGCGACTGGCGAGATGACGGCTCTCTGGGATTTCGAGGCGGGCGAGGTCATCGGTCTCCCGAACGCAGCCAAGACCGGCGGCCGGGCCAAGATCTACGAAGACGTTGCTGGGCACCGCTTTCGAGTGTCGGCGAGCTCGTTCTTTCAAAGCGGACCGGCTGCCGCCGAGTTGCTGGTCGACGCTGTCCGTCGTGCTGCACCTGAGCTCGAGACCGCCAACACCGTGCTCGACGCGTACGCAGGCGTTGGTCTGTTTGCGCTCGCCGTCACGCCGCCGGCGGCGAAGTTGCTGTGTGTCGAATCGTCCCGGTCATCGGTCGAGGACTGCAAGGCCAACCTCGACGGACGCGACGGGCGAGTCGAGATGAAAGAAGTCGGGGCCTGGACTCCGAAGAGCGCTGACAAGATCGATGTCGTGATTGCCGACCCCGCTCGCACCGGCCTCGGGAAGCCCGGCGTCAACGCCATCGTGCTGGCCGATGCGCCCGTGATCGTGCTCGTCAGTTGCGACCCGGTAGCGCTCGCCCGCGACGCCGCGTTGCTGGCGATCAAGGGCTACCGCCACGAGCAAACCGAAGTGCTCGACCTGTTCCCGCACACCCATCACGTCGAAGCGGTCACGCGCTTCATCCGGACGTAAGCGCGAACGCAATCGCCGTCGTGCCGACCAGGAAGAGCAGGATCAACACCATCCAACGGAAACGTTCACCGTGGACGTGTTTACGGATCGGCCAGCCGAGCAACTGACCGGCGAACCACGCCGGGGCGGCGATCGCGGCGGCGCCGAGTCCTTCCCGAGTGACCTTGCCATCGGCGATGAACAGTGTCAAACCGCCGACGCTCCCGAGCGCGAAGATCGCCGAAATCGTCGCTCGGAATCGGTCGGGTTCGAGTTGCCTGGCCTGCAGGTCGAACACCAGCGGCGGCCCATTGGTCGACAGCGACGTATTGAGAATGCCCGAAAGGAAACCGGCCCCGATGTCCAGCCCACGGCCCACGTGAGCGAGGTTGATCCTGCGCGCCAACAGGTAAGTGGCGATCAGCACGGTGACTCCTAGCGCGAGTCGCAACGACCGATCCGACACGACATTGAGGATCCAGAGTCCGATCGGCATGCCAACGTACGAGGCTGGAGTGATCCGTTTGATCAGCTCACGATCGGCGTCGGCCCGAAGCCGCCACGATTGCCAGGAGGTCGCGATCACGCCGAGCAAGGTGGTGATCACCACCGCCTTCTCGACGGGAACTGCCAGCGTCATGATCGGCATCGCCAACAGGGCGAATCCGAAGCCGGCAATCACCTGCGTGAACGAGGCGGCAAAGATTGCCAGCGCGACAACAATCAGGTCGTTGGCGCTCATCGCCGTCGAGTCTGCCAGTGCTGGCAGACTTGGATCGTGATTGAGCCAACGTTGTCCCACGAAGTCGCCTCCGCCTTGGCGGCAGGACAACCCGTCGTGGCGCTGGAGTCGACGATCTTCTCGAACCTTGGGTTACCGTCGCCCGCAAACCGCGTCGCCCTCGAGCGCTGCTTGACGGCGATCCGTGATGGCGGGGCAGTTCCGGCCGTGACGGCTGTGCTTGACGGCATCGCCCGAGTCGGCCTCGAATCGGCAGAGCACACCCGGATTCTCGGCAGTGCCCGCAAAGTCGCGGAGCGCGACTTACCGGTCGCTGTCGCCCAACGTTGGGAGTTCGGGGCGACGACAGTGTCGGCATCGGTCGCCCTTGCGGCGGCGGCGGGTGTCTCGGTTTTTGCGACCGGTGGGATTGGTGGCGTTCACCGCGGCGCGGACCTCACAGGCGATATCTCGGCCGACCTTGACGCGATGGCACACCACCCAGTCGTCATCGTGTCAGCCGGAGCGAAGGCGTTTCTCGATCTGGCGCGCACGTTGGAGTATCTCGAGACGGTCGGGGTGCCGGTGCTCGGGTGGCAACACGACGACTTCCCGGCGTTCTATACGAGGTCGTCAGGTCTGCCGGTTCCGCACCGTGTCGAGTCGGGTGCCGAGGTGGCGGCGATCCTGACGAGCCGCACTCGCCAATCATCGGGCATCCTGGTCGGCGTGCCGATTCCGGTTGCGGACGAACTCGACCCGTCGGAACTCGACGGTGTGATCACCCAGGCGCTCGGCGATTGTGCGGCGGCCGGTATTATCGGGGCTGCGATCACGCCGTTCGTGCTCGGCCGGATCGGGCAGGCGACTGAGGGTCGTAGCGTGCCGGCGAATCTGGCGCTGGCCGAGAACAATGCTCGTGTCGCCGCCGAGATCGCTGTGGCGATTGCTGCCGCAAGCTGAACTACAGCTTCGACATCACGCGTTCCACTCGATCTAGAAAGGCGATCCGCTTGGCCTCGGTCGACCGGTCGACCCCGTACAGTGCGCACCAGGTGGTGCGCACGCGTTTGTTGCACATCGCCCGCATCGAACGGGTCACCGTTCGCTTCCCCGACTCGCCTTCGAGTGCGTTGATGTGCTTCGGCGAACCGTGCGTCGTCACGACGACGATCCTGCGGATGCCGGTCAACAGCGGGCGCAACACGCTGGCTCCAGCCGGAAGCTCCCAGGCCACACCCGAAACCCAAACCCGATCGATCCAGCCTTTCAGCATTGCCGGCTGGCCGCTCCACCACGTCGGGTAGACGAGCACGAGCGCTTCCGCCCAAGCGAGGTCGTCGGCGTAACGCTGCAGGTCGGCTGTGACGCCTGGGACCTTGTGGTTGCGTCGCTCGTCGCACGACAACGCTGGTTCGAACCCGTCAGCGTAGAGATCGGTAACCCGAGACTCGTGGCCCGCCGCGCTCAAACCGGTGACCACCCGGCCCAGGGCGGCCGCCGTCAGCGAGTCCGAATTCGGGTGGCAGTAGACAACGAGCGTTCGCATCAGAGCCTCGCCATCGAGCGTTCGATTCGTACCAGAAATGCTGCTCGTTGCGCATCGGTCGCAGTATCCATCGCGTACAGACCGTGCCAACGACGGCGCACGCGGAGGCCGCATGACATCCACAGCGCCCGCGTCAAGATCCGCCTGCCGTTGTCATTCACGAACCGAACGTATGACCGTGGCGATCCGTAGGTGCTGATTCCGACGATCCGTCGTACATGCCCGAGGCCGGGGCGAACGTTGCCGGTCCGTTCGTCGAACCTGAATCCGACACCCGGCACCATCACCCGCTCCAACCAACCTTTGAGGATCGCCGGCAGTCCGCTCCACCAAGTCGGATACACGAATACGAGGATCTGGGCCCGCAGCAACCGGCCCGCGTAGTCGCCCACCAAGGGGTCGAGAATGGGGCTGGCGGAGTCGTAGGCGACCCGTTCGTCGAGGCTCATCGCCGCCCGAAAGCCGTCGGCGTACAGATCGATCACGTCGACCGAATGGCCAGCTGTTACGAGACCGACCTGCGCAGATTGTGCGACTGTGTGGCCGAAGCTGTCGGCGCACGGGTGGGCGATCACGAGTAGTACGTCCACGCCGACGATCATACGAAACTGCCTGCTCAAGGGGTGTGTTCGGAATGCCGATAACCAGCGCATGGACATCCGGCTACGACGCGCGCTCATGCGCCTACTTGGCGCCTCGATCGTCGTCCTCGGAGTTTTCGTTACGGCCACTGCGGTGCGGCGTGCTGATCAGGTTGTGGCGTCTGGGCGTGATGTGCTGCTCGGTGGTCAGCTCGTCGACTTGTTCACTGCTCGAGATTTGGTGATCGACGGCCACGCCGAACTGGCTGGCACGGCCGTTGCACTCGGTGATCTCGACGTCGCCGCCGGCTCGTTGCGAGTCGAACGCGAGGCGATGCGAGTGTTTGCCGTCGGCGGTTCGGTCACTGTGTCGGAGTCGGCATCCGTCGTGTTTCCGGAAACGGGGACGCTGAAGTACGGAACGATCCGGACCGGTGCAGTCGGCAATTCGGCCACCGTCGTCCGAGATCAGGACGCCGTCGTCCAGTACGCCGAAATGGTTCCGTCGCTGGCGACCAGCTCTACCTGTTTCGGGCGAACTGCAAGCACGGGGCTCGTGCAACGATCCGAACGCGGCACAACATTGATTGGTGACGGTGTCAGTGGACTCCAGGTGTTTCACGTTCACGGGGACCTGTCCGGTCAGATCGATGTCAGTCGAGTGCCGACCGGGGCATCGGTGTTGATCAATCTGACCGGTTCGTCGGTTCAGATCAGCCCATCCGGCGGCGATTGGCGTGACATCGCCGAGCACACGTTGATCAACGTCGCCGATCGGGCTCGGATCAGAATCGCCGCAGTCGACGGGGTCAGGGCCAACGTACTGGTCGGATCACCTGACGGTGCCGTGACGATCGTCGGGCGCAGATACGTCGGGTCGTTGCTGTCACTCGCTCCAGTAACGGTCACCGGCACCCGATTCGAACACGGACCGCTACTTGCCGCGGCGCTTCCCGACTGCGTTGTGACACTCCCGCCCGAGCCAGAGCCCGAGCCCGCCGAACAGTTCCGCTCGACGACGACCAGCACATCGACGAGCACGACGAGCAGCACCACGAGTACCACGACAAGCGCGACGAGTACCACCACGACCACCACGATCGTGCCAGGTGGATTCGCAGCCAGGGGCGCGTCGCCCGTCCCTGGTGCCGCGTTCGCACTCGGCGGCGCGGCGTCAACCGGGCGATGGTGGCTTGGCGTACCGTTGTCGATGCTCGGCGCCGTCGTGTTGGGGTGGGGTTGGATCCATGCCTCGTATCGCCGGCAACGTGATCAGCTTCGCCGTCGGCAGCTACCCATTCCGGCTAACGCTCGACTGCGTTTCTTTCGAGTCCGGCGATGAGATTCGACTTGACCGCACGCCATTCGGTATCGATCACCGAGTAGACGGCCGTGTCGCGCGGGGTCGGCTCGGACGTGTCGTAGCGCAGTCGGTGATTGCGCAGCACGCCTTCGAAGGTTGCACCGATCCGGGCAATCGCCGTGCGACTCTGCTCGTTTCGGGCGTCAGTACAGATCGCCACACGCCACACGCCGAGCCGTTCGAAGGCGTCGGTGAGCAACAGCAGCTTTGCCTCGGTATTGATCGCCGTCCGTTGGGCAGTCGCCGCCAGCCAAGTTCCGCCGATCTCGACCTCGTCGGGTTCCTCTCGCCCTCGCTGCCATCGCGGATCGAGGTAACGCGTGCACCCGACCAACGCTCCGGTATCGAGTCGGCGTTGGGCGAACGGCAGCACCTGTGCTCGACCGTGGTCGGCGAGCAGCTTTTCGATGTATCGGGTCATCGCCGCCGGACCGTTCGGAACATCCGTCAAACCGTACGTACCGCGGTCGATCGAGGCCGCCGCCACCAATCCGTCGAGATGGTCGAGCGAGAGCGGTTCGAGTTGTACGTGAACGCCGGTGAGGGTGATCAGTCGCAGCGGGCTTGGCACGTCGTCACCGTAGCCAACGCAGAGTTCCGAGGATGTTTCGCTGGCTTGTCGTGTTGGACCTGAGGGCGCGACCTACCGTGTCGTCGTTGTGTTGAACGGACCATTTGCTCTTGCGTTGACGGCTGGGATGGCGGCGACGATCAACCCGTGCGGGTTTGCCCTATTGCCTGCCTATCTGTCCGCATTCGTAGGACTCGACGACCGCGATACCAGAACGACCGCCGTCGCCAGGGGCCTCGGCGTGTCGGCCGTGCTGACGGCCGGTTTCGTGACCGTTTTTGGCCTGTTCGGGTTGATCGTGACGCCTCTGTCGTTGCGTTTGGAGGAATACCTGCCGTGGGCAACGATCGTGATCGGCCTCACGTTGGTCGGGCTGGGAATCGCACTTCTGTCGGGTAAGCAATTCGTCGTCAACATCCCGAAGCTCCAGAAGGGCGGAGCCGACGGGACGCTGCTATCGATGTACATGTTCGGGGTGTCGTACGCGGTCGCATCGCTGTCGTGCACGATCGGCCCGTTCCTGGCGGTGACGTCCAGCACGTTCAAGTCGGAGAGTTATCTGTCGGGTGTCACGGTGTTCCTGCTGTACGGCGTGGGGATGGGGATCGTGGTCGGCATCCTGACTGTCGCGGTGGCGCTCGCCCGAACGGGTTTGGTGGCGAAGTTCCGGTCGCTGTTACCAATCATGAACAAACTCGCTGGCGGCTTGTTGGTGATCGCCGGTCTCTATGTCGCCTATTACGGCTTGTATGAGGTGCGGCTGTTCAATGGGAGTGAATCTGGTGAAGATCCCGTGGTCGACGCCGCGGTTGGAGTGCAAACGTGGTTGGTGAACCGGATCCCCGACACCGAATCGGCGCCCTGGTTCGCGGCGATCGGCCTCGTTGTGCTCGCAGCCATCGGCTGGGCCAGTGTTCGTCGGCGATCCCAGCTTTGAACCTCGACGACTGACGTTTCGGGTCCTCGGTTGAGGCGTTGTCGACAGGCCTCGATTGCGTCCATCCCGTGTGGATCGATAGAGGGCAGCAGTCAGCGCCCCCGCTGGCGCGGTTTGGGGACGTCGACACTCCGGGCATACTCATGCCCGTGTTAGGCGGACTCAGGCAGCGATCTCGAAGGTGCGGGCTCGTCGCGCTGGCGCTCAGCACCGTCGCCTGCGCGTCGACCGCGACTGACGTGGATACCTCCGGTGTGAGCGCGCCGGGCACCACGTCGAGGCAACCGCGTCCTGGCATCACCCAGGCGTCGGATCCGGCACCCGCCGAGCCGACCCTGCCGCCGACCACGCTCGAGTCGACGCTGCCGCCGACCACGCCCGAGCCGACCACGCCCGAGCCGACGCTGCCGCCGATCACGCCGGTGCCAACCACTGCGAAGCCGACGCTGCCTCCGACCACGACCCTGCCGCCCGACTGCACCGGACTCGCCGACGCGACGTCCGGCAGCCGGGGGTATGTCGGCGCGGATGGCCAGCAGCGCACCTTCGAGTTGGCAGTGTCCCGCTTCTACGACGGCACACGTGCGGCGCCGCTGATCCTGAACTTCCACGAGTATTCCAGCAGCGGTTCGCTGCACGACAAGTACACCCTCATGGGCAATCGGGCTACCCAGCGGGGATACATCGTCGTCTCGCCCGACTCGACCAGCAGTCCGCCGTCGTGGAACATACATGAGGCGACGAACCGTCTCGACGACTTCGCGTTTGCGCACGGCCTCGTCGCCGAACTGCTGACGACGATGTGCATCGATCCCACGCGCATCTATGCGGCCGGCCATTCGAACGGCGGGATGTTCGCCGCGTTACTCGTGTGCAGCGCACCGTACGAATTTGCCGCGGTGGCGGTGGTGGCGGCGGTGCCGCGCTCGTCGTGCCCCTCGGAGGTGCAGCCGGCGGTAATCGAGATCTTGGGTACGGCCGACGCGATAACCCTGTATGAGGGACGTATTTCGAATGCGGGACAGATCATCAAGCCCAGTGCAGTCGAGTCGATCAACAGCTGGGCGCTGCACGCGGGGTGCGTCGACCCGCCCGCCACGGTCCTGGTCGAGGACGGCGTCGAGGCAATGCGGTTCGACGGGTGCTCGGGTGCCGACGTGGTTCTGCTGACCGTCATCGGCGGTGCACACCCTTGGCCGGGTGGGTCCGTCGCGAGGATCACTGCAGGGAATTCCGAGGCAGGCCGGACGTTCCCGGCAACCGAGACGATCCTCAACTTCTTCGACGACCAGATTGGCGACGGATGAACCGCGTCGCGCCGCTGCGCTGTCGGCGTATCGCGTAGTCGAGCGCCTGGAGCCCAACGTTAGCTTGGTGTAGAAAGCGGTGTAGAAAGCGGTCGAGGTCGAGTGGGGTGAGTTTCGACAGGCCGATCGAGCCGCAAGGAGCAGGTCAGAAAGTGTCGCTGACCTGGTGCTTCGTGGGTGCGCCCCCTGGGATTCGAACCCAGAACCTGCGGATTAAGAGTCGGCTTCAGCCTGTGTCAGCCCGTACTATCCACGATCCAAAGTTGGTCGACCTGATGGACGAAACCTTCCAAGACCTCTAGGTGCGGAGCGGTCCGAGCCGCTGGCAGCTTGAGGAGGATTCAGCGTCCGGTGAGCCGTTGCACGATCGGGGCGAACTCGCGGGCTCGGTCCGCCTGGAGTACGTGGTACGAATACCCCCATCGTTCGCGACGATGATGGAGACGGTCCTCGATCTGGGTCTCGGTTCCGACCAGGATGATGGGCGAGGCGAGCACGTCGGCTGGTGCAGCGGCGAAGCGATCGCTTATCTTCTCCGCGACTGCGGTTGCGTCGTTGGTGACCAGCGCTACTGACAGCCAAGCGTTGAATTCGAGTGATTTGAAACGGTCCCCGGCGGAGGCTCGTATCCACTCGAACTTCTCGTCGATCGCCGCTTCCAGAGCATTGCGACCAGCGTGAGCCCGGTTCCTTGCGCTGGGCAGCGATGGGTTGACACCGATGATGTCAGCAGCAGTTGCAGCAAACGTGAGGAGACGCTTTCCCCCACCGGCGATGATGATTGGCGGACCTCCCGGCCGAAAGGGTTTGGGCGTTCCATTGAGGTCGGTGATCCGGTAGTGCTGGCCATCGAAGGTGACCGGCTCGTCGCCGAACAGCTGTTGGAGCACGGTCGCGTGTTCGATCAATCGGCTGACGCGAATGCCGGGCGTGTCCATGACAATGCCTGAGCGGTCGTAGTCGGTTTCTTGGTAACCAGCACCAAGCCCGACTTCGAGCCGACCCTGCGACAGCACGTCGATCGAGGCGAGCTCCCGTGCGAGAACTGCCGGGTGGCGAAAGTCGCACGCAAGAACCATCGGTCCCACCTTCAGTGTCGTCGTCGCCATCGCCGCAGTGGCCATCGCAGTGATCGGCCCGTATCCCTCGTGAAAATGGTCGGGCACGAACAGCGTGGAGTAGCCGAGGGCTTCCACCTCTTTGGCCGAGTCGGTCCACGACATTCCGTCGAATGGCGCCATCATCTCGACGCCAAACCGGAACGATTCGGTCACTGCGGCCCGACCTCGTGCATTGCGTCGAGGCGATCGAACAGACCGACACGGAGCCGGTCGCTGTCCATTGTGCGACCGCCCGCGCCGTACATCGCGCCGCTCTTCGGCATCGCCGACGGCGGATTCTTGGCGTACTCGACGGCGGCAGCGAGATCGGTTGCGAAGGCTTCGGCAACGCCCTCCTGTGTGTTGGGGCGCGTGATACAGAAGTGGAGTGCCGGTGGACGCTGTAAGCCGTTCATTCGCCAACCGCGGTCAGCGAGACCATCGTTGACCTGGAAGATGTCGATCCCGCTCTCCGGGCTTGCTTTGAAGGCGACGTTGAACAGGGAGTCACCGATCAGCTCCAGCTCAGGGTGCTCGCGCACGGCGGCTTTGATGGCGTCGGCTGTGCGGAAGATGTCGGCTGCAATTGCTCGATAGCCAGCCTTGCCCATGTGCAACATCGAAGCCCACGTAGCGGCGATCAATCCGCCGCTACGGCTGCCGCCCATGCTGGGCGACGAATACATCCCGCCCGGCCATCCCTCCTGCAGGAAGTACTGCTCGCGTCGCAGCGACTTCGGCTTGAACAGCAGAACCGAGCTGCCCTTGAGCGCGTAGCCGTACTTGTGTGTGTCGGCCGAGATCGATGTGACACCGGGGACACGAAAGTCGAACGGCGGCAACGGATAGCCGAGATCTTCAGCCCACGCGATGATGAAACCACCGAGGCATCCGTCCACGTGCAGCCCAATGCCGTGTTCAAGTGCCAGTTGACCGAGGGCGGGAATTGGATCGATGAGACCATGGGGGTACGTGCCTGCCGACCCGATGAGGGCGACGGTGTTCGGGCCGATGTGGTCGCGCACGAAATCGATGTCGACCACGTACTGCTCCGTGACTGGAGCCTTGATGACCTCTATCCCGAAGTAGTGAAACGCCTTGTCGAGTGCGGGGTGCGCCGTGACCGGCATGATCACTTCTGGGTGTTCGATGCCCTTTACGTTGCGACCCCACTCGCGGTAGGTGAGCATTGCAGTCACGAGGCTTTCGGTACCCCCAGACGTGATGAGGCCACCTACGCCATCGGGGCCGTCGATGTCCCCGTGCAACATGTCGGCCGTCATGGCGATGATCTCGGCCTCCATCTTCGTTGCGCTCGGGTACATGTCACGCTGCAGCACATTCGAGTGCGCGTAGTACGCGTAGGCCTCGACGAGGAACGCGTAGTGGTCGTGGTCGCCGCTGTAGATACTGCCGCTCACGCGGCCGCTGTCACCCTTGAAGTCCTCCTCGGTCGACATCTCACGCAACTCGCGCAAGATTTCGTCGCGGCTCACGCCGTGCTCGGGCATTTCCGAATGCACGTCGTATCGATCGGCGTATGGGTGCAGAGGGGAGACCGGCTTGGTGGTGGTCTCGGGGCTGATACTCATTGTGGAACCTCAGTGTCCTTGAATTGAGAACGTGTAGATGAAGTGAGAGAGTGTCTATGAATTGAGCGCGTCGTAGAACGGTGCGGAGCGGGCGTGGAAGTCAATGAACTGGGGGAGCAGCCGCTGGTAGATGTCGTGGGCTGCTTGGTCTGGATGATGCAACTCGGCGGTGGGCAACATCGCCCTGCTGTCGTCGAGCGTGATCCGACCGTCCGCGATCATTGCGACGAGCGCGGCTCCGCGAGCGTTGGTGGTCGAGGGATCGGCGAGGCGACGTACCGGCGTGCCACAACAGTCGGCAAGGGTTTGGCCCCACAACGGCGAGCTTGCCCCTCCGCCACCAAAGCCGATCTCGCCGTATGTACTTCCAGAGAGGGCCGAGAAGTGCGGCAACAGCCAGGCGGCGTTGAGTGCGACGCCTTCGACCACGGACCTCGCCATGTCGCTGCGGTTGCTGCCCAGGCTGATGTTCACGAATGCTGCGCGGGTGCGGCTGTGGTAGCTGGGGGCCAGCGAGCCGATCAGCCATGGCAGGAACATGACCCCGTGCGCTCCGCAGGGCGCTGTGGCGGCAGCCGATAGCACTCGCTCAAATGCGTCAGGTGGCGAAGCCTCACCAAGACCGTCGTTCGGATAGATGATGTTGTTCACCAGCACGTCCAGCGCCTTGCCACCAACACCATTCTCCGCCACCAAGAAGTAGCTGCCAGCGAGCGGACTTGGCGCCGAAGTGAGGCCGTGTGCATGGTCGTGCCGCTTGTCGGGAAGATGGGTGGCCATCACGGTTGTGGTGCCGATGATGAGGCCGCAGCGGCTGCTGTCGGTGGCGCCAGTACCAATGGCGGAGGTCACCGAGTCGATCGTCGCATCGGCAACCATGGCGTGGGCGGAAATACCCAAGTGCTCTGCTGCGTGTGCGGTGATGGTGCCACGGGGGTCGCCCATCGGTACCAGAACAGGCAGTTTGTTGGCGTCGAGTAGCGACATGGCCAAGAGTTCGTCGCTGTACTGCGTCGAACCCCAGACGCGGTTGTCGACGGACAGCATCGGGAACATCGTGTTCTGCGTCGCAGTGACGCGTCCCGTCAACCTGGCTGCGATGGCGTCCATTGGCTCGACGAACGCGGCGGCTGCTGTGTATACGTCGGGCCACAGGTCACGAATGACACCGATGTGTCCGATGTCGTCGTTGCCCGACGGGGCCATGCCGTGCAATTCGATCCAGCGATCACGGTTCGCGGAAGTGGCAATGGCTGGATGGTGGCGGCGCCCACGGCCGTCCATCCACATGATGGTGTTGGCGAGCGGCACCCCGACGCTGTCCACCGCGACCGTTGACGTGTACTGACTGGTGACAGCCACGGTTCCGATATCGGCGGGTCCGAGGGCGGACTTGGGCATTGCCTGTCGGCTGCAACGGCCAATCGCCGCCCACCAGCCGTTCGCGTCCTGCTCCACGCCGCCATCGTCGGTGAAGACCAGCGGCAGCACCTCGCCGGCGCTCGCCAACACCCGCCCGCTGGCATCGATGATGGCGACCTTCACGCCTGTGCTACCGAGGTCGATCGCAAGTACAGCACCTCCAGAAACACTCATCTCGCCGCTCCGTTCGTGGGTGCGCCGTCAAGGCTGGGAAAGTGGCACGCCACGGTGTGAGCAGGGTCGTCCTTGCGAGTGATCAGCAGTGGTTCTTCATCCGCACATCGTTGCTCTGCACGCCAACAGCGGGTCCGGAACCGACAGCCCGACGGCGGGTCGATTGCACTTGGCAACTCGCCTTGCAGAACAATTCGGCTTCGTAGTTGTTGAACGGCAGGATCAGGAATCGGAACTGCAGACAGCAACGCCTGCGTGTAGGGATGTTGTGGCGACTCGTAGACCTGACCGGCTGGGCCGATCTCGACGATCGTGCCGAGGTACATCACAGCCACTCGGTCGGCGAGTTGGCGGACCACCGCAAGGTCGTGCGCGATGAAGACATACGACAGACCGAGGCGTTCGCGAAGGTCGATCAAGAGCCGCATGATCTCCGCCTGGATGCTGACGTCGAGCGCCGAAACTGGCTCATCCAGGACGAGTAAGGCTGGCGAAATGGCCAGTGCGCGGGCGATACCAACGCGCTGGCGCTGGCCGCCCGAAAACTGGTGCGGAAAGCGGTCCAAATGTTCAGGTCGCAGTTGGACCAATGCCAACAACTCGTCAACCCGCGCATTCACCACGTCGTCAGGTTCGCCATGGACCTGCAGTGGTTCAGCGAGCAGCCGCCGAACGGTCATGCGTGGGTGCAACGAGGCTTGCGGATCCTGGAAGACGATCTGCATATGCCGACGCATACGCCGAAGTTCATCTCGACCAAGACCGAGCAGGTCGTTGCCGCGGAATTGCACTGAACCACTCGTTGGTTCCACGAGACGGAGAATGCAGCGTCCGGTGGTGGACTTTCCACAACCGGACTCGCCGACCAGTGCGAGCGTCTCTCCCGGCTGCACGTCGAAGCTGACGCCGTTCACCGCGTGGACCACAGTCGACCGTCCGCGGTCGCGGACCTTGAACTCTTTCACGAGGTCTCTGACCGACAGAATTGGTGTGTCAGTCATGCGAACACCGAGCATGCAATCATCGTCTCGCCGTGCTGGGCGAGCACGGGTTCGGCATCTGAGCAACTCTCGACGGCGAATCTGCACCGCGGCGTGAAGGGGCAGCCCGGTGGCAGCGATTGGGGGCTGGCGGGGATTCCGGGAATGGCGGCGTGAACTTCATGGCGGGCGTCGAGCCTCGGCAGACACTCCAGAAGCCCCCTGGTGTACGGGTGCCCCGGATGTGCGAACAATGGCGAGACGTCACCGGTCTCTGCAACCCTGCCTGCGTACATCACGGCAACGCGGTCGGCGTCGCCAGCGACGACACCGAGATCGTGCGTGATCAGCACGAGGGCCAGATGGTGTTCTCGACGAAGTTCTCCGAGTAGATCCATGATTTGTGCCTGCACGGTGACGTCGAGCGCAGTTGTGGGCTCGTCGGCGATGAGCACCTCGGGGCCGTTCGAGATGGCCATTGCGATCATCACTCGTTGGCGCATACCGCCCGACAGTTCATGGGGGTACGCGTGGACTCGTTTCGCTGGCTGCGAGATCGCGACCTGGTCCAGCAACTCGACTGCGCGGGCGAGCGCCGCCTTCTTCGACAAGCCCGGTTGATGGGCGCGCATGACCAGCGACATTTGTCGTCCGACCGTGAGCACAGGGTTCAGCGAGGTCATCGGGTCCTGGAAGATCATCGAGACCTTGCTGCCTCGTATCCGACGCAGCGCGGAGGGCTGCATTCCCACCAGTTCGGCCCCGCGAAAGGTTGCCGAGCCTGTGACCTTCGCGTTGGACAACAAGCCGAGCATGGCCATCATTGTCACGCTCTTGCCAGACCCGGATTCGCCGACGATGGCGAGCGCCTCGCCTGGGAAGACATCGAGGTCGAGGCCGCGAACGGCTGGCACGGGGCCGAAAGGTGTGGCGAACGTGACGTGAAGATCGCGGACCGACAAGATGGGCTCGGTCACCGGCCCTGCTCCTTCACATCAAGGCCGTCACGAAGCGCGTCGCCCACGAAATTGAATGCCATCACAACCAGCAAAATTGCGATACCTGGCGCGGCCGCGATCCACCACTGATAGAAGTTCGTGGCACCCTCGGTGATCATTGCTCCCCATTCAGGCGAGGGCGGTCTGGCTCCGAGGCCAATGAAGCTGAGCGACGCAGTGAGCAGAACGACCTGGCCGAAGTCCATCGTCGCGTTCACCAAGACCGGCGTGTACGACATCGGCAGGATGTAACGACGCAGGATCAACCAACGCGAGGCGCCAATGGCGTGCGCCGACTCGACGAAGTCGCGCTCGCGCACTGCGATCACCTGGGCGCGCAGCAGCCGGGCATAAATCGGCCACCACACGAGCACCATCGCAATTAGTGCGTTACGAATGCCCGGCCCGAGGGATGCGGTGATGGCCATTGCGAGCAGGATCGGCGGGAACGCCATCGTGATGTCGACCAGCCGCATCAGGACGGCGTCCACCCAACCGCCGAAGAAGCCGGCGGCCGCTCCAACGATGGTGCCGACGACGACTGACGAGATGATCACGATTGCTGCCACTGGAAGCGAGATGCGGGCGCCCCACAGCGCACGGGTGAAGACGTCGCGTCCCAGTGCGTCGGTCCCCATGAGGTGCGACCAGCTCGGTTCTTGCAGCTGTGTGCCGACTGGCGCAAGTGGGTCGAACGGCGTCCAGAGTGGAAGTGTGAGCGCGACGGCCGCCCACGTCGCGAGCACAACGACGCCGACCAGTGCCGGCCCTCGCAGCCAGGGTGGACGGATACGGATTCGGCGGTGTGCGCTGTCGGGAATGGAGACTGCTGTCACGACAACCGGATTCTCGGATCGGCGAACGCGTATGCGATGTCGGTAATCAGGTTGGTGACGAGGAAGGCCACGCCACCGAGGATGGTCACACCGATAATTGCGGGGAAGTCGAGGTTGCGTGAAGCCTCCACCGCGTAGTTGCCGACGCCGGGCCACGAGAACACCGTCTCGGTGAGGACGGCGCCAGTCAGCAGAAAGGCGAAGGTGAACGCAACGATGGTGATCGTGGGCAGGAGTGCGTTGCGCATCGCATGGGTGTTGACCACGGTGCGTTCGCGTAGGCCCATCGCCCGACCGACGCGGACGTACTCCATGGAGAACTCATCGAGCAGACTCGCTCGAACCAATCGGGTCACGATGCCGACGACACCCCATCCGAGGACGGCGGCGGGCAGGATGAGATGCGTCGCTGCCTCCCAGAACAGCGAGACGTTGCCGTGCAGCAACGAGTCGATGGTGTAGAAACCGGTGATGCGGTCAGGAGGTGTGGATCGCGGCTCGAGCCGGCCCGGGCCAGGGAACCACCCGAGCCGCGCGTACAGCACATAGAGCAGCAGAAGACCCGACCAGAACGCAGGAAGCGACGAACCGATCAGAGCGAAGAAGCGGGCGATGTGATCAACGAGCTTGTTGTGCTTCCTGGCGGCGGCGATGCCGAGCCCGATACCGATGATCGAGCCGCCGATGAGAGCGGTGAACGTCAGCTCGAGGGTGGCTGGCAACCGATCGACGAGATCGTCGAGTACGGGTCTGCGCGTGGTGAACGACGTCCCCATCTCACCCTGGACGAGGTTCTTCATGTACGTGGTGTATTGCACGAGCACAGTGTCGTCGAGGCCCCATCGGGCCTCGGCTGCGGCTACCACTTCAGGATTGTTGAGGTTGCGTTCGCCCACGATTGACACCAGCGGGTCTGCTGGTGTCAATCGTGAGACGACGAAGACGAGAGAGGCGATTCCGAGGAGCAGCAGCGGCATGACCGCGATGCGTCGGATGAGATATCGCTTCAACTTGTGACGATCAGGACCGACCGAGCTTGGCCAGATCGAGGTTGCAACAGGCGCTGTATGCCATACCTGTGATATCCGAGCGGCTGGCCAGGAACAGATCCGGGTTGACGACGGGGATGATCACGTTGTCCGCGATCATCGCCTCAGCCAACTGCTGATACAGCGCGGCCCGTTCGCCGTTGTCCTGTGTGGCAAACGCCTGGGCCAGTAGTTCTTCCTGCTCGGTGCTTGGCTCGGACTTCGACCAACCCTGCCACTGCGTGCCCTCTGCCATGCCGAAGTACTGGACGTACTGGCTGGAATCGGTGTGGTCGGGGGCGAAGTACAGCATCGTGACGGGTATGCCATCGCTGCCGATCTTGTCTGCCCAGACCGCAATCTCAACAGGGTTGAGTTCGAGGTTGATGCCGACCGCCTTGAGATCGGTTTGAACCTGCTGCATCGCGGTGCTGAAGTCGACGCCGTACACGTTGAACGTCGGGTATGTGGCGTCGAGCGTGATGTCGGTGACGCCGGCACCGGCCAGCAGTTCCTTGGCCTTCGCCACGTCCTGTGTGGGCTTTGGCAAATCGGCCGTTCCAGCGAAACCATTGGGGATAGGTGACGGCTGTGATTGCCCGGCACCGCCAGCGGTGACTTGGATCAGGTTGTCGTAGTCGAGCGCGAGCCGGATTGCCTCACGCACGTCCGGGGTGAGGGCTTCACCGCCGACGGCATTCTCGCTGAGGGCCAGGTACACGTAGTTGAAGCTGGGGACCTGCTTGACGGTGACGTCGCCGCTGTCCAGACCGGCCGCCACGTCGGCGGAGAGCTGCATCGCAATGTCGACGGCACCTTGCTCGAGCTGCTGTCGCTGGGTAACGGCGGTCGGCGTCTCCTTCATGATGACCTCAGGGAACGCGGCTGGTGTACCCCAGTAGGCGTCGTTGCGGCTCAACCGAAGTTCGTTGCCGGCGCTGTAGGCCTTGAGTGTGAATGTGCCACTTCCTGCCGAGTTGGCCAGGAACCACGGTTCGGCTTTGTCTGTCGTGGGATCCATCGTGGCGCCATTCGCCGTTGCGACCTTGCTGTTGATGATTCCGAGGTAGGGGCTGTTGACCTGAGCGAGGAACGCCGAGTTCGGCGCGTTGAGGGTGACCTTCACCACGCCCTCGTCGGTGGCGTCGATGGCTTCGATGCTGCCTGCAAGGTACGACGACGAACCTTGCAGACCCTGCAGTCGCTCCCACGAGAACTTGACGTCGGCGCTGGTGACCTTGCTCCCGTCAGCGAACTTCGCAGCAGGGTCGAGAGTGAAGGTGAATTCGGTTTGCTCTGCGTTTCCCTCCCACGCAGTGGCGAGGCGAGGCACGAGAGTTTGGTTGTCGCTGCTATCGAGACCGATCAGGGTCTCGTACACCGCGGTCATGTAGATCTGGCAGGTGTCGCAATATGCGAGCGATGGGTCGAGTGAGTTGACGTCCATGCCGCGAGCGATGACGAGCGCAGTGTCACTGCCGCCGCCCGTGCCAGAAGGGGCGCTGCTATCGGACGCGTCCGGGTCGCTGCCGCAGGCGGCCAACATCATCGCGCCGACGATCGCTACAGCAGCAGTTCGCCTCGCCTTTCGACCACGGGTGCTGTGTGACTTCGCAATATGGATCATGAATGGGACCTCCTCAGGTCAGCGACCGGCCAGTGGCTTGGTGCACTGACTGCAGTTAATACGGTGGCCTGCCTGTCGTCAAGAGGGATCTTGCGGCAGCCGGGTGTTCGCTGTTGACAGGGTTCGTACAGTGGTGCCAGACAAGGAGGTACACGTGAACCAACGCGAATTGCAACGGCGCGAGACACGTCGGGTTCTTGCCGAGCACGCACTGCGGTTGTTCAGCATGAATGGCTTCGACGAGACTACGGTCGAAGAAATTGCAGCGGCTGCGGGTGTCAGCCAGCGGACCTTCTTTCTTCACTTTCCGACCAAATCAGCAGCTGCGTTTCCGGATCATGAAGAACGTGTTCGGGACTTCATCGATCGCCTCGGAGATGGCCGATTGATAGGAAATCCCTTGCTCCATCTATGTCAAGTGCTCTCGAGCGGCCTCGATACGGGCTCGCCAACTCGACGAACCCGTTACCAGCTGCTCGCCCAGGTCGGTGCGCTGCGCGATGAAGACGCGCGTACCGATCGCGACTATGAGGAGGTAGTCGCCGCCTTCCTCATTCAGGCGTGGGGGGCGTCCGTAGATGCTCGCGTTAGGGCTCACGCGATTGCGAACGCGGCCCTCGGTGTCTGTCGGGCGAGCCTCATTGGCTGGGGCGAGGAGGGTATCGATGCGCGCGAGGTGTGCTTCGAAATCCTGCACCGGATGATTGGCTCGCCATTTGACGCTCCGCTGCACTCACTGCAGTAGGAGCATCATCCGGGTACCCGCCATCGTTGGCGGCGGGCAGCCAGACAGTCGTCAGTCGAATCCGAGTGTGGTGCCCAGGTCGGCGATGGCTTGGGCGGCGCTGGTCAGTTTGATGGTGGCCATGCCCATTGCGACGGCTGGCTTGAGATTGATGCCGAGATCGTCGAGGAAGATGCACTCGTCCGTCAGATCCTCTAGCCGTGTTCGGTCAGGTGGCGGGTGGTTCGATGCGTTCGATGGTGCCGACCCGATCGATGGATCGGTCGAACGAGGCGATGCGGTTGACCCCGGAGCTCTCGGCGCAGGCGACGAGGTACGCCTCGGCGAAGTCGATGCGGTCGAGTTCGTAGACCTCCAGCGCGCGCAGCAGCATCGCCGGATCGACGGTGACCACGGAGCGGAGCGCAACGAGCGACCGCATCGCTGTGGCAATCTGGTCCCGGGGAGTCTTGTAGAACGACTCCAGGACGTAGATTGTCTCGGCCACGATGAGGTCGGCGACAAACAATTCGGGTTCGGCTGCCAGGAAGGCGGTGGCTCGTGCGGCCATCTCGGGTGGCTCGCCGGTCAGGTGCCGCACGATGATGTTCGTGTCGACGAACGCACTCATCCGTGCTTGGCTGCCCGGGTGGCTCGAGTCTTGCGGATGACGTCGTCCCAGGCGACGTTGCGGAGCGCAGCGGGGACCTTGATGGTGCCGGCCAAGGTCAGGAAGTCGGGCGTACGGGCGAGAACGGCGCGGTTGCCTTCGACGCGGAAGACGACCTCGTCGCCCTCGGCGATTCCGAGCGCGTCGCGCACGGCCTTGGGGACGGTCACTTGGCCCTTCGAACTCATCCTCGCTGCGATCTCCACGATGTCTCCTTACTCTATGGTCATTGTAAGGATACTCGCACCCAGGATGGACGTCAACGCGCCTGTCTACGTCTGGGGTTCAGGCGAGCCGGATCGTAACTGTTTCGCCGTCAGCGGGGATCTGCAATCGCGTCGAATCGATGCCCGCGGCGGTTGCCTGTTGGCGTAACGCGAGTCGAGTGACTGGAGCGTGACCGACCGCTTCCAGGTGAACGGCGATCACTGTGGCATTCGGCGCTGCTTGGGCGACTTCGAGGGTGTCGGCCACGTTCATGATGATGGTTTGGCCCGCCGCTGTCGCACCGCCTGAG
>JANPLQ010000107.1:0-70539 GCA_031422395.1 Ilumatobacteraceae bacterium | reverse complement strand
TCCTTCGATGAGCAGCGACCAGCGTCACTCAACAGGGAGGCAGCCGATTCGGAGTGGCCTTCGGAAGCGAGTTGACGGGTTCGGCGACTGACCCGAACCTCAGCCGCCGCGCACCAACCGCGGACACGACCCAACTGTGTGACGAACCCGGCCAGTTCGTCGCGGTCCATCACATCAGGATCACCAGCCAACAACACATCAAGTGTGTTACGGACTCCGTTGTCATCCATGCCGACCCCCCAAGAGTTGTTCGTTGACGGCAACCATATCGAACAGATCAACAGGATGCAACATATATACGTTAGGTTAAGGTGAACTTTCTGAAATCGACAAGGGCGCAACAGGGTGCGCCCATCGGGCTCCGCGGGGGCGGGAACGTCAGCTACTAGCGTTGCGTCGTGGCCGATCTGGATCACTTGATCGTTTGGTGCAAAGACAAGCGGGAAGGCGCTGCTCATCTGGTCGAACTGCTCGGCCTCGATCCGCTGCGCGATTTCGCCGGACAATTCCTTGTGGTCGACGTGGGCAACGGAGTGTCGCTCGACTACGCCGATTGGCCGGGCGGAGAGATCACTCCGCAGCACCTGGCGTTTTTGGTAAGCGACGAGGAGTTCGACGCCACCTACGGGCGGATGCAATCGCGGAGCATCGCTCACTGGGCGGAGCCGTCCAAGCGAACGCCGGGTGTGATCAACCATCTCGACGGCGGCCGGGGCGTCTATTGGAACGACCCCGATGGACACTTGCTCGAGATCATCACGAGGCCGTACGGCCCTGAGACAGAGGCCTCCGGCGGGTAGCGCGAGCGTGCGCCGAGCAGTGGGCTGCCGTTTTGCACCCCCGCCGTTATACGGGGATCCACGTCACGAAAAGCCCGACGCGGACTACGTAGCACTTGTGCTATCACGTCGAGATGACCACCGTTGGCCTGCGGGAACTTCGTCAGGACGCGTCCGATCTTGTGCGACGTGTCGAGAATGGTGAGGAGATCCAGATCACGGTCGCTGGTCGTCTCGCCGCTCGTCTGGTGCCAGCGGCTCCGCGGCGATGACAGAGATGGGTCGACATCGCTGACCTGTTCGCTGGCCGACCCGATCCGGACTGGGCAGGCGATCGTGACCTGGTTGATCAGTCCATAGCGAACCCGTGGGAGCGCGGCGATGAAGAAAATTCTTGACACCAGCGTGTTACTCGCCATCGATGTGCCCGAGCTGGTAGGGGAACTTGCGATCAGCGCCGCCTCACTCGCGGAGTTGCACTTCGGTGTGCTCGTCACGTCTGACGCGGCAATCCGGGCCGAGCGTCTGCGACGGCTCTCGGATCTTCAACGCACGTTCGACGCACTTCCCGTCGACGACGATGTGGCGGTCAGCTACGGGCAACTCGCCGCCGCAGTCGCCGGCACCGGCCGCCAACCGCGCGCGCTGGTGATGGACCTACTGATCGCAGCGACAGCGCACGCCGACGGCGCCCGCCTCTACACCCGCAACGCCGCAGATCTCGTCGGAATCGAGCACCTGATCGAGATCGTTTCGTGTAGGAGATGGACCCCGGCTCCCGTGGCACGCATCGACGCGGCGGCTCGAAGGAGCCCAAACAGGCCTCAGCCCGTGGAACAGACGGCGTCCGCGGTCAGCTCCAGGTGACCGAGGTGCTGGAACAGTTCCTCGACCGCGTGGAGAACGAGCGACCCGTCTGAAACGTCACCGCCGTGGAGGAACACTCGTAACTGATGATCGATCGCAGTCGGTCCGCGATCCAGATCGATGGCGAGCGCATCGAGCCGGTCGGCTGTCGTCGCGAGTAGGCCTCGCAGTTCCGCTACCGTCGCCGTGGTCTCGAACTCGCTGTCACGATCTCGCTCTACAGGGCGGCCGAGCCCTATGTGCTCGAACCAGTACGTCGCCGCAGCGCAAGCGTGCACGATTAAACCGGCGGCGGAATTGGTCCCGTCTCCGTGCGGTCTGAGGTTCACCGATTCGTCACTGAAGCGATCCAAGGCCGTCACCATGCCGGTAAGGGCTTGGCGCAAGTAGATGCGTATCGTGCCCGATTGTAGTTCCATCACGCTGACGATAGCGAGGGCGCAACTTCGCTCAGCGCAGGCCAGCGGCGCAATACAAACCTCACCTCAGCTGCTTCACGACGACGTCCCCAACGTACGCAAACCTCAGGGCAGTCCACCTTTTCGTGAACGTGGGGTAAGGGGGCTATTTCGGTTTCGAGCGCGCCTTGATGGCGTTGTACGCGTTCCCTGCGACTCGCCCGGCGACCCGACCGACTTGGGCGCTCGACTGCCCAGCTTGGGCGGCACGCCGATCCTTGCGACCCTTCCTCTCGGCCCAGTCGGTATAAAACCACAGAAAGCCGAGCGGCCCGAGGAGGATCGCCATGACGACCCGGGCACCCGAATCGGATTCGATCCACGGTTGCACCACAGCCGCCGCGATAGCGACCATGACTACGAGATCAAGCCAGCGATGCGTCCGACGACCAACCCAGCCGAAGGCGCTGAGCGGACCACGCACGACCGCAATATTCACGATCACGACGACGCCAAGAATCGCCGGAACCAACGGTTCAGGGCTCTGCAAGCCCTGGGCAACGAGTGCAACACCGATCAGGTACTCGGCAAGCTGATGAATCCAGAACGGTCGCAGCGCTCGTTCACCCATCGTGGCTGGCCCTTCGTTCCGTTTCCAACCACAATGGTTTACCGATCGGTGCCCGCATCTCCTCCGCCAGATGGGCGACCAGCCCAGCAGTCCGAGCAATCAGCACGAATGCACGCACGATCGCCGGCGCGATCCCGACGTCAACGAGCGCCGCTCCGGCCGCACCCGCACCGTTAATCGGAAGGTGCCTGCCCGACGCCTCGCGCTGCGCCTCTGCAACAGCTGCCAGAAGCCGAAGATGCGGCCCCAGTTGGCCTTCCTCCTGGGCGATCTCATAGAGCCGAGGCGTTCGGGGGTCCTGATCGCGATGTATCGGATGACCAAGCCCTGGCACCCGCTTCCCCGCCGCACGGAAACCGGCAACCAACTCGGTGGCCACGACCGCGAATCGTTGTTCCGGATCATCGACCGTCAGATTTGCAGCGGCAACTCGTTCGGCCACGAACAGCGCCGTGTCGCCGGCAGGTCCGAGGAACACGCTGCCAGCACCAAGCAGACCTGCCGCGATTGCCCCCTGTACGGCTTCTGGTGCTCCGGTGTACGTGAGTCGGGTCGCGAGTGAGCTGGGTGTGATCCCGTGATCGGCAAGCGATACCAGCACCGTGTCGACAACTCTGCGTTCTCCGGTGCTCGGCTCACGTCCGACCAGGAGCAAATACGCCAGCTCGGTCAGGCTCAATCGACCCATCACCTCGGACGGCAGATCACGTCCGGCAACCCAGATGTGGTCAGCATCGGTTGCTCCAACCGATGTCTGCAGCCATTCCGGTCTGTCAATCACAGTCGACCTCCTGGTCATTGCGTTCTGGCGAGAGTTGATGCTTGGCGAGTCTGCCGGTTGGCGTGTGTGGAAGCTCGGAGACGACTTCGAAGTACCGCGGAACCTTGAACCGTGCGAGCTGCTGCCGAGCGTGGTGATACAGCGCTTGGACGTCGATCGAGCGATTCGGAGCAGCGATGACAAACGCTTTGACTTCCTCCTCGGACATCTCTGACGGAACGCCGATCACGGCCGCTTCGGCAACATCGGGATGCGACTCCAAGCAGGCTTCGACCTCGACCGGGGACAGATTCTCACCACGCCGCCGGATCACCTCTTTGCGACGCCCGACGAACGTGAACGATCCATCGTCGTTTGATTCGACCAGGTCGCCGGTATGAAGCCATCCATCGACGAGCACGGATGCAGTCTCGTCCGGCATTTCGAAGTAGCCACGCATCACGGTCGGGTTCCTGAGTTGGAGTTCACCGGCGACGACCCGGGCCTCGTTGACGACGCCCAACTCCGGGTGTTGACGGGGCCAGCCGAGCGTGCCGAACGGCCTCACCCCGTGACGCCAAATCAGTCCGAATGGAGACTCCGACAGGGCATATCCGCACACAATCTCGAAGCCGAATCGTTCCTCGATCTGACGTTGCCGCTGCTCAGTCGGCGACGGGCCGGTGTAACACAGTCGCAAAGGATTGTCGGCATCGTCCGGGCGCTCCGGTTGCCGCATCAGGATTTCGAGCATCGCACCGATCGCGTTGAACTGGGTCGCATCGTGTCGCCGGGCGGCGTCGATGAAGTCTGAACCGGAGAACCTCGGCAACAACACGAGGCTGGCGCGGGCAGCGATCGAGCCGAGCACGGAGTACGTCGGTGCGTTGATGTGGAAGAGCGGGAGCGACGTCATCATCCGGTCCTCGCTCGTGAGTTGCATCCACCAGGGGAACGACTCTCCCGCCCAGGCGTAGGCCCGATGGGTCTGCATCACGAGCTTCGAACGACCGGTCGTCCCCGATGTGGGGATCAAAACCGCCAGATCATCGGGCGACACGTTCACCTCAGGCACCGGTCCGGCGGGATTTCGTTCGAGCACATCGAGGTCTGCATCGGTCAGCACGAGGCGCGGTCGAACTTGATCGACGAATCCGGCGAACTCGGCCTCGCTGGCGACCGGGTTGATCGGTACCTGAATCGCTCCGAGCCGCATCAGCGCCAGCCAGACAAACACGCACCGCGGCTCGTTGCGAGCGACGAGGATCACGCGGTCGCCATACACGACTCCCATCGCAACCAGCCCGGCGGCAAACCGATCGACCTCCAATGATGCCTGTCCAAACGTCCAGCTGGAATCGCCAGTGATCAACCACTCCGATTCAGGTGAGTCAGCGGCGGCGGCCGCCAACAGTTCAGGAATCGTCGAGTACATCGCTCTTCTGACTGTACGCGCCACGGCCCGGAGCTTTTGCTCCGGGCCGTTGACTTTCGTATCAAATCCGCAGAGTGCGGACGGTCACATCATGCCGCCCATGCCACCCATGCCGTCCATGCCACCGCCGCCGCCCATCGGGGCTGCGGGTGCCGGCTTGTCGGCAATCAGGCATTCGGTGGTGAGCACCAAGGCGGCGATCGAGGCTGCGTTCTGCAGTCCGGCGCGGGTCACCTTGGCGGGATCGATGATGCCGGCCTTGACCAGGTCGACAATCTCGCCGGTGGTCGCGTTGAGACCCATCGTGCCGGTCTCGCTTTCGATCGCACGCACCATCACTGAGCCTTCGAAGCCAGCGTTCTCGGCGATGTTGCGTGCCGGAGCGGTAAGTGCTTCCCAAACCAGGCGAGCGCCCGTCTCCTCGTCACCGTCGAGTGAATCGGCGACCGCGAGAACAGCTGGGCGGGCACGGATGAGAGCGGTACCGCCACCGGCGACCACACCCTCCTCGATGGCCGCACGAACCGACGACACGGCGTCTTCGATGCGATGCTTCTTCTCTTTGAGCTCGACCTCAGTGGCCGCGCCGACCTTGATCACGGCAACGCCGCCGGCAAGCTTGGCGAGACGCTCCTGGAGCTTCTCGCGATCCCAATCGGAGTCGGTGTTCTCGATCTCAGCCTTGATCTGGTTGATCCGACCGGCGACATCTTCGTGGGACCCGCCACCGTCAACGACGGTCGTGTTGTCCTTGGTGATGATCACGCGCTTAGCGGTGCCAAGCAGGTCGAGCGTCGTGTTCTCGAGCTTGAGACCGACGTCCTCGCTGATCACTTGACCACCGGTCAGCACGGCCATGTCTTGCAGCATCGCCTTACGACGATCGCCGAAGCCAGGAGCCTTGACGGCGGCGGCGTGGAACGTGCCGCGGATCTTGTTGACAACGAGCGTGGCGAGTGCCTCGCCCTCGATGTCTTCGGCGATGATGACGAGCGGCTTGCCAGTCTTCATCACGCCTTCGAGCACCGGGAGCAGCGCCTGAACGGTCGAGATCTTTCCCTGGTTGATGAGAATGAACGCATCTTCCAGAACCGCTTCTTGACGCTCGGTGTCGGTCACGAAGTACGGCGACAGGTAGCCCTTGTCGAACTGCATGCCTTCCGTGAACTCGAGCTCGGTGCCGAATGTGTTCGACTCCTCGACCGTGACGACGCCGTCTTTGCCGACCTTGTCGATCGCGTCGGCGATCACGTCGCCGATCGACGAGTCGGCTGCCGAGATCGTGGCAACGTTGGCGATGTCGGACTTGTCGTCGACGTCTTTGGCCTGAGCCTGGATCGACTCGACGGCGGCAGCCACAGCCTTCTCGATGCCCCTCTTGACCGACATCGGGTTGGCGCCGGCTGCGACGTTGCGCATGCCGATCTTGACCATTGCCTGTGCGAGGACCGTTGCAGTGGTGGTTCCGTCACCGGCGATGTCGTCGGTCTTGGTGGCCACTTCCTTGACGAGCTGAGCACCCATGTTCTCGAACGGGTCTTCGAGCTCGATCTCCTTGGCGATCGAAACGCCGTCATTCGTGATCGTAGGGGCGCCGAACTTCTTGTCGAGCACGACATTGCGACCCTTCGGCCCCAATGTGACGCGGACAGCATCAGCCAGTTTGTTGACGCCGGCTTCGAGAGCGCGGCGAGCTTGGTCGTCAAATTTCAGCATTTTTGCCATGTGGAATCAGCCTCAGCTTTCGACGATCGCGAGTACGTCGCGAGCGTTCAGAACGAGAACGTCGTCGCCACCAACGGTCACTTCGGTGCCGCCGTACTTCGAATACAGCACCGTGTCACCGACGTTGATCCCGAGCGGAATGATTTCGCCGGTCGAGTCCGAACGCTTGCCCGGTCCAACGGCGAGAACAGCACCCTGCTGGGGCTTCTCCTTGGCGGTGTCAGGGATAACGAGACCAGATGCGGTCTGAGTCTCGGCCTCGTTGGGCTTGACGACGATTCGGTCGTCGAGCGGCTTTAGGTTCATGGTTACATGCCTCCGTTGGCGTGTTCACAGGGGATTGGATCATCAATCTGGGCCGATTAGCACTCGACCCTTGAGAGTGCCAGCGTAGACGACTGAAGGGCGCGTTAGCAACCGGCGGGTGAGAGTGCTAACAGACGCCGGCGGCGCGGAGCATCGCTCGCGTCTCAGCCAGAGGGAGCCCTGCAACGTTCGACGGCGCCCCGGTGATCGATTTCACGAACACCGCAGCAGCTCCCTGAATCCCGTAAGCCCCGGCTTTGTCGTGCGGCTCACCGGTGGCGATGTACCAGGCGATGTCGTCATCAGACAGCTCGACGAACGTCACGTCGGTCGTCACCACATGCGTCACGATGTTCGGAGACTGCCACACCGCGACTCCCGTATGCACGTGATGTGTGCGCCCCGAGAGCCGCCTCAACATCACCGACGCCTCAGCGTCGGTTTCTGGCTTACCAAGCACTTCGCCATCCAATTCGACCGTCGTGTCAGCAGCGAGGACAGCGATCGAGCTGGCACGGGAGCCGATCCGTTCCACAGTGACCGCACATTTCTCCCTCGCAAGCCGCTCGACATACTGGATCGGTGACTCATGGGACAGTTGCGACTCATCGATATCAGGGCTGGCGACCTCGAACTCGATCCCGAGCGACCGTAAGAACGCATGTCTCCGGGGCGACCCCGAGGCAAGTACGAGCGGAGTCAGCATCGCAATGTCAGCCACCAGAGAGCGCCATCACGTTGTTATCGTCGGGGATCGTCATGTCGTCGACGTCGTCGAGGTAGTGCTCAGGTAGGGCAACCTTGATCGGACCATTGGTGTGGCCACGCTTGATTCGTTCGCCGCCATCGACCAAGCACAGCGTCGGGTCAAGCACCCCGATCAGGTCATCAAGCTCGGCCAAGCTCGACACCATCGCGAAGTTGCGGCGCGCCAGCGGTCCGACGGGATAACCCGACAGGTACCAACCCGTGTGTTTGCGGAAATCGCGCATCGCATACGGCTCGTCGCCGTAGCCCTCGTAGTGATCGACGAGCAGTTGGGCGTGCTTCGACATCTGCGTCACAACATCACCGAGCAGACGGGGAACCGGAGCCGGCCCACCGGTCAATGCGTTCACGAGGTCACCGAAAAGCCAAGGCCGACCGAGACAACCACGACCGATGACAACCCCGTCACAACCGGTGACCCGCATCATCTCGACTGCGTCGGACGCCTCCCAGATGTCGCCGTTTCCGAGCACCGGAATCGACGTGACCGCTTGTTTGAGCGCACCAATCGCATCCCAGTGCGCCTCGCCCGAGTAATGCTGCTCGACCGTGCGAGCGTGCAATCCGATCCACGCCAGGCCCTCGTCCTCACAGATCAGGCCAGTCGTGATGTCAGTCCGAACGTCGTCCCACAGGCCCATCCGAAACTTGGCCGTGACAGGCACGCCGTACGGAGCAGCAGCGCTGAACGCAGCTCGAACAATTGCCCGTAGCAATCGCGGCTTTGCGGGAACAGCTGCTCCACCGCCTTTGCGGGTCACCTTGGCCGCCGGGCAACCAAAATTGAGATCGATATGGTCGACCAGCCCTTCGTCGCACACGTTGTGTACGGCTCGACCGAGCATCTCGGGGTCGCTGCCATACAACTGCAAACTGCGCGGCGATTCGTCGGGACCGAACGCCATCATCCTGGTCGTCTTGTTGTTGCCGTACACGACGGCGGTCGCCATCACCATCTCGTTGACGTACACGAGGTCGGGCGCGAACGATCGGCACATTGCCCGAAACGCCGCATTGGTGACCCCCGCCATCGGAGCTAACACCACCGGCGCCGAAGGAGTAAACGACCCAATATTCAACGGCAACACGGTTCTACGGTAGCGGCACACTCATGGCAGCAGCGGGAGTTTGAGGTTCGGGAAGGCGCCTACGTCGAGGTTGGTTGGGCCGTCGCTGGCCAGTCGATACCAGCCGGCGGCGGCGATCATGGCGGCGTTGTCGGTGCACATTGCTCGGCTGGGCAGGAAACCTCTGACGCCGTCGGCTGCACAGGCGCCCAACAACTCCTCGCGTAGCAGCGAGTTGGCGGCGACTCCCCCACCCAACACAATTCCCTTGGCACCGATCTGTTTGGCGGCGCGCCGGGCCTTGGTCACGAGCACGTCAACCACTGCCATCTGGAACGAGGCGGCAACGTCGGCGGAGGACACATCGGGGTGTTTGCGGACGTAGTTCATGACTGCCGTCTTCAGGCCGCTGAAGCTGAAATTCAGATTGTCGTCCATCATCGCTCGCGGAAACCGGATCGCGTCAGAGTCGCCGTCCAGCGCTGCGGTGTCGATCGCCGGGCCACCCGGATAGCCGAGATCGAGGAAGCGTGCAACCTTGTCGAACGCCTCGCCGGCGGCGTCATCGATCGTCTGGCCGAGCAATCGATACCGGCCATGACCCTCCATCTCGATCAACATCGTGTGGCCACCCGATACGAGCAGCACCATCAACGGGAACTCAAGTGAAGGGTCCTCCAGAAACGCCGAATAGAGGTGAGCCTCAAGGTGATTGACCCCGACGAACGGCACGTCCCACGCCAGCGCCAGCGCTTTCGCGGCCGACACGCCAACGAGCAACGCACCGATCAAACCGGGACCATAGGTACACGCCACGACGTCGATCCGGGAGTCGTCGACACCGGCTTCGACAATTGCCCGGGCCACGACCGGGTTGAGTGCATCAAGGTGAGCACGACTGGCGATCTCTGGCACGACACCGCCGTACTCTGCGTGGATCTCGATCTGGCTCGAGACCACACTCGAGGCAACATCGTTGCCACCCATCACCAAGGCGGCGGCCGTCTCGTCACAACTCGTCTCGATCCCCAACACCAACGTCGAAGCATCGGGTGTGACAATCCTCATGACAGACCGCCCAATCGCTCCGCGTATTCGGGGAGCTGGATGTCGTGGCACCACATGACGATTCCGTCCTCGTTGTTCTCGTAGTACCGCTTTCGAATTCCGGCTGGGACGAAACCGAACCGCCGATACAACCCCTGGGCGGCGGTACCCGACGCCCGCACCTCGAGCGTCCACGAAACGCATCCGCGACCAATCGCATGACGCGCCAACTCCAACATCAGTTGCCGACCGACTCCGGCGCGACGGTGGTTCGGTGACACCACGATATTTGTGACGTGAGCCTGGTCGCCGTCCGGATCGGCCACGAACCACAGCCCCGCGTAGCCAACGATCCGTCGACCGACCCGCGCCACGAGGTAGTGACGGCTACCGCACGCCACCTGAATCAGCTCGTCCTCGAAAACCCTGCGCGACCACGGCTTGGCATACGTTGCCGATTCGATCCTGACGATCTCACGAAGATCACGCTTGCGAATCGGTTCGAGCGTGATCGCCGACGACAGCATTTTCACGGCCGGCCCTCCCGCTTCGCCCAGTTGATCTGCGCATCCGGCAATCGGAGGTACACCGGCACAATGTCGTTGGGCCGTACCCATTCCTCGCGGAGCGCTCGGGCGTGAGCAAGCTGCACCAACGCTCCCGGCGACGGGTGCGCCGGCGCGCTGATCTCGCAGCGATACCCGTCGACGATCTGCTCGCGGTACCGCTCGGCACCGTCGCCAACGCACAGCACATCCTGGCTGCGCGCAAGCAGGTCGGAGATCAGCTCGTCAATCGGACCGACGGTGGGTGCGCTGACCTGTTGAACACCACCCGGTACCTGCCGGTACATCGACCAGAACACCTCGCCCTTGCGGGCGTCGATCACCGGCACGATGACGCGGTCGGTGTGCCGGCACGGGAACGCCAGCAGGTCGAGCGACGTGATCCCGATCATCGGAATCCGGAGCGCCTGAGCGAGTGCCTTGGCGGCGGCGAGTCCAACCCGCATCCCGGTGAACAACCCAGGTCCGACGTCGACGGCGATCACGCCGATTTCCGACAGATCCATATCGGCCTGGCGGCAGACGAACTCGATCGCCGGCACGAGGATCTCGGCATGCCGGCGTCCACGCGCCACCTCGAACGTGGCGATCACACCTTCGTGCCCGCCAATTGCGACGCCGACCTGCTCGGTGGCGGTTTCGATACCTAATATCAACATGCCGGAATCAACTTGCCAGGATCAGCATCGGTACGCCTCCAGAGCCGTCGTCACACGGTCCCATCGCCCGGCCCAGGATTTCCCCGTGGCGTGGAGTTCGATCAACCGGCTGGTGTCGAGACCGAACTCGTCGGCGTCATCACCCTGGTCGGCATCGTGGTCGGCATCGTGATCGTTCTGCAGGCGGACCTCGAGATGGTCCCCGAGGCCGGCAGCGGCCACATCGCCCCACTCGATCAGCACGATTCCGTCGAACTCGGCCAACTCGTGGAGCGCCAATTCTTCGACGTCGATCATTCGATCGAGCCGATACAGGTCGGCGTGATGCAACGTCAGCTTGCCGTCGCATGGGTAGCTGTGCACGAGTGTGAACGTTGGCGAGGTGATCGGCTCTCTGACCCCGAGCTGGCGACCAAACCCCTGAGCAAATGCCGTCTTACCCGCTCCCATCTCGCCCGCAAGCACGATCATGTCGCCAACTCTCGCTAGGCGCGCCAACGCTGCGGCGATCGCGTGCGTGGACGCCAGAGAGTCGGCTCGGAGCAACATTCAGTCGTCGATGCTACGGCCAACGGCGCGCCGCCGAACGACTCGCGGCACGCGGCCGGAAATCGCGCACACGACCTCGTACCCGACCGTTCCGAGCCGATCAGCCCAGTCCTCGGCACGAATCGTCTCGTCCGCTTGGGTCCCGATCAGCACGACCTCGTCGCCGATCGACACGGCAGCATCTCCGACATCGGCCACCAACTGGTCCATCGTCACGACGCCAACGATTGGGCAGCGTCGGCCACCGATCAGAACGTCGGCGCCGGGCCGATCCGCATGAGTTCCCATACGACGCGGCACCCCGTCGGCGTACCCCAGCGGAATCGTGACGACGGTCGTGGGGTGCTCGAATCGATGTCTCCAGCCGTACGAGACGTGACTGCCGGCATCCACCCGTTTGACATGCGAAACCCGCGCCATGAGGCTCATCACGGGACGCAAATCGGCGACGAGATGATCGACACCAGCACCCGACGAAACGCCATACAACGCGATCCCAGCGCGCACGAACGAATACCGAGATCGCGGTATCGCCAAGCCACCTGCCGAGTTGGCTGCGTGCACATGAGGAGGACGAAGCCCGGCGTCGGAGAGCTGATCCAGCACCGCGTCGAACCGATCGAGCTGCAGATCATTGGCCGGAGACGCCGGATCGTCAGCACACGCCAAGTGCGTGAAAACCCCCCCGATCGACAACGTCGGCGTCAGTGCAGTGATATATCGCATCAACGCAACCGCCCGTTCGACAGGCACACCGACCCGCTGCATCCCGGTGTCGATCTTGACGTGGACCGGCTGTCCAGCCGAACCCGCCGGCACGCACGCCGCCACCGCGTCTGCGTAGCGACGGCTGTACACGGTTGGAATCAGTCGGTGTCCGATCAGCGCCTCGATCAGCTCGACCGGCTGCTCGCTCAAGACCAGGATCGGTGCCTCGACACCGGCCTCACGCAGTTCGATGCCCTCGCTCGCCAGCGCCACACACAATCCGGCCGCTCCGGCCTCGACTGCACATTCAGCAACACGCACCGCTCCGTGGCCGTATCCGTCGGCCTTGACGACCGCCCAGACGGCGGCCGGGGCTACAATCGATCTGATCACGTTGTCGTTGTGGTCGACGGCGCCGAGATCGATCTCGGCCCACGCCCACCGCCCGCCGTGATTCACGATCGGATCACGGCTTCCCGAGCGCTGTCAGTACGACGGGAATCTGGTCGATCAGGTCGCTTGCGATCATCCCGATCGGGGCACAATGAGCTGAGGCAGCGGCATGAATCCACGCTCCGGCTGCGGCCGCCCGGATGGGTTCGATTCCCATCGCTAACAGGCCTCCGATGGTGCCGGCGAGCACATCGCCGGTGCCCGCCGTTGCCAAACGTTGGTCGCCGTTCGTGATTAGAAAGGTCCGACCGTCCGGCCCGGCGATCACCGTGGTCGGGCCTTTGAGCAGCACGATGGCACCGCACGCATCGACGAGCCGACGAGCCGAGGCGATTCGGTCGGCATCGGGTCGGGCACCCATCAGCAAGCCATACTCACCGTCGTGTGGCGTCAGGATCGTGACGCGGCGACGATCGAGCAGCGCATCCATCGACCGAGCGACGGCAAACAACCCGTCACCGTCGACCACGACGGGAATCGGCGCACCGGTGACGGTCCGCACGACAGTCGGAACCGTCTCATCGTCACGACCAAGTCCTGGCCCAACCACGAGAGCGTGAAATCGGTGCAGATCTGCGAGCACGCTGTTGGCCCAATCGAACGCAGGTACCAGCTTGCCGACCACCTCGATCGGTGTAGGCGAATCGACGCCTGGGCTCGACAGCATCACCATCCCTGCTCCGACGCGTTGTGCTGCGGCGGCCGCCAACCACCCGGCCCCGGTCATTCCAGGGTGGCCGGCGACAATTCTGACGGCGTGATCCCACTTGTGCGCAGTTCGCCTTCGCCGTGTCATCCAGGCGGCGACATCAGAAGCCTCGACGACACCGACCGTCGCAGTCTCGACCGGTAGGCCGATGTCGACGACAACCAGTTCACCGACAACATCAGGCCCGCCATTGAGGAACTGACCGGGCTTGGCCGCCGCAAACGTGACGGTGATATCGGCACGCAAGGTTCCAGCGCCCACCTCACCGGTCAAGGCGTCTAGTCCGCTCGGAACGTCGACCGCCAGCACCTTGGCACCACGGACATCAGGGGAATCCCATTGCCCTCGGAAGCCGGTGCCGTAGGCGGCATCGACCACGAGGTCGACGGCCGGGAGCACGGGCGGGCAGTGGCCGGCATCGAACAGGCACACGGAGACGCCTCGCTCTCGCAATCGATGAGCGGCGATACGACCATCAGCCCCGTTGTTCCCCGGCCCGGCGATCACAGCCACGGTGCGCCCGTAACCTCCACCAAGCATTCGCAATGCGACCCTCGCGACGGCTGCCCCGGCGCGATCGATGAGCACCTCGACAGGCACGGTCGACGCACGATCGATCGCCCGCATCTCATTCGGAGTCACGACGGGGATCATCAACTACTCGGCAATCACGTACGCGACAGCAACGAGGTCCGAGTGGGTCAGGCTGACGTGCCATCGGCGAACCCCAGCCCGTTCGGCCAGTTCGGCGGCGGACCCGGCAAAGGCCAGCGACGGCACACCGGCTTCGGTTCGTTCGACCCACACGTCGTGAAACCCGAACGCCCCGAGGCCAAGCCCTAGCGACTTCATCACCGCTTCCCGTGCAGCGAACCGCACCGCCAATGACGGCACCGGATCAGCCTGTGGCGCGACGTACGCCAACTCGACTGCGGTGAACAAGCGCTCACGCATCGTCGGCGTTCGCTCGAGCGAGCGGCGAAAGCGCGCAATGTCGACGACGTCGACTCCGATGCCGATCACTGTGAGACCATCACTTCCGGCCCAGCACTTCGGGCGTCAGCTGCGCCAGAGATCAGCGGCGTCGGAGATCGGCTCGATCAGCAAGTCGTCGACTGGGAGTTGACCGAGTCTCGATTCGTCGAAATCACCTTCGGTTTCAGTGACCCAGTCGACGAGTCGGTCGTATCGATTGTCGTAGCCCTGCAGGACACTGCGCATGGTGGCCGGATCGAGCCTGTCGTGGAGTCGGACGTGCAACAGCGTGATTCCGACACACGTGCCCGCCTTGACTTCTGGAACGAAGATGACGGTGCGTTGATCGCGGCGACCCTTGGCGACAAGCACATCGCGTGCGTCAGCCACGCGATGCTTCGTACCAACCAACCGCGAGTCACTGTCGACGCGGCTGCGCAATTCACGTGAGATCCCGCCACGATCGAGCACCGTGATCGTGTTGCCCTCGATCCGGTAGCGGGTGTAGCCGGTGACATCGATCACCGCCGGGTCGAGGTCAGCCAGCACCTTGAGCGTGCGATAGCTGAGCACGTCTCGCCCGGCTCCCGATCTCAGCGTCGCTTGCACGAGCGCACGGTCGAGCACGCCCTCGTCGCTGCGAGAAATGCCAACCGTGACCGTCTTGGCCTGATGCTTGATCGCATCGACCGGTCGTGTCAGTTCCTCGATGCCCTGCGTGAGCGCGGCGACGAGCTCGTCGACCAGTGCGCCGGGTGTTCCGACCTTGCCGGATGATGTTGCGTACTGCTCGACAGGATTCGGTGACATCAAATCGCGGAACAGCCCGGTGATGCGAACCGCAGTGCTGGCTTCGAGGTGGCCGTCGTACTGATGATCTCTGATGCCATCGAAGAATCGCTGAGCCAAGATCGGCATGTCGGTCCGAATCGCCTCGAGTATCTCGTCGCCACCCTGGCGTCCGGCGACCGATCGTTCGATCAGTTCACGACCTTCTCGGAGCGGCCGGGCCGATGCATCGATCGCCAGCGCAGCCTCGTACCCAAACAGATGGCCGACCATCGCCGAGAGCACAAACCCGAGAGCCGGATCGATGGGGGGAACGGTGATCGTAGCCACCGAGTTGTAACGAATCTCACCCTCGTCGGCGATCACGATTGGCGTCGCCTTGTGAGCCCGGAAGATCGCCGTCTCCTTCGCCACGTCGTCAGCGGTGCTGCCGCGCAGCCCTGCGGCACAGACAAGGATCAGCGGCTCAGACGACAGATCGATGTGCTTCTTGTCTTCGGTCACATCGGCGGCGATCGATTTGTAACACAGCTCGCTGAGCTTGATCCGAACTTCCTCTGCGGCGATGTGATTGGGCCCATTGCCGACGACCGCCCAGTAACGCTTGGACAGCGCAAACCGGCGCGCAACGTCGGCGATCTCTGGGCGCTTGGCGAGCACGGTGCGCATCGCGTCCGGCAGCTGACGTAAGCCGACCAAGAGTTCATTGCGACGGTCGTCAGAACCCACCCCGGCGGCCTCCGTAATCGCGCAGGCGAGCAATCCGCCTGCGGCCACCTGGGCGTAGAACGCCTTGGTGGATGCCACGCTCATCTCGATGTCGCGACCGTCTGAGGTATACAGAATTCCGTCAGCCTTGTCGACCAGATCGCTGGCGCGTCGGTTCACGATGCCAATCACTGCCGCACCGCGAGCGCGTAACAGATCGACGGTTCGGTTCGTGTCGGTGGTCGTGCCGCTTTGGCTGACCGCGATTGCCAACGTGTCACTCATGTCGAGCCTCAACTGGAAACCGGACATCTCGGTTGCTGGGACGGCGTCGATATCGAGTGAACCTTGAGCGAGGTCATCGAGTAGGGCCGCCGCGCTCTGGCCTGCGACTGCAGCGGTGCCCTGCCCGATCACGCGGATTCGAGTGATCGCACCAGACGCCAATCGGGCCGCAATCTCGGCCGGCAGAGCGCGCTCGCCGACGGCCGCCCGGAGTTTTCCCTCGCGTTCGACGATCTTGCCGCGCAACGTCCTTTCCAGGCTTCGGGGCGCCTCACCGATCTCCTTGAGCAGGAAATGTGGTGCCTCCCCACGATCGATATCGCGTGTCGTGACAGCAGCGGTGACGATCTCGGATTCGAGAATCGGTGACTCCTGACCGCCGTAGCCGAACCGTCGAATACCCGCTAACTCCCCGGCGTGCGTGGCGTCGAGCACCACGATTTCGCCGCCGTGTTCGCCGTCGAGTCGAAGGTACTGGCTGGTTTCCTCGACCGAGCCGTATGGCTCGCTGGCCACGATGAAACAGTCGTCGGCGAGGCCGACGTAGAGCCCTTGACCGCTCCCGCTGAGCGCCAACAGCATCGCCTCGGGTTGGGCTGCGCTCATCGCCCCAATCGCCACGGAGCCCTCGAACTCTGACACGGTTCGACGAAACGATTCGACGAGATCGGCGCCCGCCGCGGCGTGCCGAGCGATCAACGCCGGGATCACTTTGGCGTCGGTCGTGATGTGGTGGTGGATCCGAAGCTGGTGCGCAACTCGAAGGTCGGCGTGATTGTCGACATCGCCGTTGAGGGCGGCGACCACGTACGGCGCGCGCCCGGTTGCGGGCGACGATTCGACCTCGTCGCTGTTCAACGGATGCGTATTTGGTTCGGAGATGATGCCGACACTCGCCCATCGGGTGTGCCCGAGCACGGCGGTGCGGGACGACGGCGAGGCGAGTGATCGGCGCAGCAGGTCATCGGCTGCAACGGCAGCACGGAGCACACGGGTGTTGTCGCCGAGTTCACCGATTTCGGCAGCCGCCTTGTAAACGAACGAGAGCACGCCGTCGACTGCCTTGGCAGACCCCGATTGGAACGTCGGGTCCTGCGAACGGCTTGTCAATGCCGCCCGAATCGCGGGGTCATCAAGGTCGAGACCGTGATCATGGACCAGCACGTGGATGCCAGCTGAATCGCGGCCGCGCACCTCCATCCGATCGATCGCAGAAAGTGACAGTTGGATCGCCAGGTAACCGGCGAGCGCACCCTCGGTGGCCCCGTGACCAGCAAGCACGGCGACTGCTCTGGCGGTGCGAAGCCGGTCGTTGCGGAACGACCACAGCGCGTCGCGCAGCGCGATCGAGTCGATGTTGAGTCGTTCGACCTCGTCGGACGTGTGTCCACCGTGCTCGATCTCTCGATCAAAATGGTCGGCGTAGGCGTCGAGCTGGTCGAGCCGGCTGACGATCCCGGCAGTGAACTCGTGATGATCGACGAGCGCGATCACGCCGGGCAGCCCACGCAGCAAACGATCGGCGAGCGCCACCGAGGCGGCAACGCCGATCGGGTTTCCGATTTCAGCGACGGCGGCGTCGAGCAGTGTGAGGATCTCCGCGCGGCTCGGCACCGGTCGCGTGGGACGTCGACTGAGCACTCCGATGATGCCGCACATGGGAAGTCAGGCTAATCCGTTCTGTCTGCTGCTAGCCGTCGGTGCGCGGATCGAGAGCGGACAGTTGCGGGTGGGCTCGGACGACTGCCGACAGACCCTCGGCCGTGGAACGCGCCAGTTCCGCCGTCGGTGCCTCGACCATCACTCGCACCAATGGCTCAGTTCCGCTCGGACGGACAAGGATCCGGCCAGTTTCACCGAGTGGTGCGGCAGCGGCAGCGATCTCGCTGGCAAGCAACTCGGCAACATCAGGACGTCGTTCAGCGACTTGAATGTTGACTAGCACCTGCGGCAATTGGGTCATCGAATCTGATGCCAGCTGGGACAATCTCCGACCCGATCGTTGCACGACATCGAGCAGCGCAATTGCGGTCAACATACCGTCGCCGGTCGTGGCCTGGTCAGGGAAGATGACGTGTCCTGACTGCTCACCGCCGAGCGAGAAGTCACCTGCCGACAGCGCCTCGAGCACATATCGGTCACCGACGTCGGTCTCGACAACCTCGATGTCTGCGGCACGCATCGCCAGCCGGAACCCCAGATTCGTCATCACGGTCACGACGACGGTGTTGTGGTTGAGCACTCCGCGCTGGCGCATGTCGCGGGCGCAGATCGCGATGATGTGGTCTCCATCAACGATGTCGCCGCATTCGTCGACCGCGATCAGGCGATCTGCATCCCCGTCGAGGGCGATCCCCACATGAGCGCGTTCGGCGGTTACAACCGCCTGCAATCCAGCAGGGCTCGTCGCCCCGCAACCCTGATTGATATTGGTGCCATTCGGCGCTGCGTTGATCACCACAACCTGCGCGCCGGTCCGCGAGAACACATCAGCGACGATGTGTGACGCGGCCCCATTGGCGGCGTCGACGACCACCCGTAGGCCCCGCAACGAACGACCTTGTAACGAGGCAATCAAGTGTTCGACGTAGTGGTTCGACTGATGGTCCTCGATCGCTCCTGGGTCACGAGTCGGTGTCGACAGTCGGGTCAGCGCCTGCTCGATACGCGATTCGACATCGCCGGCAAGTTTTGTCCCACCGGCGGCGAACAACTTGATCCCGTTGTCGTAGAACGGGTTGTGCGACGCAGAAATGACGGCACCCATGGCACCCAGTCGGGCCGCCTCGAACGCAACGGCCGGCGTCGGCACAAGCCCGAGCCGAAGCACGTTGACGCCCTCGCAGGCCAACCCGGCGGCAAACGCCGCTTCCAACATCGAAGTCGATACGCGACTATCGCCACCAACGACCGCCTGCGAGACGAGCCCAGATGCACAAAGGACCTGAGCCGCAGCGCGGCCCAGGTCCAATGCAAACGACGGGGTCAGTTCGGTATTCGCTCGCCCACGGACGCCATCAGTGCCGAAGTGCATCAGCGGACGCTGGTATCAGCGCTTGGTGAACTGAGGTGCCTTACGGGCCTTACGGAGGCCGTACTTCTTGCTTTCCTTCTTACGCGAGTCGCGGGTCAGAACGCCCGCCTTCTTGAGGGCGGCACGCTGCTCGGGGTCGAGTTCGACGAGCGAACGAGCGATCGCCATGCGAAGTGCGCCAGCCTGGCCGGCAACACCTCCACCGTGGATCGTTGCATCGACATCGTATGTGTCAACGACATCGGCGACACGGAGCGGCTCTGACGCCGTCATTCGCTGCGCGTCAGTCGTGAAGTACACGTCGAACGCGCGACCGTTGACCGTGTGCTGACCGGTGCCGGGACGAAGCCGAGCACGGGCAACTGCCCGCTTGCGGCGACCGGTAGTTTGGGTAAGCGGCTTTGTCATGTCAGGTATTCCTACTTCTCGATCAGCGAATCGTCAGCGTCTTGGGGGACTGTGCGGTGTGCGGGTGGGTCGGCCCGGCGTACACCTTGAGCTTGTTGAGCTGTTGACGGCCGAGCGGACCCTTCGGCAACATGCCCCGAACGGTGCGTCGCACGGCGTCGGCGGGCTTGCGCTCGAGCAGTTCGCCGTACGACTCGGACTTGAGACCGCCTGGGTAACCGGAGTGTGTGTAGACCCGCTTGGTGTCGACCTTGTTACGACTCATGATCACTTTGTCGGCATTGACGATGATCACGTGATCGCCGGTGTCGAGGTGCGGCGCGAAGATCGGCTTGTGCTTGCCGCGCAGGACGCGAGCGACCTCGGTAGCGAGCCGACCGACGATCATGCCCTCGGCATCGATCACGTGCCACTCACGGTGGATTTCGCTGGCTTTGGGGCTGTACGTCTTCATCATCGAACGATCTCGCAACTCTCCGCGACTTGAATGCGGCTGGGCATGCACAAAGAACGCGCATGCGGCTGACCGCAAATGGAACCGGGTAATGATACGGGTCAGCCTGCCCGCGCGGCAACGTGCAGGGCTAATCCTCTCGTGCCCTAATGGCCGCCAGAATCATCGCGTTTGGCATCCCAGCGTTCGCCGTCGTATCCAACCGACCACAGAACCAAACCCGATGGAGGCGCCACTGTGGCGCTGACCGATCGGTCCTTTGCGCGCAGAATCGCATTCACGTCGGCCGGCGTCAGCCGTCCGATCCCGACGTCAACGAGCGTGCCCACGATCGATCGAACCATTTGATGGCAGAACGCCGAACCCCTGATGTCGAAGCGGAGCATCGGCGAGGCGTCGACGCGCTGCCACGACATCTCGTACAGACGCCTTGTCATGCTGGGCTCCGGCTGGCCAGGCGGAAGGTTTGGCTTGCGACAGAACGACGAGAAGTCATGCTCCCCGATCAGTGGGCTGACCCCCGCTTGCATCAACCGAACATTGATTGGTCGCGGTACGTGCCAGCTGAGCGATGCGAGCAGTGGGTTCGGTGCCGGGTCGTTCCACACGTGGTAGCGATACTGGCGCCACGTCGCCGAGAACCGGGCGTCGAAGTCAGCGCCGACCCACTCGGGGTCACGGACCGATATCGCCGGCGCGCATAGCTTGTTGATCCGGCGGCTGAGTCCGATCAGGTCGGTGTCGGTCGGTAGGTCGCCGCTGACAACTTGCCCCCAGGCATGCACGCCTGCGTCGGTTCGCCCGGCACCGGTGAGCTGGACCGGCTGGCGCACGACGATCGAGATCGCGTTGGTCAGCTCCCCCATCACGGTGCGAACCTCGGGATTCGGCGCAAATCCGTGAAACGCAGACCCATCGTACGAAACGACAAAACGGGCCCGGCGCAAGCCAGACCCGCCGCCATGCGTATCGGTCGGTTCACTCACCTCGTAAGTGTGCCAGCAAACCCGTTGTCACCCGCCGAGGGAGCAGCCAAAGCGAAGCGGAGGCCAGTCCCGACCACCAAGAAGGGAAGCGCCAGCGACCCTTCTAGACGAGTTCTATGCGAGCCATCTGGGCGTTGTCGCCCTCACGGCCGCCGAGCTTCAGGATCCTGGTGTATCCACCGTTGCGCTCGAGGTACCGAGGTGCGACGTCGTTGACCAACTTGTGGGTCATTTCCTTGTCACCGAGGTAACCCTGGATCTGGCGGATCCGGTGGATTCGCATCGGACCATCCTGGGCCTTCTTGGCCTTCGTGATCAGCTTCTCCGCGATCGGGCGGAGAGCTTTCGCCTTGGCCTCGGTCGTCGTGATGCCCTCGGCGGCCAACAACGATGCGCACATGTTGGCCATCATCAGTCGCTGGTGGTGTGGGGATTTGCCGAAGCTTCGGCCGCGGCGTGGGGTTGCAGGCATTTCAGAACTCTCCGATTACTTGATTCGAGCAGGATCAGCCGCGCAGCGAAAGGCCGCGCTCGTCCAGCTTCTCTTTGACTTCGTCCAGGCTCTTCTGGCCGAAGTTGGTGATGTTGAGCAGGTCGTCTTCATTCTTGGTGAGCAACTCACCAATCGTGTTGACCTGCGCCCGCTTGAGGCAGTTACGAGGACGCTCGGACAGGTCGAGGTCTTCGATCGGGAGGTCGAGGTCGGGCGAGCTCGTGGTCGTGTCGATCATCTCACCAAGCTCGAGGCCCTTCGGCTCGTCGCTCATCGAGGCGACCAAATCGACCAGCGAACGCAATGTTGCGCCCGAGGACGCCAACGCCTCAGCCGGCGTGATCGATCCGTCGGTCTCGATCTCCATGATCAAGTTGTCGTAGTTGGTCGACTGCTCGACACGAGTCGGCTCGACGGTGAAACTGACACGTCGGACGGCGCTGAAGATCGCGTCGATCGGAATCACGCCGATCGTGCGGGTCTCGATGTCACGTTGACTCGATGCGTACCCACGACCCTGCTCGACCGTCAAGTCGATCGCCAGCCGTGCCTTACCGTTGAGCGTGGCGATGTGCAGGTCCTTGTTGAGGATCTCGACATCGGACGGGCACTCGATGTCGCCGGCGGTCACAGCAGCCGGCCCACGAACGTCGAGCCGGAGGCTCACCGTTTCGCCTGACGTTGACGTCAACACGATGTCCTTGACGTTCAAAATGATGTCGGTGACGTCTTCTGCGACACCGTTGATGGTGTCGAACTCGTGAAGGGCGTCGTCGAACCGGACGGTCGTGACCGCCGCACCTGGAATAGACGACAGAAGTGTTCGGCGGAGCGAGTTGCCGAGCGTGTGGCCGAAGCCTGGCTCGAGCGGACCGATCGCGAATCGCTGCTGGTTGTTGCTCTCATCGCCGATTGCCTCGACGGTGGGGCGCTGCATGACGAGCATGTGCTGCCGGTTCCTTTCTTCGGTGTTCGACTAGATCAATTACTTGGAGTACAACTCGACGATCAGCGACTCGCGGACGGGCACATCGATGTGCTCGCGCTGCGGGAGGCTGCGGACGGTGACTTGCTTGCCACCATCGCCTGCTTCGAGCCAACCAACGAGCGACCGGTCGAGCACGTCGATGTTGTGCTGAATCACGATCATGCTGGCAGCCTTGGCCGACAGCGTGACGACGTCACCCTTGCGCACGCGGGCCGACGGTATGTCGACGCGCTTGCCGTTGATGCACACCAGGCCGTGGTTGACGAACTGACGAGCCTGCGGTCGAGTCGATGCCCAGCCTGCGCGGTAGGTCACATTGTCGAGACGGGTCTCGAGCATGATCAACAGGTTCTCACCGGTTGGGCCCTGGTGACGAAGCGCCTCTTCGTAGGTCTTGTGGAACTGACGCTCGAGTAAGCCGTAGATCGCTTTCGCCTTCTGCTTCTCCTGGAGCTGCGCGAGATACTCGCTGCCAGCGTTACGGCGCCGGGTGCGACCATGCGCGCCAGGTGGGAACGGGCGACGATCGAGCGCTTTGCGTCCCTTTTCGTTCTCGAAGATGTTGACACCGAGGCGACGCGACAGGCGCACCTTCGGTCCGGTATAACGAGCCATGACTCAGCCTCTCCTGCGCTTGGGCACGGTGCAGCCGTTATGCGGAACCGGAGTGACATCCTTGATCGACGTGACCTCGATGCCCGTGTTCTGAATCGAACGGACTGCGGTATCGCGACCCGAACCTGGACCCTTGACTTGAACTTCGACACGGCGCAGACCGTGCTCCATCGCTGCGGTCGCGGCGCGCTCGGCGGCGAGTTGCGCGGCGAACGGTGTGCTCTTGCGGCTCCCCTTGAAACCAACCGCACCTGACGAGGCCCACGAAATGACGTTGCCTGCGGTGTCGGTGATCGTGACGATCGTATTGTTGAACGAACTCTTGATGTGGACGACGCCAGTCGACACATTCTTGCGATCGCGTTTGCGTGGGCGACGACCGCCCGGCTTTGCCTTTGCCATGGCTTACTTCCTCAATGCCTTCTTCTTGTTGGCAACCGTGCGCTTCGGCCCCTTACGGGTACGAGCGTTGGTGTGCGTGCGCTGACCGCGGACCGGGAGGCCCTTGCGGTGACGGACGCCCTGGAGGCAGCCGATTTCGATCTTGCGCTTGATGTCGTTCTGAATGTCTCGACGGAGGTCACCCTCGATCGTGAGGTTGGCGTCGACGTATTGACGGATCTTGTTGACCTCGTCCTCGGTCAGCGATGAGACCTTGACGTTCTTGTCGAGACCGAGTTCGTCGCACATTTTCTGCGCCGTGGTCGGCCCAATGCCGAAGATATAGGTGAGCGAGATCTCCAACCGCTTTTCGCGGGGGATGTCTACGCCGGCGATACGTGCCATGAATTCGTTACCTCTCCGGTTCCCTTTTATCCCTGCCGCTGCTTGTGGCGCGGGTTTTCACAGATGACTTGAACGCGACCATGCCGACGAATCACGTGGCACTTTTCGCACATTTTCTTGACGCTCGGTCGGACCTTCACGACTGCTCTCTTACTTGTATCGATACGTGATACGGCCCCGAGTGAGGTCGTAAGGGGTGAGTTCCACCTGCACCTTGTCGCCAGGAAGAATGCGGATGTAGTGCATCCGCATCTTCCCGGAGATGTGAGCCAACACTTTGTGGCCGTTCTCCAGTTCGACGCGGAACATTGCATTCGGAAGCGACTCGACGATCGTGCCTTCCAGCACGATTGCGTCTTCTTTGGTCTTTGCCAGGGGTAATCTCCTCGAAACGGCAGGACGGTTGCCCTGCACTACAGATTTAGCGGTGATCTGCGCACAGACCGACGATCAATGCTACCGGGCCGGACTCAGATCAACACCGCCGCAATCCGCCACTTGCGAGGGATTGTGTGATACGCCGGTCGCACAGAATTCCGGGTCACGCGACGAGGACTGGTGGGTGATCCTCGACGAGTTCGATTTCCGCGCCTGGCACGTACTCGTTATCGGATTCGTGGCCGGACTCGTGGCCGGACTCGTGGCCGGATTCGTGGTCGGATTCGTGGTTGGGTTGCGACCGTCGGCGGCGAATCACGAGTCGGACCGCAAGCACGATGACATCGAGCACAAGCACGACAACGAACAGGATCAGCAGGCCGGGCATGTGCGAGGTGGCGTCAGTGGCGGTGACGGTCGGGCCTTCGCTCGAGACGTCGACACGCCATTCGGCATTGCCGTAGACCGGTGCCGGGAGTTCGGCTTGAACGACTTGCTCCCACGTCTCGCCCGGTCCGATCTCAGCAGGCGGTTCGATCACGAGCGTTCGCTGGATGTCGCCGTCGCCGCGACCAACCGTGGCATTGATCGCAATCTTCCCGACGGCGACGGTCGAGCTGTTCCTCACCGTCACTGTGACGTCGTAGGTCGTCGCCGCACCAAGGCTCGATCGCAACCAGCCAGGTGCGCCTGTGCTTGCTCGCTCGGCGACGATCGACGCGACGAGCGTCTGGGTGGGCGTTGACCCACCGATCAACAAGTCAACCGGGTGGCCGATCAGGGTGATCGCGGCGACCGCGATTTCGTCGTTGTTCTGGCTCGACACTCGAATGATGCACGGGCACGCAACGGGAGGCGCGGCGATTGGCATTTGGACGAGTTGTGAGCCACCGTTGCCGTCGAGTCTGACTCCTTCGCTGGCGGTCATGTTGCAGTCGGGCGAACCGCGCCGACCATCGTTACCGCAGACGGTGACGGTGACCGCTCTGGCCTGGAACCCGGCGATCGTGAGGATTACGAGAGCATCGGGCTCGAACTCATAGCGATCAAGCTCGACGCTGGGCGCGCTGAACGACGATGTCGACGCCAGACCAGAGGTCGACAGGCCGACCGCCACCAGCAACCCCAATACCACCGCCGGCGTCAGCCGACGCGTTGGAGTTCTCATGTCCGCTGTCTTTCGGGGACGGGCGCCAGTTCGGCAGGCGGGACAAGCATGTAATTTGGGGTGATCAATTCGGTGCGATGGCGCCGACGAGCGCGCTTGGCCAGCACGCCGAAGAGCAGCAGCAACAACACCAGCAGGACCGCGATTGGGGGGGCGAACGTCGTTGCTTTCCTGCTCGACTCGCCCGCGACGACTCCGTCGCCACCGGCCGCCGGCTCGATCGCAACGGTTGTGAATGCCAGCCCGAAGGCAGGAACGTCGTCGACGATCGTCGTGATGTTGACACCCTGCCCGGGGAGTAACTCAGGGAAGTCGGCGGCCGCCACCTGTTGCTTTGCCAACCCGAACGGGCCGGAAACCGACACGCTGTGTTTTCCGCTCAACCGCACGTTGCCGCGGTTTTGGATCCGGTAGCTGACGCTCGCCGACCCGCCGAGCGGGTTGAGCACCGACCGATAATCGGTCGACAATTCTTCAATTGCCAGCTCGGCACGGAGCGGACCGCCGACCCGAACGTAGAGCCGGGTGCCGGTCCGTCGGTCGAGTGTCACCAGGTCACCTTGCGGGCCACTGCTGACTGCCTCGTTCGAAGCCAGGACTGCGCCGGTGTGGTCGCCGGGCGTGGCATTGTCGGGGACCGTCAGCGTGATCGGGATCGTCACCTGTTCACATGCCGCGACGGTCACGAAATCCTGGGCGAACGAAACCCAGGTTCCGACGTCGGTTGGTTCCTCAGTGCCCGGAAGCAGATCGAATTGGCCTTCGGCGTTGTTGAAGGCGTCGGTTGCGTAGACACGAAAGTTGAGTTGTTGATTGCTGAAGTTGTACAACGTGACGGCGTCCAGAACCTCGGAGCCGGAGTCGCCTGTAAACGACAGGTTCGGGCGGTTTCCGGCTTCGTCGGGGTTATCGGACCCAGCAGGCGCCAGCGCCCAGCTGTGCACAGTCTCGTCACCGGCTTGTTGCGGTTGGCACTTCCCGATTTCGGCCTCGACCGATTCTTCGCTGACCGGTGGTGGACCGCCATCCTGAGCGAATGCCACTAACGCGGGAGCGGTGAGCGTGACGGCCGCCGCCGTGGTGAACGTGAGGGTCAGTGAGAGGGTCCACAATGCAAGTCGTCGACGATTGTTCATAGATGATTGGTTGCCTTTGATCGGGAACGACGTCAGCGGTGCGGGTCGGCCGAAGCCGTCCCGCACCGCCATCACGTCGTTGCTTAGTTGTTATTGCGTGAGTTGTGTTGGTGTCTGAATCAGACGGCCGTGAGGGCCAAGATGCCTTCGTAGAAACCGGCATTGTTGGAAGCCGGGATCAGAACCTTGACTCGGGCATCGAGCTCGGTGATGCCGAGACCGGCGCCAGCGAGTGTCGAGGCGAGCGGGCGACCGCTGGCCATACCGGTTGTCGGGGCGCCGAGGCCAGTACCTGGGAGCACCGCGGCGCCACCGGTAACCGTCTGGACGTAACCGGAACCGGTGGTGACCGTTTGTGCCGGCGCGCCGGCGACGTTGAGGACACCCGCAACCGAGGTGACACGTGGGGTCCAGCCCAGGTAGTCACCATCGAAGGTGTCGCCGACGATGGCGAACGTGCCCATCGTGCCGTTCACCGTCCAGCCTCCGTCGAGGTCACGGGTGTCGACAACCGTGACTTCGTTGAGGCGGCCGCTAGCGGCGTAGTACTGACCGGCAAGAGCACCGGTCGTGATGAGCGTCGCGGTACCCATGTTGAGACCACAGGTGGTCGGGTACGTCGGGCTCGACGGGTACGGGTACTCCGGGAACTCACCGTCAAGCGCAGGCGCCAGATCGTCGTCGATCGGGGCGGTACCGGTCTGGTCGAACGTTGCCGTCTCCGCACCCAACGCGAATGGGTAGCCAGGGAAGGCATCCACTCCGGCCTCGGCAGCCAGTGCGTTGTAGACACCACAGCGCTGCGTGAGGATCAGGGCACCAACCGGACGCTCAACCGTGATTTCCTGGTTGAGCACCTGAGCAGCCTGAGCCGCCGCACTCACTGGAGCGGATGCTGGAGCGCTGTTCGGCGGGGTATGGATCGGCTGCACCGTGAACGAGTAGAGCGTGCCAGCAGTGAGGCCGGTGAGCGTCGTCGTGTTGGTGCCGAACAGAACCGAAACCGGCGAGGTGCCGACGACGGGAGCGATCGTCACGTCGTAGCTCACTGGGTTGGTCGGGCCCGCTGGTGGGGTCCAACTCACGGCAATCGCACCAGGGCCAGCCGGAACAGCCGTAACACCACTCACGCCAGGAAGCGCAGCGAGTGAAGGTGTCACGTTGACCGAGTTCGACACAGGGCTGTCGCCGACCGTGTTGGTCGCCACCATCGTCACTGCATATGTCGTCCCGTTCGTGAGCCCAGGAATCGCGATCGGCGATATCGCGCCTGTCACAACGACTGGAGCACCAACGGTCGGCGTCGCGGTCACGGTGTATCCGGTTGTAGCCGGGGTCGACGCCGCATGAGTGAAGTTGACCGTGGCGGTCGTGTCACCTGCCGTCGCTGTGGTGATCACCGGTGCGGCGGGAGCAACACCTACCGAGTAGGTGAAGTTGTTCGGGCCGGCGCCGACTGAAGCCGTGATCGTCACGGGCGTCGACCAGAATCGCATCGTCTGCACGAGAGGAACAAGGTCGGGTTGGGTGCAGGCGATACCCACGTTGTAGGCACCTGGCGTGAGACCAGCGAACAACGCATTGCTGAACGTCTGGTTGCTCTGGGTGACGACCAGGCCGTCACCCAATCCGGGGGCGATGTTGCGGGACCGTGTGCCGATCGAGTTGGCCAGGTTGTTGGTGAACGCCGGACCGGCAGGTGTGCCGGACGGCGAGTAGATCATCGGCGCCGGGTCATTGCTGAGTGGCGTGATGAAGGTGTGGTACAGGTAGCCGGCGGTGTTGTCACCGGGGCACGCCGCTGCGAGCGGTACCGAGACGCTGAACGTCGTGGCGCTGGTGCCGGTCGACGGTGCGATGGTGACCGCGCCCGCTGCGGGCGTCCCGCCAGGCAACGCCTGGGCGGTGCCTGCGACGGGGAGCATCGTGGCGGCGACGGCTAGTGCCGCCGCCCCCGCGATTACTCGCTTGAGCCTCATGGACTTGTGTTTCATGGGTGTCGTTCCTTTACGATTTGGTTGGGTTCGATTTGGTTGGATGTTGTTGATCATCAGGAGACGAACGGCCCGGTAAGGGTCGTCGATCCACAGTTGGCACCGAGGGCGAGGAAGCCGAACGTCTGGATCGTCGCCGGTGCCGAGCAGATGGCCGAGGTCGAGCCGACGAACATGCTCACGATGCGGGCGTCAGCTGGCGCTTGGAGCGATTCGGTGGCGACCACGTTGTAGACGTCACGACCGAACGTGGTGTTGGCGTAGAACGTCGAGTCAGGTGTCAGGCTGGGCGCAACACCGTTGGTCGGATCGGTACCGTTGATCTGGCCAAGGGACACGCCAGGACCAGGATTCGGGCTGGCGACGTTGTTCGACCGGGCGATGAACTGGCTGGCCGAGAACCCAACGATCACCTCTGCGTTGGCACACGAAACCGCACCCCCACCGGCGACACCGTCACAGATCGGGTCGGACGTCGTGACAAGCGAGTTGGCCTTGATCGTCAGCTCAGGACCGTTGCTCTCCTGCAGGCGACCGGTGACGTCCGGAAGGCCACCGATTGCGAGACCGGTGTTGCAGAAGTTGGTGCCGACATCGAGACCAAGCGGGCTGTTGCCGATACCCAGCGACGTGTTCCACGACTGGTAGGTGCCCGAGCCGGTCTGGATGCCGCACGGAATGATGACCGTGCCGCCGATCAGCTGCGGGCCGGTGAGGAACAGCGAGTTGAGCTGCGCAGGCGTGAGGTTGATGACCGGCGAGCCCGACGGCTTGTTATACGCCCAGGTGAGGGCGTCGCGGCCGAATGGGATGTAGGTCAGGACCGTGCCGGCACCGGTCGGCCCGGCCGACGAGCGGGCGAAGTCGACGAGACCCGAGGCGTTGCGATGACCGCATGGGTTTCCGGTGCCGGTCGGCCACGTGCCGCCGCCGAACGCACGGCTGAGGATCCGCCGACCGTTGGTCGAGCCGTTCGGACGCAGGATTGTTGGAGCGCCGACCTTGGTCACGATGCACTCGTTGGCCGGGAACGCGTCCCACGAGACGAGCTGGACCTTGCCCGAGGCAACGTCGGTCTGAACCGGCGTGAAGTTGTTGCCGCCCGAGAACCCGGACAGGGCGTTCATGATGTCCTGGGTGGTGTCAGAGCCGTAGCCGATGAGAGCGCTGTACTGTTTGGGGTCGGCATTGGCCGACGAACTACCGACAAAGCTGGCGGCGACCGCAATGGTCGTTGCGGCGATGCCGATCTTCCTCGTGAACGTAGACATAGTTGTTTGACGGTTCCTTTCGGTCTTGCACCTGGACCCTCCGGCTCCGGTACAGCGGCTCATTGTTGGCACGCGGGAGTCACGGTGGCAGACGAATCTGCCGTCAGGGTGGCCGTTAGATGAACGATGATCGACGACGCCGAGTGTTCACCTTGACGTCAGTTTGCGTCTACCCAAACCGTCCGTTGACGTAGTCGTTGGTGCGCGGATCCTGAGGGGAACGAAACATCACTTCGGTCGGCCCGTGCTCGACGATCAGCCCCGGCGTGCCTTGCTCGGCAAGGAAGAACGCGCAGCGATCCGAGACTCTGAGGGCCTGTTGCATGTTGTGCGTGACGATCACGATCGTGAGTTCTGAAGCCAGTTCCATGATCGTCTGCTCGATCCGGCGAGTCGACGTTGGGTCGAGCGCCGAGCATGGTTCGTCCATCAGCAGGACGCGTGGCTTGATCGCCAGCGCGCGAGCAATGCACAACCGCTGCTGCTGACCACCCGAAAGACCTCCGCCGGGTTGCCGCAACCGGTCCTTGACCTCGTTCCACAGGCCGGCTTTGCTGAGACACGACTCGACCAACTCGTCTTTGACGTCTACCGACGCCCTGACCCCAGTCACCCTCAGGCTGGCGACGACATTGTCATAGATCGACATCGCCGGGAAGGGGTTCGGCTTCTGGAACACCATCCCGATCTCGCGGCGCGCATCGGTCAGCTTGCGCGACGAATCGTAGACGTCGTGCCCATCGAGCATCACTTCACCGGCCATCGCCGCCGACGGGATCATCTCGTGCATCCGGTTGAGGATCCGCAAGAACGTCGACTTGCCGCAACCAGAAGGCCCGATCAGCGCAGTCACCTTTCCAGCAGGCATCTCGAGCGAGACACGATCGAGGACCAGGTGACTACCGAACCAGGCCGAGATGTTACGCGCTTCAAGTCCCGCCACCGAACCGTCTGCAACGGTCGGTAGCCGGTCAACAGCCGGGACATCGCGTCGCCTACTTAGTCCCCCACGCCGACGCGTCGCCCCAGACGACGATTGAACCGGCAGGGATTCAGTGACATCGACGCCAGGCACATCGATCGAGTCGGTGGATACAACCAGCGCCGCAAGATCGGTGGGAATTGGCTCGGGCCAAGTCGGGCTCGACCGTTCGAAAGTTGGTATGACGGCCAGCTGAGAGTTGTCTAGACCAGAACCAGTCGTCGGGAGCGAGGTTTGCGATCCACCTCGGTACCGGCACTCAATCCCGGGCAGGCTGGCCAGCGCGGCCCGGAAACGTTCAACGTCAGGTGCCGTGACCGCGACACCGAAGTCAGCAATGTCGGGCACCACCATCATCGTCCACGTCGCGTCGACTCCGTGGACGAACGCCTCGAGATCGGATACGGCCCACACCCAATCGAATATGCCGTCGGTGGCGGCCACTCGTGTGTTGGTGACAGTGACAGTAGCCCGGTGCAGGGTCGACACCGCAGCCTGGGAGGAGAGTGCCTCGGGTCTGATCAACTGCACGACCGAAGCGCCTTGGAACGTACCGAACTCGACCTCAGCCGCTCGCCCGTTGTGCGAGCCTGCGCCCTGGATCAGTGTTGACGCCTGCATGGTTGCCTTCGAGTCGTGGACGGTCATGGTGAGTAGATCATCGAGTCGGGTCATGTGAGGTTGGGAAGCAGGCGAGCCGCCTCGCCGGCGGTCGCCAGGCCGACCAAAGCGAGCGGAGGGAGAAACACGATCCAGGTCTGCGCCCGACCCCAGCGATGCCACGCCCACACGGCACCGATCGAGATCGCGATCAAGGCCTGTAGCCACAACACCATCACCCAGAGTGTGCGTCGATCGGCGGCCATCAACCGCTCCTCGACAGGAAGTTGATCATCCGTGATGAGCCGCGCTGGGCCACCAACTGGTGTGCCGCTGATGTCGGCGTCGACGCGCAGTACTCCGCTAGGGAGGAACGATCGACCATCGGCGGTGGCGAGCACGAGCCGAGACGATCCAGGTGCGAGCGGCTCAGGGAGCGGATCACCCTCCCGGCGCACGCCCAGCACGCGGTACTCGAACGTGCCCTGGCCGGTCGTGACGCTGATCAGGTCGCCCTCCACCAGATCGCCGATGTTGCCGAATGGACCGCCATAGGCGGCGCGCCGGCCGAACAGCACGCTGACGCCGATCTGGCCAGGCAACGGAGTGTCACGGCGGTGACCGGGCCCGACGAACAGATCGCTCGCCGTCGTACCCTGACCCACCACCTCCGAGATGCCGATCGTCGGGATCTCGAGCAACGCCACAGGCGCCGCCGGGTCGAGCGCACGATTCTCGTAGTCGGTTGGGCCGATTGCCGCCGTACCCTCGGCGAGTTCGGAACGAAAGCGGTCGAAGGCTCTCTGCCGCGCTGCGCTGTGTTGCATGCTGCTGACGAACGAGAGTTGCAGCAGCAGCCCGGCCGACAGCGCCAACAGCGCCACCAAAGCAGACCGGGTCATCTGCAGCTTCGGGCTCAAGGGTGGAACGCCGCTCGCCGCTCGCCGCCGCGCTCGTAGCGCTCGCCGCGACCCGTCGACATCGCTGGAGCGTGATCGCGAGAATCCGGCGGTAGTTGGAATCGTCGCCGTCATCGTCGATCGGCAACCAATCTGATCGGGCGGCCCAGCAGGATCACCATTCGGCCGAACGCCAGCAACAGCGTGCCCCAGACGATCAGCCACGGTAGGGATGAAGATGGCCCGGTGCCCGCCAGCGACTGTGTGCTGCCACCAGTTTGGTTGGTAGCTCCACCCGATGCGGCTCTCACTGTCGTGGCCGTGTTGGCGGAAGTGGTCGAAGGGGTGGTCGAGGTGACCGTGACGCAGGGCACCGTGGTCGGCGTCGTGGTCGGCGTCGTGGTCGGCGTCGTGGTCGGCGTCGTGGTCGTGGTCGGTGTCGTGGTCGTGGTCGGTGTCGTGGTCGTGGTCGGCGTCGTGGTCGTGGTCGGCGTCGTAGTGGTCGCGGCGGTCGTGGTGGTCGCTCCGGCAACCGTGGTGGAGGTGGTCGTCCCCCCACTCGGGCACGGGACGGTCGTAGTGGTCGCTCCGACGACTGTGGTTGTGCTGCCCGTCACCGTGGTCGTGCTGGTGGCTCCGACGATTGTCGTTGTGGTTCCAGTCGGCGCGGTAGTCGATGATGTGGTCGTAGTCGAAGTAGTGGTGGTGGTCGCCGCTGCCACCGATGGTGCGTAGGTGAAGTTGTTCGGGCCTGCACCGGCCAAAGCTGTGACGGTGATCGCTCCAGCCCAGTACTTCTCGGTGTTGACGGTGCCATCGGTGTTATCGGGCAGCGTGCAGGCAATCCCGATCCAGTACTCACCAGGCGTGACGCCGGCGTATAGCGCATTGGTGAACGACAACCCCGTCGGCGCGACGACGAGGCCGTCGCCCAGACCCGGGAGGTTGTTTTTCGATCGAGTACCGATCGGGTTGGCAAGGTTATTGGTGAAAGCCGGGCCACCAGGGATACCCGACGGCGTGTAGATCGTCGGGGCCGGATCGTTGGTGGCCGGGGTGATGAATGTGTGCCACAGGTAGCTGGCGGTGTTGTCGCCAGGGCACACCTGTGGTGCCGGCGGCGCACCGAACACGAGCGAGAACGTCGTATTGCTATCGCCAGTCGCCGGGTTCATGGTCATCGTGCCAGCCGCCGCTGTTCCTGCTGGCAGCGCACTAGAAGCCTGGCTGAACAGGCCGACACCGGAAATTGCGACGCCAACAAGGGCGACGTAGCGGGCCAGTCTTCGCCAGCGCGTCGGGACGATCATCGGACGGGTGTTCATCGTGAATGCTCCTTCGAAAGGACAGGGGTGCCCCGCCGGCGGAACCAGAGGGTGAAAGCGATTGCAAGGGCGGCGAGGGCGGCAGCGACGGCGACGACCTTGGCGACTTCGGAGCCAGTGAACTCGGTCGCCTCGACACTGTTGGTGATGGCGGCTTCGTCGCCCAATACCAGCGCCCAGGTCCGCCGGCCAGGCTCGACGTCACGGTTTTCGCTGAGCACGATCTCGGCGTCCCAGAACTTGGCGCCGACCTCGTAGTAACTGCAGGCGATCCCGATCGTGTAGCGGCCGACCGGCAACAGATCCGGTGTGAACGTGCCGAAGCTGAGCGGCGGGGGGCCGAGGATCTGCCCCGGCTGGCCCGGCGATGGGTTCTGTGCCAGCAACACTTGGACGTACGGGCGACCTTCCGTCGTGTACAGCCCGTACATGAATTCGCCGCGGGGACGTGTCGAGCCGTAGCGCAGCGCTGCGAGGTCAGTGGCGGCGGGCACGATGAAGCTCTGAACCCGCCAGTCGTCGTTGGCGCTGTCGCCGGGGCAGACCGACCCGGTTGGCAACTGGAGCGAGAACACGGTATTCGTGTCGCCTTCGGTGAGTGGTGTGGTCCGATCGCTTGCCGACACGACCACGACGTCGCCAACGTCGGCGGCGACCACCGGGAGTTCTGGCACGACGCTGGATGGACGCTCGAGACCTGCTGCGGAGGTGCCGTCGACGAAGGAAAGCAGCGTTACGAGCGGCCAGCCGACGCCAATCAGCACGGCGATGAGTGAACGACGACGACGAAGGCCGCCGCGGCGGCCCGATGACAAGCAGATCATTGTGACCTGGACCCCCCGAAGTCGAGATCGTCACCGAAGTCGCCCTTACGTCGCGGCCACTTGGTGATCTCGAGCGAAACCAGCGCCGACAGTAGGCTGACACCGGCAAAACCGACGACAGCGAACCGCATCGGACTGACCGGTGTGTCGGGTGTGACGCCGACAGGTTGAGTCGAGGTCGGCACTGTGCCGTCGGTGGCAATTGCTGGCACCGTCGTAGGTGCAGGGTCCGATATCGGCGCTGTGCTCGACTCAGTCGAGGCCGCCACGGTTGTCGTCGATTCGACCGTGGTCGTCGGCATCGTCGTCGCGTTCGTTGGAGCCAAGCTCGCTTGAGATCCGCTCGGCTGCTGGCTCGACGGTTGTTGCTGTCCAGAAGGCTGTTGTGTGGGGGTCTGGGGCGCGGTGCTGGTCGCGGGTGGCAACGTCGTGGTCGTCGCTGGGAGGGTCGTCGTCGTGGTCGTCGTCGTGGTTGTCGTCGTGGTCGTGACCGGCACGAACACCATGTTGCGGGTAAGGAACGCGGCGTCGATCGTCTGCTCCTTCAACGCCCGCGGGAGCGGGGCATAGCCTGCCGGTAGCTGGCCGAGCAGCTCACCCGGCACCTGCCCTGTTCCCCCGGCGTACTGGAGAAAGGCGGCGTACTCACTGCGAGCAAGGGTGTCGAGCGTGAGCGGCGCGACCGCGGCGTACGTAAGTGTCGTCAGCGGGTAGGCACCGACTGGTTGCGTCGTGGGCGAGGGCTCAAGCACCTGCGGTTCGGCTCCGGGCTTCATTGACGCCACACCTGCTGCGAGTCCGGCCCGATCGGGAGCGATGAACGTGCGATCGGTGCCGTTGTCGCCGGCCCGGCTGAGGCGCGCAGTCTGAATGCCGTACTGCGCCGCCGACGCCGAGTCGGTCACCGACAGAAACCCGCGCTGGCCGATCTTCTGCGGAGTCGATCGCTTCCAATACTGGCTGGCAGAGACCGGGTTGGCGGGGTCTTCACCAATCCTGGCACCGTCGTACGCCCTGCGTGTGTTCGAGGCGGCTTCGGCAAAGCCGCCGGCGTACGGCATCCAGTCGATAGTGCATAATTGAGGAGGCGCGAACCTTGGGCTGACCGTATCGACATCGGGCGCCTGGTAACAGTGCGGGTCCGCTTTCGGGAACGAATTTGGTGTTGTGGCGGTCACCACCGCATAGGCGGGGTTGACCAACATCCCCCAGGGATCAGCGACCCCATCCAACCATGCCTTCGCCTCTGGGTCGGCAAGAATCCATTCCCACAACTGTTGGGCGGCGTCGGAGTTGCCAGCAGGGAGATGTAGACCACTCAGCTGACGCCCTTGGGTCACCTGGAACTGGGCGAACTCGGGATTGAACTGTAGGAAGTCCGGGTCGGCATAGGGATCGAACGGGTTGTTGACGGTCCACTCATATCCAGATGGTCTGAACTGAATGTTCACCTGGTTCACGTACGACTGCGTCAACAGCTTCGCCACGAGGCGAGGCGTGAGATTGAGTTCTGCAACCCGAATACCCTTCAGAGCCTGTGCCTCGTCGGGAGCCTTTGCGAGGTCGGCGTGCGGAGTGCGTTCGATGTTGAAACCGATCACGACTCCCGATGCACTCAGAGGGGCGTAGACGACCGTCTTGAGGGGGTCGTCGGGTTGCCCGCCGAGCGGCCGTGACACCACAATCATTCCGGCAGTGCCGCGTGTCAGCTGCAGGCGGGCATTGGTGTCGCTGACCCGGGCGTAGGAGTAGGGGGGCAACTCGCCGCCACCGCACAGCGCTGGCTGCCAGCTGACCACCGCCGGAATCGCCAACTCGTTGCCCGAGATCCGTCGCCCCGAGACCCCGATCGAGCATGCAGAATCGACCGGGTTGAACTCGATCGGAATTGCGATTCGGTTCGGCCATGCTTGCGGGGAAAGCGGTGACGTGATCACGCCCTTCGAGTCGGCGTTGGCACCCTCGTTGTTCGGATGGGTGTTGACGTTCTCGTCGATCGGTTCCCCGCGCGGGACGATCACGATCCAGCATTGGGGAACCTTGCGTCCACCGTCGGCGGTTGGCTGCTTGTTTTGGCCGCAGCCCAACCCCGACGACTGCACTCCGGTGTTGACCTCGAGCAGTTCGGCACCGGTGCCGTCGGGTGCCGTCGCGGCGACACCGACCTCGTTGGTGGTCACGATGTCGTACAGCGGGTTCAGCCAGTAATTCCCGGCGAAGCCCGGAACATAGGCGGCATTGGTCTGGAAGTCGATCTGTGTTCCGTCGACGGCTCGGAACGGTCGCCACACCTGCTGGTCGGCTGGGTTAAGGACACCGACGGATGGTTCGAGCGAGGCCCATGACGGATGCTTGATGATCCGTTCCAAGGCAAACCATCCGCCGGGAACCAGGGCACCATTGGTGCCGCCTCCAGGCGCTCCGGCCACCGCACCTTGGACACATTGTTCTGGCGGCGGCCCCGGGTTGTCCGGGTTGGTGCCGTCGTCGTCGCCCCAGCACTGCATGATCTGGAGGTAGTTGGCGGCGAAATCGGAAGGGCCGCTCCTGGTTGGCGTTCCGCCGGTCCACGTAATCGAGACTGCTTGGTTGGTGAGGTTCTTGGTCTGGTTGACCGTAATCACGAGATCGGCGAACCTGCCTCGGCCGCTGATCGTGACCTGCGAGTTGGTCGCAAGCAGCGCGGTGTCGGTACCCTGGCTGCCAGCGAGAGGCTCAGCAACGGCACCGGTCACTGACACCGTTGCGAACACGGCGATAGCGATCGGCCCGATCAACCATTGTCCCAAGCGTCGGGCGATCATGCCACCGCACCGTTCGAGAAGTATCGCCACGCCAACGCCGGCCCGAGCACGAGCGCCAACGTGAGCAGTACGACCAACCCGATCAACACTGCTTGACCGAAACCTGGCCCACCGTCGAGGTTGGTCGGCGTCACCGCTCCAACGACAGCGTTCGTCTGCGCCGCGATTTCACCAGTCGACTGGTCGGCAGCAGTGCCACTCGCCACCGCTGCGCACTCGCCAGTGTCCGGATCGCACGACAGCGCGGAACCATCTGCGCCTATGACCGCCGGTTGACCACCGCTCGAACTATCCGTACCGCCCACGGCACCGTTCGATCCAGAACTGCCGCTCGAGGTATTCGCTGCGGCACCAGGGCTAGCCGCGTTCCCGGTCGTTCCCCCAGTGCCCGCGGTCGCGCCACTCGTGGAACCAACCGACCCGGTTGCCACGCCGCCCGACTCCGAGGCAGCGTCGATCCCACCGGTCGAGCCATTATCGATCGCGTCGATTTCACCACTGATGCCGCCATCGACGGCACCGGTTCCACCGTCGGTGTTGCCCGTGACAGTTCCGCCGCCGGTGATGACTCCACCGCTGGTCTGCGGCGTGGACACCGCAGTCGGGATGTCGCTCTTCCCACCTGTTCCGTCCGGGCACTGCTGCAGGCCTTGCCGGTCGCATTCCTTGGGCATCGGAGCGAGGGAAGCCATTCTGTTCGGGTCGTCCGGATTCTGTCTATCGAACGTTGGATTCTCGCACTCTGAAATATCGATGTCTTCCACGATCGCACCTGGGATCTTTCGGATCTGCTCCAAGCTGTCTCGAACAAGCGAAACGGGCATCGGCGAGTAGCCGAGCGCCTCCGAGTTCTGTTGCGCCTCGCACATCGCATAGTTGGTGAAGACGCTGAGGGTGTAACCCTTACCCTCGTTGAAGTTGCCGATGATCGTCGTGGGAAGGATGAAGTACGAGTACGACGAGAGTTGGTAGTTGCGCGGATCGGTGTCGGAGTAGACACCCTCGAGTTGCTGCGTTAGGTACACGGCAGGGTTGCTTTCGTCGCGGTTGATCCTGGCCTGCAACAGAGACACGGCGACATTCCTGGGAGTCGGTTCGGTGTAGTAGCCGGCAGCGTTCAGCACCTTGGCGACCGGGGCCGAAAGGCCTATCGCGTACGAGTAGTTGACGTAACCAATCGCGCCCTCGTTCTGCGGGCCGGCCACCGTTCCCGCAACACCGTCATCCCCGACCGAACCGATCAGACCCTGCATCGAGGGATAGTTCGACGTCACGCCACACTTGGGGGCCCGTCCGGAACGTTCGCAGAAATCGTTCCAGATCGCTGGGTGGCGGTCGATCATCCAACGCGTGAACTGGGCGGTCGACCCCGACCCGTCTGAACGCACGATCGGCACGATCGTTCGTGCCGGCATCACAAGGCCGGGGTTGTCGGCTGCGATCGCCGGGTCGTTCCACATCGTGATCGCGCCAGTGAAGATCTTGGCGACGTTCTCGCCCGACAACCTCAGGTTGGTGACCGGCTGCCCGCCGATCTTGAGGTTGTACATGAATGCAGTGCCGCCAGCCGTGACAGGGATATAGGCATAGCTTCCCGGCACGGGGTTCTCGGCGTTCGAACCATCGTCAGGATCGAACTGGAACGGGATGTCGGATGCAGCGAAGTCGACCTGCCCCCTTAGGAAGTCGGAACGACCGGCCGAGGATCCCGTCCCGCTGTAATCGACGGTGATCCCGAACTGGAGGACGTTCACTCGCATGTCCTCGATTGCGTTCTTTGCCCATGACGAGCCTGAGCCTGAAATCCGTTGATAGTCCTGGGCCGCGACCCTGGTTACATGACCCGGGCCGACGAACAGCCCGATCAGCAGGATCGACACGATTCGAATGACTGCGGGCGATTGCAGTCGTTGCCTGTACGTCACGATTGAACTCCATTCAGTCGCAGTTCGAATCGCTCCAGGTCGCGTTTCGACCGTGCCGCGGCGCGACGCGCCTGGTGTTTCGAGAGCCGGCCCGCCGGGCGGCCTCCGAGCACGCGCGCAAGCGTGAACAGCACTAGAACGAAGATCATCAAGACAGCCGCAGTCGCGAAACCTCGCGCGACGAGCGCAGGTTGCGGCGACCGTACGAATTCGTACGTCGCCAACGGCAACGACATCATCGGGTTCTTGGTGGGGTCGAGGTTGCTGCTCGCCCCGACGCCTGACGTCAGCAACACGGGGGCCGTTTCACCGATGCCGCGGGCGACCCCGAGGATCACCGATGTCGACAAACCGGACCTGGCAGTCGGGAGCACGACGTGCCAGACCGTCCGCCATTTTGGGGCACCAAGCGCAGCGGATGCCTCACGCAAGTTGCCGGGCACGAGTCGTAACACCACGTCACCTGATCGGATGATGATCGGCAACATCATGATGCTGACTGCAATAGAAGCGGCCAGACCGGAACGTGGAAACCCGAGGATCAGGATAAACGTGGCAAAGATGAACAAGCCCGCTAGAACCGATGGAAGTGCAGTCATCGACGTGACGATCGTTCGCACGAACGTCGTGACGCGGCCTCGCGTCTCATTGAGGAACACGGCGCACGTGACACCAAGCGGCACGGTCAGGGCGAGCGCCAACGACATGATGATGATCGTCCCTATGAGGGCGTGGGCGATACCCCCGACGTCGAGCGGCTCGAGCGGGCCGGCCCTGCTCATGTCCTCGAGGTACAGGTTCGGCTTGAACAGTGCCTGGCGACCCTTCCAGACCGTCGACGCCACGACCCAAAGCAGTGCCGAACCGGCGAGCACACCCGCAGCACTGAGCATCACCGCCATCACCTTGTCGACGATCGCCGGTCCATCATTGGTCAACGAGACGAGCAGCGCGTACGTCGCGACGAAGGTGACGAAAAGCAGGACGACGAACCCGACTTTGCCATCCAGCGGTGTAATCCGCCCGAACAGCAACCACGTCATCGATAGGGCGCTGACTGCAGCGCCAAAGGCAACCAGCAGGTCGTCGCGAGAGATCTTTCCGATCGCCCGCGGCTGGTGAGGGGCACCTCCCGACGCCGGGTTCCTGGGCAGTACGGTGACGCCGAGCGCTGGCGCCTCGCCATCCACCGCCCCCGCTAAGCGGGAATCGGTATCGCTCAGAATGGTCATGCTTCGCTGCTCGCTCCTGAACGCGACTTGGCGATGAATGCCGAGGCAACGAAGTTGACGACCAACGTCATCGCGAACAGGGTCAATCCGGCAGCCATCAACGCTGAAAGGTCGAAGTCGGAGGCCTCGCTGAATCTCAACGCAATCAGCGCCGAGACCGAGTTGCTTCCGGCCTCGAGCAGGTTGAAGCTGAAGTCGAACCGCGGTGAGATGATCAGCACGACTGCGATCGTCTCGCCGAGCGCACGACCAAGCCCAAGCATCGTGCCACCGATGATCCCGCCCCGCCCGAACGGCAGCGATACAACTCGGATCATCCCCCATCGGGTCGAACCGAGCGCGAACGCTCCCTCGCGCTCCCCTGGCGGCACCTGCGAGAACACCTCGCGCATCACCGAACACTGGATCGGCATCACCATCATGGACACCACGACACCTGCGATGAACGACGAGGCGGAGAAGACTGACAGGCTCGAGAGCGGGTTCGAAGGGTCGTGCCCGGTTACATCGAAGAACGGGATCCATCCCAACCACGTGCTCAACCAGCGCGAGATCCCGATGGCGTGGATCTGCATGACTCGGGCACCCCACAACCCGTACACGACGCTCGGGACGGCCGCCATCAGGTCGACCATCGCTACGAGGGTCGATCGCAGCCACGTCGGTGCTACCTCGGTGATGAACAATGATGTGGCGAGCGAGATCGGTAGAGCGATTGCCACGGCGATCACGGCGATCGAGATCGTGAACCCGATCACTGCGGCGACGCCAAAAACACCCGTGCTCGGTTGCCATTGTGACGTCGTGAAGAACGACAGCCCGGTCCGTCGGAGGGCCGGAATCGACTTGATCGCCAGGAACAGTCCGACAGCCGACATGATCGCCAGCACCACCAGCCCGCTCAACAGCATCAGGCCGCCGAAGATGCGATCGCCTGTACCCGGTTGCGCCTCGATAACTCGCCGCGTCGGCAGCGGATGATCGGTCCTCGACAGGACCGGCAATGTGGTCAACGTGTCCATGACAAGTCAGGTCGACCAGGCGATCAGTACGACGAGCACGATGATCATGGCGAGTACCGACAACAAGAAATCGGCGTGCCATGTGGATGACTTCTTGGTCACCACCGGCACTGGCGCCGCTTGCCAGTACCCAGCCGGAGGCATGTAGATCGCTTGTTGCGTCCCGGTAGTCATCGTCGCCAACCGCTCATCGAGCGCAGCCGCGAAAGCAGTTGCAAAGGCGGCGCCGAAGGCCCGCGCGAAGGAGTCGGCATCGATCACGACGGTCATCGACGATGGATCACGACCTTCCGTCGTCGCTTCTGTCACCTCGGCGGCGATCTCAGCAACCGTTGATGGCACCTCCGCTGCGACCGTCGTCGCCGGAGCGTCCTCTCGATTTGGTGCGGGCCACGGACTTGGCGCAGACCACGGACTGATCGTCGCGATTTCGTGGGCAACAAACGCCACTCCAGCGACGATCGATGCCGCCTCGGCGTGAGCGGCAGAGACGGCGACGATTGCATCAGTGCGTTCCTGCTCAAGCGCCTCGTCAAGTTGACGACGACGATCAACGACGAGTTGCGCCATCCTTGCTCGCAATTGCATGAGGGCTGCGTCGACGTCCCATCCAGCTTCGTCAGCAGCCGCAACCAGCGGGGTCTCAGCAGCTGGCATCTCAGCAGCGATCATCGGCAGGGCCTCAGCGACGACCAACGACACCTGGGCCTGCGCGGCGGCGACGGCGGCCGCTGCATCGGCCGATTCCCGCGCCAGCCCCTCGTCAAGTGCCCGGCGACGAGCCTCGACGAGGGGCATCAGCTTGGACCGCAACTGACCGATTGCTGCGTCCAGATCCCAGCTGGCTTCGTCAGTTTCGGCGAGAGCCGCCTCCTGCAACGCCGCCCGCAGCTGAAGCGTCAGGAGGGCGATACCCGCCCGGGGGGGGAGCACTGCGGGTTCGGCCACGCGGGTGTCATTCGAGCGGTCGTTCGAGAGCGTGTCATTCGACATCGGACGCGCCTGATTGTTCAGAGTTGACGACTTGCGCCTGACTGCCTGCCGCCTGGCGAGCCACGGCAAGAATCTGTTCGACTTCGGCTCTGGCAGCTTCGCGGATTCTCGAGATTTGTTCCTCATGCCTGAGCTCCATCTCGGCGAGGGTGTCGCGGGTGCGGGCGATCTCCGCTCGTAGCGCGGCGCGGGCCTCGGCATCGCGGGCCTCGGCGCGCTGTCGCGCAGCGTCGAGCCGCTGCTTGGCGCCCGCAATCTCGGCCTCGAGCCGCGCCCGCTCAACCTCGACACTGTCGATCGATCCACTCACGGGCACGTGGGTTTTCGACAAGAATCCGTTCGCCGAGTGATGCACGCCTGGAACATACCGATCCATGGTTGCGCCGATCTGAACGGCAGGTGAACTCCGGTGGTTACCGCAATCGCTACACGGTGGACGCAGGGCACCAGTCCGACCACGAGCAGTGGAGTTGGCCTGCGGTCGTCACCCGATCCAGGCCAGCACAAGCGCCAACGCGGCGACAACGGTCACGATCGGGCGCAATACCTGAACGAAGATCCAGCGTCGGACGACCCACTGGGCGGCGTGCGCCGAGCCGGCACCCCAGAACCGGTCGAATGCCTCCTCGCTCGCAGCGCTGCCGACCTCAGGTTGCTCGGCGACGAGCGCTGCCGGCGACGGTCGTGCAGCAGCGATCGCGGCCGCCTCGCCGGAGCGTGACTCCTGCGGTTCAGAAGGATCGTCCGTCAAGGCCTCGACCAGATACGCCAACAACGAGTCGAGATCCTGATGATCGACAACGTTCAACGCTGAGACGATCGCCTCTGGCAGCATCGTCGCTGGTTCGATCGTCGCCGCCACGGGCTCGGCAGTCCCATGGAGGGCGCGGGCGGTTTCGATGATCTCGCCGGCTTCGATCCTGGCTACATGGCGTCGCATCGCAGCCCGGGCCTGGGCGTCGTCTACCGCTGCCTTCGCTTCGTGGAGTTCGCTCTGCCACCAGTCCTCGAGCAGCGCTCGGAGTTGGCGTTCTGGCTTGGCTCCGTCGGGGTCGTCGAGTTCGAAGGCGGCGTCGATCACGCTCGCAAGCGAGTCGGCCTCGTCGCTGGTGCGAACAACTGCAGCGCCGAGTTCCGCGATCTGCTGGCGGACCGATCGGTGATCGGCCTGAGCATCCGCTGCCGAGGGACTGCCTCGATGATTGGCGAGCTCGAAAGTTCGGACAGCGACCGGCGAAGCTGCGCCGCCCGCCCGCGCCGTCGGCACGTCACCGATCGGCCCACCCCTATCGGCGACCTGCCTGTTGGCGACGACGACGATTGCGTCGGCATCGGCATCGGCGTCCTCCGCGATCCTGGCGACTTTGACATCGGCGTCGGCTCGCCCTCGCAAGATCGACCGTTGAGCATCGAGAAACTGCTGTGTGAGCCGAGCTTGAAGTGCTGCTGTCTTGACTAATTGGCCGGGTTCGCCCTCGAGGAGCTGACGAGCTTGCGCAACGGCATCGACAAACCGCGCCTGTTCCCGGGTCAATCGGTCGAAAAAAGCCTCGACCTCAACCGTGAAGCGGTACTCGTCTACGGCGTGCACGTTGCCAACGTCAATCGTTTCTGTTTCCGGGGAAGCCCACGTTGAGAACGGACGCGAGTGGTGCCCGTCGCTCAGAATCAATAGCGGTTCGACGTCCATCGCGCCGGGAGGCTACGCGTACCAACCAACGTCCTGATGAACAAAGCATGACGAACGGGTGGACACCAACTGAACGCTCGAGACGACCGACGTCGACACCGATCACATGCCGAAGTCTCAGCGACGGGCTTCGACCGCGTCTGTGAGTCGTTTGAAAACGTGGTCAGGGTGGCCGACTCCATTCACGACAGTCATCATGCCGATCGCGCTGAAGAACGCAATCAGCGGCGCCGTTTGGGTCTCGTAGAGGTCGAGCCGGCGGTTGACCGAGTCGGGCGTGTCGTCGGCACGCTGCTGCACGTCGCCACCGCACACGTCGCAGATCCATTGGGAGGGCGCCGCGCCGGAGGTGGTGTAGTTGGTCCCGCAGTCGCGGCAGACGCGTCGAGACGAGAGTCGATCGAGCACGATTTCGCGGGGCACGTCCAGATCGATCACGACATGGATCGACCGTTCGGCAGTAATCGTCAGCAACGCCTCGGCTTGCGCGACGGTTCGCGGGAAACCGTCGAGGATGTAACCCCGAGAACTGGCGTCGGACTTCTGCAGCCGTTCGTCGACGAGGCCGATCATGACCTCATCACCGACGAGTCCACCGTCGTCCATCACCGCTTTTGCGGCCAGGCCGAGTTGTGTGCCTTCGCGTGCGGCGGCGCGCAGCATGTCGCCTGTCGAGATGTGGGGAACCACGAAATGCCGCGACAGTCGCACACATTGAGTTCCCTTACCCGCCCCTTGGCGGCCAAGAATGATGAGTCTCGCTCCCGGAGTCACGGGGCGGCCGCCGTTACTTGAGGAAGCCTTCGTAGTTGCGAAGCATCAACTGGCTGTCGATCTGGCGCATCAGTTCGAGCGCCACACCCACCGAGATGAGCACGCTGGTTCCCGCAAAAGCAAATGTACTGACGTCGGCTGCCCAGAGCAGCAGGTACGGCAGAATGGCAATGATGGCAATGAATACGGCACCCGGCAGGGTGATCCGGTTGACTGCTTTCGCCAAGTAGTTCTCGGTCTGCTGTCCGGGACGAACCCCCGGGATGAACCCACCCTGGCGACGAATCTGGTCGGCCTGGCGAACCGGGTCGAACGCGATCGAGTTGTAGAAGTAGGCGAATGCGATGATCAACAACGCAAACAACGTGATGTATACGAAGTTCTGGCTGTTGAGAATGTACTGATCAACCTTCTCCTGAATCGTCGACCTCCAACCACCGGCAGGCCCGTTGCCAAGGAAGCTGGCAAGGATCGCCGGGAGTAGCAGGATCGAGCTTGCGAAGATGATCGGGATCACGCCGGATTGGTTGACCTTCAACGGAATGTAGGTGTTCTGGCCACCCATCATTCGGCGACCGACCACGCGTTTAGCGAACTGAACCGGTATCCGGCGTTGACCGAGTTCGACGAACACGACGGCCACGATGATCCCCAAGGTCAGCAGGATCATCCCAACGAACCATCCCAGCTTGTTGACCTTGAGGATCGAGTAGAACCCGCCGGGCAACGACGCAACGACCGACGAGAAAATCACCATCGACATCCCGTTTCCGATGCCTCGCTGGGCGATCAGCTCGCCCATCCACATCAGCACGGCGGTTCCGGCAACCAACGTTGGGATGATCAAATAGCCGCGCGGCCATAGACCGTCGGGCAGCAACGGCACCGAAGGCGCCTGCACCGCCGAAAAGAACGCAGCTCCACCGCCGGTTCCGAAGAGGAACACCAGCACGGTTGCCTGCAAGGTTGCCAACGCAATCGTGACGTAGCGCGTGTATTGAGTGATCTTGCGTTGCCCGACGGCGCCCTGTTGCTGCAGTTCCTCGAGCTTCGGGATCACGACACCAAGCACCTGCATGATGATGCTCGACGTGATGTACGGCATGATCCCGAGGGCGAAGATCGAGAAGTTCTCGAAGGCGCCGCCAGAGAACAGGTTGAAGATGCCGAGCGCACCATCCTGAGCGCCCTCACGCAGCTGGTCGATCGCCAACGGGTCGACGCCAGGCAACCGAATGGCAGCCCCGACGCGGTATAGGGCGACGATCATGAAGGTGAACAGGATCTTGTTGCGAAGATCTTGGACCTTGAAGATGTTCTTGATGTTCGACAGCACTGGCGAAATCCTCGTGTGATTTGGGGCGAGCCGCAGGCTACCGGTAGAGCGCAGCGAGCGAGGGTGTCTGAACTACCTGTTGGTGAACTGGTTACCCTTAGCAGCAGGCCGACCCGCTTTGCCTTCGGCCTTGAACGGCAACTGGATCAGGGTGACCGAACCGCCTGCCGCCACGATCGCTGCTTCAGCGGCCTTCGACACACCGTGAGCGTGGACCGCGATCTTCGACGTGATCTCGCCACGCGCCAGAACCTTCACGAACGCATCCTTGCGAACAACCCCGTGAGCGACAAGTGTGGCCGGATCGACCGTTGACTCGCCGATCGACTCGATCGTGTCGAGATTGACAGCGGAGTACTCGACGCGGAACGGGTTGTTGAAACCCTTCAGCTTCGGGACGCGCTGCTTGAGCGGCATCTGACCACCCTCGAAACCGCGGGCTACCTTGCCGCGACCACGCGAGTGCTGACCCTTGGTACCACGGCCTGCGGTCTTGCCGCCTTTGCCACCGATACCACGGCCGAGGCGCTTCGGGGCCTTGCTGGACCCCGGCGACGGCGAAAGATCGTGTACTTGCATAATCAGTCGTTTCCATTCTCAGACTCGGCGCTGACGGTGATCAAGTGCGGCACGCGAGCAATCATGCCCCGAATCTCTGGGCGATCAGGCAGCGTATTGGTCTTGCCAATTCGGCCAAGACCGAGCGCCCGCAGCGTACCGCGGGTCTTCGGCTTGGCACCGATTCCCGACTTGACCTGCGTCACAATGATCGATTTCTCACTCATGAGTGACTCCCGGAGCCGCCAGCAGCCATCTGCTTCTGACGCTCGTTGTACGCATTGAGGAGACCCTTCGGCACAAACGATTCAGCGGGGATACCGCGACGCTTGGCAACCTCGTCGGGCCGCTGCAATGACTTCAGGCCGGCGATCGTGGCGCGGGCCACATTGATGTGGTTGGCGGATCCAAGCGACTTGCAGAGCACGTCGTGGATGCCGGCCTCCTCGAGGATGATTCGTGCGGCGCCACCGGCGATCACGCCGGTACCGGGCGCCGCCGGCTTCATCAGAACTCGGCCGCCGCCGGTCTCACCGGTGACTGGATGGATGATGGTCGAGCCGGCAAGCGGAACTTCGAACAGGTTGCGCTTGGCCTCTTCGGTGCCCTTCTGGATTGCCAGTGGGACTTCCTTGGCCTTGCCGTAGCCGAGACCGACGCGACCGTTGCCGTCGCCAACGACGACGAGCGCCGTGAAGCTGAAACGACGGCCACCCTTGACGACCTTGGCGACGCGGTTGATCGTGATCACCCGGGATTCGCGAAGGCCACCCTCATTCTCAGCCGGAGCCGAGGTGGCGTTCGAGTTGGTGTTTCCCTGGTAAGCCATCAGAACTCCAGACCTGCCGAGCGAGCGGCTTCGGCGATTGCGGCGACGCGACCGTGATAGGCGAAACCGCCCCGGTCGAACACGACTGTGGTGACGCCGGCGGCCTTGGCACGCTCGCCAACCAGTTCACCGATCCGGGTAGCAGCGGCAACCGTGCCACCATTCCCGACGGCGCGTAGATCGGCTTCGGTTGTCGATGCGGCGGCCAAAGTACAGCCGCTGTCATCGTCGATCACCTGAACCGAGATGTGCTTGTTGGACCGGTGCACGGCGAGACGTGGCCGGACGGCGGTGCCGTGGACCTTCTTGCGTACCCGACGGTGGCGTCGGAGACGACCTTCACGACGTGCCTTTGCGATGTCAGCCATTACTTCTTCCGATCACTTTTTTCCGGCCTTGCCGGCCTTGCGAAGAACTTTTTCGCCGGCGTACCGAACGCCCTTGCCCTTGTAAGGCTCGGGTTTGCGGATACTACGGATGTCGGCGGCCACCTGGCCAACGACTTCCTTGTCGATGCCGTTGACGATCACCTGAGTCGGCACAGGAACCTCGAAGGTGATTCCGTCGGGTGCCTGCACGTTGACCGGATGACTGAAGCCGAGGTTCAAGCGCAAGGCATTCGGAGTCTGGGCCTCGGCGCGATAACCGACACCGATGATGTCGAGCTGCTTCTTGAACCCGGTCGTCACACCGACGACCATGTTGTTCACGAGGCTGCGGGTGAGACCGTGCTGGGCGCGGTGGAAACGCTCATCGTTTGGACGCGTGAACCGAAGTTCACCGTCCTGTTGATCGATCTCGATCTCACCTGGAATCACGCGTGACAGCGTGCCCTTGGGGCCTTTGACCGTGATGGTGCGCCCAGTGACCTGGACTTCCACACCGGACGGAACCGCTACTGGAGCTTTACCAATTCGGGACATGTCGTTCTCCTAGTCCTTACTCGTCACCAGACGAAGCAGAGGACTTCGCCGCCGACGTTGCGCTTACGCGCCTCGCGGTCGGTCATCAAGCCATGGCTGGTGGACAGGACAGCAACACCGAGACCGCCGAGCACGCGTGGCACGGAGTCAGCCTTGCGGTAAACCCGCAGGCCTGGCGTCGACACTCGTCGGATACCGGAGATCGTGCGATCTCGATTATCCGAATACTTCATCTGGATCGTCAGCACGTCACCCGGGCCTTGAACGGCTTGCGCCACTTCAAAGCTCGTGATGTAGCCCTCGCTCTCGAGGACCTTGGCCAGCGCAACCTTTTGCTTCGACGAGGGCATACGCACCTCGTCGTGCATCGCCGTGTTCGCATTGCGAATACGGGTCAACATGTCGGCGATGGGATCAGTAAGCATCGTTCCTCCTCACCAGCTCGACTTCGTCATTCCGGGGATCTCGCCAGCATGTGCCAGCTCGCGCAGGCAGATGCGGCAAAGCCCGAACTTGCGGTACACCGAACGCGCACGGCCGCATCGGCGACAGCGTGTGTATGCCCGGACCTTGAACTTCGGCGTGCCGGCCGCCCTGTTGACTAGTGATTTCTTGGCCATGTCTCTTCTCGCCTACTCGTTCACTTCTTCTTCACGGGGCCGCGCTGCGGTCCACGTCGTTTTGGTTTGCGAGGGGCGGCGATCGCGTCGGCACCCTTCTTGAACGGGAACCCGAACGAATCGAGCAGCGCCTTGCCGCTCTCGTTCGTGAACGCCGTGGTCACGATCGTGATGTCCATTCCCCTGGCCGCCTCAACGTTGTCGACGTTGATCTCGGGGAACACGGTCTGATCGCTGAGACCGAACGTGTAGTTGCCACGCCCGTCCCACGAGTGTGCAGGCAGCCCGCGGAAGTCACGAATACGAGGAATCGCAACCGACAGAAGTCGATCGAAGAACTCCCACATCCGGTCGCCGCGGAGCGTGACCTTGGTCCCGATCGCTTGACCTTCGCGAAGCTTGAACGCGGCGATCGATGTTGCCGCCTTGGTGATGACCGGCTTCTGACCGGCGATCAGCGTGAGCTCTTCGACAGCCTTCTCGAGCAGCGATGGCTGCTGAGTGGCTCGACCAACACCCATGTTGATCACGATCTTTTCCAGCTTCGGGATCTGCATCTCATTTTCGATGCCGAGGTCCTTGGCCAGCTGAGCCTTGATGGTGTTGTTGTAGCGCGACTTGAGTCGCGGCATCGTCGTGACCGTCATCCGATTACCTCACCGCTCGGACGTGCAACACGGACTTTCTTGCCGTTCTTGTCGACGCCTGCGCCGAGCCGGACGGTGTTGCCCTTGTGCACGTACATGACATTGGATGCATCAATCGGCATGTCCTTGTCGATGATCCCGGCGGCCTCGTTTGCACGCTTGGCCCGCTGGTGTTTCGACGCCGTGTTGACACCGATAACGACAACTTTGTTGTCCTTTGGCATGACGCGCTCAACCACGCCGTCCTTGCCCTTGTCTTTGCCCGTGATGACACGAACAGGGTCACCCTTGCGGAGCTTCATCCGTTCCTCCTCAGGGCTGCGCCCCGAACCCATCGACGCCCGGCTCGCTGGCGCTCACTCGGCCGTCCTGCCATGCTGCGCATGTCAATTCCTCCTCGGGGCTGCGCCCCGAACCCATCGACGCCCGGCTCGCTGGCGCTCACTCGGCCGTCCTGCCATGCTGCGCATGTCAGATCACCTCCGGTGCGAGTGAGACGATTCGCATGAACTTGCGGTCACGCAACTCACGGCCGACTGGGCCAAAGATGCGTGTTCCACGAGGTGTCAGGTCGTCCTTGATCAGCACTGCGGCGTTCTCGTCGAAGCGGATGTAGCTGCCATCTGGACGGCGCTTTTCCTTCTTGACTCGAACGACGACGCACTTGACGACATCACCCTTTTTGACTGCCGCGCCAGGGATCGCATCCTTGACGGTTGCCACGAAGATGTCACCGATCGAGGCATAACGGCGGCGAGTGCCACCGAGCACCTTGATGCAGAGCACTTCACGGGCGCCGCTGTTGTCAGCGACGCGAAGACGAGATTCTTGCTGAATCACTGCAACGCCTCCAGAATCGATTCGCTTGCGCTCATCGGGCACGCTCCATGACTTCCACGAGGCGCCAGCGCTTGTTCTTGCTCAGCGGCCGAGTCTCCATCACGCGGACCTTGTCGCCGAGCCCGGCATCGTTCGTCTCATCATGGGCGTACAGCTTCTTGCTGCGCTTGATGAACTTGTTGTACCGCGCATGCGGGACACGCTCGACGTAGGTCACGACGATCGTCTTGTCCATCGACGCCGACGTCACGGTTCCCTCACGCGTCTTGCGGGCGTTGCGGGTTTCCGTACTCGTCGTCACGTCAGTCGTCACGTCAGTTGTTGTTGCTTCTTCACTCATGGCTACCCACTCAGCTCTGTGCCTCAGCGGCAGCGATTTCACGCTGACGGATGAAGGTGTTGATTCGGGCGATCTGACGCCGGACCTTGGTGATCTCGGCGGTGTTTTCTAGCTGGCCGGTGGCGTTGCGGAAGCGCAGGTTGAGCGCCTCGTGCTTCGTCGCCCGTAGCTCCTCGATCAGTTCGCCAAGGTTCTTTTCGGCAAGTGTCTGCTTTGCCATCTCAGATCGCCTCCTCGCGAGTGATGATGCGAGCCTTGATAGGCAGCTTCTGGATCGCCTTGTTCAGGGCGGACCGCGCCTGCTCCTCGTTCGGGAACGAAAGCTCGAACAGGATCCGACCGGGTCGGACAACAGCAACCCAGAACTCGGGGTTGCCCTTCCCGGAACCCATCCGGGTCTCGGCCGGCTTCTTGGTAACCGGCTTGTCTGGAAACACATTGATCCAGACCTTGCCGCCACGCTTGATCGAACGCGTCATGGCAACACGGGCGGCCTCGATCTGGCGAGCCGAAAGCCAACCTGGTTCAAGGGCCTGGATACCGTATTCGCCGAAACTGAGGTTGCTGCCACCCTTGGTCAGACCTCTGGTCCGGCCACGGTGATGCTTCCTGTGTGCAACTTTTCGAGGCATCAACATGATGTTCTCCTGATGTCCATTTCCGTCGCCGCTCAGTCGTCGCCGCGGAAATGCGGTGTCTCGTGACCCTCACGGGTCTGGCGGGCAATCGTTTCTTCTTCGTCGAGCAACTTCTCGAGCTCGGGATCGGCGTCCTTCAAGAGAGGCGATGCATCAACCTCCGGCACCGAGTCACGACGTTTGGCAGCTGATGACACGACCTTGCGAGGACCGTCGGTCGACTGACCGGAGGTCTCGCCGACCGCCATCGCCGCTTCGCGGGCGATCTTGTCTTCGTTGTTCGACTTGTACGGCAAGATGTCGCCCTTGTACAGCCACACCTTGACACCGACGCGACCGTTACCGGTCTTGGCCTCACGGAAGCCGTAGTCGATGTCGGCCCGCAGCGTATGCAACGGGACACGGCCCTCGCGGTACCACTCGGTACGACTCATTTCAGCACCACCGAGACGACCGGAACACTGCACCTTGATGCCGAGTGCGCCGGCTCGCTGTGCGTTCTGCACTGCGCGCTTCATGGCGCGACGGAATGCAATTCTGTTTGCGAGTTGGTCGGCGACACCCTGAGCGATCAGGGCGGCGTCGAGCTCGGGGGTCTTGATCTCGACGATGTTGAGTTGGATCTTGGCGTTGCCGGTGATCTTGGTGATCAAGGTACGGAGCTCGTCGGCCTGAGCACCACGTCGACCGATCACGATGCCTGGGCGCGCGGTATGGATGTCGACCCGCAACTTGTCGCGTGTGCGCTCGATCTCGATTCGGCTGATCGCCGCTGACTCGAGTCGAGTCATCACGATCTGACGAATCTTCCAGTCCTCGGTGAGGTACTGCTTGTAGTCGCGCTCGCTGAACCAGCGGCTCTTCCAGTCGGTGCTCACGCCAAGGCGGAAGCCGTACGGGTTGATCTTCTGACCCATCAGATGGCTCCCTCGTCGTCCGCTTCGCTTCCTTCTCGCGACGCTTCCGCCTCGTCGCTGGCGCTTCCCTCGGCGGCTGTGATCACGTCGGTGTTCTCCTCTGCGTCCTTTTGCGAACCGGGCTTGCTGAATCCGCCAGCGATTGCGTTCTCTTCTGTGTCGAACCACACTTCGGCCTTAGTGGCCTTGTAGTAGCGACTGTCGGTGGTGTGATAGAGCATCGACTGAGCGTTGCCCTTGATCACGTGCGTGTCAGGCCCAGAACCATCGTCAGCCGGCAGCACGCCACCGGTCCACTGGGCAGGAGCGAACTCTGCGCTTCCCGTTTCATGGTCCGACTCGGCGGGTGCGCTGGACTCCTTGAACGACTCAACGTCGTCGAGGTCAACGGTTTCGACTTCGATTTCCGGCTCGTCCGTCGTCGATGTCGTGGTCGATGTCGAGGTTGATCCTGCGGCGACCTTGCTCTTGAGCGATTCGGGGCGGGTGCGGCTGCGCTCGACTCGTGCACGACGGTTGGCAACGGTGCCACCGCTGGCGCCCTCGAAGCGAGCACGAACGATGTCGATCCGCTCGTCGGTCATCCGGGCGACGATCACCGTGATATGACACGAGCGCTTGCGAACCCGGGTTGCACGGCCGCGTGCTCGTGGGCTGAACCGACGCATTGTCGGACCCTCGTCGGCGAAACAGGCGATCACGAACAGTTCGTCAGCGTCACCGATGTAAGCGCCGTTGTCCGCATCGGTCGCATTCGCGACCGCGCTGGCTAGCACCTTTCGGATATCGGTTGCGATCCCACGATCGGTGAGTTGCAGCGTCTGGTCGGCTCGACGAACGTCGAGACCGCGAATCAGGTTGAGCACCTCACGCGCCTTGTACGCCGAATGCTTGACGTGCTTCGCCGTGGCCTTGGTGCCGGAACGCACACCAGCGATGGTTGCGCCTTCATTGAGCTTGGGACCGCGCATTAGCGACGACCACCCTTCTCCTGACCGGCATGAAACCGGAACGTACGAGTCGGGCTGAACTCACCGAGCTTGTGACCGACCATGGTTTCGGTGACGTACACCGGGACATGCTTGCGGCCGTCATGCACGGCAATCGTGTGGCCGACCATGTCGGGAATGATGGTGGAACGACGTGACCAAGTCTTGATCACCTTGCGTTCGCCGGCAGCGTTCTGATCGTCGACCTTCTTGAGAAGGTGACCATCGACGAACGGGCCTTTTTTGAGACTGCGAGTCATTGTTCTCTCCCTGTGCCTTACCGGCGACCCGTGCCGCTACGACGGCGACGAACGATGAGTTTCTGGCTGGCCTTCTTCTTGCTGCGGGTGCGGCCCTCGGGCTTGCCCCACGGCGAAACGGCCGGACGACCACCAGATGTGCGGCCTTCGCCACCACCGAGCGGGTGATCAACCGGGTTCATCGACACGCCACGGGTCTGAGGCTTGACGCCTTTCCAGCGGTTGCGGCCTGCCTTACCGATCTTGATCAGTTCGTGTTCGCTGTTGCCGACTTCGCCAACGGTTGCGCGGCAGTCGATCGGCACGCGCCGCATCTCGGTCGACGGCATACGCAGCGTGGCGTAATCGCCGTCTTTGGCGACGAGTTGGACTGCGATTCCAGCCGAACGGCCAATCTTGCCGCCCTGACCGGGGCGTAGTTCGACGTTGTGGATGGTCGTTCCGACCGGGATGTACCGCATCGGCAGTGCATTCCCTGGCTTGATGTCGGCTCCGTGCCCGCTCTGGACGACGTCACCGACACTCAGTCCACGGGGTGCCAGGATGTATGCCTTCTGGCCGTCGTTGTAGTGCAGCAGCGCAATCCGGCAGGTCCGGTTCGGGTCGTACTCGATACCGGCCACCTTGGCTGGCATGCCGTCCTTGACGCGCTTGAAGTCGACCATGCGGTAGCGCTGCTTGTGGCCACCACCGCGATGACGGGACGTCATCCGGCCGTAGACGTTGCGACCACCCGTCTTCGATTTGACGGCCAACAGCGACTTCTCGGGCGTCGACTTGGTGACTTCGGAGAAGTCAGACGACGTCTGGAAGCGACGGCCGGGGCTGGTTGGTTTGCGTGAACGAATCGCCATGATGATCTCAGTTCTCGAACAACGGGATTTCGCCCGTAGACAGCGTGACAATTGCGCGCTTCGTGTCGGGCTTCGAACCGCGGCGGTTACTGCCGCGAACCCGAGTCGCCTTGCCTTTGCGGTTGAGTGTGTTGACCTTGCTGACCTCGACTCCCCAGATCGCCTCGATGGCGTCACGGATCTCTGGCTTGCTGGCCTTCGTAGAAACCTTGAACGTGTACACGCCGGTCTCCATCAGTTCGTAACTCTTCTCAGAGACGACTGGAGCCAAAATGATGTCGCGTGGATCCTTCATCACGTGTTGTCGCTTTCAGTCTCGGCGGTCTCTTCGGCGGCTTGCTGGGAGGCTGGCTTCGAGAAACCGGCAGCCTCTGCGGCTTCCTCCGTGGCGAACCAGACCTCGGCGGCCGTCTGCTTGTAGAACCGGCTGCCCGGCGTGTGGTACAGCATCGAGTCGGCGTTGCCCTTGATGTCGTAACCCTCAGGCTGCGAGCCATCAGCAGGTGCGTTGACCGCACCCTTAAACTGCGCTGGGTGGTCGGGACTGGCCTCCGCTTCGCTGTTCTTGTGGTCGGGACTGGCCTCCGCTTCGCTTTGGCTGTTCCCTCCGTCCGACTCGTCGCTGGCGCTTCCCTCGTCGGGTGGGCTCGACTTCTTGGACTTTGGCGCTGCCGCATCCGATTCGCTAGCGCTTCCCTTCTTGTGGTCGGGACTGGCCTCCGCTTCGCTTTGGCTGCTCCCTCCGTCCGACTCGTCGCTGGCGCTTCCCTCGTCGGGTGCGCTCGACCTTTTGGACGACTTCGGGGCTCCCGCTGAGATGGTTGCCGCTGGAGCGGTCTCAGTTGCCTCAGGCTTGGCTGGTTTCGGGGGTTTGGGGGTATCGACGGGGAGGGTTGACTCGGTGAAGACGATCCAGTCGTTACACAACACGTCGTATGCGTTGAGTTCGCCTGGGGCGATGACCTGGACTTCGGTCAGGTTTCGGAAGCTCAACGCCGCCGCCGCGTCATCACGACCGACGACCACGAGTGCCTTGCCATTCACGCCGAGTCCGGCGAGCGCCGCTTTGGCGGTCTTGGTGTTCGGCTTGTCCCAACCCCACTCGCTGACGACGATGATCTTGCCTTCGTTGGCTCGGTCGGACAGGGCCGAACGGAGCGCCAGCTTGATCATCTTCTTTGGTGTGTTCTGGCCGTACTTTCGTGGCTTGGGCCCCAGCGCGACACCACCACCACTGAAGTGCGGTGCTCGGATCGAGCCCTGACGGGCGTTGCCTGTGCCCTTTTGAGCGAACGGTTTGCGACCGCCACCGCGTACTTCGGCGCGGGTCTTGGTGCTTTGCGTACCGGCACGGCGGGCGGCCAGTTGAGCAGTCACGACCTGATGCATGCACGGCACATTTGGCTGAATGCCAAACGTGGCGTCATCGAGGTCGACCTTGCCGGCATCTTTGCCGGCGACGTTCTTGAGGGTGACTTGTGCCATGAGAATCAGGCTCCCTTCCGGTTCGACGTTGCGGTCATCTTGACGGCGTTGCGGACCGAAACGGTGCCGCCGTTCGGGCCAGGGACCGAACCCTTGATCAACAGCACGTTGCGCTCGGCGTCTGATTCGACGACTTCGAGGTTCAACGTGGTGACCTGTTCATGACCCATGTGCCCAGCCATCTTGATGCCCCTGAAGACACGACCAGGGAACGAGCACTGGCCGATCGAACCGGGCGAACGGTGCTTCTTGTGGGTACCGTGGCTTGCGCCGAGGCCCTTGAAGTTGTGCCGCTTCATCGCACCGGCGAAGCCTTTACCACGACTGGTCGCCGTGACATCGACGCGTGTTCCGGCAGGAATCGACTCGACGGTGATCTCCTGACCGACTACGAATCCGTCGACCGAGTCGAGCCGCAACTCAACGAGTTGCTTACCGGGGGCAACGCCCGCCTTCTCGAAATGGCCGGCTGCCGGCTTGTTGAGTTTCTTGACATCACGGTGCCCGTATGTGACCTGAAGGGCTGTGTATCCGTCGCGTTCGTTGGTCTTGATCTGAACGACGCGCATCGGCTCCACACGGAGCACGGTGACGGGGATGACCTTGTCATCCACCCACTTTTGCGTCATCCCGACCTTTTCGCCGAGAATCACTGTTTGCGCCATGGCGGCCTTGTCCTTGCTTGTTGATCGAGCCTTGCGGCTATCCACGTGCCACTCACGGAAATGCTCCGCTGTGCCGAACGGCATGCGGAGCACTCGTCTGAGAGGTTGCTGTGAGGTCCCTTCCGGCGAACCGGGAGGCACACACAGACATCAGTTACGAATAATCTGTTCCGTTCAGAGATCGCTCTCAGGACGGCTCTGGAATGCTATCGGGGCCGAAACGCAGCCCCAACGTGGGGTTTCGGATTCAGTAGCCAGTCGAGTCGATCAAGTCGAGTCAGTCACGATTCCGGTCGATCGGTCAGGGTCACGGTGAGTTGCAGTTCTCGACCTGCCCGCAACACGACGATCTCGACCTGATCGCCCGGTTCGCTGTCTCGTACGGCGGCGACAACTCCGGCGGCACCGTCAACGACCACCTCGTTGATCGAGATCACGAGGTCATCGACCATGATTCCCGCCGATTCGGCAGGCGAATCCGGTTCGACGTTGGCAACGATCGCACCTTGGCCCCCGTCGAGTCGGTCATCGACCCCGACGCCCATGTAGCCCTCATTGCGTTCGACACCATCAGCCTTGGCTCGCAACGACTCGATAACCGGGATCGCTTCGTCCATCGAGATTGCGAACCCGATATTGCTGGCGGCAACGTTCGAGTCGCCGCGGGCGACCGCTGTGTTGATCCCGACGACCTCGCCGAGCGAGTTGACAAGCGGACCGCCGGAATTGCCGGAGGAAATTGCGGCGTCGGTCTGAATCAAACCGTCGAGCGCCCCATCGCCTGACACGATCGTGCGATCAAGAGCGGAGATGATGCCGAGCGTGACCGATGGGTCACCGTCAAGGTCAAGGGCGAAACCAATCGCCACCACGTCGTCACCGATCCGAACCGAGTCGGGGTGGGCGATCGTCGCCGCCTCGTAACCGTCGCCGCTGACCCGGAGCAATGCCAGGTCGTTGCCGACGTCGGTTGCCAGCAGCGTCGCCGCGATCGGCTCAGTCTGGCCGGCCAACCGGACCCGAATCGTTGTCGCCCCTTCCACAACATGAGCGTTGGTCAGGATTTCGCCGTCGGTTGTGAGAATCACCCCGGTCCCGATCGATCCCCCAGGGCCGAGTAACTCGTCCTCGACATCAGCGCTGACCGTCACCACCGACGGTGCCACGTACGCCGCAACCTTTGCCACGTTGATTCGGGGCAGATCGCCTTCGCGAACGGCGCCGATTTCAAGCGCTGCGTCGGATGCCCGCTGCGGCGGCCGCGGATCGCGTTCGAGCATTTGACCAATCAGAGCCCCGCACGTGCCAGCGGCGACGGCAAACAGGCTGACCGCCATGCACACCGCCACGCGATGCAGCCACTTTCTCTTCCTCGGACGCGCTGGTTGTGAATCGTCCACAGGTGTCTGCGGTACGTCGATCGCGGGTGGGCCCCACGGAGACGGTCGTTCTGGAATCGATGTCACGGTGTCTGGTCTACCAAGCCTGCGCGCCGGTTCGCTCGGTACTGACGGAATGGCTCTCGCATTTTTGAACTCGTGTTGGCGTCCAGCTCGCAACGATGACAGTGTTACATCAACGAAACAGTTCGGTGTGAACGATTTCTGGACCACGCAAGCATGCCTAAACTCCGGTTCGAGGCCACTACCAGCAGATCGGGCGAGCTGCCCGCGATGACCATTCGGGGAGACAACGTGTCGCAGTCGACAAAGTCCACCAGCGACGACGATGTTTCGATTGGTGAGCGTGGCTCGGTCGAGTTGACCGGAGTCACGAAGCGATTTGGTTCAATGATCGCTGTTGACAATCTCGACCTGATCGTCCAGCCGGGCGAGTTTCTCTCGCTTCTTGGACCGTCCGGCTGCGGGAAAACGACGACCCTCAGAATGCTCGCCGGGTTCGAACAGCCCGATGAGGGCTACATCAGGATCAGCGGGCAGTATGTGCAAGGAATTCCCGCATACCAGCGCGACGTCAACACCGTGTTTCAGGCCTATGCCCTATTCCCCCACATGACCGTCGCCGAAAACGTCGCCTACGGACTTCGCCAGAAGCACGTCAACAAGTCGCAGATCTCGACCCGTGTAGCCGAGGCACTCGACATGGTCAAGATGACCAAACTTGCCAACCGCAAACCGCGCCAGATGTCTGGCGGACAACAGCAGCGCGTGGCGCTGGCCCGCGCGCTCGTCAACCGTCCGAGTGTGCTGCTGTTGGACGAACCACTCGGAGCCCTCGACCGCAAACTCCGTGAAGAAATGCAGATCGAGCTCAAGCTGTTACAAAGTCAACTCGGGATCACCTTCATCTTCGTGACACACGACCAGGAGGAGGCGATGGGCATGAGTAACCGCATCGCGATCATGCTCGAGGGCCACGTCGAGCAGTTGGCCGATCCGGAGACGGTGTACGAGCGGCCGGCGTCGGCGTTCGTGGCCGGGTTCATCGGGCGCAACAACTTCTGGAAGGGCATCGCCAGCAGTGAGGGAATCGTCGCGTCTGACGGGACGATCTTCGTGGCATCGAAGCCCGAGGTGCGGGTGCCTGCCGGTGAACAGGCCCTCGCCGCCGTCCGGCCAGAGTGCTTCGTCATCACGAGCACGGATCCCCAGTTGACGCACAACGTGGCGACCGGTACGGTCGCCAGCGTGTCACATTTCGGCGACACTCTGCAGTACGTCGTCCACACCGGAGCGCGTGACGTCGTCGCCCTGCTGCCGCGGGCGCAGGCTCCGCGAGTGGCGCCGGGCGACCCCGTCTGGTGCCACTGGTCAGCCGACGACGTGTACTCCTTTGGCGCAGCGCAGGCTGACCTCGTGCTCGTCGACCCAGCGGACGCCGAAGCATTGCGATGATCGACCATCAGCCCTGCAACCAACGCCAACATCTACGAATCAACCAGCAACTGCACCAAGGGGAGCGATAACCATGGAAAACATCAGAATCCTGGCACCACGCCAGTTTCACAGTCAGATCGTCAGCCGACGAAACTTCTTGGCGCTCGGCGCCGGCGCCGGTCTCGTGCTGATCGGTTGCGGCGATGACAAAAAGGCAGGAAGCGCTTCGGCCACCGGCGACGAGCCAACGGGCGCTGCCTCGGCACCCCAGGCGTCGGGAACCGTGGCGCTCTACACCTGGGGCGACTACCACGATCCAGAACTGGTTGCCGAAGCGGGTGACGCTCTCGGGATCACGATGAACGTGCAGTTCTACGCCTCGAACGAGGAGTTGATCGCCAAGCTCGAAGCCACCCGCGGGAGCAGCGGCTTCGACTTGATCGTGCCGACAGGGCCGTACTTGCCGCAGCTGATCTCAAAGGAACTGCTGACCAAGCTCGACAAGTCGAAGATCCCGAACTGGGACAACATCGACAGCGCTTACCTCGGAAAGGGATGGGACCCTGGCAACGAATACGCCGTGCCGCGTGACTGGGGCACGACCGGTTTCTTCTACGACTCGAGCGTGATCACACGGGAACTCAAGACTTGGGCCGACTACTTCGACGCCGCCGCCAATGAGGCAAGCGGTGAGACGTCGGCGCTCGACACCACGGACAACATCCTCGGACCATATTTCTGGGCCAACGGGATCAGCTGGAACACCGAGGAGTCGGCCGATCTCGACGCCGCCGAAGAATTCCTCGTCAACGAGTTTGCGCCACATATCAAGGCGTTTGACTCGTACCCGTCGACAGCGCTGGCCGAAGGCGCCTACAACATGTCGATGGCGTGGAATGGCGACGCTCGCCAGGCTTACGTGCGGCTCGAGGAAGCCGGGCGCGACCCCGAGCCGTGGAAATGGGTCGTCGGAGCTCCGATGACCGAGCTCTGGATGGATCACTACGCGATCCCAGCCGACGCCAAGAATCCCGACGGCTCGTACGCCTGGATCAACTGGATGCTCGAGCCTGAAATTGCCTTCCGCGATTTGTCGTACATCGGGTACAACATGACGGTCAAGGGCACCGACAAGCTGGCCGCCGACGCCGAACTGCCGCGTCTCGACATGATCTTCATCACCCCCGAACAACTCAAGAACATGGAAGAGGGCATCATCAGCGACAAGACGCAGAACCGTAAGGTCGAGATCTACAACGCCGTCAAGGCTGCTGCGGGAGCCTGATTCTCCGTGTCGTCGGCCGTAGGGTCATCGGTTGCAGCGCAGACGCCGCGGGGGACGCGGCGCCTGCGCGCACCGAAGTACCTGCTCGCCATTCCGTCGTTCGTCTGGTACGGCTTCTTTTTCGCCCTGCCGGTGTTGTTGATGGTCATCAACAGTTTCGGCTACAAGCCGGCGGTCGGTGAAAAGGGGTACGTCCGGCTCGACAAGTTGAGCTTCGACAACTATCGCTCCGTCTGGACCGACGACTTCCGGTCGGTCTTCTTCAGCACGATGAGGATCGCAGGCACGGCGACCTTCCTGTGTGTCGTGATCGGCCTTCCCGTCGCGTACTACATCGCCATCAAGGCCGGCCCACGGATGAAGGGTTTGATGTTGCTGCTGGTGATCGTGCCGTTCTGGATGAGCTTCTTCGTACGCACCTCGGCGTGGAAGATCGTGCTTTCCGAGTTCGGCGTGCTCAACACGTTCCTCGTCGACAACGGCATCCGCAACGCGCCGATCGACATCATCGGAACCCGCAGCGCAGTGATGTTGGCGCTGGTGTACAACTACCTGCCGCTGATGGTGTTCCCGATCTTCGTGTCGCTCGACCGGATCGAGCCAGCCCTTCGCGAGGCAAGCAAAGATCTCGGCGCCGGCCGGATCAGAACATTCCTCTCGGTCACCGCGCCGCTCGCCGCGCCCGGCATCACGGCCGGTGCGATCCTGACATTCATCCCGATGGCCGGCGACTACGTGACCGCCACGATCCTGGGTGGCGCCAAGGGGAACATGATCGGTGCATCGATCTACAACTTCGCAATTCAGGGCCAGGACGTGCCGAAGGGTGCTGCCGCGGCGGCGATCCTGATCATCTTGATCTTGACGATGGTGTTGTCGGCCGGGCTGATCGTGGCAGCGATCCGCTATGTCCTCAAGCAACTCCGCCGCGTCGACATCCCGGGGACCACATGAGCACCACGACGAGCAGCACGACGAGCCCGCCCAAGCACAACCGACAGCCACGCGATATCGGCAAGTGGCTGACCGCCGCGTGGTCATGGCTGGTCGTGATCTTTCTGATGATCCCAATCGGCTTCGTCGTCGCCCATTCGATGAACGGTGGCAACAGCTTCAACATTTGGAAGGAGTTCGGCGGCCTCAAGTGGTACCGCCAACTGCTGTCAGATCACAGCTTGCGGGCGACACTCATCAACTCGTTCAAGGCTGCGATCGGTTCGACACTGATCGCCGTCACGATTGGGGCTCTGGCTGGCGTGGCGCTCGTGCGCAAGCCAGGACGATGGACCAAAGTCTTCTTGCTCCTGCTCCTCTTGGTGATGGTTACTCCGGAGGTGATCGACGGTTTCTCTCTGCTCAGCTGGTTCTTCGATCGCGGTTTCAACCGACCATTCGAGACCGGCGTGTTGGGTATCCGGGGAGGCATGATCCGGCTTTGGATCGGCCACTCACTGTTCTCGTCGGCAGTCGTCACGCTGATCGTGCGAGCCCGGCTACAAGGGCTCGACGAATCACTTGAGGAAGCTGCCGCCGATCTGGGTGCGCCGCCGGCGCGTGCGTTCAGACAGATCACACTCCCGCTGATGGCACCGGCGCTGCTGGCCGGTGCGATGTTGTCGTTCAGCTTCAGCCTCGACAACGTGATCGTTTCGAGCTTCCTCGGGCAAGACTCGTCGACGTTCCCGCTCTACCTGCTCGGAACCGTCAAATCATCGACGAAGCCGAACGTCGGTGCCGGTGGTGTGTTGTTGTTCCTGGTCACGATGCTGTTCGCCTTCGTCACGATCCGCGTACTCCGACGTTCAGGCGACTCGTCAGGCGACATCGCCGCAACAATCGCAGCCGGCTGATCAGGCCTTGACTCGTTCGAGTAGGTCGGCGGCGAGTTGCGTTCCAGGGCGGGAACGGATCGCCGCCCCCGCGTCTGCCACCCGCCGACGCATCACCGTGTCGCCAATCAGGCGTTCGATCGAGGCGTGCATCTGATCGTCGGTGAATCGATACGTGTCGAGCCGCACGCCGAATCCGGTCTCGTCAACTCGTTGGGCGTTGTCGTACTGATCCCAAAACAAGGGGAGCGCGATCATCGGCTTGCCAAAGTGAAGGGATTCCGTAGTCGTGTTGTTTCCGGCGTGAGTGATCACCAGGTCGACGAGCGGAATCACGTTGGTTTGAGGCACCTGTTGCGCACCCCACATGTTGTCGGCGAGGTCGTACTGGTCGTGGCACGGACCCTTCGACACGATGTAACGGTGCGGGGTTCTCGACAGCACGTCGACAAGTCTTCGCATCAGTTCGACGTCGGCCGACCCGAGCGACCCGAGCGAGAGGTAGATCAACGAACCACCTCGCTCACTAAGCTGCTCCGGAACTTCGAACGGTTGATCGGTCGAACGAACCGATGAGTCGAGTCGGCGCCAGGAATCTGAGAGTGGTCGCTCGACCGTGTAGTCGATGATTTCCGGATAGAGATACAGATTGAGATGCTCACTCCGGTGGATGAACTCGAGATCTCGGAGTCGTGGACCTCCGCATGAGCGAACCCATTCGTCGTAGTCGGTCCACATCGGGCGATGCGTCGAATCGTACGCTGAGCGGAATGCCGCCCAATCGGTGCGGTCGGAAATCGGATAGCCGGAGAACACAGGCGGAACGTCCGGCCCTCCCACTTCCAGCGGGTTGCACGACATCATCCGCACAAACGGCACCCCGGCTGTGACGAGGGCCGGGAAGCAGTTGACGTTGTCTTCGATTACGACGTCTGGGCGGGCCCGGTCGAGGATCTCGCGCAACTGTGGTTCGCAGTACCGCGCTCCGTCGATCAGCGCTTGCCAGGTTGGCTGTATGAATGTCGACAGTTGCTCGATCGTCGGCTTGCGGAACTCCGGCGACGTGTCGCGGATGAAGTCGGTCCAGAACTGTCCGGCATCCGGCTCCATACCGCTCGCGTCGGGTTCGACCGGCGGCGCTAGATCAACAAGGTCCTCCTCGAAGCCAAGTGCTTCGAGCTTGCCGGCCCACGAACGCTCGGCCGCGAACACGACCCGGTGGCCGCGTTCACGCAAGACCGTTCCGATCCCAATGCAGTTGTTGGTCGGGCCATAGGCACTCTCCGGCATGAATAGGAAAGTCCGGGATTTGATCATGGCGAACCTCTCGACGTCGAATGCATCCGGTGCTTCGACCACAGTGAAGAATGGTGCGATGATACGCACGTTGATCAATCCTGCAAGCGGTTTGGCGATCGACTCCATTGCCGACTCAACCCCAGACGAGATCGAAGCTCGCGTATCTGCGGCTGCCGATTCGGGCAAGGAGTGGGGTCGTGCGTTGCCGTCGCAACGGGCCCTCGTGCTGCACCGGCTCGCCGATCTGGTCGAACTCCACGCCGACGAACTCTCGCGACTCGATGTCGAAGAGACAGGCAAGCCGTGGACCGTGATGCGCGACGGCGAGCTGCCCTTCGCTGTCGACAATCTGCGCTTCTTCGGATCAGCGGCGCGATCGTTGCACGGAACCGCAGCCGGCGAGTTCAGCACCGGCTATACCTCGATGCTCGTGCGCCGCCCGGCCGGTCTAGTGGCAGCGATCACCCCTTGGAACTTTCCGTTCGTGATGGCGGTGTGGAAGGCCGGCGCTGCCCTGGCGGCTGGCTGCACGGTTGTGCTGAAGCCAGCCCCTGCGACGCCCCGATCGGCGATTCGACTCGCGGAACTAGCGATCGAAGCGGGACTTCCTGCAGGCGCGTTCTCGGTCGTCACCGGTGGGGCAGAGGTCGGCGAGGCGCTCGTGGCTCATCCCGGCATCGACATGATCACGTTCACCGGTTCGACAGCCACGGGACGGCGGATCATGCGGCTCGCCTCCGAACGACCAATCCGGGTGCAGCTCGAACTTGGCGGTAAGGCACCGCTGCTGGTGTTCGCCGACGCCGACCTCGATGCCGTGGCAGGTGCTGCCGCGCTAGCGGCCACGTACAACTCTGGGCAGGATTGCACCGCGGCAACAAGGGTGTACGTCGAGGCGTCATCGCACGACCACTTGGTCGACGCCCTTCGCGAGACGATGTCGACCATCATCGTCGGAGGACCCGACGAGCCGACCGCCGACATCGGGCCGCTGGTCAGCGCCGAACACCGTGACCGGGTCGATGGCTTCGTACGTCGCGCCCAGAGCGCGGGAGCGCAGGTGGTCCAAGGTGGAACCGCGCCTGATCGGGCCGGATGGTTCTATACGCCGACTCTGATCGTCGGGGCCAAACAGGACTCAGAGATCGTCCAGGACGAGGTCTTCGGGCCGGTGCTCACGGTGGTGCCGTTCACCGACGAACGCCAGGCGATCACGCTCGCCAACGATTCGCGCTACGGCCTTGCCTCGTCGGTGTGGACCTCGCAGGTCGACCGCGGTTTGCGAGTCGCCCATCAGATTCGAGCGGGTGTGACGTGGATCAATGACCACCTGCCGATCGCCAGCGAGATGCCCCACGGAGGTCGAGGTGCTTCCGGATTCGGAAAGGACATGGGGCACGACTCCGTGCTCGAGTTCACGCACGGTCACCATGTGATGGTCAAACACGCCGAACCCGTCGAGCGCAGCGGATTCCGCCCGGCATGACGTGGGGCAGCTCGGGCAACGACTATCCGCCCGACGGCAGTTCGGCCGATCTCGCGCGGCGGCTGGCACCGGATCGCGTGAGCGACGGGGTCGAGCGCAGGATCACCGTCGACCAGACCAACCGCAGCGTCGTAGTCGACGAGTCGGTGATCGTCAAGTGGTTGACTCCACCGGTCCGCGAGCCCCATCATGGCCTTGATCTACTCGCCCATCTCAGGGCGGCCAGATTTGTCGACATGCCAAGCTTGCTCGGTGTCGAGGCGTCGGACGGGCACGTCTTGGCGGTCGTCACCGAGTTCGTCGTCGGGGCGCTCGACGGGTGGGACTGGTTCGTCGACGCGCTCACAGACTGTGTCGACGACGCCACCAAGTTCGTAGCGCCGATTCCCGCCGCTGCCGAGGTCGGGGCGCTCGCCGCCCGACTACACCTCGCGCTGGCGACGCCGTCAGCAATCTTTCCCGACCTCGACGGTCAGATCGACGTCGAGTACGAACGCGATCGGTGTCGAGCGCTTCTGGAAGCAGCATCCGCCGAGGTCATAGATCGCCAGTCGCAAGCGATTCTCGCCGCCTGCGACTCGCAGATCCGATCGCTGATCGAAACCATGCCTCGAGGACCGACGCCGATGGGTTTGATCCACGGTGATCTCCACATTGGGCAGGTGTTACGGGTCGGCAATCGCCTGACGATCACCGATTTTGACGGCAACCCGCTGCTCGACGGCGCTTCTCGACGCCGATTGCGGCCGCTCGCAATCGATCTCGCGGCGCTGATTCAGTCGATCGATCACGCCGGCCGGATCGCCCAGAAGCGCCGCCCGTCGGCAACGGAGGAACTCGAGCCCGTGATTTCCTCGTGCATCCGGGCGACGCTCAGCAGCTATCGCTCGACGTTGGATGCTGGCGGGCTCGGCGACCGACTCGACGCTCGGCTGCTTCCCGGTTTGCGGGCAGCACAGGAGTTACACGAGCTTGTTTACGCCGCCCGTCATCTACCGCGTTGGTCGTACGCGCCGACCGCTACGTTGGCGGCGATGTTCCAAGTCACCGGCGGCTCGTGATGGACCCAGCGCTGTTTCGTGCAGACCTCGACAGGGTGCCGAACGCGCTTGACTCGCTCGCAACGGCGATTCAGACGGGCGATCTGGATTGGCCGATCGACCGGCCGCCACGACGTCTGTTGCTGACTGGAATGGGCTCGTCTTACTCTGCCGCCGACGTCTGTGCTCGGCGCCTCCGCGCACGAGGTGTCGATGCGGTGGCCGAACTGGCATCAACGGCGGCGACCTGGCCGGCTGCACCCGACCTCGTCGTGATCGCGATTTCGGCCTCGGGTCGGTCGGTCGAGACGCTCGACGCACTCGAACGACACGCTGGCATCAGCATCGTGGTGGCGCTCACGAATCAAGCTGGGTCGGCGATCACCGAGCACGCCGACCATGTCGTCGAGATGCTGGCAGGCGACGAAGCGGGTGGCGTGGCCTGCCGGTCGTACCGTCACACGATCGGCGCGCTACTGGCGCTCGAACAACGGCTGGTCGGCGGGATCGACGCCGTCACGATCGTGCGCAGCGCAACGACGGCAAGCGCCGACTTGCTCGATCGATCCGAGACCTGGCTCGCTCGTGTGGTCGAGGCGATCGACGGCCCAGACGGTACATGGTTCCTGGCGCCTGCCGAGCGGTTGTCGTCGGCGATGCAGGGGGCGTTGATGCTCCGTGAGGGTCCCCGTCGACGGGCAGACGGCTGCGAGACTGGCGACTGGAATCATGTTGATGTGTACCTCGCGAAAACGCTTGACTACCGAGCAGTCGTGTTCACCGGATCACGCTACGACGCTGAAGCGGCTCGCTGGATGACTGAACGCGGTTCGACCAGCGTCGCCGTCGGTGGCTCGTTTCCCGGAGCGCACTACGAAGTCCGCTACCACAATGACGACGACTGGGCAGTTGCCCTGCTGACTGAACCGGTCGTCGCAGAGCTCATGGCGCACAGTTGGTGGACAGCCTGACGCTTGGTGGCAGACACCACACGTTCAGAACGGCGACTCGACGTCACCCATCTCGACGTAGACGCTTTTGATCTGGCTGTAGTGGTCGAGGGCGGCGTGACCATTTTCCCGACCAATGCCGGAATGCTTCACGCCACCGAACGGCATCGCAATCGGGGTCAGGTTGTATGTGTTGATCCAGCAGGTACCGGCCTGCAAACGGTCGATCACTCGATGGCCGCGTTGGATGTCGCGGGTGAACACGCCGGCGGCAAGCCCGAACTGGGTGCCATTGGCGCGTTCGACTACCTCGTCCTCGTCGTCGAAGACGAGCACCGACATAACCGGGCCGAAAATCTCCTCCTGGGCAATTCGCATGTCGTCGGTGACATCAGCGAACACGGTCGGCTGCACGAACAGACCATTCGGAAGGTCAGCGATGGTCGCCGGCGCTCCCCCGGTGAGGCACTTCGCGCCGCCATCATGACCAGTCTGTATGAACTCGAGGACTCGTCGATACTGGCGTTCGTTGACCAGCGGACCCATCTGTGTTGACTCGTCGAGCGGATCGCCGAGTTCGATCAGTTCGGTGCGGGCGACGAGTCGTTCGAGGAAGTCGTCGATGACCGAACGTTGCACGAATACTCTCGTCCCATTCGAACAGATCTGACCCGCGGAATAGAAGTTGCCGAGCATCGCCCCGGACACGGCGTTGTCGAGGTTGGCATCGTCGAACACGATGATCGGAGACTTGCCGCCGAGTTCGAGTGTGACGTGTTTGAGTCCTTCGGCGGCACCCGCCATCACCCTCTCGCCCGTTGCGACCGAACCAGTCACCGACACCTTGGCAATACCCGTATGCCGCACGAGCGTCTCACCAACATCTCCCGCCCCTTGCACGACGTTGAAGACACCATCCGGCAAGCCGGCTTCGGTAAGGATCTCGGCCAGCTTGAGCGCCGTCAGCGGCGTGACTTCGGACGGCTTGAAGATCATCGAGTTGCCAGCGGCGAGCGACGGTGCGGCCTTCCAACAAGCAATCTGGATCGGGTAGTTCCACGCACCGATACCGACGCAGATCCCGAGCGGTTCACGACGCGTATAGGCAAATGATCCACCCAGGTCGATGTAGTCGCTCGTCGCGTTGGCGATCAGACCACCAAAGTATTCGAGACAGTCGGCACCCGACGCGGCGTCAGCAACGAGGGTCTCCTGCAGCGGTTTCCCCGTATCGAGCGTCTCCAGCATCGACAGTTCGCGGTTCCGCAATCGGACGATTTCGGCCGCTCTCCGCAGCACCCTCCCGCGCTCGGTGCCCGACATCGCCGACCAGACGGCGAATCCGGTTCGTGCCGTACTCACGGCAAGTTCAATTACCGCAGGGTCCGCCGAATGAACGGTGGCAATCAACTCGCCCGTTGCCGGGTGCCGACTCTCGATGGCCACCCCCGACGACTCGATGTACTGCCCACCGATGTAGTGGCTGGCGATCGGTTGCGCTCGCAGATCGGGCATCTCAGGTCACCCCGTCGAGGCTGATGATCGACCGGTACAAGTCGGGGCGACGGTCGCGAAAGACTCCGTGGCTCAGACGTTGGGTCGCCAACGAGTCGAGATCGAACGTCGCCGTCAGCACCACCGCCGACTCGCGATCAGCCTCGGAGACGATCGCTCCGGTGTTGTCGGTGATGAACGACGACCCGTAGAACGTCACGTCGTTGGTTCCGCCAGTTTCTGTCCCGACCCGATTGGACGCAACCACCGGAATCAGATTGGCGGCGGCGTGGCCCTGCATCGTGCGTTGCCAGTGGCGGCTGGTGTCAAGATCTGGGTATGGCGGTTCTGACCCGATCGCAGTCGGATACAGCAGCAGTTCAGCACCTTGCAACGCAAGCACGCGAGCGACCTCGGGGAACCACTGGTCCCAACAGATCCCAAGCCCGATCCGACCGAATCGCGTTTGCCAGGCTTTCAGCCCGGTGTCGCCCGGCGAGAAGTAGTACTTCTCCTGATAGCCGGGTCCGTCAGGAATGTGCGACTTTCGGTAGACACCGAGCACCGAGCCGTCAGCGTCGATCATCGCAACCGAGTTGAAATGCGTTTGCCCGGCGCGTTCGAAGAACGAGATCGGCAGTACCACGTGCAGCTCGGTGGCGAGTGCCTGAAATCTGGCAATGACTGGGTTGCCTTCAGTGGGTCGCGCCCAGTCGAAAAATCGCTGATCCTGATAGCGGCAGAAGTACGGCGCTTCGAACAACTCCTGCAGCAGAACGACGTTTGCCCCAGCCGCCGCAGCCTTGCGGACAAGCTGTTCCGCCCCGTCAAGGTTGGCTGCATGATCAGCCGCACAAGCCATCTGAGTTGCAGCAACAGTGATCATCCTCACAACCAGGACTGTACCGAAATCGCTGAGAGCCGGTGGCTTTCGCCACCGGCTCTCAATGTACGCTCAGCATCGTGCCGTTAGCTGGCTTGGATTTTGATTTCGATGTCAACGCCCGCTGGGAGTTCGATTCGCTGGAGCGAATCGATCGTCTTGGCGTTGGGGTTGACGATGTCGATCAACCGTTTGTGGACTCGCATCTCGAAGTGCTCGCGCGACGTCTTGTCGATGTGCGGTCCGCGAATGACCGTGTAACGATGCTTGTCAGTCGGGAGCGGGATCGGACCGCGCACGGTGGCGTCGGTCCGATTGACCGTCTCGACGATTTTCTTCGTCGATTGGTCGATGATCTCGTGATCAAACGCCTTGAGGCGGATTCGAATGCTCTGTGCCATGTCAATGTTCTCGATTCAGTTTGCGATTGTTGTTCGTTGTCGTCAGGTCACTTGAGGATTTTGACGACGCGGCCGGCACCGACGGTACGTCCGCCTTCGCGGATCGCGAACCGGAGGCCCTCGTCCATCGCGATCGGCTTACCCAACTCAACCGTCATCATCACATTGT
>JANPLQ010000106.1:0-93886 GCA_031422395.1 Ilumatobacteraceae bacterium | reverse complement strand
CCCAGGCGGACCACCAGAACCAGGCGGACGCGGCGGACCCCCAGGCGGACGCGGCGGACCCCCAGGCGGACCAGCAACACCAGGCGGACGCGGCGGACCCCCAGGCGGACCACCAGAACCAGGCGGGCCACCACCAGGACGCGGCGGACCACCAGCACCGGGCGGGCCACCACCAGGACGCGGCGGACCGCCAGCACCGGGCGGACCGCCAGCACCTGGTGCCGCCCCTGCGCCGATCTCGGTCTTGACCGTTTCGCCCGGGGCGTAGACATCAAGCGCCAAAACGGACTGGATTCGTTCCCTTATCCCCCGCTTCGCTTGAGCTTGCTCCGGCGGTTCGGCAACCACGGGCGGGGCGACAACCTCACCCGTCCATTCGAGGAATCCGCCACACGATCCGCAGAACGCGTCAGATGGAAGGTTCTGGAATCCACATTTGGTACAGACGATCACGACCAATCACCCTATTCTTCCGGTTCGTTCTTCTGCTTGTTCTTTGGGCGGCGGGGCGTCGCGGTCGCTGCAGCAACTTCTCGAAGTTCGATCTCGACGGGTAGGTGCGCTGGCACCGCATCCCGAACAAGGACCTGCAGTGCGGGCCAATTCACCGTCGCCGAATCCGGCACATCGACCGTGACCCGAACGGTTCGATCCGCCGAGCGACGATCGGTTCGCTGTTCACTGTCAGTTGGAAATCGCGACGTCCACACGGCGCCAGGATCATCAACGCTGACCGAACCGCCCGTGTACAACTCGATCTCCTCACGCAAACCAACCGCAGTTCCACGCTTTGCGAACAGTTCGGTTGCCGAGCTGACAAGCACGCGTCGGCGTTCGAGCGACCAGTCCTCGTCGAGTGTGAGACCGACCCAGCCACCGAGCCACGTGATGAAATCGGGAGGTGCAACCGACGGGTCGAGGTAGGCGTGGAGGCAGTCAAGCGTCGTCATCGTCGGTGCCCACACCTGGTCGAGCCCGCCGGTGAACTCGGTCAGAAAGAGGCCAGTTTGATAGATCGCCGGCAGTTGATCGATGATCGGCTGCGCAACTGGCAAGCCGAGAACCGAGCCCCGACTCACGGCGTCACCACCCGCACCTGATGCTCGTAGGAGAACACCAAACTGTTGGCCGCCAGTTCCAGACGGGTCGTCGCCTCACCTCGCTCGCCGCTGACCGGATTGGCACCGAACAGCCGAACGTCCTCGACGACATCGACCCCCCGAACGTGCTGTAACACGCTGAACGCATCACCGGACTGAGCGGGACGGCCCCACGGCCAGCCCTTGCCGTCGGCACCACCGACCAACGGATCGAAGTAGCGATGCAGTGCGGCGACGGCGTCTGCCCGCACGCGCTCAGGATCGGCGCGAGGGCTGCTGCGAAGGCGGGCGACGACCGTCACCCCCTGATACGTCGGCGGCTCAACATGCACGACCGAACCGATGATGCGCGCCTCTTCGAGCCGTCGGGCGATCGCCTGGAGCGTGTGCTCGGTCGGCAACAGGTCCTCGAATCGGAGGACCTCACCCTCGCGGGATGCGGATGGAACGACACATACGGTTACGTGGCCGGCATCCTCGGCCGTCGCAGCCGGGATACAACGCACTCTGGCGATCTCCGGCGCAGCCTCGCGAGTCAACAGTTCGAAGTCCTCCGCCGTCACGGCGCGACTCCGAGTTCGGAGCATCAGCGGTCCACGAACCCTGGCTTCGTCGACGCTTTCGGCGTCGACACCACCGACCGCGCTGTGCCGGTTGGTGACGGCCCGCACGAACGGAATCGACGACTTGAGCGTCCGAAGCGCTCTGGCCGGCACGTTCCCACGACGCCCACCACCGGTGGCATGGTCGCGCATTCTCACCGATGAGCGCTGCGGCGGGATCGCGCCGTACTGCCGTACGCTGCCGTCTTCGAATCGGACCATCGGCGCGAACTCGATCTCTCCCGCGGCACGGTCGACGATCACCACTTGGTCGTCAGGTCCGCAATCGACGAAGTCATCGACGATCGCCCATTCGACCCAACCCTCGTCAGTGCTGACGTCGATCACTGGCGGCGGCCCGACCTCGACCATCGGGCCACTCGGAAGCCGAAACCGCTGACCTGGCTGGCCCGACGACTCACCGACCACTTCAGGTTCGCTGAGCTCGGCTTGTGCAGCCTCGACACTGCCACCGACCGTTGATGCGTGCAGCGACTGGATCATCGGCGACGAGCTGTAGCGCGGCTGACCGTCGACCGGCGCGGTGATCCGCGCCCTCAGCCATCCGGCTCGTACGCCCTCCAAGACGTTCTCGGCGTGATCCAACGGCATGTGAACGACCACGTCGCCGCGACGATTCAGGCCACCGGTCTCGTCCTGTTCAAGTTCACATCCCACCCAATCGGCACCGTTCCAGGCCTCCCAGGCGAGCGGCGGGTCGGTGGGGTCGACGCCGACGCCGTCGATCTGACATTCGAAGCGCAGCGCCACCGCCATTCCGGGGGCGGCACGGTCGAGTCCGATGTAGAACGCGTCGTCGGTGTCCGGAATCTCTGCGAAGGCAGGTACCTGTGTACCGACATGCATCTGTTCGGTGCGATCGCGCATCCCGTCGACGTCGTGCTCGCGTGTGGCAATCGTTTGCAGCTCCACCGGCACAATCTCGAGCGGATGCAACGTACTGAACACGATCGGTTGTTCGAGTTCACCACGCAACGTGGCGACGCGTGTGGAAGCCGGGATGATCAGGGTCGTACTGGCTGGCGTCGACAACCAAAACGTAACCGGCGTGCGCGCCGCCGCAGGCGGAAACAACCGGATGCCGATCAACTCCAGGAACTTGATGTACAGGCGATCAGGAACACGGTTGAGCCTGTACAGCATCTGATCGGTCATGAACGCAAACGTCTCGATCAACGTCACACCCGGGTCGGACACGTTGTGGTCGGTCCATGTCGGACAGCGATCCATCACGATCCGTTTGGCGTCGTCGACGAGGTCCTGGAATCGACGATCGTCGAGATTCGGTGCGGCGATGCTCATCAGTACTCACTTCCATCATCGGGGATGGTGTAGAAGGGGAACACCAGGTTGCGTTGATCGTTGGTGTGTTTGATGGCGTAGATGACCTCGACGTCGAGCCGGTTACGCACGATCGGATCGGGCCGCACGAGCACGTCGATCACGTCGACCCGCGGCTCCCATTGGATCACGGACGTCCGCACCGCCAGCGCCAGTTCGACGGCGGTCGAGTTGTCGGCTGACCGGAACATGAAGTCGCGGAGCGGACAGCCGAATCGCGGTCGCATTGGGCGCTCGCCGGGATAGGTCGTCATGATGATCTGAATCGCCTGTTCGATCTCACGCTCGCGACCGACGAGCGCGATGCCGCCGCTCGGGTTGGTGTCGGGCGGGAATGCCCACCCGAAGCCGACGAAGTCGTGTTGCGCCATGTTCGTCACGTGCCCGCTCCTTTGCTACTTGTGCCTGTCGTGCTTGTCGTCCTCGTCGTGCCCGTTCGCGTCATCTCGGTCGGCTCAGTTCAACTTCACTTGGGCACCGGACAACTCGACCATGCCGGCGCCGCCGTCGATCTTGACCCCGGTGCCACCTTTGAGGGTCAGCTTTCCTGGGGTAGCGGCCTCGACCGTGACATCGCCGGCACTCTTCAGCGTCAACGTTCCGCCGCTCCCCGCCTGCTCGATCGTGATGCTCCCACCGGCACCGTTCTGCTTGATCTCGATTGCCGCAGGCGGCGTTGACGCATCGCACAGGATCGTGATCTTCTTGTTGACGTCGTCGTACTGAATCGTGATCGTGTCGTCCTTGTTGCCGATCGTGATCCCCGACTTACTCGGCGGCGTTGTGCCGTCGCCGTCGTCGTCGATCAGCATCTTGTGGCCGAGCCGGCTGACCATGCCGCGCTTGACGACCAGCCCGCCAAGCGCACCCTGCTTGACCGGATCCCCGCCGAGTTCGAGTTCGGTGTTGCCGTTCACCAGGCCACCCAGCACGTAGGCGCGGCGAGGGTCTCCGAATTCGAACCCGACGAGGACTTCATCTTCGACCTCGGGCAGCACGATCATGCCGTAGCTGGCACCCATGCCAGGCATGGCGACCCGCGCCCAGTCGGTCTCGAAATCTGGCGCCAGCCACGGCAGCGCCACCTTGACACGGTGCATCCCCTCGTCGTCGGAAATGTTGGTGACGATCCCGGGCACGAGACCGTCGATCAGACCGCGCGCCCTTCGATTGGTTGACGAGCCGGTCACCAACCCGTGCAACGAACGGTCGTGGCGACCACTCACCTCAAACCGAACCTGGTAGCCCTCGGCCTCGTCCAGGTCGTGGCGGGCCGCGGTGACGTACCAGTCACCGGCGAATCGGTCAGGCACGCCATCGAGTGTGACCTTGGCACCGGCGATCACACCGGAGGCGTTGAGGACCATCCCCTCGGCCTCGGCGAACGAGCTGGCGACATGCTCGGCCATACCGGCGGCGACGGCGTCGGCGGCACTTTGCGCCGCCGAGCCCCAAGCCAAAGGGTGGTTGACGATCGAGTAGGCGTTGTTGCTGACATCGCCGAAGCTCGGCATGCCCGGTATCGACACGGCCGGTAGCCCGGGGAGCAATCCTCCGTGCGCTTCGGCCAGCGCCGCTGGATCGTCGTCGATCGTGGCGGTTGCCGACGTCAGCGCGGCCACGGAAGAGACGACGGCAACGCTGTCAGGATCCCACACGCGAACCTCGGCCTCACCGACCATTCCGCCGGAGGTGACGCGGGGTCGCAACCAGCGCAAGTTCTCGCCGAACGTCAGCGTGTTGGCGCCGAGCAACGAGCCGGCCGCGTCGGCGAGTCCACCCATCCCACCGGCGCTCATCCCTGGTGCGGGAGCGAACGTGAACTTGCCGTCGATCACTCGAACGTCGTACCCGATCTCTGCCGCGCGTCCTTTGAGGAACTCCCAGTCGGTCTGGGCGACCTGGGCGACGTAGCGGTGGGTCACACCTGGATCCGAGATGTCGCCGACCTTGAGTTTGGCGTCTTGAGCAACCTTGCGGGCAATGTCACCGTCAGTCGAATCGAGGAAGGTGCGGCTGCGCCGAGCCTTTTGGAGACGGTGGCTGTGTTCGTAACCGCGAACGACCGTCATCATCACCAGGTTGTCGTAGTCGCCTTCGATCGACGTCACCTCGCCGACGATCAGGTCGGTCGTCAGCGGGGCGTCGCCGACGGAGATCGTCAGCTCGCTACCGATGTCGATGCCGGTGGTATCGAGCACGGTGCCGTCGAGGTCCATGAACGTCAGCTCGAACATGTCCGGTCGATGCAAGCTCATATCGACAACGGTTCTGATCAGGTACGGAGCGACCAACGGGTTGAGTGGCAGGCCGAACATCGAGACACTCGGGGTGATTGATGTCCCGAGCGCGGCCGTGGTCATCGCGTCGCTCCAGCGAGCTGTTTGAGTTCGTCACGGGCTGGTAGGTAGACGACGTCACCAGGCCTCAGCGACGTCGGGTCGTCGATACCGTTGACCTCGGCGATCGCCCGCCAGGCCGACGGATTCCCGAACGTCTTGGTGGCGACCGACATCAACGTCTCGTCGGCCAGCATCATGTGCCGGTTGCGGCCGGGTCGGCCTCCTGACGTCGGATTCGTCATCGGGAGAATCGTCGGCTCCTCCTTGAGCGACAGCGTCACGGTTGCATGGGTCGGGATTCCGAGGAACGAGACACGGAGGTACTGGATGTCGACCTTGCTCATCGTCGCGGTGAATGTGAATCCCGCTGCCGGCGGCCCCCATTGCATCAACAACATCGACGGCTTGCTGCCCCACGGTTGCCCAGTAGCGATGGTCGCTGCCGCCTTAGAGCTCAATGAGGCCGGAGCACACCAGGCGATCAACGTGTCACAGAACTTCTTCGTCTCCGGCCCAACCAGCCGAGCCTTGGTGACCGTCACAGTGGTCTGTTCGGTGCCGTTGCCACTTGCACCCGCGTTCCCAGTCGGACTGGCAGTCGGAGTCGAGCGCGTGCCACCTCTGGCGCTGGCGCCCATCTTGAGCTGTTCAGGGTTGTGGTCGAACAGGACGAAGTTGTACGGAGCGAAGAACTCGAAGATTTTCAGACGTTCAAGCACACCAGGAATCCTTCGTGCACGAGTTCGAGTGTTTCGATCGCGACCGCCTTGCCGTTGGCATCGAACTGGGGGGCCTTCCAGGCGCTGGGCAGCACGTTGTCGAGTTCCCAGCTGGCGACCTCTTCGAGCCCGGCATCGCGCAAGGTGATCTTTCCCGAAGACGGCCCGGCAATCGCCAACCCGGCAGCTCCGCCGCCGATTTCGGCATGGACGGAAGCCTCGCCGCCATCGACGCTTGCGGATACACCCCCGGCAATGTCGCCGATCGGACTATCGGTGAGCAACCACGGAGCCGACGCCACGATCTGGAGCCAGTCCTTGGTCTTTGACCAATCCGACTTCACCATCGCCCGCTGCAGACTGACCGGCGGATACTCGACCCAACCCGGAATGAAGGCGTTCATCGTATGCTCGCCGAGTTCTTTCACCTTCTCGTACTTGAACGAGACACTGAGACCCTTGCACGTGCTCCACGATCCGAGGTCGTACCCGTCGATCACGACGTCGAAGCGCATTGCCAGGCCAAGTTTGGCGTTCACCGGGAATCCCATAGGAGCTACTTCTTCTCGACCAGGAAGCCGGTATGGGCCAGTTCGAGCGTCTCCAACGCGACCTTGTTGCCGGAGGCGTCGAACGGGGCGACACTCCATTTGACGGGCATCACGTTATTGAGCGTCCATTCGGCGACGACCTCGAGCTTGGAATCCTTGAGCACGACGGTTGCCGGCTTGGGCTCATGCTTGAATGATGTCGAGTTCAACCAGTCACGTACCTTCGCGCTGCTTTCCTTGTCGGTGGCGCGCTCAAATTTGGCGATCGGGTACTTGGCCAGACCTGGGAAGATCCAGCGTTCGTTGCCGGCGTCGCCGGCGCGGTACTCGACCAGGTCCCAGGTCACTTCGAGCCCGCTCGCCTTGGACCAGCTCGCCAGATCGTGGCCGTCGATCGTCACCGTGAAGCGCATCGATAAGCCGAGCATGGCTTCGGTTGCAGTCATCTGTTCGTTCCTTTCCTGTCTTCGTTCTCTGCTGGCTTGATTCTTTTGCTGTCTTGGCTGTGTGCCGGTTTCGGGTCAGCGGACATCGGCGAGCACACCGGCCCGCTCGCGATCGATCAACAATTCGGACCTCAGCTCTCTGCGCAGCCGACCCCAGAGCCTCCGCGCCAAGATCTCGAGGTCGAGTTCACTCATCTGCTGCACGGTGTGTGCAGCCAACTCCTGACCGGCATACGGTTCGTCGCCCGCAAGGGCGTGCACCAACGATGCAGCTCCGGATGCGACCGCTGCCCCGACAGCGGCCCCGACGGCAGTGGCAACTGCCCCGCCAACGCCTCCGCCGCGGCTGCCTCCTCCTGCGGGTTGGTCGTCGGCTGTCGGATCCACAGCGCTCGCGCTTGCCGCATCACCCGGCTCGATTGCCGCCGATGTGGCATCGAGACTTGCGATGCTCGAAGCCGCCGCAATCACCGTCCCGGCCGGGAAGACGGCATCGACATCGGCCTGAGTGATCTCGTAGCTGAGGTACTCGTCAGTGTCGAGGTAGATCATGTTGCGAACGTTGAGGGGGAGCTCGGCGTCGACCGCGGCCCGAATCTGCGCCAGTTCGGCTTGAGTGATCGACACGACCGTTCCAACGGTCGCTCGATTCTCGACCGCCGCTCGAATCTTTGCCTGCATGACCTCGAATCGCAGCCGTTTCTCGAGGTCGAACCGCGCTTCGAATCGATCGTCGAGCTCGGTCAAGCTGTATTCCCCGGCGCCTGCCGCGGGAGTCTGTCGGTTGACCCGATCCATGATCGTTTGCATGGCGTCGGTGGCGGCTGTCAGCTGCGCATCGGCGGTCGGACCTGGGGAGGGGGCCGCCGCGTCGCCAGCAGGCGACGTTGTCGACGACCCACCGGCGGCGCCGTGAGCTGGGGCGTTGGCCCCACCAGAGCCGGTCGCCGCGAGCGCTTCGGCGTCGACTTCGCCAGCCACCGACATCCGCATGATCGACGATGTCTCGAGATAGATCATGCTGGCGACATTCAGCGGAATCTCGAGATCGACTGCCGCACGAATCTGGGCCACCTCTTCCTCGGAGAGTGCCACCACGTGGGAGGCCACCGCCCGTTCACCGATCGCCGCCTGTCGCTTCGCTTCGAGCACCTCCATCCGAATTGCCCGTTCACGTTCGAACCGACGCTCGAAGATGTCGTCGAGGTTGGTCACGGAGAAGCTGCCGTCACCAGCGCTGGCGTTGGCGGTCCGCGCCCGACTCGTGATGTGGACCAGCTCCTGGGTCGCGGCCGTCCGCTCGCGCTCGGTCGCCACCGGAACCACAGTTGCCGCACCACCTGTCGACGCCCCACCTTCGCCGTCGGACAACTGATCGGGGTAGGGGTCGATGTCGAACGGCGGTCCGAACTGGTACGGCATCTCCGATTCGAGCCGTTGCTTAACACTGATCGCGGCTGTCTGGGAGAGCGGAACGGCGCCTCCGGTGACCTCTTGGACCAGGTGTCGGTAGCGCTCGTCGCGTCGCAGCTGAAGCATTGAGGAATTCTCCCGCTCGAACGCCTCGGCCCAGTCGCGACGGGTTTCCCACTCGCTCGGATACGGCTCGCCGTCTCGCTCTTGCCAGTCGAAGATGTCGGCCGAGGTGCGTGGCTCGATTTCGGAGAAATTCTCGTCGGACAGGTCCGTCCCCAGCCATTCGGGGTCCTCGCGGGCGAGCCGTTGCACACCGACCGGGCCTTCGCTCACGTGGCTACCGGGATGATTGCGAAGGAACGTCGGGAGCACCCCACCGCCTTCGACCGAACGCTGGACGGCCCGCGCCTGGCGTTCCAGTTGACGACCCTCCACGCTGTTCTCTGCTGGCGCCTCGCCGGCGCGCGTCCGTTGCTGAGCGACGTGCACGAGCTCGTGGGCGGCGATCGACCGCACGCGGGGCTCGTCGAGCTGCCCGAGCTCCTCGGGTAGGTGAACGGTCGCGCGCTCCGTGAAGGCGATCGCTCCGAGGTCGGCGGCACGATCACTCACCATCGGCGAGCGGTCGATCTCTGTGTCCCCGACGTCAACCCCGGTGGCGTGTCGGACGGCGTCGACGAGGTCCCTTGGCGGCGCAACGCGCCGCGGTCCGGCGACCGGAACGAATCGCATCGTCGGCTGGACCTCGACATGATCGGCGACGCGATCCTCCATGTCGTCCCCGATGTCCTCTCCGTCACCGCCATCGTCGTCGAGCGCAGTATCCCCGGCACCTCGAGTGCCGCGATCACTCGCGCCAGAACTTGCCCTCGGCCGAAACACGCGCGTGGTGAACTGCTCGTCGGGATCATCCTGCTCGACAAATCCGCGTTGCGGCGTCCACGTGATTGGTTGCACCCGCTCAGGAGCGCGACCTAACTCGACGGTCGGGAAGTCGAAGTCTCGATCGCTTCGGGTCAGGTCGGACGCGAGTCCGACCGCTCGATCAGCGACAACAACCCGTTTGCGATGCAACAGCAGCGGTGCCGCCGGCACCGACCGAGCATCGGTGTGGATCACGTCGACAGCAGGCTGCAGGACACCCTCGACATGAGCGACGTCGAGCAGCACCCCGGCCGGGGCCACCCCGTGGACGACGCGTGGTTTTCGCCGGAGCGGCGAGTGTGCACCGGCCACCGACCGTCCGAACTCAGATCCGTCGAACGTCGTCGGTGGACGCGACTGGCTAGCTGTGGCCAAGGTCGCCATCTGAGCCCAGTCCGCACGCGGGCGCGACCGATCCGGGTCGCTCGTTGGCAACTCGGTTGACGGACGAGTCCGGTCAGTCGTCCCGCCCGATGTCGTGTCGTCCGATGTCGTCGAGGCGGGCTCGATCTGCGTGGTGGAATGGCGTCGTAGTGGCCAGCGCATGGGTCGTCGACCTCACCCGCTGATCTGCTCGTTGATCTTGCCGATTTCGTCGATCAAGCGCGCCCGCAAGGGGTGCTCCATATCGAGGATCTGATCGAACGGCCAGTGCAAGTAGTAAGCGACGTACGCGACCTCTTCGAACAGCCGGTCAGGTGCGTACGTCACGATCCCCCCGAGGCATCGCCGGCGATGTCCACCGTGAACTCCGTCGCGCAATGCGGGCAGGTGACCGCAGCTTGGGTGTGACCTTCCTGATTGATCCTCCGGTACAGATCCTGCAGGAATGCGAGATCGGAGGCGAACAAACTCTCGACGACCCACGTATCGACCTCTGGCAGTGTGCCAAGTTTCGTGATCGTCTTGGTGAGCAGGATCACGGTCAGATACGAGGGGTTCTCCCGAACCTTCGGGTCGGCCTGCGGATAGATCTCGTCTCTGGCTCGAGCGATCCGCATCGTGCCGGCACGGTGAATTCCCCCGCGGTCGTCGACGTATCCTCGCGGCAAGACGAAATCGAACTCGGTTTGCAGGGTTGGGTTCTGTGAGCCACCAGCTGCCGACTGCTGGGTTGCGGCAATGGCGGCGCTCATTACAGAACTCGTTGAATTGTCTCGTACACAATCGACCATTCCTGTTGGAGGACATCGGTCCCGCCGGCCCGCATCGGGCTCAGAACACACTTCGCCGGCCAAGCATTTTCGAGATAGAAGCGGGCCACCGGCTTGTTCTCGGCGTCGTACATGACGAGCGAACAACTCTTGCGTGCCTGCGCCATCATGCCGGCTTGCGCAGCCTCGAGCCACGAGTTCATCTCGAGGTTCGTGCCCATCGCCATCTTGAACTTGACCTCGCCTTCTGGCGAAGTTGCCCCAGGAATCTTGACGATCCTGACGCCGTCATCGGTCGACTCGCGAAACTCGATCACCTCGACCTTGGTCGTAATGCCCTGCAGTTCAGAGAAGCTGGCGATCTGAACGCCGTCGACACTGATGCCGAACCGGCTTGCCGCGATCGGTGATTCGTTGGCCATGGCTGGGTTCCTTTCACGTAGGTTTGTAGATCAATCGGATATCGACTGGTGCTGGGACGACTGGTGCTTGGACGATTGCTGCTTCGATGATTGATGATTAGAAATGGCGAGTGAGCACTGGTTCGAACGAAAACCAGATCACTCTTCGAGGCCGGCGCCGCCGTTGAACTGACTGATCCGGAATACGACGAACTCGGCCGGCTTGACTGGGGCGATACCGATCTCCACCGTGAGGATCCCGGCATCCCGGTTCTCGGGCGGATTGTTCTCGTCGTCACATTTGACGAAGAATGCCTCGGCCTGTGCCCGTCCGAACAGCGCACCGTCGCGCCAGACACGGCGCAGGAACATCGTGACGGTCCGGGTGACGGCGTCCCAGAGCTTCGGATCGTTCGGTTCAAAGACGACCCAGTTGGTGCCGCCCAAGATCGACGACTCGACGAAATTGAACAGTCGGCGAATGTTGAGGTAGCGCCATTCCGGATCGCTCGACAGTGTGCGCGCACCCCACACACGAATCCCCTGCCCTGGGAACGAGCGGATGCAGTTGATCCCATCGGGGTTGAGCTGATCGTGCTCGCCCTTGGTGATATTCAGCTCAAGCTGCATCGCCCCCCGTACAACCTCGTTGGCGGGTGCCTTGTGGACACCGCGCGTGTCGTCGTTGCGGGCCCACACGCCGGCGATCGCACCACCAGGCGGGACGAAGATCCCCTTGCCCTGGACCGGATCCATGACCTTGACCCAGGGCCAATACATCGTGGCGTACTTGGAGTCATATCCGGTGATGTCATTTCGCCACGCCTTCACCTGCTGAGCGTTGAGTCCCGGAGGCGTGTCGAGAATCGCCACGCGATTGGCCATCAGTTCGCAGTGGGCGATCATCGCCAACTGGACTGCCTTGACTCCGTCGATGTCGATCACACCACGTTGATAGGCGATCATCAGGTCTGGCACGAGCAGCATCGTCACGTTCTCGACCGCTTCGAGACCCGCGAATCCGGTTCGTTCGGAGGCATCGCCGATGTAATCGGTGGCGGCGACTTCGACACGCATCGGTACCGATCCACCGGACAGCGAGATCGTTCCTCTGGCCGGCATCACGGCCGCACCGCGAGTTTCTTGAATCGTGATTAACTGGGACTCGGCGCGAACCTTGGTGACGACGTTGTTCGGCCCCTTCGAGAGCGTCACGTTGTCGAACGTCTCATCCGGCTTGCTCGGTGAGCGCACGATCAGTTTGAATGTGTCGTCTGTCGGCTCCGAGGCATCGGCGATCTCAACGGTGATCCTGTCACCGGCCGAACCACCCTCGACAGCCTTGACCGTGAACGGCACTTTGTCGCCCTCAGCCGGCGCAAGTTCGGCGGCCGCCGTCGGCAGTTCCGACTTCGAGCTGTCACCGTCGTCAGCGCCGATCCGAACGACGTAAGCCGCTCCACCACCGTTCAGGAAGTATGCGTACACGGCGTGTGCCAAGTATGAACCGTCCATGAACGAGCCGAAGTTGTTGACGAACTGTGTCCAGTTGGTGACCAGGATTGGCTCGTTGGCTGGTCCTAGTTCGGCGAAACCGATAAAGGCTGCGACGGCGGTGCCGACACCTTCGATCGGTTTCGAGCCGGAGGACACTTCCTCCATATAGACACCGGGTGACAGATATGTCGGCACGTGCAGCCCCTCTCTCGTGTTCGATCGTCGTAATGACAGGCGGACGAAGCAGTTGCCGCGTCCCACAACCATCCTGAACGAACTTGAGTTGCCCGTTGGGAGGCAACCGGACCGCTAACAGGGCAACTCGAAGTGCCCGAATGGACGGCGAGGGGGGTCCTGGCTGACCGAGTCCGACTCTGTAACGCTGATTGTCATGATCGAGCACGCCGACGCCGCACTCGAATCCTGGTTGGCGACCCTTGATCCTCCGGTAGACGTCAACTTCGAACGGATTGACGATCCGGCTCGGGCTGGCAAGTCAACAAAGCCTGTTGTGACCCTGCTGCTCAGTGGGGTGCGTGAGCAGCACGACAAGCGCGACAACGAGATTCGCGATGTTCGTGACGGCGAGGGACGCGTGATCGAGCGGCAACGTTCGACTCGGTTCTTCGAGCTCGACTACGTATGCGCTGTCAGCGGTGGGCATCGCGACGCCCACCGGGCGCTGGGGGCGCTGATCCAGCTGCTCGTCGATCACGATGTGGTGCCCGCCGCACACGTGCCAACAGAGCTGGCCACACTCGGATACCCACTCGACGTGCAGCTTGTCGCCTCGACCGGATTCGACATCGCCCGCGCTTCGGCAACATCGTCGTCGTCCGGAGCGGCGCTCGTGATTCGCATGGTGTTGCCGGTTCGTCCGACATCGGAGCGCGAGATCGCTCCACCTGCCGTGGAGCTGCATCTCGATATGACCCCGCCTCCTACCTCCTCCGGCCGAGCCCCAACGATCATCGACGCATCTTCCACGTCGAACTCGACCGATGGGCTGCCAGATCGCAAGTGGACGACCGTTCGACGCCGCGAACTGATCGCCACACCAACATCCGGAGAAGGAGCCTGAAATGGGGCTCACGGTCGGTTCCGGCGCCGCCCTGACCTGCTCATTCGGCGTCGCACCCGGCACGTTGACCGTGTTGCCAGCGGGTCGCGTCAACGTCGACGGCGTAGCGATGGCAACGATCATGGACAACAAGCCGAACGTCAACATCGCCCCATTCGGGATGTGCACGACGTTGTCGAACCCCCAGGTCGCCTCGGCCACATCAGCGGCACAAGGCGTGCTGACACCTCAGCCGTGCTTGCCGGTCACCACGGCACCGTGGGCACCTGGATCTCCAACGGTGTCGATCGGTGGCCAGCCGGCGCTCAACAACAGTTCCACATGTAACTGCATGTGGGGCGGCGTGATCACGATCACCAACCCCGGAGCCAAGACGGTCCAAGCACCCTGAACCGGCGCCGCCCGAGTCTGTCCAATCTCGCTTCACGTGCGGCGGTACAGGCGATATGGACCGATACAGACCGATACCGACGGATCAGTTGGGCAGCGCCAATTCCTGCTCCCGACGAAACGTCCGACCGTTTTCGAACAAGGCCCAATCGATTGATACGCACACCACTGAGTGGGCAAATCGCGAAGGAAGGAACCGAACCGACTCGCGACGACCCTGCCGTATAAACGCCGGCTTCGGGTGCGCGGCTACTTGAGCGGGTCAGCGAACAAGGAGGCGGGTCGAGTCCCGCGAGCGCCAGTCATACGGTCTGACACCCATCACGATCATCGGGTGCCGGAGTCTTCTCACGATGACTGCTTGAACGCGAACCAGTCACCGCCGAGATGAACCCAGTCGGGACCTTCGATGGCGTTGAAACCGTCTTCCATACCGGGGCGAGATCTGAGCGGGACATACGCGAACCCAGACGGAAAGTAGGCCTCGCTGCCCGAGAAGAACAACACCACCTCACCGACTTGCCACACGTCGTCAATCTTGAACGAGCCAATCGATTGCAAACCTTCAAGTTCGCTCGCGGCCGCGCCTGGCCCGGGGTCCGATTCATGGACGGCTTCGATCTGGCTGGCGATTCGATCGAAGTCAGATCGACTCACCGCGAACCGAGCTCGAAGTGGGCCATCAAGGGGGTAGATCAGCACTACCGCAACGAGCACCGCAACGGGAGCTGATAGCAACCGCGCAGGTGCCGCCTTGACAGTTGCGACCACACCGAAACCACGCAGGGTGGCGACGACGTGGACTACCCAAATCAGGCCAAGCGTCCCCACTAGGGCCACTCCGACAATCCAGACGCGGAACAGCATTCCTGGCACCGACTCCGACCACGCCACAACCAGTATCCCGACAGACAACAAGGCAAGGAACGCGCCGCTCGACCGCCGTGCAAGGTCTTCGATGCTTGAAATCGAATCGTTGTCGCTCATCTGTCGATCGGAAAGCCTCAATAACCCAACGTTGCGCTCCGTCGCGCGTTTACGACTAGTCGTCATCGCGGTTCATTGATACCCAGAGCCTGAAAAGTAGGGCACCAAGTCCCAGTGTCACTGCGATTAGGGCTCCCACGGATTCGCCTTACAGTCGAACGTCGACACGCAGGCGATAGCTGACACCGAGTTCGATGCGGAACGAGAACCTGCGCGTCCTTCGAACACGAGCGTCGTTCCGCGAGAACCCGCTCGCTGTGTCGCGCGTCGACCACCAAGTGGCTCCGGATTTGGAGCCTCTCGCCCGCCGGCATTCAGATTCAAATCACGCCGGTGCGCATTGCGAAGGCAACGGCGTGTGACCTGTTGCGGAGATGCAACCGGCTCGTCACGTCGTGGATCACGTTCTTGATCGTGCGCTCCGAATACGCCAGCGTCTCGGCGATCTCGGACGTATCGAATCCCTCTGCGAGCAGACGCAGCACCTCGATTTCGCGACGCGTGAAGCCGTTCGGGCTGATCCCCTTCGGCGCAAGGACACGCTGTTGTAGGTGACTCATCTGTTCCAACAGACGCCCCAACAGATCAGGTGCCATCTGACCGTCGCCCCGCGACGCCGAGACAACCGCCGAACTCAGCCGCTCGGGTGTGGCCTCGCTGCGCCGCAACAAACCACTGACCCCAAGTTCAACGGCACGCATGAGAGCGTCATCGTCGATGTGGCTACACACCACCACGACGTGATCGTGACCGGTCCGGCGAAGATTCCGGATTCGACATTCCGAGGCCTCGTCGAGTTCCTCGACCACCACCACGGTGACATCCGCCCCGTCCTCATTGGTCGCCTCCACGACATACACCTCTGGTCGGCCACGCATCTGCGTCGCCACACCAGCCTCCGTAATTGGGTCGTCACCACAGACCAATACAGACAAACGGCTACTCATCGAATTCTCCTCTCGTAGAACTCGTCATTGGCACTCACTCCCGCGGCAAGCTCACCTGACAGAGTGACCCCCTTGACGTTCTGATACAAGCCCAAAGGGGAATTGGCGAGAACTTTCGCCGGAAATTCACCAGAACTTTCCCTTTCGGGCGCTCTCAGAGGCGCTCTGGGGAAGCGTCGAGTGCACGTCTGCCCATGTTCAAAGTACGTCTCGCGTGATTCGGTAGACATCATGGGTACCTCTGTCTCAGTCCAGCAGTCGGCGTTAGCGGTCGATCCGGGTTCCTCGGTTTCGACCGAACTTCGGATTCGCAACACGGGTGACGTCGTCGATCAATTCGCGTTTCAGCCGCTCGGCGACGCGGCAGCGTGGATCACCGTCGATCCACCGGTTGTCCGACTGTTTCCGGCGACCGATCAAGTTGTGATCGTCACGATCGCTCCACCCAGAGTCTCGACCTCCAGACCGGGCATTTCGAACTGGGCAGTCAAGGCGATCCCGGCCGAAGATCCGGCAGGAGCGGCAGTCGCAGAAGGCACCGTCGATGTGGGACAGTTCTTCGAAATCGGTGCCGAATTGCAACCCGTCACCGGGCGCGCACGGCTCACCGGACGATTCGAGTTGGCAATCGACAACCGCGGCAACGTGGATGTACCAGTGCGCCTCACCGGCACCGACGCCGAACAAACGCTGGGATTCGACTTCGATCCGGTCCAGGTCGACTCACAACCGGGCGCCGCACATTTCGCCAAAATCAGGATCAAGCCGGCCACCAAGATCTGGCGTGGGCAACCCAAGAATCACCCGTTCCAAGTCGTCGTCGAACCTCAGGTTCGGGCCGACGCCGGGGCAGGAACGCCGGCCAGCGTCGCCGCCCCGATTGTCGTTCCCGGCAATCTGCTGCAGGAGCCGATCATCCCAAAATGGTTGCTCAAAGCAGTCCTGTTGGCAATCGCCTTGCTGCTGGCACTGTTCATTCTCTGGAAGACGCTGCTCAAGCCAACCGTCGAGTCGGCCGCACGCGAGATCGCCGTCGAGGAGGTCTCGGCTGTCGAGGAGCAAGTTGCCGAGTTGGTTCCTGCCGTCGAGGAAGCCGCGCAACAGGCCGAACAGGCACAAGAGGATGCGGCAGGGGCAGAGGAAGCCGCCGCCGAAGCCGCAGCAGGTGGCGGTGGCGGAGGCGGAGGCGGAGGGTTCGGCAGCGTGCTCAACGAGACCAGCGCGCCATCGAACTTCCGACTCGTCGCCGAGGCCGCGGCCGGAGCAAGCGGATCGGTAAGCGGTACGGCCAATCCGGCCAACACGACGTTCGCACTGACCGATCTGATCATGCAGAACCCGAGCGGCGACGTCGGTCGGATTCGCGTCAAACTCAACGGCGAAACGGTTCTCGAGTCGGCACTCGAGAACTTCCGAGACCTCGACTTCCACTTCGTCTCCCCGTACGTGGTCGCACCGAATCAGGCGATCTCGATCGAGGTCGATTGCGCAGCCGAACAAATTGTTGCTGGTGACCCGTGCTCGGCAGCAGTATCGTTCGCGGGATTCACGACGACAATCACCGAAACCCCGGCAGAGGGCGGCTGATGGGGTTCGGCAGTCGGCGTCAAGGTCTGGCGCACAGGCGATCGTCCCGTGCTGCAGCCGCGGTCACTCTATTCACCGTCGCCGCGTTCCACTTCGTGCCATCACACCCAAGTTCAGCGCTCGGACCGGTTGTCGCCATCACCCCGTACGAAGTGATCTCCAATGGCTATGTGGGCTATGTGTACCACCCGTCTCTCTCGAATCGCGGCGAGGTGGTAGGCATCTTCGACCAGGAGGTGTACGAGGCCAGTGTCGTGCAACTCGACACGCCTGGGGCCGATCCGATGGTCCGCAGCGAAGGCAACATTACGGTCAGCGGCGACTCGTGTGTTTCGTTGTGGATCGAGTCATCCGGAAGTACCGATCCCAACCGAAGGACAGCGTTCAAGATCATCAACCGGTGCGCCGGTTTCGAACGCGTGATCGGCTTCGCACCACCGTACAATTCCGACTCGAAGGTGTCGCTCTCTTTCGACGGCCGATTCGCGGTCGTCCAATTCCCGTCTCCCTTCGCATCCGAGTTCGTGCCCAACAGGATCGTGCGGATCGACACGGAGACACTCGAGCAGCGGTCGATGCCGGTTCCTGCAGGCTTCTACGCTCCGGACTCGACGCTCGGACTTGACGTCTCCGACGATGGAAACATCGTCGTCGTTCCCGTCGGTGGCGGATCGACCGGGGCGCAGTCGATCGCCGCGTGGGACGTCGGATCTGACCAAGTGTCGATCGTAAGTGCACCTGGAGGTGCAGTGACTGGAGTGTCGGCGTTCCCGAGTGTGTCCGGTGACGGACGCTTCGTGTCGTTCGCAACCAATCTCAGACTCAACGGATTGCGGACGGGGATCGGTCCCTGGGTGTATGTCGTGGATCGATCCAACCTGGCGTTCCGGCTGGTCAGCGGCGTCAACGAGACGGCGTATTACAGTTCGCTGTCTCGCGACGCGACACAGGTGGCGTTCGGCGTCGCCGCCCCCGGATGCCAATTCCCCCTCAACTCGCTGTCAGCTCTGGAGAACGGCTGCCCGACACTCCGGATCGACGTCGCCTTCGGGCCGAATGCCGGCCTCACCGGGGTTTTTACGCCCGAAACGGTCAGCCTCGATGTAAACGGCCGTATCGCCGGCACCCATCGCCAACCGGATCTCTCCGGGAATGGGCGCTGGGTCGCCTGGATCTCGGACGCCGGCCGCCAACTCATCGGCAGTACTGACGCGGCTCTGGATGAGCCTCGTCACGCATTTACGCGCCGACGTGACCCGGGAATGTCGGTTGATGCTCTCGACTTCGGAACGATCACAGTCAACACGACTTCGACGCTGACCACCACGATCCGCAACACGGGGAGGACGACGAACTCAATCGATTCGCTGAGTCCGGCGCCAGGATCGTTCACCGTCCAGCCCGGCGGATCATGCTTCGCGGGCATCACGCTGGCGCCGGGTGGGTCTTGCACGGTCAACATCCGGTTTGCCGCTCCGGCTGCTGCGACGACGGTCAACGGAACTCTGTTAGTCGCTGAGGCCGGTTACGACCCGATCTCGGCGACCGGCGCCCTGACTGGTAGGTCGACCACAGGGCCGACGATCCCGCCTCCCGCCACCACGACAACCACCACCACCACATTGCCACCGGGTAGCGGCACGCCACGCCCGACTACGACGACGACGATTCCCAAGAATCTGTTTCTGGACGCAACACCGAATCCGATCGACTTCGGTCAGGTCGCGATCGGCATCCCGACCGCCCCGCAAACAATCACCGTGACCAACACCGGCTCGGCCAGCGGGCAGCTCTTCGTCAGCATCTTCGGGGACCACCCGGACGACTTCGAGATCGTCGGCTCGACATGCGAGGAACTGATCCTTGCCCCGGCCGCCTCGTGCACCGTCGATATCCGCATGAACGCCCGCGATGGCGGCGACCGCACGGCTTTGGCGACGATCACCACGGCTGTCGGAACGGTCGAAGTCGTGCTTCGAGGACAGGGTCGGTTCAGCCCTCGTTTGGCTGCTTCGCCTCAAGCAGTCACCGATCGATCTATTAGCACCATCATCGGCCAAGGATTTCCGCCCGGCGACCCTGTGCTGGTCCAAATCGTCGGTACGCCTGTCAGCTTCAACGTCACGCCAGACGCCGAAGGCAAGCTTCGCATCCCGTTCAGCCCGTTGGGCAAGCTGCCGCTCGGCAGCTACACATTGCGCGTGGATGCACTGCCGACCGTGTATGAATTCATCGAGACTCCACTCGTCGTGGTGCTTCCGACGTTCAAACCGCAGGGGCCGACGGGGCCGGCATTCGGGACGAGCTTGCTGGTAACCCGAGGCGGATGACGGTCAACTCACGCGTTCGAATCGCACCACCGCGGCCACCGGATCGGCGGCGGCAAGTCGAACCCGAATCTCGCTGCCCGGGTCGACGTGACGAGCATCGACCTTGGTGATGATCGCCGGTTCAACGATCTGAATTTCGGCACCCCAATCACCTTCGTCGAGCACGACCGCCTCGAAGATTTCGCCCTCGCGCCCGGCGAGGGCGACGGCCTCCGCCAGATCGAGCGCTTCACGTTCCGCCCGGTTGGCGCGTTGCTCGCCACGCGACATCGCCGCCGGCAGTGTCGCGAAAGCCGCGCCGATCTCGTCCGGTACAGCATGACCGTGCGTGATCGCCAGCACAGCCTCGATCACATATCGATCCTGCAGTCGCCGAAGCGGCGCTGTTGCCTGGGCATAGGTGGCGGCAACCGCTGAATGCCACGGCCGTCGGCCCGGTTCGAAGGGTGCGTAACTGGCACCACCGGCGGCCCGTCGAACGGCCATCAGGAACGCCGACGTGCGTCGATCGCTTCGCTGAAGCGAGCGTTGAAACACGTCGAGGGCGAGATCGGCGGGCCAATCGAGTCCAAACGCTCTGGCAGAATGGCGCAACCGTCGATGCATTCGTTCGCTCACGTCGGGCATCACGCGGAACAGACCCGTCCCAGCCTCGAACAATGCGTCGGCGATCGACAGATTGGTGGCCAACGACAGGGCCGCGTTCTGCTCCTCCGACTCGAGCCGAGGGCGGAAGCTGACCGTGTAGCGACCGTCATCGGAACGATCGATTTCTTGTTCAGGGAACTCGACGCGAGGCGCGCCACGTGCAATTTCGGCGGCCTGGATCCGACGATGCAACTCGTCGAAGCCGATCGGTAGGTCGTCGGCGTTGACCCCGTCGTACGCCAACTTGGCGCGGCTACGGATGATCGAACGCTCGGCACCGTCAAGCTTGGTGCGACCGTCACTCGCCACCCGAACCGTGAACACGACCGCAGGCCGGTCGACGTCAGGGAGCAGGCTGGCGGCACCCTCCGAGAGCACCGGAGGATACAGGGTTGCACGGCGATCAGGCAGGTACACCGTCACCGCCCGCTTGAACGCCTCGACATCGAGCGGATCGCCAGGACGCACGAACCAACCCACATCGGCGATCGCGTAGTGCAGGACGACGTCGTCACCCGCAACCTCGATCGCGAACGCTTGGTCGAGATCGACAGACGATTCGGGGTCGAGCGTCACGAACGTCAGATTTGTGCGATCGACGTGTTCGTTGCCGGGCGATCGAGCAGCAGCGTCGACCCCAGCGGCGGTCACCTCGTCGGAAAACCCGTAGGGGATCTTTGCCTCTCGACGAATCCGATCGAGGCCTTCCGACATCGCCGTTGCGGCTTCGCCGTGCACTTGCATCGCTAGCGACGGACTCCCATGAACATCCCCTTGAGCGCATCGTAGTGCTCGATCACATGACCGGCACCGAGCACGACTGCCTCGAGTGGAACATTCGACATCCGCACCGGAACCTGCGTGTCACGCTCGATTCGCTGAGCGAGACCGCGGAGCAGACCGCCCCCGCCAACGAGGTACATACCGCGGACGAGGAAATCCTGAGACAGTTCCGGCGGGGCCTTGGCGAGGCAACGAATCACGGACGACACGATCGATGAGATGACATCCTCAATCGCATAGCGGATCTCCTCGGGCGTGATCACAACGGTCTTCGGCAGACCTGTCATCAGATCGCGGCCACGAACTTCCGCCTGCGACTCCTGAGGCATCGGATCGGCCGAACCGATCGCCATCTTGATTTCCTCTGCTGTCCGTTCGCCGATCGCGATTCCATGCTCGCGGCGCACGTAGTTCTGAATCGAGGCGTCGATGTCGAACGAACCGACCCGAACCGCCTCGAGCGCAACGATTCCGCCGAGACTGATGACTGCCGTCTCGCTAGTGCCGCCGCCGATGTCGATCACCATGTTGCCGACCGGTTCGTCGATCGGCAGGTCAGCCCCGATCGCGGCAGCCATCGGCTGCTCGATCAAGTTGGCATCAGCGGCACCGGCGCGCCTGGCGGCGTCGGTGACAGCGCGTCGTTCGACTTCGGTAATTGCCGACGGAACGCAGATCACGACCTTGGGTCGAGTGAACCGACTCACCCCGACACGCTGCAGCAACAGCCGGATCATCCGCTCGGTGATCTCGAAGTCGGTAATCGCACCACCGCGAAGGGGGCGCACGGCGACGATGTAGCCAGGTGTGCGACCGATCATTTGCCACGCCTCGCGGCCGGTCGCCAGCACCTCACCGGTTTGCCGGTTGAGGGCGATCACCGACGGTTCGTTGAGCACGATCCCCCGGCCCTTCATATACACCAGCGTGTTGGCGGTCCCTAAGTCGATCGCCAGGTCACGTGCCACGGACACCATCCTCACCGGGCTGATCGCCAGGCTGGTCGTCCGGCTGGTCGCCCGACCCGTCGTCTTGCGCTTCAGCGCGTGATGCGTTCTGCACCTGGTCGATGACTGGCCGCCGGGCCTCAGGGGAAAGCGCATCGATCTGACGCCGGAACGAGTCGACCGCATCGTTCTGGCGACGCATCCGCGGTACGACCAGCGCGATCAGGGCGACGACAGCCAGCACGACGACGATAACGATGACGATCCGCATGTCAGTCGGTCCCTGCTCCTGCCGGGTAGGTGACATCACTCACGTCAGCGGCAGTGACCAGATCAGAACTGTGGGTGCCCCAATCGGCACCACCGACCCAGAACTCGCGTTTCCACACCGGCACCGAGACCTTGAGCGCATCGATCGCGAACCTCGCAGCAGCGAATGCCTCGGGACGGTGCGGCGACGACACGGCAGCCACGACGGAACTCGCACCTAACTCCAGCGATCCGATGCGATGAATCAAGGCAATCCGACCGACGTCTGGCCACCTCGTACGCATCTCGACGACAATCTCGCCAAGCTTCGGCAGGACCATCTCGTCGTACGCTTCGTACTCAAGTCGCACAACGTCAGTGCGCCCATCGGCGTGGTCGCGAACCGTCCCGCTGAAAAGCACGATCGCACCGCAATCCGGTCGCACACACCACTCGTAAATCTCACCAATCGGCAGCGCCGTCTCCGTCAAACCAAGCCAGTTATCACCGTTGACGTGGGGGAGCACACGGGCATCGTAGCCGTGCCAGGCTCCGCGCGACGCCCGCACCGTCCGCATTATCACTACGATCTCGCAACCGTGGGGCCTGTACCTCTTCCACCGCACGAGCGGACATGGCGTCACCCGTCCGAGTTGGCGGCTGAGGAACGAGCATTCGTGCGAGCTGAACCACCTCCGACAACCACGCGGGCATTCGCCTTGGCCACCGGCTCGCTCGGTTTGTTGGCGATCGGAGTGCTGGTCATGACGGTGACCCCGCGCCGGCAGGAGTCGCCGCTGGCGATCAGCGCCACAACGACTCCGTTGGCGATCGCCGGCGTCACGCCGATCACTTCGATCGCATCAGGATTCGTGCCAACCCTGATTTCCCGTCCGCTCGGATTCACGGAACGAGATCTGCTTGCCCAGGTCGAGGCACCTTCACGCGCAACCGCACGAGCAACTCCCGTGCTGGCGACACCGATCGGCGATGGACAATTCGCCCTGGTGACCGAAGCTGGACTGGGCGGCGAACGCGGCCCAGTGATTGCTGTGCGATTCGCCTCGGGCGACGAGGGCACGGCGGCGATTGTGTCCCCGACAGATCAACCGATTGTCGTCGTGTCGCTGGCGAGTGAAGTGGTAGGTAGCGATGTTGCCCGTCGCCTCCCCCAGCCGAACGAGGTCGTGACCGTGATGGCTTCCCCGCCGGTTGCGATCAGATTTGCCGATGTCGGAACGCTCGACGTTTCCGAAGGGACCGCCGTACTCGATGGAACCGGAGACCTAGTCGGGTTGTGCAGTCGCGATCGCGACGGTGGTGCTACAACGCTGATCCCAGTCAGCGACGAACTCGTCGGCGCCACCAGCGACGGCCGATAACCACCAAGATCAAGATCGCGACAATGGCCCCGCCAGCCATCCCGCCGAGAGCGAACTCCTGCCGACGTTTCGGCGTAATCATCGTCCACCACTTTGATTCAGTGCCTTCGACGTAGGCCTGTTCGTTCGTCACCGTCGGGACCCAGCCCTCGGCTCGCAGCTTGTCATTGGCGACAATCCACGGATTACGTGTGTACGACCGCAAGCCCGGTGGAATCGGACCGCGTTGAAACCGCCACCTCAATGCTCCGACGACTTCGCCGAGGCGGTCCGGTAAGGGCAGCTTGAATCGTTGGCCCGTCAGCGCTCGTACCCGATCGCCAGGGATACTTCCATCGGGGGCGACGTTGTAGACCCCGTCCAGACGATTGGCCACGGCCACCGCAACTGCTGACGCGACATCGTCGTGGTGCACGAACTGTGCACCAGGATCGGACTCGCCGAACCGATGGCCAAGGCCGGCTGTGAGGGCACGTGCCAGCGACGAAGTGCCATCGGCAGCGACTGGAATCGCCGGCCGCAAGACCGCCACCCGACGACCACGTCGCTCCGTGCGCCAGGCTTCAACGATCTCCTCGGCGGCGGCCAACTGGCGCGCATAGACGAACGTCGGATCGGGGCGAAGGATCGCATCCTCCGTGAGTGGGATCGGGTTGTTCGCAAGCGCTCCGTACACCATCGCCGACGAGATGATGACCAGTTGGTTGGCGCCGAGGGCATGCGCATCGGCGAGCAGTTCATTGGCACCGATCGTCACACTCTCACCACGACTGCCAAGCAGATCGTGGTCACCGAGCCCGACATCGACAATCGTATTGCACCGCCCGATCGCTTTGGCCGCCGGCGCGTCGCCAGATGCCACCACGACGTCAAGACTCGGGAGCCGTCCGAGCAGATCGGCCACTCGCCAGCCAAGTTGACCACGCACGCCACGGACGTATACCCGTTGCGTCGCAGTCGCACGAGTCGTGCTCCCTGTGTTGGTCGTCACGGCGGCGACGTTACAGGGCTACCGCCAATAGCATCGATGACATGGCCGACGGCCCGACCCCCGACAAGTCGCCGGACGGTGATCCGGTTCCGAATCCGTTCTCGGCATTCCCGATGTTCGGCGACATCGCACGAGCGATGCAATCGCAAGGTCCACTCAACTGGGACGCAGCGCGCCAGTTCGCGATGCTCGGTGCCACGCAGGGCGAACCCGAGCACAACGTCGATCCGACGATGCGGATCGCCTATTTGGATCTCGCCCGGATTGCCGGCATGCATGTCAACGACGTCACCGGCAGCGACACCACGTTTCCAGAACCACGGATCGTGACCCGCGGGCAGTGGGCCAGCGAAACGCTCGATGCGTATCGACCGTTGTTCACCGATCTCGCGACATCACTGGGCCAGCAGCCGACCGTCGACTCCAACATCGAATCCGCTGATCCGATGACGCAGATGATGGCGGGGCTGAACAAGTTGGTCGCTCCGGCGATGTTGGGAATGTCGGTCGGATCGATGGTCGGCGCGTTGGCGCAGCGAGTATTCGGGCTACACGACCTACCAATTCCCCGCGACAAGCAAGAGGTAGTGTTGATCGGACAAACGATCGATCAGTTCGCTGCTGATTGGGAGATACCGATCGACGAGATGCGGCTGTGGGTACTCGCGCACGAGCTGTCAGGGTTCCGAATCTTCTCCCTGCCACAGCTTCGGCAACCGCTCGTCGATTTGGTGCGCACACACGTCGGAGCGTTCCGCCCCGATCCGAGCGCCCTGGCCGACAAGCTCGGCGGGTTCGATCTCGGCGGTGACGATCCGATGCAGGCGATCCAGCAGGCGTTCAGCGACCCAGAGATTCTGCTCGGTGCCGTCCGGTCGCAGGAACAGATCGCCATGCAGCCACAGCTTGACGCCGCCGTGGCGACGGTGGTTGGCTACACCGACTGGGTTGTCGACGCCGTCGCTGTTCGTGTGGTCGGCGGTAATGCCTTGCGGATCGCCGAGGCAGTTCGCCGTCGGCGTGTGGAGGCATCGTCGGATGACGTCTTCGTCGAGCGCCTGCTCGGGATTCGACTCGGTGAGGATCAGGTCAATCGGGGCAAGGCGTTCATCCAGGGCGTCGTCGACCGCGTCGGCGAGACCGATCTCACTCGGCTGCTGGAGACTCGTGAGTCATTGCCGACTCCGAGTGAACTCGATGCTCCCGGTTTGTGGATCGCTCGCGTCACCGGCGAATAAGTGACCGGTCGGCCCGGATCCCTGCAACGTAGTTGACGACGGCGCTGGCCATCACCGCGCCGACCAACAGGTAGCCAACACTGCCTGGGATTTCGAGGAGTACCGGAAGTACCGCTGCAATCACCCAGCCGAACTGGAAGCGGGTCTCGAAACGTGCGAACGCCGCACCTCGATTGGCGCTCGGCCCATCGCGTTGCACCACGCTCTCGAACGACAATCGGCCAACCGCGGCGGCAAAGTTCACTGTCGTAGCGACGGCAATTCCTGCCGCGCTGCCGCCAAGCACGGCCGCCCCGATTCCCACGACGGCGGGCAGCGCCAGTGACAGCGCGATCATGCGTTCCTCGTGAAACCGTCGCCTTAGCGCCGGAGCGATGGCGTTCCCGGCCATCGTCCCGAGCGACGACAACCCGACCGCAACGCCCAACAGCGTCTTGCCGTCCCCGGCCGTGCGGAACAGAAAGGCGAGATGAAACAGCATGAACCCCGCTCCGGCGCGAAGGATCAGCACTGCCACCCACGCAAGTTCCAGGCGCGTGGTGGTCGCCATCGGATTGGCGGCCGACATGGCGTCGGAGGTCACCGAAGCTTCGACGGGAAGCCGATACGAGGTAACCAGCGCCACGCCAAACAACAAAGCACCATAGGCCAGTGTCGCCGTCGTTCCGGCCGTGTACTGCAACACGGCGGCCGGAACAACCGCGACGGTGCCGGCCAAACCCGCAATCAGTCCGAGCTTCGAGTTGGCTTCGACCAACTCATCATCAGTACGTACGACCGCCGGAACGAGCGCCGACTTCGAGACGGAATAGGTCTTCTGCAATACCAGAGCGACGAACACGATCAGGAACAACATGATCTCGTCAGCAAACTGAATCATCAGCAACTGCGCCGCAATCCGCGCCGCCGCAACGGCCTGCACCATGAATCGGCGGCCGCCACGCGCCCGATCGATGACCGGCCCGATGAACGGGGCGATCAGCAAGAACGGGGCGAAACTGACCAACAGGAATGCCAACACCTTGCTGCGAGCACCGTTGGGATCGACATCGAAAAAGAATGAGTCTGCCAGCGCGACGACCATCGCCGCCTCACCGCCCATCATCGCCGCGTGCGTGAGCGCCAGCGTTTGAAACTTCGACGATGGTGTGGCGCTCACGGCGCGATCGTAGGGGTCAGCGAACGTACTTGTAGCCGAGACCGCGGATCGTCACGATCCGAGTCGGTGCCGCCGGGTCGACCTCGATCTTCGTTCTGAGTCGCTTGATATGCACGTCGAGAGTTTTCGTGTCGCCGACATAATCGTGACCCCACACTCGATCAATCAGCATCTCGCGCGTCATGACTCGGCCGGCGTTCGCCAGCAGCATGTGGAGCACTTCGAACTCCTTGAGCGGCAGCGTGACGTCTTGGCCTGACACGATCACTCGATGTTCATCAGGGTCGAGTGATACGTCGCCGACCCGGATCGTCGACTCAGGTTGGTTGGGGCGTTCCATCTCGCCGGTCTGGTCGATCGCTGAACGCCGCAGCAATGCTCGAATCCGTGCCACGAGCTCGCGAATTCGATACGGCTTCGTGACATAGTCGTCGGCTCCGACTTCGAGCCCGACGACGGTGTCGATCTCGGCCGACTTTGCCGTCACCATGATGATCGGAACGGAACTGGTCGCCCTGATCTGTCTGCACACGTCGATCCCCGACGCCCGCGGCAGCATCACGTCGAGAAGCACGAGGTCAGGTTGGATTGCGGCAAACCGCTCAAGAGCCTCGATCCCGTCGGTCGCCACCTCGACCCGAAACCCTTCCCGACCGAGACCGATTTGAAGCGCCTCCACAAAGCTCGCTTCGTCCTCGACGACCAATATTGTTGGCTGCTTCACGCCACTCCCTCGTTGCTGGTTCCGGCACTGTCGGTTGCGGTACTCGTAGCCGAGGGGAGTCGCAGAACGAAGGTGCTGCCCTCGCCTTCGGCTGAGGTCACGATGATCTCGCCGCCGTGGTTCGTGGCGACGTGCCGGACGATCGAGAGGCCGAGGCCGGTCCCGCCAGTCACTCGACTGCGCGCCCGATCCACCCGGTAGAACCGCTCGAAGATTCTGTCGAGATCGCGTTGTGGAATACCGACGCCGTGGTCGGTGACCGCAATTTCGACCCAGTCGTCGCTGGTGCGTGCCTTGACCTGAACGAGGCCACCACGTTCGCTGTACTTGACCGCATTCTCGACAAGGTTGCCGATTGCCGAGACCAACTGTCGAGAATCGCCATCGACGATCATGTCGGCTGGCCGACGACCCACCACTTCGACTGGGTCGAGTGTCGAAACGCGAACACCTTGCAGCGCTGCCATCTCGACGACCCGCGCTACCGCTCCGTCGATCACATCCGAGATTCGGACACGGGCAACCGTGCTTTCTCGGCCGAGTTCGATTCTCGACAGATCGATCAGATCGTCGACCGTGCCTGAGGCGCGTTGTGCCTCACGCATCATCCGTTCGGCGACGCGGCGAGTTGTCACCGCGTCGATGTCGTCGAGCAGCGTCTCGGCCAGCACCGAGAGCGCCCCGATCGGTGTCTTGAGTTCGTGGCTCACGTTGGCGACGAAGTCGGTACGAATCTGGTCGATCCGTCGGCGCTCGGAGATGTCCTCGACGAACACGACGGAACCACCGCTCGGCAAGGGTCTCGCTGTCACCACCAACACGGTTTTCGGAGGGCCGTAGAGTTCGAGTGTTTCATCGCTGGCGGCGCCCGAGCGGGCGGCCATGAGGTGGCGTTCGATCGCTTCGTCTAGGAGCACGCCGACGTGAGTCCCCGACATCGCGGCCACGGCGGCGTTGCGATACTCGATGCGACCGTCGCCAGCCGCCACCACGACTCCAGTCGGATGGGTTTCGAGGACATCCCTAACCTGCGGTGACGAGGGCCCAGTCATGGCAGACGGATGTTTGGTAGCCAGATCAGATGCGCGCTGCGCCCCGTCAGCGACCTCGATCGGTCGCCCGGCACGGCCAAAGGCCCATCCGATTCCGAACAGAAGGACTGCCCCAACACACAGAAGGAGCGCAACCACGGTCAGCCCTTGCCGAGCTCTCCATGGGCATTCGCTTGATCGTCACGAGCGCGGAAACGGGCAGCCGATTCATGCTCTGGCAACCAACCGGAGGCGATGTACCTCACGCGCTGACTGATGTTGACGGCGTGGTCTCCGAGACGCTCGTAGAAGCGCGCCACCAATGCAAGTTGCACGGCGACTTGCAGATCGATCGTTCCCGCCGCGTGACTCTCGAAGATCTGAGCAATCAACTGGCGATGAAGATCATCGAGGTACTCGTCCATATCGGGCAGCGCAGCAGCACGGACGGGGTCGACGGCGAGATACGCCTCGACGACTTCCTTGTATTCCTTGTGCGCCTGATCACTCATCCGTTGGATAATCCCGCGTACCTTCGGATCGAGGGCGTGTCCGTAGATCCGCCGGGCAGCCTTACAAATGTTGCCGCACAGATCTGCTGACCGTTCGATCTCCGGTGACAACTTGAGCGCAGCCGCCACCTGCCGCAAGTCACGGGCGACCGGTGCTTGGAGCGCCAGCAACGTCAGAGCCCGGTCCTCGATGTCGATTGCCCTTGCGTCGATCTCGTCGTCGGCCTGGAGGACGTATTCGGCACCTTCCAAGTCTTGATCGAGCAAGATCGCGGTTACACGGGGAATCAACTCGACGACGGAAGCACCGAGCCGGGCGATCTCGTTGCGAACCTCGTCGAGTTCATGGTGGAACTCGGAGCGCAATTCGTTCATCAGCCGAACCTCCCGGTGACGTATTGCTCGGTGCGCTCATCATCGGGATTCGAGAACATCTTCGCCGTCGGGTTGAACTCGACAAGTTGGCCGGTGCGGCGATCGCTCTCACCGACTTCGGTCGTGAAGAACGCCGTACGGTCACTGACCCGAGCCGCTTGTTGCATGTTGTGTGTGACGATCACGATCGTGTACTTGCTCTTGATTTCCTTCATCAAATCCTCGATCCGCGCCGTTGCGATCGGGTCGAGCGCCGAACACGGCTCATCCATCAGGATCACATCGGGTTCGACAGCGACTGCACGAGCGATACACAGTCGTTGTTGCTGGCCTCCGGACAAGCTGAGACCCGACGACTTGAGACGATCCTTGACCTCGTCCCACAGCGCCGAGCCTCGCAGCGACTTCTCGACGACTGCGTCGAGTTCGGCTTTGTTCTTGATCCCCATCAAGCGCGGACCGTAGGCGACGTTGTCGTAGATCGACTTCGGAAAAGGATTCGGCTTCTGGAAGACCATCCCAATTCGACGGCGCACCTCGGTCGAGTTGACCTCCGGGTCGTACAGGTTGACGCCGTGATAGTTGATCGTTCCCTCGACCTTGGCTGTCTCGATGAAGTCGTTCATCCGGTTCAAACATCGCAGAATGGTTGTCTTGCCGCATCCTGACGGGCCAATAAATGCCGTGATTTCGTGCTCACGAATCGACATCGAGGCGCCCCGAACGGCGCGGAAGTCACCGTACAACACGCTGACGTCGCTGAGTTCGAAGACCGGATGACTCAGCTCGGCGGTGACCGCGGTCAATGAAGCTCGTGTTTCGTTGCTCACATCAATACCTATCATCCGTTCGGGTGCCTGCTGGGCCACAGTATTGCTCAGTTCATTGTTCACGTTCCGGTCCTCCTTCGTTCAAATCGGTTGCGAAGGACGATCGCCGCGGAGTTGAAGAACAGCACGAGAACCAATAACACCACCCCGGCCGCCGCCGCGGCTTCGGTGAAACTGTGCTCGGACCCGGGCGGCTGCGGTTTGCCCGACCAGCTGTAGATCAGGATCGGTACCGCCGTGAACCTGCCACTCAACGACGTCTCAGGGAGCAACCCGGTCACAGCACCGACGATGATCAGCGGCGCAGCTTCACCGAACGCGCGTGCCAGCGACAGCATCGTGCCGGTCAGAATCCCCGGGGCGGCGTAAGGAAGAACGTGATCCCGGGTGACTTCCCAACGCGAGGCACCGACTCCGAATCCGCCATCGCGAAGCCCCTGCGGAACCGCACGGATCGCCTCCATCGACGTGATCACGACGATTGGCAACACAAGCACCGACATCGTGAGTCCGGCCGCTATCAGGGTCTTGCCGGACGACATCGGCTCGAGCCACGTGACAAAGATGATGAATCCGAGTACACCGAAGATCACCGCTGGAACGCCGGCAAGATTGCGGATATTCACGAGGATCAACTGTGTCCATCGATTCTTGGTCGAGGCGTACTCCTCGAGGTACACGGCGGCGGCGATGCCCATCGGGATGGCGATGACCACAACCGCGATTCCGATCACTGCCGACCCAAATAGCCCTGGCCAAACTCCGATCTTGTCGGGGTCAGAACCGATCGACGACGTGATGAACGACCACTTGCGATCGGCAAGGTACGGACCCGCCTCTGCAAACAACTGAATCAGCAGCGTCAACAAGATGACGAGCGTGAGCAACATCGCAAACAGCAGCAGGCCCGCCATCACGAAGCCGGCTGTATCGCGCTCGCGCCTGGTCAGGCTGGCTCGCACGGTTTCCGTCGCTGTCTTGCCGCCGAGGGCCGGTGTTACGAGTGCCATGAGTTCCTCAGTACTGCTCTCGGATTCGGTTCACGATCCGGTTCCCGACCAGGTTCAAGAGCATCGTGATCACGAACAGCAACGCTCCAACGAAATACAGCACTTCGAACGACGCCCCTCCGACGTCTTGGTCGGTCCCGCCGACGGCATTCGTCATCGCCCCGGTCATGCTCAATCCCTTCGACGTCGGGGAGTAGCCGTCGAACGGACCCGACCCGTCGATGCCGGCGGCCATCGTCGCCACCATCGTCTCACCGATCGCACGTGACACAGCAATGATGAACGCCGCAACGAGTCCACTGATTGCTGCCGGCAACACGATTCGAAACACGGTGTTGATCTTGCGGGCACCGATCGCGTAACTGGCTTCTCGCAATGAATCGGGAACGGACGCAAGCGCATCCTCGCTGACCGATGCCATGATCGGGATCACCAAAATTCCGATCCCGAGGCCTGCGGCGAGCATGTTGAACTGGCTCGTCGGGTTGAATGCCGGCGTCACGATCTCCGGCGCGACGAACCGGAGCACGAAGTATCCGACGATCACACTTGGGACACCAGCCAGCACTTCGATTACCGGCTTGATCACGCGCCGTACACGAGGCGAGGCATACTCGGACAGGAACACGGCCACGCTGAGACCGAGCGGCACGGCGACCACCATTGCCACAAGCCCCATCATGAAACTGCCCCACACGATCGTCCGCAAGTCGAATCGTTCACGACGCGGGAGCCAACCGTTGTCGGAAAGAATCCCGGCCTTCCAATCGATCAGGCGAAGAAAGTTGATCGCTCCACGAAACAAGACGAACACGATCAGCGCACTGATCAGCACCGTGACCATTGCCGCAGCTTGGAACAACAAGCGCATCAGACGCTCGCGATTGCGCTGTTTGGAACTGCCCCGCAGGTCGGTCAGGGTGAGCATCGTGCTCCTGGGTCGCTCAGGCCTAGCTGCGCTAGGCAATCTTTCAAGGAGTCCCGGTCCCGCACTGTTGAACCACCGTTGGCGGTGATTCACAGTGCGGATCCATGAACGATTATTGCTTGTTCAGAGCGCCGCCGCCCAAGCGGCCTGCGTGGCAGCGACACGATCCGCTGGCAGGTCGACGTAGCCGGCCTCGCCGACGCTCGCAAGACCCTGCTCGGAAAGGTACAGGTCGACGTACGAGGCAACTGCCGGGTTTTCGACGGCCTTGTCGGTGTTGACATAGATGTAGAGCGATCGGGAGAACCCATATGAACCGTCACCGATCGTCTCGTCCGTCGGAACGACGCAACCGTCACCGGTGTCGATCGCGATCGCCTTGAGGCGGTCCTGCTCTGCCTTGAAGTAGGCGTACCCGACCCAACCGAGGCTCGAGTCTGAGCCCTCGATGCCTTCGATGATGAAGTTGTCGTTCGCTGACGACGAGTAGTCGGCTCGTGTGAACACACTGTCCTCACCGACTCGCTCTTCGGCGAGCCCAGCGATCGCGAACTCCACGAAGGAATCGTAGGTGCCTGACTCTTCACCAGGTCCGACGACCGTCAACGGGACATCGGGGAACGGTCCGGATGCCGAGCCGACTTCGGTGGCGAGTGCATCAGCATCGCTCCAGTTGGCAAAACCTTCCGACTCCGGACCCATCAGGGCGTACAGCGCCGGAACATCGAGGCACTCGACGGCCGTATTTGCCGGATTCGTGAGCACTGACAGCCCGTCGATGGCGACTTCGAGTTCGACGAAGTTGACACCGGCTTCGGTGCAAAGCGCGGCTTCTTCGTCCTTGATCTTGCGAGAGGCATCCGAAATGTCAGACTCGCCGCCGCAGAACAGTTTGAAGCCATCACCGGTTCCGGGGCCTTCGACCGTGACGGCGAGGTCACCGCCGGACAGTTCGCCGGCCAACTCGCCGACTCGAATCGAGATCGGCTCGACTGTTGACGAGCCGGACACAAAGACCGACCCGGCCGCCAACTCGCCCGTCGGGGCGGTTTCGGACACCTCACTGGACATTGCTGTCTCAGCCGTGGCGCTTTCTGACGACGCGGTGTCGGCTGACGCGGTGTCGGCTGAGTCGTCGCCGCCACAGGCCGCAAGTGTGAGTGCTGCGACGATCGCCGTTGCGGCAATGCGTTTCGAAGAGATCTTCACGTTGTGTTCTCCAATCAATCTTGTTCACGGATTGTGAAGCCATTCACGACTTCGACCAAGACGGTAAGTAGGCCGAATGAACGGCCACCCTGATTCAGGTGAACGAAAGGTGAACATCAACAGAACTGACGGGATTGATCCCAGGTCAGGGACTCGTTCATCTCCCGTTCACGCGCTCTCTTGAACGCCATGTTGCGGGTTCCTTTAGCGCCGAGTCGATTGCTGGCGTTCGACGGTCCAGCGGTACATCTGCTCCTGAGCATCCGGCTCATAGCGTTGGTGTGCCCCGATCCGTAGCCACGAGTCATCGGGCTGAAGTTCCCACCTGACGATCTCGTCCGAGAGATCGAACGCCAGCACCTGGTCGAGCCACTCGCGGTGTTTGGGATGATCAATCGGGACCAGCACCTCGACTCGACGATCAAGGTTGCGTGGCATCAGGTCAGCGGATCCGATGAAGTAGATCGGTTGGTCGTTCTCGTCTCCATGACCGAACCGGTACACCCGGCTGTGCTCGAGGTACCGCCCGAGAATACTGCGCACCCGAATGTTTTCGGACAGTTCCGGCACTCCGGCGCGCATCGTGCAAATGCCACGCACCAGGCAATCGATCTGCACTCCTGCCTGACTGGCAGCGTAGAGCGCCTCCGCCATAGTTTGATCGGCGATCGAGTTGCACTTGAACGTGATCCGCCCGTCGTTGCCGAACGACGACTCATGTTCGATCAGATCGAGCAACTGACGCCGAAGATCGCGCGGTGCGACCAGCAACGTGCGGTACTCCTCGCTTCGGCTGTACCCGGTGAGATGGTTGAAGAGTTGGGCGGCATCGGCACCGATGTCGTTGTCGCTCGTCAGGAATCCGATGTCCTCGTAAAGCCGAGCCGTCTTCGAGTTGTAGTTTCCCGTGCCAATGTGGCAGTAGCGACGAAGCTGGTCACCGTCGTCGCGAACAACGAGCACGACCTTCGAATGGGTCTTCAACCCAACCATGCCGTAGACCACGTGGACGCCGGCGCGTTCGAGCTGTTTGGCCCATTCCACGTTGTTGGCTTCGTCGAAGCGCGCCTTCAGTTCAACCAATACGGCGACCTGAACGCCGCGTTCGGAGGCTTTGATCAAACTTCGGATGATCGGGCTGTCTCCGCCCGCTCGATACAGCGTCATCTTGATCGATTGCACACGGCGATCAGTGGCCGCCTGCTCGATGAAGACTTCGATGCTGCTGGCGAAGCTCTCGTACGGATGGTGCACCAGTAGTGCCCGATCGCGGATCACCGAGAAGATCGAGCGGTCGTTATCTTCGGCAACCAGCAACCGACCCGCCGTCACGGGGGGCCAGGCACGATCCTTGAGGTCATGCCTGTCGATCGAGTGCAGTTGCATGAGACAGCTGAGATCGATCAGCGAACGCAGCATCGTGACGTTGCGAGCATCGAGTTCGAGTTCTCGGACGAGCAGTTCCAGCATCTCGTCGCCCACTGTGTCGGCAACTTCGAGTCGGATCGCCCGGTTGAATCGGCGCCGGCGAAGTTCGAGTTCGACCGCTTCGAGTAGATCGTCGGCCTCTTCCTCCTCCAACGTGAGGTCGGCGTTGCGGGTGACCCGGAACACCGTCCACTCTTCCACAACCATCCCGACGAACAATGTGTGCATGTGCGCTGCGACGACCTGTTCGGCGGGTACGAAGCGGCCGTCACCGAGCGGGATCAAACGCGGAAACACTGTTGGAATTTTGAGCCGAACGAAACGCCGCTCTGCGGTCTCAGGGTCGGCGACATGGGCAGCGATGCTGAGCGCAAGGTTTGAGATATACGGGAACGGGTGGCCGGGGTCGACAGCCAGCGGCGTGAGCACCGGAAAGATGCGGGCGTCAAAATACTCGCCCATTGCACGCCGATCGTGATCACCGAGCTCACCCCAACCGACGATTGCCAGACCTTCCGCCGCAAGTGCAGGAACCAACTCCTCAAGGAATAACGACTCCTGTCGAGCAACCAGGTCTGGTACCCGAGCCGAAATTTCGATCAGTTGCTGGAGCGGAGAACGACCGTCCCACGTCGGTTCCTCGATACCTGCTGCAACCTGGTCGCGCAGCGCGGCGACCCGAACCTGGAAAAACTCGTCAAGGTTGGTCGAAAAGATCGCAAGGAACTTGGCTCGTTCGAGTAACGGGATGCCGGGCTCGGACGCCAGCGCCAGCACGCGATCGTTGAAGTCGAGCCAGCTCAGTTCGCGATTGAGCAGTCGGTGGGTTTCGTCCAGCGCTCGCCCACCCTCATCGCCCACCGTCATCGCCCACCAGCACGGTCAGAATCAATCGGCGGCGACGTCAGCAATGCCGAGTTCCCACTCAAGGGAGATCAGTTCGCGTTCAGCGTCGCGATTGATCCGCTCTTTGTTTCGGCGGAACTGCGGATCGTCACGCGGGAGCAGCACAAGTCGGGCCAGTGCACGGGCACGAAAGTCGTCAAGTACCTGACGATCACCCCAGTCTCCGAAGACCTCCCAGTGTGGGGAAACCGAACCGAGATACACGATTCGAGCATGAGCTCGCGGCGCAGCTTCTTGGAGGACGTCGGACATGCGGGCCAGCCTAGCGGTCACCGATCGCCAACGGCCGGTCGACATCGCTGGTCGAGATCATGGTCGAGATGGTGGTCGAGATGATGGTCGAAATGGAGCTCCGCTGGGTGCCAAACCTGGCCGTCGAATGATGACAAATCTGTGACCATTTGACGCCACTCTCTTGAAACGATGGACTTTTCTTTACAGTTCCGTTACGCTTTGCCCCCAAGCGGGAACCAAACGGCTTCGCCGAACGTCTAGTACAACGGATGCGCCGAATGGTTCGGGACAACGTGCACACGACGAGCCGACAGCAATTCCAAACGGCAAACCACAACGCCAACGACAACGCCAATCACAACGGCCACCACAACGGTCAAGACGGTCGACTCACCCACCAGGAGGCGCGAGGACCATGAATACCAGCCCATTACCAGATCCCGACTCGATCACCGCATGGATGGGCGCGGGTGCCTGTCGGATGTACCCACCGGCCACGTTTTTCCCGAGCGACGGCGTTGGGGTCGACAAAGCCCGCAAGATCTGCGCCACGTGTCCGGTCAAGGCCGAATGCCTCGACCACGCACTGGAGAACCGGATCGAACACGGTGTCTGGGGTGGTTGCAGCGAACGTGAGCGTCGACGAATCCTCAAGCGCCAACGGCTTGCCGCCATCGACGGTAACTCGGTCACGTAAACAATCGGCGGGCGTTGACTTGCCCGCCGACCTTGCCCGCCTCAAGCGAACGCCAAGCGGCGATCAACGACTGGCCTCGATGGCAGGCCGACGATTCAGCTCTTGGCTATCGACTCAGCTCTTCGCTTCGGTGTCGTCCTTCAAACCGTCAGCAAGGCCGTCTTTGAACTCTTTTTGGGCCTTACCGAGGTTTTTTGCCAGCTTGGGCAGCTGTGAACCGCCGAAGACGAGCAGGACGATCACCAAGACGATGATCATTTCACCAGTTCCGAAACTTCCCATGCCCGAAGTCTAACCCCTACGCACCGATGATGCTGCGCGCCGACTGCGCACGCTGACGACGAATCCGGCGACGTTCACGCTCGGACAGGCCGCCCCAGATCCCGAACTTCTCGCCGTTTTGCAATGCGAACTCGAGACACTGCTCGCGGACCACGCAGCCTCGGCAGACTTCCTTCGCCTCACGGGTGGAGGCACCACGCTCGGGGAAGAACAGATCAGGATCGACTCCGAGACAGTTGGCGTCGTCTTGCCAGTTCTCTGGAAGTTCTGCTGGTTGCAGCATGTCGTCGTACATATCTGGGGACCCCTGCCGTGGTCTTGGTGGGCCGGAACCCAGCGATCGATTGGAGCAACGGTGTAGTTACACCGATGTCATTCTCGCATAGCAGACCACATTGTGGCAAGGGTGGATTTCGCGAACTTGTGAGCAGGGCCGGGGCGAACGTCACACCCGCTTCAGCTCGCTTCAACCAGCGCGGCGACGCGTCATGCGCCGACGATGCTCCAAGAAATCGACCAACACGTAGTCACCCAACGCCTCGTTGGTCGTGTAGAACGCTCGACCGCGATTGATCTGCGTCATCCGTTCGATGAAGGCCGTCAGCGCCGTGGTGGCATCGAGCACGAACGTGTTGATTCTGATCTGCTCGCGGGTGCACCGCACAACTTCTCGCAGCGTCGCCTCGATAGTTTCACGCACGGGCGGATAGTTGAACGACACGTCGCCGCGAGGCGTGATGTGGGCGGTCGGTTCGCCGTCGGTGATCATGATGATCTGCTTCGAGCCGGTCTGCTTCGCCAACAACTGGCGAGCAAGGGTGAACCCGTGATGCATGTTGGTGCCGTACACAAAGTCCCACGACACCTCCGGCAGCTGTTGAGGTGTGATTATCCGTGCGGTCTCGCTGAACCCCACGAGACCGAGGTAGTCACGCGGGAACTGCGACGAGATCAGGTGATGCAACGCCATCGCGACCTTCTTGGCCGGCAGGAAGTTGTCACGCATCGGCATCGACATCGACAGGTCGAGCATCAGGACGGTCGACGAACGAGTGAGGTGCTCGGTGCGTTCGATTTCGAAGTCGTCCGGTTGCAAGCGCACCGGAGTCCCACTCCCCGACCGTCGCAACGCGTTACGGATCGTGCCGTGAAGATCGAGCTCGAAGGCGTCACCGAACTCGTACGGCTTGGTCTGGTATGTCCGCTCGTGTCCCTGGCCGAACTGGTGTAGCTGATGTTGGCCGACCGACTCCTTGTTGAGCTTGGTGAACAGATCGCGCAACGCGTTCGAACCGATCGCCCGAAGGCCTTTCGGGGTCAGTTCAAGGCGACCCTCCTTGTTCTCGATCAGCCCAGCCTCTTCGAGCATCTTCGTGAGTTGGGCCAGTCGCTCAAGTGACTTGGCAGCGTCGTCGCCCATCAGATCCCGAACACGATCCATGTCAGCTTCGGCAAGGGCGCCAGGGTTGGTGGCGTTCTTCAGCAGGTGTTCGAGTTGGTCGAGATCGCCGAGGTCTTGCATTGCCTGCATCGCCTGTGACATCCCCATCGGATTCTGACCCTCGAACTCGTACGACTGGCCCCAATTCATCTCAGGAAACATCGACTGCAGGTTGCCGCCGAGCTGTTCCATCTGCCAACGCAAATCCATGTCGCCGAGTAACTGTTCCGAGAGTTGTTGCAGCTGTGCCCGCTGCTCGGGCGTCATCGAGTTGAGCATCGCCCGCATCGCAGCCATCCGACGCGCCATGAGTTCCAACAGTTCCTCGAGAGTCTCGGGGTTCTCTGGGAAGAAGTCACCGAACTCTTCCATGAACTGTTCGAAGCCAGGGTCTTCGCCGCGCTGGTTGCGATCGAGCATCTCGTTGAGGGCGGCGAGCATGTCTTTCATGCGCTGCATATCCCCGGGCGACATGTTCTGCATGCCATCAGACATCTGATCGACCATCTGCTGCATCAACTGCTCCCGCAGCCGCTCCATCATGTGTTCGAAACGCTGTTGCGCCTCCGCCGACTCGAAGTCGTACGAACTCAACTCGCGGACCTTGCCAGCCAAGTCATTCGGCATCAGGTCGAGCCGCATGTTGCGCTCATCGGCGGCATCGCGGGAGGTCTCGGCTCGGCGCTCGTCACCGCTGTTCTCGGCATCTCGTTTGGCGTTGTCGATGGCGTGGCGTTCCTCATCGACGATGTCGTCGAGCTCACGCGAGATCTCGTCGTAGACCCCGCCGAGGTCATGCTGGTCGAGGCGCGATTGTCGTTCGGCGCGGAGTTTCTCGAGTAACTCTCGCAACCCCTTCAAACGTTCGCCGTCAGGGCCACGCATGCCTTCCTGCATCATCCGCCGAAGGGCCGCATTGACGTCGCCGTGATACAGCAGTTCCTCAGTGAGCTGATCAAACAACAGATCGGCATCGAAATCGAAGCCGCGTTGCGACCCATCCCATCGGGAATAGGTGAAGCGCGCCGCCATGTGTCAAACGTAACGCGTTACGAACCCACTAGTACCGTCGAGTCGTGTCGTAATGTGTGTCGATGCGGGTACCGCGAACATTTTGTTTTCTCGACCTGTCAGGGTTCACGAACTACACCGCCGCCTACGGCGACGACGCCGCCGGGAGGCTGCTCGGAACGTTCCGCACCCTCACACGCGAGGTTGCCTCCGAGCGTGGCGTGCGGATCGCCAAGTGGCTCGGCGACGGCTGCATGATCGTCGCCGTCGAACAATCCAACGCACTCAATTTCATCACCGATCTCGAACATCGGGCCCGGGCCGTGTGCGCCCCATTGACGTTACGGGCAGGAATCGCCACCGGACACGCTTTGCTGTTCGAAGGCGACGACTACATCGGGTCGGCGGTCAACATGGCTGCCCGGCTGTGCGATCACGCCCAAAACTTCGACGTGTTGATGCCGACCATGCACATCGGCCAACTCCCGGAAGGCATCTCGGCTGAGCCGGTCGGTGAGATCGAACTGCGCGGTTTTCCCGGAGCGATCGACATCGTGCGACTGACCGGCACCCCGCCGCCGCCCGAACACGACTTCGACGACATTGGACACATCGCAGGCACGAGCCTTGACCAGCCGGAGCGGCCGCTGCCCGGATGGCGCTAGAAGGTTCCCTCCAAGTGATGCTCACGGTGCCGGACGATGAAGCACCGCCGACGTCGGCCACACATCGACGAAGGCACCGTCGACCGATGCGTCACCATCAACGACGAGGCTGAAACCGTCAGAGTTGGCAGCGGGCGGGAACACAACGGAGATTTGCGAACGGGCGACGGCATTGCGGCAAGCTCGCCCGCCGCCTGCATCGAACCGCAATCGGCGTTGGTCAGCTTCACCGACGATCACCGGCGTGAGCGCCACGAGGTGCGGACGAGCATCGTCCGACACGGTGACCAGATACCCGAACCCCCACAGTTCGATGTCAGTAAACAGTTGATCGAGACTCACGACGACGCTCATCCGCCCAACGGTACTCACGACGATCGACCTGGCGCAGCTCGGGCCATCTGCGCGCCCAGACCTAGATCTGGGTCGGGTGGATGAAGCCGAACCACGGTTCGGCCCGCAGGTCGGCATTGAAGATCGATCGGTCTTCCGCGTCGGAGATCTCGACGGCGAGTGCTGCCTCGATGGCCGGCCGCGCCTCGTCGAACCGGCCGAGACACGCCAGGGCGCGGGCGCGCGCCTCGTGGGCGTACGCCAGATCAAAGTCTTCAAGGGTGTGTTCGTTGCACACCGCAAGGCACTCGTCGCCATAACGCAATGCCGTCGCTCCATCGGCCAGCACGGCCCACACCCGCGACAACATCCAGGCTCCCCTCGCCACATTCGCCGGGCCGCGCCGCGCCGCACGAGCCCAGTGGTATCGGGAGGCGTAGGCCCCTTGGAGCATGTCTTCGTCGTCAGTTGCCGTGCGAACGTCTTGACCAAGAAGATCCCACACCGAGTTGTTCGCCTTCACACCCAACGAGCGGTGCCATTCACCGTCGACATCACTCGACGACTCGTCGGTCAACGTCACGTCACCGAGCGGCTCGCCTGTCTCGATCAGGGTCTTCATCCCGTCGAGTACACCAACCCACCCGAGTCGGACGTTGGCCCATGTCAGCGGACTCATGCCGAGATCGCAGTGGCGGAGCGTCAGCCGGGTGACGGACCGGTCGGCATTGGCTGGAGCCAGATCCCACTCGACCCGGCTCGGCGGTTCCTGCGCCATGTCGACGTCGTAGAGCACGTGCCATGTCAACACGAGCCGTCGTGGTGGGTCGAACTCCTCGATCACGCCGTCGACGGCTGGACGCCCGCCATCGACGATCACATTGCGATACGTGGCACCTCGTTCGAAGGTCGAGTCGAATCTGGTGCCGTGGAAATATTTCGTCGTGTATTCCGGGTCGATCATCGCCTTCCAAACGACCTCAGGAGAAGCCTTGATCAGGATCTCGTAGACGTGCATCGGTGCGTTCATCGTCAGGCGCTTTCTGCTCGATCGCGCAGCGCCAACAGACCGCTCGCGAATGATTGGGCGTAGTGCGAGATCCATCGGTCGTGTATCTCGCGAATCGGGACGGGGTTGAGATAGTGGAGCTTGCTGCGGCCGACCTTCTCAGCAACCACGAGGTGAGCGTCTTCGAGCACTCGCAGGTGTTTCATCACTCCGAAGCGGGTCATGTCTGGCAACACCTCGCACAACCCGCCCAGCGACTGACCGTCGTCGAGCCGAAGGGCGTCAAGCAGGGCTCGCCGCCCGGTATCGGCCAACGCTTTGAAGACCTCATCCACAACGATCACCATATGTGACTATTTAGTCACATATCAAATCGTCGAGAGAGGATTCCTGATTGCTTTGGTCGGGTATTGCGATAGATTGTTGCTTCCGTTGGAACATCTCGATCAAGGAGCAACTCTCATGTCCGTACGTCTCGGCGATGTCGCACCAGATTTCACTGCCGCCTCCACCCAGGGTGAGATCCGCTTTCACGAGTGGCTCGGCGACTCGTGGGGCGTGCTGTTCAGCCACCCGAAAGACTTCACGCCGGTCTGCACGACCGAGCTCGGCTACGTCGCAAAGATCAAGCCCGAGTTCGAAAAGCGCAACGTCAAGGTGATCGGCCTGTCAGTCGACTCGGTCGAGTCGCATGTCCGCTGGGAAGGCGACATCGAAGAGACGCAGGGAACCGCAGTCAACTTCCCGATGATCGGCGACCCTGATCGCGCCGTCGCCGACCTGTACGACATGATCCACCCCAACGCCAACGACACGTTGACCGTGCGTTCCGTGTTCGTCATCGGCCCTGACAAGAAAGTCAAGCTGACGCTCACGTATCCGGCGTCGACCGGTCGAAACTTCGACGAGATCCTGCGCGTGATCGACTCGCTGCAACTCACTGCCTACTCCAAGGTCGCCACCCCGGCGAACTGGAAAGACGGCGACGACGTGATCATCGTTCCCGCCGTCTCGAATGAGGACGCCAAGGAACTGTTCCCCAACGGCTGGACCGAGATCAAGCCGTACCTGCGAGTCACGAAGCAACCGAACAGGTAATCACCGCGGGACGAAGGCTTCGAGCACCGACGCCGCCATCGCCCCGGCGTAGCGGAACGCCCCGCTCGACCAAACCGGGCAGGCGCCAGTGACCCCTCGCTCGGCATCGGCAGCAGCAGGGCAGAAATGAATCCCGTCCGGCGACCGGACGACATTGACCGACTGCCCAGTCGAGTCGGATCCGCCGGTACAGGGTTCAGCAGACAAGCAGGGCAGAGTCGGTGCCCACCTGCCCGCGTCGAGCACCGCCTCACCGGCATCGACATAGCGCACACCCGGATGCTGACCCGCCAACTCCTCGTACAGCCGATTCAACCGACCGTCACGAATGCCGTCGGCCTGCTGCTCGGCGGATCGGGAAATCGGCGCGCCGGCGAACACGACCTGCGTGCCCGTCTCGGCGAAGATGGCGATCGCCGCCTCGGCGTCGGCACGGTATCGGGCGACCAAGGCTTCGCCCGTGAGCGCCAATCCATCGGGGTCTTCGACGCAGTCGGTGAGCGCGTTCCCGCTGAACTCGATCACGACCACGCCCGGTGCGAGCCGGAGCGCATCGTCACTCATTTCGGGGAGCCAGTCACAGATCGCCGTTCCGCCAAAGGTGCGCGTGACGACCTCCACACCACGGCGATTCCGAAACGCCCACACGAAGAAATCCTTGGCCTCCCATGCCAGCGAGTCGCCGTATAGCACGACGGTCGGTGACGGGATCTGCGGGACGGGCGGGATCTGCGGGAGCTGCGCAACCGCCGACCCTTCCGGCTCTGGCACCGACACCGCCATCCGAACCGCCGCCGAACGTGTGGTGATCGGCTGCGGCAGCACTGGCGGCGCGCTGTTCGTCGACTGGTGGTCGATCACGGGTGGGACGAGTGCCGAGACCGGTGGCGGGATCACAACCGGCGTTGGCGTGCGCCGGCTGGCGGCCTCAGTGGCACCCGCCGCCATCACAATGATGACGATCACTGTCGCCACCACAATCAACAGTCCGAACGACAGGCCGCACCTGGCAGTGATACCCGGATCACGCCGCAGACCTGGTCGTGTTTGGTTTCCGCTGGTCCGGCGCATACCACCATGCGACACCAATTGCCGGCGCATGACTACGCAGTACTGCGTGCAAGACTTATAGTCTGTCGCAGCTCAGGAAGACACGCAGGAGTAACCGTGGTCACTCAACTTGGCCTGTTCGAGGCGCTTCCAGAGCAGGACCGCGAGGCGCTGATGAACTGTGCCACGCGAATCAAATTTCCCAGGTCGAGCTACCTCTTCCACGAGGCCCAGAGGGGCCAATCGATGTTCGTCGTCACCTCGGGCCGAGTCGGAGTTTGGACAGGGGGTGAACGCGGCCGCCCGACGCTGGTCAACACAGTCGGACCCTCCGAAGTACTCGGCGAGATGGCGATCCTCGGAAGCGAACATGTCCGAACAGCCTCGGCACAAGCACTCACCGATGTCCGGGCCATCCAGTTCGACGATCGTGACATCTACGTCGTGCTGGAGCGTCACCCGCGTACCTATCAGTTCTTCATCAACGTGCTCGTAGGTCACGTTCAACGTCTCACGACTCAACTCGGCGAGTTTGCCGAACTGGACGGCCCAACGCGGGTGTATCGACAGTTGTGCGCTCTCGCCGACACCGGCCATCGAGTCGGTCAATCAACCGCTCTTCCGGTAGCCCAGCACCATCTCGCTTCGCTGGCCGGCGTGAGTCTCCGACTGGCGAGCGACGTTTTGACGTCGGCGCGTCGGGCGGGCCTGATTCGCACCGGCCGCGGCGAGATCGTGGTCCTCGACTGGCCCGGTGTTCGACTTCGCGCGGGACTCGGGCGTCGGGATTCAGTTGGCTGATCCGAGCAACCGATCGGCGACGTCACCCCAACCACCCATCGCCGGGAACGGTACCGTCGACTCGCCGTCGAGTCCGGCGAGCACGCGACGGCCATAGGCGTGAAGCACGACGTCGTTCAGCGAGTTGACCAGCACGACCAATTCACTCCGCCGGAGATCGGCCTCATCACCGCTCGCAGTGGCTGCCGCGGCAATCGACGCAACGGCTCGGTCCCAGTAGCTCACGTCACGCATCGTCTCGACCAGCTTGGCATCCGCCAGTGCTGCCTCCGGATCGCCGATCAACGCCAGCGCGGTTGCGCGGGCAGCAAGCGCGAACGGTGAACGTTCGACGTCAACGTCGAGCAGGTGGATCAGCGCCCCCTCGGCGTCGCCCGTGAGCAAACGTCCAAAGGCGAGCACGACGCGACCCTCGTCGATGTTGGCACCGGTCGTGTCGAGTCGACTGATCGCCTCGGTCGCCAACTCGGCAGCCCGCGCACCTTGACCAAGATGCATCGCCGCACCGGCGGCGGCAATTGCTGGATACGCCATCTCGCCGAACGAGTCGGATAACACGAGAATTTCCTCGACCGACCTGTCGACATCGCCGAGCCGGCCGAGGGCGGCGTACGTGCGGTTGAGCGTGCTCAACGATTGGATGATGCCGAACCGATCATCGATCTTGCGAAAGCCAGCCAGCGCACGCTCGGCCAGTGCACGCGACTGGTCGATATCTCCAGCCCACAACCGAATGCTTGCCTGGAGGTTGAGCATCATCGAGGCGCCCCACTCGTCACCATGGCGACGAGCCTCATCGAGCACGGTCACCGCCAGTTGCTCGGCCTGCTCGGTGCGTCGGCTGAAGTGGTAGACGAATGCCAGCAACCCACCAGACCAGTTCTTCCCGGCCCGGTCGTCAAGTCGTTCGAAGGCATCGATCGCCAGCGTCAGGCGACGTTCCGACTCGACGTGGTCACCTGACAGGAATGACACCCACGCCCGGTGCTGCTGCACCCAGGCCTGCCCGCGGGTGTCACCGATCTTGCTGAACGCTTCGTCGGCTTCGCCGAGAAACCAATCGGCCTCGCTCAACGAACCACCGAAGATCTCGGCGAACCCACGCGCCCGCAGCGCCTCAGCCAAATGCACGGTGTCACCGAGTTCTCGGAACTCCGCAACGGCCCGACCGAGTTCGTCACGGGCCGCGACGAGGTCTCCTTCCATCTGTTCGACAGTGCCTCTCAGCCGGTGAACCTCGCCATGCGTCACGCGGTCACCGGCGGCTTCGGACAGCGTGAACAACTCGGTCAGCACTTTGCGGGCACGCCCCAGTTGATGCGCATCAACGAGTCCCTCTGCGAGCAGCAGGAGCAGCCCACGCCGCGCATCCGACTCACCATCGACCAGGGCCAACCCGCGCTCGACGAGTTTGAGACCGCGGCGATGAGCCCCCTGTTGATACCAGCGCCTGGCGGCGCGCGCCAACAGGTCGACCGCTTCTTCGCGAATCTCGGTCGGGACCCCGACAACCGGGCCAAGTTCGGCGACCAGCTCAGCAGCAGCAGCAGAGTGGTGGGCCCGGCGATCGATCATCGCGTCGTCGTTGGCTGCCAGAAATCGAGAAACACCGGCATGCCGTTGCGCCCGCGTTTGCTTGGTCAGCGTGTGGTAGGCAACCTCACGAACCACATCGCTGCGGAACTGCCACCTCGAGCCGTCGCGAATCAGCAAACCACCGGTCTCGAGTGAACGCATGTCGTCTGGGTTGAAGTCCTGCCCGATCTCATTGGCGAACGCGCGCAGCGACGTCGTCTTGCCCTCGTTGCCGATGATCGCGGCGTTGTCAAGAATCGCCCGCTCAGATGCCGTCAACTGATCGAGACGCGCCGCAATCAGAGCCCGAAGCGTTCCAGGCAACTCCACATCGCCAACACCCATCGAGGACGAGGCCGCCAAGCGTGACAGTTCGATCAGGAAGAGTGGATTGCCGCCGCTGCGTTCCGACACGCGCTGCACCACGTCAGACGGAAGTTCTCGGCCTGCCGCCTCGATCACGAGCGCATCGGACTCGACCGCACCCAGAGGACCGAGCGGCAGGTGCAGCGTGAGCGCAGGGTCAACGGGTGGTGGCCATTCTTCGGCGCTTTCCTCGTTCGGTCGGTACGTAGCGATGATGAGCACTGGAAGGCCGGTCAGACTGCGCGCCACCGATTCGAGCAGCTCGAGCAACATCGGCGCCGCCCACTGCAGATCGTCGATCCACACCACGACCGGCGCGATTGACGCCCGCTGACGGAGACCGGCGACGATGCCATTGAACACCGCATCACGGCTCGCAGCTGGGCCGAGGTCGTCGAGACTCGACGGCTGCTCGAGCAGGTGCAAGACAACTTCGACGAATCGTTCGAACTCGTGAGAACCGGGGTTGAGTTCGGGGAAAGCGGTCAGCCGCCTGGTGATCTGAAGTCGCGCTTCTTCCGGTGTCGACCCGCGGGCGAGATTGAGCCGTTCGAGGATTCCGCCAGCGATCGGCCACCACACGTTCGACTCGCCGTACGGCGCACAACCGCCTTCGAGCACCAACGTCTCGGGCTCGGCGGCAAGCAGCGGCACGATGACCTCGTGGACGAGCCGCGACTTTCCGATTCCCGGTTCACCTGCGACGGCCACAATCGCGCTACGACCTGACCGCACGATCGAGGAGACGGCGCGCAAGATTCCGAGTTCGAGATCGCGACCCACGAATGCCACGTCTGACTGCCAGCGCCGTTTCATGACCGCCGTGTCAAGCGCAACCGCTTGCCACACCTGCGTGAACTGATCACGGCCCTTCAGTTGCACGTCTTCAAATGGCTGGAATCGTAAGGCGGACGAGCACAGGTCCTTCGTCGCCTCACCAACGAGAACGGCACCAGGCGGTGCCAAACCCTGCAGCCGGGACGCCGTATTGACGACATCACCCATCGCCGTGTAGTCGGACCCGGCGACCGTGCCAACCAGCACCTCTCCGGTGTTGATCCCGATCCGCATACGGATGGCGTCGGCCGGGTGATCGTCACGGAACGCCCTGAGTGAAGCCTGCATGGCGAGCCCGGCGCGCACAGCCCGATCGGCGTCATCCTCGTGTGCGATCGGAGCGCCGAACAGGGCGACGATCGCATCGCCGAGCAACTTGTCGACGACGCCGCCGTGTGATTCGACATCAGCGACGAGGCGACGGAACGCGGCGTCGACCAGCCGCTTGACCTGCTCGGGGTCGCGCTGTTCGGCAAGCGCAGTGAAATCAACCATGTCGGCGAACAACACCGTGACGATGCGCCGCTCCTCATCACCCAGCCGCTCGTTCAAGGGAATCACGGAGTACCCACAGGATGGGCAGAACCGGGCTCCGTCAGGCACCGGACGCGAGCACGAAGGACACGTCATCAGGAAGCCGATCGTAGCCGTGCACATGGATCAGTCAGTGCCCGGAATCGCCCTTTGGCGACAGATGCAGACGCCAACGATCATCCTCACGGGTGACGGATGACCGTGCTTCCGGTGGATGGAGAACCGATCGCGAGGACGTAGACATGAAGCATGAGCAGCACTACATCAGCTCCCCCGCCCCCGCCCGCACTCGTTGCCGCCGCCGGAGCACTCGACGCCAGAAAGACTTACGGTCTCGGCGACGCCGTCGTGCACGCACTTGACGGTGTCACGGTCTCGTTCGAACCCGGTCGCTTCACGGCAATCATGGGGCCATCCGGCTCGGGCAAGTCGACGCTGCTGCACTGCCTCGCCGGGCTCGACGACCTCACCGAGGGTGCCGTGTTCATCGGTGAGACATATCTTGCTTCGCTCGACGACAAGAAGCTCACCGAACTTCGCCGAACCCAGGTCGGGTTCATCTTTCAGGCCTACAACCTGATCCCGACGTTGACCGCCGAGGAGAACATCCTGTTGCCGCTGATGCTCGGAGGCGACACCGCCGATCCTGCGTGGTTCGACGAGGTCGTGCGAACCGTCAGCCTGAAGGACCGGCTCAAGCACCGCCCGAGTGAACTTTCGGGCGGACAGCAGCAACGGGTTGCCGTCGCTCGAGCGCTGGTGAGCCGACCGACGATCATTTTCGCCGACGAACCGACCGGCAACCTCGACTCCAACGCCGGCGGCGAGATCCTGCGCTTCATGCGCCAGGCGGTTGATCAGCACGGCCAGACGATCGTGATGGTGACTCACGACCCGTACGCCGCCGCTCACGCCGACCGGGTCATATTTCTCGCCGACGGCAAAGTCGTGCACGAGATGCGCGATCCAAGCGCCGACGGGATCATCGACCGCATGAAGCAGATCGGCCACTGAGATGCTTCGCACACTCGTCAGACGATCGATGCGCGCTCGAGCGGGTCGAAACCTGTTCATCGGCCTCGCGATCATGCTCGGCGTATCGTTCGTGGCCGGGTCGTTTGTGCTCGCCGACAGCTTGAAGGCCACGTTCGATAACCTCTTCACGTCGTTGAATGCCAACGTCGATCTCGAAGTTCGTCGAACGTTGAGCGTTGACGTAACCGATGCAGAGCGCGATCCCGTACCAGCTGAGTTGGTTGCCCAAATAGCCGCCGTCGAGGGCGTCGGAGTCGTGGAAGGTCAGATCCAACGGTTCGCTCAAATGCTCGACTCCGACGGCAAGCCGGTTTCGACACAGGGCGCACCGGCATTTGGAATTTCGTGGCACGGACCCGGTGGAACATCGAGCGTCGTCGTCAAAGACGGTCGTGGTCCGATCGCCGCTGGTGAGGTGGCAATCGACAAAGCGACTGCTGACAAGGTTGGTTACGAGGTCGGCGAGCGGATCGCGATCGTGTTCGACAAAGGCCAGGAGTCATTCGAAATTGTCGGCCTGGTCGGGCTCGAGAACTCCGACGGATTCGGTGGCGCGACGATCGCCCTGTTCGAAACTGAAACAGCCAAGCAAGTCCTCGATTGGGGCGGACAATACGACGTGATCGATATGACCGTCGTCGACGGCTACGACCACGCCGAGGTCCAGGCAGCGATCCGAGAGATGCTGCCGGACAGGACCGAGGTCGTCACTGGCAAGCAGGTCGGCGAGGAAATCGCCGACGGAATCAACGAGATCATTGGTGTGTTCGGCAAGGGCCTGCAAGTCTTCGCCTTCGTCACTGCCTTCGTGAGTGCCTTCATCATCAACAACGTGTTCGGAATCACGATCGGTCAGCGGCTTCGAGAACTTGCTCTACTCCGTGCGGTCGGTGCCAACCGCAAGCAAGTCAGGCGACTCGTGATCATCGAAGCGTTGGTCGTTTCGGTGACAGCCACATTCGTCGGTGTGTTCGGTGGGCTCGTAGTCGCCAAAGGATTGATCGCGCTTTTCGAGGCTGCGGGCGCCGGCTTTCCGGCCACTCCACTGATCATGAACCCGCCGGCCGTCATCATGGGAGTTGTCGTCGGGGTCGGCGTCACGATGCTTTCCGTGCTAATCCCGGCCTACCGAGCAGCCCGAATCCCTCCAGTGGCGGCGATGCGACCAGAAGTTGGGTTCTCATCGTTGGGTTCTAACCGGCGTCTCCTGACAGGATCAATTGTCACCGCCGTCGGTGCGATCATGTTCCTCGTTGGCCTATTCGTCCGTCCCGGTGGTTCGCTCGGCCTGATCGTGTTGTCGGGTGGCGGAACGCTGGCGATCTTCCTCGGAATCAGCAGCCTTTCCGCAACCGTCGCTCGACCGGTCGCTGGCGCGATCGGCACACCGATCCGGAAACTGTTCAAGGTTCCGGGACAACTTGCAGTCGACAACGCCAGACGGTCACCCCGACGAACCGCCCGAACGGCGTCGGCGCTGATGATCGGCGTTGCCCTCGTCAGCGCTGCCGCCGTGTTTGCGTCGTCGCTCCGCGACACATTCGCCCGGATCTTGGACCGGTCCATCACGGCGGACTACATCCTGACCGACGAATCGTTCCTCGGGCTTCCAACCGGGGTCGTTGAACGGCTTGACGCGATCCCGGAACTGTCGGCTGTGTCTCCGTTCCGATTCATGTTCGCCAATGTGAACGGCGTTCCCGATGCCCCCGACGAGCAGATCACAGCGGTCGACCCGGTCGCGTTCCCACAACTCGCCGATCTCGATGTCGTCGACGGCGACTTCCAGAAGCTGGTAGACGGTGACGGAGTGATGCTGCTCGACAAGAAGGCCGAGGAACTCGGAGTTGGCCTAGGTGACACGATCGACATCACGTATCAGAACGACGAAACGGGAAGCCTCGTAGTGAGTGGAATTTTTTCCGACGCCTCGCTGGGCTCGAAGTGGTACATCTCAATCGACACGTTCGAACAGGCCAGTGACCAGGCGCCGCGGGATCAGTTCGTGCTCGCCAGGCTCGCCGACGGAGCCAGCCCGGACGTCGCTCGGCCGCTGATCCAGGCGGCCGTCGACGAGTTTCCTCAGACCAAGGTCCAGAGCAACGCCGAATTCCGGGCAGAACAGGAAGCCCAGATCAACCAGCTGCTGGCGATCATTACCGGTCTGCTCAGCATGGCAATGCTGATCGCCGTCGTCGGTATCGCGATTGCTCTAGCGCTCGCAGTATTTGAACGAACCCGAGAGATCGGATTGTTGCGTGCGATCGGAATGAGCCGCCGGCAACTTCGTCGGGCAATCCGCTGGGAAGCGGTGATTGTCTCGGTTTTCGGTGCCGTCGTCGGGGTCGTCGTCGGGTTGTTCCTCGGGATTGCTCTCAGCTACGCCGTGCCCAACAGCGTGATCGATGGGATCACGTTTCCGATACCGATCATCGTGATTATTGTGTTGGCAGCAATCGTCGCAGGCATGTGCGCTGCGTGGTATCCGGCTCGCAAGGCATCGAAGATGGACGTGCTCGAGGCAATCGCCACCGAGTAGCCGCTAACGATCGCCCCCGTCGTTGTGGGTCCGCCATGGGAGATCGTTGAGAAATATCGACGCCGCCGGGTGGGGATCCATCGCTCGATCGGCGATCACGATTCGTCGGTCGAGCCGGACCTGGCAGCCGGGGCACCAGTACAACATCCGGCCCTCGCGACCGACCGGGCGCGATTCGATCGTCTCGTGGCAGCGAATGCAGCCCTGCCCGATCCGGCCGTAGACGGCCAATCCACCTGGCGTCAGCGTCGTGGTCGCGCGTCGGATGCGTCCATGATTGGCGCGGGTCATTCGAGCGGCCGTGTTGACGATCAGCATCGCGTCCTGTTCGGTCAGATCCGAGACATGCGCCCAAGGACTGAGCTCAGCTGCCCAGAGCACCTCACAGCAGTACACGTTGCCGACGCCCTGCATCACGTGCTGATCGACCATAACATCGCGAAGTCGGGCCGACGGGTCGGGGTACGAGAGCAACAGTTCGACCGCCTCGGCACTGTCGGCCGACGGTGATCCGAGGTCTGGGCCGAGTCGGCCGCGCCCCGGATGGCGCTGTGAATTCGAATGCCGATATGTCTCGACGGAGGGTGCGTTGAAACACACCGCCACCCAGTCATCAGTCTCGATCGATGCCCGCAACTGGTCCCACGAGCGACGCCACGGTGCGCCGGGCCGATACACGTGCCACTCGCTGGAACCCTTGAGGTGGGTGTCGAGCACGAGTCCGTCATCCCACGTGACCTCGAGATGTTTGCCGTTGGCTTCGACCAGTTCGACCATCCGACCGGCTTGCGGCACGGGACCAATCAACTTGGGAGCATCGAAGCGCATCATCGGTCGGCCGACAAGGGCTGTCCGCATGGCGCTGGCGGTTCGCACGATGTCGGCGACGGGCATCAGGTCACCATCGTACGTTCGGTCGTCCCGACGGATGGTGGATAGGGGCGTGGATAGGGGCGTGGATAGGGGTGTGGATCAGGGTTACGGGAGTTGGCCTACGTGTGCCAGCGCCAGCCGCAGCAACCGGTCTTGCCCGCCCGTCATCTGCGAGATCACGTCTTGACTGACGGCTTCGCGCGGCGTGAACCACGACAGGTCGAGCGCCTCCTGCGTAGGTTCGCACTCGCCGTCGACCGGAACCACGTACACGAGGCTGACAGCGTGCTGGCGCGGGTCGTGATAACCGCTGATATCGGGATGCGGGAAGTATTCGGCAACAGTGAATGGGGCGGGGTTGACGGGAATCCGTGGGAGTGCGAGTGGACCAAGATCCTTCTCGCAATGCCGCAGTAAGGCGTCTCGAATCTGTTCGCCGAACATCACCCGGCCGCTCACGATCAACCGGCTGATCGAACCGTCACTGGCAACCCGCAGCAACAATCCAACTTCGGTGACGTTGCCGAGACTGTCGACTCGAACCGGCACCCCTTCGACATAAACAATCGGGACGCTGGCGCGGGCAGTGCCCAGGTCCTCGCTGGACAGCCAGTTGGTATCGGTCAACGTATCGATGTCGCTCACGTCTCCATCCTCCCAGACTTTCTACGAACTGTCTGCGTCAACCGTCAGTGGGCGGGTCTCGACCAGACAGAATGCGGTTATGGGCGCGAGCGGCACGGAGTTGGGGACGGAGTTGGGCAGAGAGTTGGGGAGAATGACCTGGCCCGAAGTCGCTCGCCCAATCGTGGTGGTGCCAGTCGGCTCGTGCGAGCAGCATGGACCGCACCTGCCCATCGCCACCGACACCTTGATCGCGACGCGGCTGGCAACTGAGTTGGTGTGCCGACGGATCGACGCTGTACTAGCACCCGCGCTGGCGATCACCGCGAGCGGCGAGCACCAGGGATTCCCAGGCACGTTGTCGATCGGGTGCGACGTGTTGACGACGGTCCTCGTCGAGATCGCTCGGTCGGCGGATTGGGCATCCGGCGTTGTGTTCGTGAACGGTCATGGCGGGAACCGAGCGGCGATGCAGCAGGCAGACAACCTGTTCAAACACGAATGCCGAAACGTGTTGATCTGGTCACCTTCGGTACCTGGTGGCGACCTCCACGCCGGGCACACCGAGACCTCTCTGCTCTTGGCTCTGGCACCTGAACTGGTACGACTCGATCGTGCCGTACCAGGCCCAACTCCCAACCTCAGCGTATTGATCGAACACGGCGTGCGATCGCTCAGTGACACGGGAGTGCTGGGCGACCCCACACACGCCAGCGCGGCCGATGGTGAGCCGATTTTCCGAAACTTGTGCGATCATCTGGCCGCCGCCGTTAATGCCTGGATGCCTGCGACGTGAGACCTGCGATCCGATTTCGGCTCGACAACAGCGTGCAGCGTCACGGCACCGTCGTGATCGGCGGCTCACCGCTCAAACTGTTCCGACTGACGACAGCCGGCGCAACGCTCGTCCAACGGATTGCCGACGGCGACGAAGTCCCGAGTTCAACCCTGATCGATTCATTGCTGCGCGCTGGTGCGATTCACCCGCTACCCGGCACGTCACCGTTCACGGCCGAAGACGTGACCATCGTCGTGCCGACCCGCGGCACACCGCTGAACGTACCTGTCGGAGCGATCATCGTTGACGACGGATCGGATCCTCCCGTCGCCGCCGCAACGATCCGGTTCGACATCAACCAGGGCCCTGCCGCTGCCCGCAACGCCGGATTGGCGATCGTCACCACACCGTTGGTTGCCTTCGTCGATGCCGACGTCGAACTGCCGCACGACTGGCTCGAACCGCTGCTGGGGCACTTCTCCGACGACCAGGTGGCGCTCGTTGCGCCACGCGTGATGACCACGATGTCAGGCTCCGCGATCGCCGGATACGAACACCGACGAAGCCCGCTTGATCTCGGCCCGGAGCCAGCGCGAATCCGGGCCGGAACTCGCGTCAGCTATGTGCCCGCGGCGGTGCTGGTCTGCCGAGTCGCTGCCATCTCAGCTGTCGGCGGGTTCGACTCAGGGCTGCGATTCGGCGAAGACGTCGACCTCGTTTGGCGACTCGATGCCGCAGGGTGGCGATGTCGATACGAACCGGCGTCAACAGTTCATCATGCTCCGCGGGCGACATGGCCTGGTTGGATTCGTCAGCGGATCGGGTACGGCTCGTCAGCGGCACCCCTCGCAAACCGACATCCCGGTGCACTCTGCCCTGTCCGGATGAGTCCATGGAGCGCCGCCAGTTGGCTACTCGCGATGACTCGTAGGCCGTGGCTCGGTGTCGTGATCGGTATCGGTTCTGCAGCAGCGCTGATCAAGAAACTTCCCGATGTTCCACCACACGTCGCCTTTCGGCTGGCGGGCCTCGGCAACCTGCACGCAGGCGAGCAACTCGCAAGTGCCGTGCGGCGCGTGTGGTGGCCGTTGTTGATTGTCGCGGCTGTCCGATCGAGGATCGCACGCCGTGTGTTGTTCAGCGCTGCACTGTCAGCCAGGCATCCTGTCAGGCTGGCCGATGACATCGCCTATTCGATTGGCGTGTGGAAAGGGATCGTGACAGAGCGTTCGATCGGCCCGCTCGTCCCAGAGTTCAGTTCGTGGCCGGGACGCGCCCAGCCGTCGCCCGAGCCCGATCGCTAATATCGTTGCAGTCGTCACAACCCCAGATCCGGTTGTGGATCATGCAGCCGAGGCAGACCCCAGCGAACGCCTCTAGCGACGCGGCACCAATCAGGCCTCCCAGCAGGACATAGCTCACAATCGGGGCACCCAACAGCCATGCCAGCGCGGCACCGCCAGTGAAGGTCAGCCCGATTCCCTGGGCGAACCGTTTCGGTGGGCCCGGTACGAATCGATCCTCGAATCCGAGCCGCCGAGTCACGAACGGTGTGACGACTCGAGTCACGAACTGGCCGAGCGGGCTGAGGGTGGGCCCGGTGAGAACACGCGCCAGGAATCCGTAGACGAGCGGAACGAGAATCCATCCTTCACGGAACACGAGAAAGGCGACCGACTGAACGATCGCACCAGCGGCGACGAGACGGGCCGACGTCTCGTTGACCGGATTAGGGAAGCTGAACAGCTTGCGCATGGAGTCACCATATCCCGACAAATCCGATCAATCAACTTGGGTATTCTCGTCGGTTGGGTATCCGCGCCGTATTCTTGTCCGTCGCCGAATGCGGCCCGGAGTCAACTACGGTCGAACGCCGTGACGATCCGCCTCACCGTCGACCAGGCCCGCTGGTGGAACCACGCCTCCGATGTGGCGGCCTCAGTGACGGGCCTGGTGCCTGTCGTCAAGGGCAACGGATACGGATTCGGGCGTGCCGGTCTGGCGGTCGCGGCGGTCAAGCTCAGCCCGATCATTGCCGTCGGGACGATCCATGAACTCGACGGGCTGCCCGACGAAGCGACCATCGTTGTGCTCACGCCCTCGCTGACGCCTCCAGCTACGAGCGAGCCGATCCTGACGGTGGGCAACGCCGCTCACATCGCCGCCCTTGCCGGGTGGCGCGGCCGCGTGATCGTCAAGTTGACGAGCGATATGCATCGGTACGGCAACGGCATCGAACTCGTCGAATCGGCGCAGCGGGCAGGTTTGCGCACGATGGGTGTCGCCATTCATCCCCCGATCGCCGGGAACGACACAGCGCATCGGGATCAAATCGTGCGCCTGCTGCCCGGAATCGACCCGTCGCTCGACGTTTGGGTCAGCCATCTGGCACCCACCACATACGAGTCGCTGCCCGGCTCGCACCGCTACAAACTTCGGCTCGGAACGTACCTCTGGCTCGGCGATCGTGAAGCGATCCAACTCGAGGCCGACGTGCTCGACACGCGCCGGGTTCGGGCCGGCACCCACGCCGGCTACCAGCTCAACGTCGTCGATGCAGACGGGACGCTCGTCATGATTGGGGCCGGGTCAGCCAATGGCATCGCCCCGTTGAACGACGGGCGAAGCCCATTTCACTTCGCTCGACAGCGGATCGCGCTACTCGAACCGCCACACATGCACACGTCGATGGGTTTCGTTCCGGATGGTGGGCCGACGCCTTCGGTCGGCGATTGGGTCGACCTGCAACGCCCGCTGACCTTGACCGCAGTCGACGAACTGCGATGGATCTGAACAAACGCCACCCGGCCCCCGACGTGACTCGCGCGTTGGCGATGGCCGGCGTGATCACGATGAACTTTCACGGCTACCTGATCATCGACGGTGCCCAGCGGCGCGGAGGCTGGGCAAACGAGTTCTTCGATCCGTGGTCGGGGCCATTATCAACTCGGTTTGCGGCGACGTTCGTGCTCGTCGCCGGAATCGGTGTGACGCTGCTCACGCGTTCGTCGATCGGCGATCAGAAACGGATCGCTGATGTGCGTTGGAGGCTGGTCCGGCGTGGTCTTCTGCTCTACGGCTTCGGTCTGTTTTTCGACTTCATCTGGTCTGGCTCGATCCTGCCCTTCTACGGTGCGATGTTCGTCGTCGCCTCGGGGTTGTTCGTGCTCCGCAGCCGCTGGGTGCTGCTCGTCGGATTGATCGCTGCACTCGCTGGATGGGGAATCAGATGGTGGATCTACGAGCAGTCGCTCGACGGTCACGACACCGAATGGTTGACGTCACCTGGAAGGCGATCGCCTCGCGGCTTGCTGTTCGATGTGTTCGTGAACGGCACCCATCCGCTCCTGCCCTGGCTGACATTCCTGTGCGCCGGGATTGTTCTCGGCCGAATCCTGACGGTGGCGTGGTGGCGACCCGCGATCGCCGGGCTCGGGTTCGTGCTCTACAGCCTGGCGACGCTCACCAACTCGTTCGGTCAAGGCGGGCGCTCGAAGTTGCTGCTGAGCGTCGACCCGTTCGACCGGGGCGTCGCCTACGTCGCCAGCGCCCTCGGCACAGCGCTATTGGCATTCTCGGGGATCTCGTGGATCGCCGAACGCTTCGTTCACTCGAAACCGATCGATGCGCTCCAACGCGCCGGCCAAATGTCGCTCACGCTCTATATCGCCCACGCGCTCGTGTACAACGTACTGGTGCACTGGCTCGATTTGATCGAGCCGCACCGCGGTGACCTCGGGACAGGACTCATCCTCGCCGCCAGTTTTTGGGTGATCGCCACGGCATGCGCGGTGAGCTACCAACAACGATTCGGTCGCGGGCCTGCCGAGCGGATCTACCGCCGACTCACCATGTAGGGGAGCCTGTGTCAGATCAGTTCGCTGAACGTGTTGCAGCGCTGTGGATCACCAGTTTGGAACCCACGCTGGAACCATTCGACACGCTGCGCCGAGGAGCCGTGAGTCCACGCCTCCGGGTCGACGCGGCCCTGGGTCTGCTGTTGGATCCGATCGTCGCCGACCGCCGCCGCGGCGTTGAGCGCTTCCTCGACCTCCTGCGGATTCTCGAACAGTGCACGGTCACCCGCATCGCGTGCCCATGCTCCGGCGAAACAGTCGGCCTGCAGTTCGAGCGCAACGGAATACTGGTTGGCGCGACCCGGATCGGCCTGTTGGGCCTCACGCATCTGTTCATTGAGTCCGAGCACGTTCTGCACGTGATGGCCGTATTCATGGGCAACGATGTATTGCGCAGCCAGGTCACCGGTTGCCCCGAACTGATCTTGCAGCGTCACCAGAAAGTCGAGGTCGAAGTAGACGAGATTGTCGAGCGGGCAATAGAACGGACCGGTCTGCGACGAGGCTTGACCGCACCCGGTGTTCGTCGAGCCGGAAAAGAACACCGTCTTGGTGTCTTGGTACGGCGTGTTGAACGACAGCGGGAGCTGATCGATCCAGTACTCCGAGACATCGTCGGTGGCACCGCAAATAATGGCTTCCAACTCCTCGTCGCAGGTCCCGGCGCCTCCGGCCGTTGCCGTGTCGGCACCCGTTGCGGCTGGGGACACGCCAGTTCCGCCGCCGCCAAGGCCGCCGCCCATCAACTTCGGCAGGATGAAGACCGCCGCCAACACAAGAATCGCCATCATCCCGCCGCCGCCCTTGAGCAGGCCACCGAGTCCGCCTGGAAGCCCCCCGCCGCCCTCACCACCGAGACCACCCTTCAGCAGATCGCCGAGACCTCCCCCACCGCCACCACCTTGACCGCGACGATCATCGATTCGGTTCGAGCTACTAGAACGAATCTTCGTCATAGGTCACAGTCTTTCAGATTCGACTGCTTGGACCGCGCGGCGACCGACCGATGTGTCAGCCGGGTTGTCGGGCGCTGCGTCGAAGCCCACGAATCCCAACTGCGCCGGCTCCGATCAAGACGCCCTGTTCACCGAGGCGTCCTGGTGTGATACGCGCAGCTGCACCATGACCGACCCTGGCAACAGCGTCAATCTCCTCCTGCGCGGCGTTGAAGAACGTCGCCGCGAAGCCGAGCGCGACATTCCCGCCAACGACGACTAGATCGACGTCCATGGACGCGCACACCATGCCGGCCGCTCGGCCCACGAGTCGACCCGTACGACGCATGATGTCGTATGTCGGCTCCGTGAGCCGACGACCGGTGATCGTCTCGATTGCCAGCCCAGACGCTTCGGCGTCAAGGCATCCGCGTGCGCCACAATGACAACGCCGCCCGCCCGGTTCGACGATGATGTGACCGATGTGTCCGGCGTTACCGCTGACACCCTCGAGCAATTCTCCGTCGATGACGAGTCCGCCAGACACCGACGTCGACACTGAAATCACACAGAAACTCGAGACACCCTTGGCGGCACCAATCCAACCTTCCGCCAACGCCATCGCCTTCCCACTCAGATCCCCAAACACAGGTATCCCGGTGAGGTCTCTGAGATGCTGCCGAAGGCCAAAACTCCGCCACGATGAAATGCTGACGGGCGAAACGGTCTCGCAGTTACGTTCGATCGGCCCGTCGCAGCCGATCCCGATGGCCCGGACCCGCACCTGGTGCTGAGTGCCCGCCTGATCGAGCTGCTCGGCCACGATCGAGGCGAGCGCGGCGAAGTGCGACTGCGGTCCGACATCTCGTTCCAGATCGACCCGGCACCGGTCAAGCAACTCGCCGCGTGCCGTCAGCAACCCAGCCTCGAAGCCGGCACCGCTGATATCGATCGCCAGGATCACGTCTCGGCGAGGATCGGGCGAGACGGTCACTGGTCCACACTCGGATCATGCAAGCGAGCGAGCGCCAGCGAGCGAGTGACCAGCAACGGCCTGCGTGACCGGGGAACGCAATGAACGGTCATGGCCGCTGAACGCTATCTTGCGTGACGGTTCTGCCAAGGTTGCAGCCATCTGGAGTGCCACGGTGGATAGCGTGGCGCGGTACATCGGTGTCACCACCCCATCATGTTCCGACTCGGCCGAATTCCCCGTGCCGCCGCCATGTCGTTGGTGTGCGCGCTGACCGTCACCGTTGGGGTCGCGCGGGTCGTGGCCAGTTCGCCACCGACCGACTCAAGTACGACGACCACCGAGCCAAGCACCACGACATCGACGTCGACGACGACCACCGACCCACCGAAAACTGGCGACAACACGACGACCAGCACGACGACCAGCACAACGCTGCCACCGACGACAGCGCCCACCCAATGTGCGCCCGCCACCACGACGACGACCACGACGACCAGCACCACGATCGTGGGTGCCACGACGACCACAACCACGACCACCACGACAACCACAACCACGATTCCCGGTGCCACGACGACGTCCACCACGACAACAACAACGACCACGTTGCCGCCTTGCCCAGCGACCACAACGACAGCTCCGCCGGCGGCGCCCGGACCGACCGAGCCGGCTGACGCACCACTCAACGTGCCGGTGCCGAAGCACCTCGACGACATTCTGACGACGATCCGACTCGTCGAATCAAGCAACAACTACACGATCCCGCCCAATCGAGGTGGCGCCTCGGGCGCATACCAGTACATCGACTCGACGTGGAACAACTACAACGGCTATCCGAAGGCGTACCTCGCACCGTCGGCTGTACAGGACCAGCGGGCGTTGGCAGATGTCCAATCGATCCTGAAGACTTGGAACAACGACGTATCGATGATTCCAGTGATCTGGTACTTCCCGCGGGCCGCCCGCGACCCGTCACTGATGGACAAAGTCCCGTTACCGGGATCCGGAAATCGACTCACGGTGCGGGAGTATCAATTCCGGTGGTTGGGTGTTCTCGAGTACCTGATTGGTGCCCCGCTCCTGTATCGCCTGTCGTTGTTGCCGCCGGAGTTCAGGTTCCTGTCGGGAATCCCGCCGGAGGTGATCTACAACCAACTCGACGTGCTGCAGGTCGCCTTCCCGGTGCTGGGAAAGGCGACCCTCGCTCCGCCCGCGGCATGCCTGGCCGAGGAGTGCAGTGGGAGTCCGGCGATCATCTATGGGCAACGCCTGCAACCGATTCTGGCATCGGTCGACGGCGTTGTCACCGCCGTCGAGCGCGGCGACGACGTGTCGGGGGCGGTCACTGTCGTCATCACCGATCCGGCGGGTCGCACGTTTCACTACGCAGGTTTCAACGACGACAGTCCGAACACGTCCGACGGTGCAGCGATCGATCCGCTGCGGTTGACGGTGCTCGCCAAGATCGGTACATCCGTCAAGGCTGGACAGGTGATCGGCTTCATGGGCGATACCGATCCAATGCCGTCGCTCGAGCATCGTGGACTCGAACCTGGTGCCACCGTGTGGCCGCACCTTCGACTCACGATCCGCAATCGAGACGGGACCATGCTCGATGCTGACGGCCTGGTTGCCGCGGCGCAGTTCCGCCAGGCATGCCAGGTCGGGATCGGGCCGTGGGCTGTGCCCCCTGACCCAACGCTCAAGTCGGCGGATCTCGACGACGTCGATGTGTCGGCAATCGTCTACGGGAATTGGACGATTCACGGGGATGGAACGGTGACGGCGACCGGCAAATCGGCGCTTTTCGTTTCCGCCGCCGATTGCACATGGGCACCGACCCGGGCCTTCGGTCCGGGAGCGGCGGGCGCAAACCCACCGCTGATCTGGTTCGTACCGGTCAAGATCCCACCCGCATTTTGGGTGTCCGGAGCAGTTGCCGGCGTCGGAGCGACCCCGATCACGCCCCTGCGATCTGGCTGATCCGGCCCGATCCACCTGTTCATGTCGTTCACGTCGGGATTCCGTTGGGGGCGAATACTGCGGGGATTCCTCCGGTGTGGATGAAGATCACGTCGCTTCCGGTGGGCCAACGGTTGGCTTCTGCGTTTCCGACGAGGCCGGCGAAACCTTTGCCGCTGTATGTGCGGTCGAGGATCCAGCCACCGTGACGGGCGGCCCAGCGGATTGCGGCGTCACCGGCCTTCGACGGAACGGCGTACTCCTCGCCAAGCCAACGTGGATCGATCTTGACGTCGCCGCGCTCGACCAAATCCCGGGTACCCCCGATCAGTTCGACGGTGTCACGCGCCAACTCGGTTACGTCGGGCATCCCGAGATTGACGCCTTTGGCGACACCGATTGCGAGCACCTCGGGTACTTCGTGACCTCGTGACCGCCAGATCGCCCGCCCCGCGACGAGACCGGCATGTGTGCCTCCGCTCGACGAGGTGAACACGATCGCCGCCGGCTTGATCCCGAGCGCTGCACACTGTTCCATGATCTCGACGAAACCGACCGCATAACCGACCGCTCCCATGGCAGTCGACCCACCGATCGGGATCGCGTATGGCGCCGCACCTCCCGACTGCAACTCGTCACTCAAAGCCTCACGCGTGATCTCGAGCTCACCCCAATGACTTTCGGCGGCACCCGTGTAGTGCATCTGGGCACCGAACAACCCCGACAACAATTGATTCCCCGTCGCGGTCGTCGGCTTGTCACCCGACAACACGAGGTGAACCTCGAGCCCGAGCACCGCACCTGCGGCGGCTGTCATTCGACAGTGGTTCGACTGCGAGGCACCGACCGTCACGAGCGAGCGGGCTCCGATCTTGATCGCTTCGCCACACAGGAACTCCAACTTTCGGGCCTTGTTGCCACCCATCCCGAGACCGGTCAGGTCATCACGCTTGACCCACAGCCGGACATCGCCCGGCAACTTGGGGCCGCGTTCGAGCGGCGTGGGCAACGTGGCAAGCCGAGCTCGCAGAAGATGACCGAACACGTACGGCATGATAGGCACGGTGAGCGTGATGACGGATTGGAACCCGATCCTGCGAGGGGAATTCGACAAGCCGTATTGGCGGGAACTGCAACAGTTCGTCTCCAACGAACGCGCAACAGGTCCGGTGTATCCGCCGCACGACGCCGTGTTCGCGGCATTGCACCTCACTCCGTACGCCGAGGCTCGCGTCATGATCCTCGGACAAGACCCCTATCACGGCCCTGGGCAAGCACACGGCTTGTGCTTCTCGGTGCAGCGCGGGGTGCGCCCACCGCCGTCACTCGTCAACATCCACAAAGAACTCCATGACGACGTCGCAGGCTCGATTCCGGACCACGGCAACCTCGAAGCATGGGCTCGCCAGGGAGTGTTGCTGCTCAACGCGACACTCACCGTGCGCGCCGGTCAAGCCGCTTCACACCAGGGCAAAGGATGGGAGGCATTCACCGACACAGTCCTTCAGGCGATGAGCGACAAATCGGAACACGTCGTGTTCATCCTGTGGGGCAGCTACGCCCGCAAGAAACGAGCGCTGATCGACACAGCGCGACACACCGTCATCGAGTCGCCGCACCCTTCGCCGCTGTCGGCACACAACGGCTTCTTCGGAACGAAACCCTTCAGCCGCACCAACCAGGCGCTGGTCGCGCATCAGCAACAACCAATCGACTGGACGCTCTGAATGGCTTGGCAAAGCGGGGATCGGCTGCGGCCCTATCGAGACCGTTCGAGGACAGTCGACATCGCACTCGAAACGTGGGAGGGATACAGCCGCCATCGAACAGGGCGAAACGCGTCCTTGCTCGCGTACCTCGGCATCTTGACGATCTTCCCGCTGCTGCTCGGTGCCACCACGATCCTCGGGTTCGTTTTGGAGAATCGACCCGACTTGCAGGCGGACATCGTCGATTCGGCAATCAGCAAGATTCCTGTGATCGGTGACCAGATCAAGACCAACTCCGGCAAGATCAGCGGCAGTTGGTTGGCCCTGATCATTGGCCTGGGCGGTGCGCTGTGGGGCTCGTTACGGGCGTTCCTGGCGCTCCAGACCGCACTCGATGACATCTGGGAGGTGAGCTCGGGCCGCGGCAACTACTTGACCCAGCGGGTGAGGGCGCTGATCGGAGTTGGCGTGGTGGGTGTCGCCCAGTTGGGTTCGGTGGTGCTCGCCGCGCTCGTCGGTCAGGCAGGGCTGCCACGAACGGGGCAGTTCCTGCTGACATTCGGGGGTTTGGGATTGAACATCGCCGTGATCGGGATGATGTACCGCTTTCTGACCGTCAAGGAGGTGACCTGGTCGATCGTGTGGCCAGGCACCATGTTCGCGGGCGTGTTGTACACCGTGTTGCAGTTCGCCGGAACCAACATCATGAGCAACAACCTCAAGAACGCCGAGGACGTCTACGGGACGTTCGCCGGGATCCTCGCGCTGGCGAGTTGGATCAGCCTGCACGCCCTGATCAGCCTTGTCGGAGCCGAGTTGAATGCAGCGCTCGTCCGTCGCCGTGAACGAGTCGGTCCAACCGCGACACCCGAAGCGGCAGCAGCGATCAAGAACTACGAATCCGACTGACGCGACACGTTTCATCGTGCGTTCACGTTTGATTCGTACGGCGCAAACTCTGCCGCTGCGATACTTGCGACCGTGGTTTCCGATTCCAACCTCTCTGTCGCACCAGCGGTCACAACGACCCTGATCCGGCCGCTTACCGACTTCCTGCGCAAGGAAGCCAGCGCCGGCGTGCTCCTGGTCGCAGCCGCGCTGGCGGCGATCATCTGGGCCAACTCGCCGTGGTCTGACAGCTACGTCGACCTGTGGGGCACCGAGGCGATCGTCGGATTCGGGGACTGGCACCTGGAACTCAGCCTGCAGGAGTGGATCAACGATTTGGCGATGGTGCTGTTCTTCTTCGTCGCCGGACTCGAGATCAAACGCGAAATGACACAAGGCGAACTCCGCGACCCGAGGGCCGCCGCGCTACCGATCATCGCCGCCCTGGGCGGGATGGTGGTTCCGGCGATCATCTACGCCGTGTTCAACGCAGGCGGTGACGGGTCGAAAGGTTGGGGTATCCCGATGGCGACCGACATCGCCATCGTCACCGGCGTCGTGGTGATGCTCGGCTCGCGTGCACCCTCGTGGATGAAGCTGTTCCTACTCGCACTGGCAATCGCCGACGACATCGGCGCGATCATCGTGATCGCCATCTTTTACTCGGAAGGTATCTCGTTCGGTTGGCTTGCCACCGCAATCGGCTGCGTTGCGGCCGCCTGGTTGATCCGAAGCCATGTTCCGTTTGTTGGGGCCTACCTCGTACTCGGGGGGATCTGCTGGCTGGCGTTGCACAACGCCAATGTGCACCCGACCCTCGCAGGCGTGGCGTTCGGCATGATCGCCCCGGTCACGCCCCGGCGGCAGACCGAACTCGTCGACGCTGACGACTTGGCGCGCCAACCCAGCGTCGAGAACGCCCGACGTGTTTCGATCCAGGCCAAGGAGACGGTGTCGGTCGTCGAGTGGCTCGAGTACAAACTGCACCCGACTGCGGCGTTCGTGGTCGTGCCTGTCTTCGCTCTCGCTAATGCGGGGGTTCACATCCCGACCGATCAGATCGGTGACGCGTTCTCGAGCAACGTGACGTGGGGCGTGATCCTTGGGCTTGTCGTCGGCAAGACGATCGGCATCACCGGCGCCACCCTGCTGGCGGTGGCCTTGAAAGTCGGGCGGTTGCCCGCCAACGTGACTAAGCGTTATGTCCTCGGGGCGGGAGCGCTCGGCGGGATCGGATTCACGGTGTCGCTGTTCGTGACTGAACTGTCATTTGAGGGGAATCAGAGCGCCAGCACCGATGCCAGGTTGGGGGTACTGGTTGGTTCATTGTTTGCGGCGCTGATTGGCGCTGCGATCGTGATTCCTGGGCGAGTCGGCGATGACTGAGCATCTCTTCGTGTATGGCACCCTGCGGCCAGGCGATGTTCGTTGGTCGCTGCTCGAACCGTTCGCAGCAGACGAAGGAGTCGACGACACAGTTGCCGGCACTGTCTACGACACCGGATGCGGCTATCCGGCGGCGATCTTCGATGGCGAGAACACGATCGTGGGTCGCACGTACCGACTTCACGACCGGTCGCTGTTCGACGCCCTGTCGACGATCGATGTGGAGGAGGGGTCGGTGGAGGGCGACTACCACCGGGTCCAGGTCGTAACCAACGCGGGGTTGATCGCGTGGGCGTATGCCTACGGAAGCGGTTTGACCCTCACCCCGATCGCGTCAGGCGACTGGCTCAATCGATAAGGAGCCGAGCCGATAGGCGAGGCGAGCCGATAGGCCGCAAGGCGTGCGAGTTGAGTAGTTCGGCGACGGCAATCGTGACTCGTCGGGCGGTCGGAATGTGAAGATATTCGTTCGGGCCATGGGCGTTGGCATCAGGTCCGAGCACACCGGTAATCACGAACTGCGCTTCTGGGAATCGTTCACCAAGCATTCCCATGAACGGGATCGAACCCCCTTCACCGAACATCCGCGCCGACTCGCCGAAGGCTGCCAGCGAGGCCTCGTCGAGTGCAGAAATTAGCCAGGGCGCGAACAGCGGAGCGTTCCATCCGGGACCAGTATCAGGGTCGCCGAACGTGACCCGCGCCCCATATGGAGGGTCAGCGGTAAGTACGTCGCCAAGCTCTTTCGCAACCGCCTTCGGATCGGCGGTTGGAGGAATTCGCAGTGACAACTTGAGTGAGGTGCTCGGCCGCAACACATTGCCGGCCCGATTAATGGGTGGGAACCCGGCCACACCAACAACACTCAGTGCGGCTCGCCACGTGCGAGCGAGTAGCTGTTCGGCCGGGTCCGAGGTGGTCGGCCCGGCACCCTCGACGAACGGATAGTGGTCAGCAATCGGCCCAATCTCGGCCGCGGTGGCGTGGGCCTGGGCAACTCGATCGGCAGGGACCTCGATCTCACACGACGTCAACAGGATCCGCCCGTCCATTTCGTCTTCGATCCGCGACAGCAACGAGCGTGCAATCCGAAAACTCGAGGGCACCATCCCAGACACATCACCTGAGTGCAGACCCTCGGTCACGATCTCAACCGTCAGCACGCCACCCGCCAGTCCACGCAGTGAGGTCGTCACCCACAGGCGGTCGTAGTCGATGCAACCGGAATCGAGGCACACGACAAGGCTTGGTGTGCCGATCCGATCCGCCAGCGCCTCGACGTGGGCCGGCAGGTCAGGCGACCCCGATTCCTCGCTGGCCTCGATCAAGACAACGCATCGAGTGTGTGAACCACCTGCGACCTGCACGGACTCGATCGCTGCAAGGCTGGCGAACGTCGCATAGCCGTCGTCGGCACCGCCACGGCCGTACAGGCGGTCGCCCTCCAGCACCGGAGTCCACGGACCGAGCCCGCTCCGCCAACCCTCCATTTCTGGCTGCTTGTCGAGATGGCCGTAGAGCAGAACTGTGTCGTCAGCTGCACCGTTACCAAACGGTGGGACCTCGATCAGGATCACCGGCGACCGACCGGGCAGCTCGTGGACCTCAACGGTCGCGCCTGCGATCGGACGCTTCTCGCACCACGCGCGGATCAGATCGACCGCGGCCTGCATGAAACCGTGCTCACGCCATTCAGGGTCGAAGGCGGCGCTGACATTGGGCATCGCGATGTAGTCGTGCAGCACGGGAACGATGTCGTCCCACATTCGATTGGCGTGTTCAGCAGCAGTTGCGTCGAGCGACATGCCGGCAACGGTAGCCAGCCGGCGGGCAACCGGGCGTGCGAGGCTGTCCGGATGAGACGGTGGACCATCCTGGCGATCCTGGTCGTCTCGGCCTGTTCGTCGCCGGTCGGTGACGCCGGTTCGCCACCAGCGATCGTTGACGCGATCATCCGCCCTCCATCAACCATCGGAGCGACCACAACCAGCTCCAGCACGTCCACCACGACGACAACGACAACAACGACAACGACAACAACGACGACAACGACGACAACGGCAACGACGGCAACGACGAGCACGTTGCCGGCTCGGTCGCGGACGATTTCGATCGCCGTAAGCGGCGACACGCTGCCTCACAGCCCGCTTTGGCGGCAGGCCCTCAGGAACGCCGAGGCGAGCGGGCTTGACGGACACAACTTCAAACCAATGCTTGCCGGGCTGGCATCGATCGTCGGGCCGGTCGACCTGGCGATCTGTCACCTCGAAACGCCGATCGCACCACTCGGCGAAGAGTTCACGACGTCGCCGAAATACGGCGTGCCAGCAGAGATCGCGGATGCAATCTCGGCCGCCGGATACGACCGCTGTTCAACCGCCAGCAACCACGCCTTCGACCGCGGCCCGGCCGGCATCGACCGCACCGTCAACGTGTTGGAGGCATTGAGAATCGAACAATCGGGAATGGCGAGAACTCCCGAAGAGATCTTGCCGAAGCTGTTCGAAGTTGAGGGCGTGCGGTTCTCGCACCTGTCATACACGTTCAGCTACAACGGGTTGACGCTCCCCGAGGGCGAGGAGTGGCGTTCGGCGACCATCGACCCGGTGCGGATCATCGCCGACGCTCAAGCCGCCCGCCGGCTCGGGGCCCAGGTCGTCTTGGTCAGCATGCACTGGGGGGCCGAAGGCATCAACGAGCCAACCCAGTTCCAACGCACGATCGCCGACCAGATCACGGCCAGCGGGCTGATCGACCTCGTGATCGGCCACCACGCTCACGTCGTCCAGCCGATCGAGCAAGTCAACGGCACGTGGGTGATGTTCGGACTCGGCAACATTCTGTCGAACCTGCCGACGTCGGATCGCTGGCCGGCCGGCAGCCAGGACGCCGCAGTCGTGACAATCGAGATGACGGTGACCAACGACGGCGACGTCAACGTCGGGCGCCCAGTCGTGTATCCGACCTGGGTCGACAAGGACGCTGGATGGATCGTGGTTCCGGTGCTCGACGCGCTCGCATCCGAGGATCTCTCGGCGGGTCAACGTGGCCGCTTGGAGTCATCACTGGAACGAACACGAGCCGTCCTGGGTGACTACGTACCGATGCCTGTCGAATAGGTTGGCCGGGTGTTCGACAATCAGGAACTCGTCGGATACCTCGCATCTGGATTCGTCGTCGCCTCGTTAGCAATGACGTCGGTCGTGCGTCTGCGAATGCTGTCGCTCGTCGGGTCGATCGCATTTGTCGTCTATGGCACCCTGATCGGCTCGATTCCGATCATCGTCACGAACTCCGCGATTGCCTGTCTGAACCTGTGGTTTCTGCGGCGTGAGCTGGGCGGGCGGCGTGACCTCGGTGCCGTCATCGTCGCTCGCGATTCACCGTTCCTCGTCGACTTCCTTCACCACCACGTCGACGACATCAAACGCTTTCAACCGCAGTTCGACGAGCAGATGCCTGACGAGCAGTTCGCCCTCGTACTGACTCGCGACGGCCTCCCTGCCGGTGTGGTTCTGGGCAACACGAGCGGCGACCGACTTGACCTGTCGCTGGACTACGTCTTGAAGGCGTACCGCGATTCACGACTCGGCGATTGGCTCTACGGACGCGGTTCGCAGTGCTTCAAATCCGAAGGGATCACGCACGTCACATCGATGCCAGGCAACGACACTCATCGGGCGTACCTGCAACGAATCGGATTCGCCCCGCACTCCGCCTCAGCCCGCCTCACCCGCCAGCTCTAGCGCCCAAGCCCTCCATCTGTCTGCATCTACCCGTCCTTGAGCTGATCTCCCGCTGACAGTTCGAGACGGTCGGGTACGGTGGATGGGGTGATCGAGATTGACACGTTGGCGGGTGCCGAGGCGTGGGTGGCGATGGGCAACGACCGGCCGGACGCCGCGTTCGAAGCGCTTGACCTTGGCGCTGTCGACGGGTTCGAGTCCGGTTCATTCGAGGGATGCCTGTTTCTGTCGTGCGTGTTGACCGACGCGCAGGCCGGCTTCCTGACAACGACCGGTGCCACCGTCGTTCGCGACAGTCCAGAGCGACCGTACTCAGCGCATCGCGCTCGGCTGTACACACCGGACGAACTGTTCGCCGGATTCGACCCAGCTGATCCGACCGGCTATGCCTCGACGTTCGACGCCATCGTGTACCGACACTGGGTTGAATCCGGTCGCCAATATCCCGCATCGGTCGCCGAAAGTCTGGCGCGCCGGCTTCACGACCATTCGATTTCTGACGCGCTCCAGGAGGCGCTCGACGGTCGGCGCCCGGTTGCAATCATGGGAGGCCACGAACTCGAGCGCGCCCACCCTCGATACGCCACGATCGCCGCGATTTCACGCACGCTGACGCGGGACGGTTACCTGATGCTCTCTGGTGGCGGACCCGGCGCGATGGAAGCAACCCACCTCGGCGCCTACATGGCGCACTTCGATGACGACCAACTCACTGCGGCGATCAGTGCGCTGTCGCCACGTCCGAAGGGAGCGCCGATTGGCAGGGAGTATGCCGATGCCGACTGGCTGCACCGCGCGTTTACGGTCAGAGAACGATGGCCGATCGGCGTCGTGCGATACGACTCGATCGGGATCCCAACATGGATGTACGGGCACGAACCGCCCGCAGCATTTGCAACGAAGATCGCCAAATACTTCGAGAACAGCATCCGCGAGGAGGGTCTGTTGGCGGTTGCGACCCACGGTGTCGTGTTCACACCGGGGAGCGCCGGGACGATCCAAGAGATCTTCCAGGATGCGACGCAGAACCATTACGCCAGCTTCGGTGTTGCCTCCCCGATGATCCTGCTCGGCCATCAATACTGGACCGACACCCACCCCGTGTGGCCACTCCTTCGATCACTCGCCAAGCGCCACGACTACGAGTCGTTGATCGCCCTGACCGACGACGACCAAGAGGTGATCCAGCGGATCACCTCCTACGAGCGATCCGTCGTGCAAGCGGATAGGGATGCGTCGGGACCATCTGCCCCAGACACCAACCCGTAAACCCTTCGAGAACCGAACAGCCGGGGCATGACCGGTACGACCACGCCTCACACGGGTGTTGCTTCACACAGTGGTCGAGGCCGCCGACTGGAGTTCCTTTCTGATTCGTTTGGGGCTGATCTGGCCGACGACTCCGAGTGGTTGGGCGAACAGGCTCATCCGGTACTCCTCCAGCAGCCAACCGATCTCTCGAACGTCGTCTGTCACTCGATCGAGTGACGCCATGAATGCGGCGTATTCGCGCTCGAGCGGTCGCACATCGGCCATCCGTCGCAAATCGCGATGGACGTCTCCCGCGAGATGGTCGAGCCGGTATTCGATGCCACGCACGTAGCGATGAACGTCGGGCAGCCGATGCGCACCCGATCTCCGGACGAAACCGGTCGCAACGAGTCGGCCCAGGTGTGTTTCGGCGTCTGAAACGGTCGCCCGGAGCGGCTCAGCGGTGAGCGCGCCCGTGCGCTTTCGAACGCGGCCTGCGGCAGCGACCACATCGGCGACGACGGCCAGCGCATCCGAGGCAAGCTGCGGAGTGTCAGCGTGAACCGTGCGCTCCAACACGCCGAACGCCTTGTCATCCCACGGCAGCTCGGAACGTGACATCACTGCATCAACAGCAGCCTCGATGCAGTCCGCAATCAGATCGCTGATCGCAAACCCGCTCGCCGCAATCGCCAACTTGGCATCGCGATCCAACGTGCGTTCGAGCTTCGCCGGGGTCGGAGCAGCCGCCATCAACAGCAGCCGACGCACACCCCCGCGCATCGCCCGTTCCTGCAACGCCTCGTTGTCGACGACTCGCAGAGCGACGCTGTCGCCACGGTCCAGCAGTGTCGGATAGGCGCGGACCACGTGACCGGTCGGGGCGCGGTGTTCGACGACTCGGTCGAGCGTGCCGATGTCCCAGCGCACGATGTCACGCCGTTCCGCAAGTCGTGCCGTTGCTGCCAGCGCCGAACGAGTCGAACCGGCCTGCCGAGCACGGATCGCCTCGAGATCGTCGCCAGCGTCGACAACGTCGCCCTCGGCGCCAACCACGACGATGTGGAACCGCAGGTGATTCGGCAGATGATGATCGTCGAAATCATTCGGATCGATCGTCTGACCGGACACCTCGCCCAAGGCCCGCGCCAACGCGTCGATCAGTCGTCCAGCCGGCGACCCGAACGAGTCGAGTCGTTCGAACGCCGCATCGGCCGTCTCGGTCATCGGGATCAGTTCCCGACGGACGTGCTTCGGGAGCGAACGCACGAGCAACGAAACCAGCTCGCGCCGATAACCGGGAATCAACCAGTCGAACCGTTCGGTCGTCATCTGGTTCAACGCCGTGAGCGGGACGTTGATCGTCGCACCATCGAGCGGCGTATCCGGTGCGTAGCGATAGGTCAGCGGCAGCGTCATCCCGGCAACCGCCCAGTTGTCCGGGTAGTCGTCGAGGTGAATACCGCGGCGGTTGGTGAGCACCTCCGGAGTCAGGTCAAGCAAGCCGGCTTGATCCCGCTTGGCTCCCTTCCACCACTTGTCGAAATGCCGACCTGAGACCACCTCCCGGCCGATCCGGTCGTCGTAGAACTCGAACAACGCGTCGTCGTCGAGCAGGTCCGTGCGCCGAACACGGGCCTCCAACAACCGCACCCGGTCCACGAATCGATCGTTCTGCACGATGAACTCGTGACGCGTTTCCCAATCACCGGCAACCAGTGCGTGCCGAATGAACATTTCTCGTGCCAACGACCTGTCGACCTGGCCGAGTCCAATCGTTCTGTTTGTGACGATCGGCAAGCCGTACAACAGCACCGTTTCCGAGGTGACGGCGCGCCCCGAATGGGCATCCCACCACGGCTCGGCGTAAGTCCGTTTGACCAGGTGGTCAGCGAGCGCCTCAGCCCATTCTGGCTTGATCGCGACGACACGCCTCGCCCACAGTCGATTCGTCTCGACCAGTTCTGCCGCCATCACCCAGCGCGGCGGACGCTTGATCAACACCGACCCAGGCGCAATCACGAACTGGGCATCACGCGCACCGCGATACTCGCGCCGCTCGCCGTCACGCATCCCGAGATGCGACAGCAAGCCCGCCAGCACTGCACGGTGGACGTTGTCGGGGTGTGCTTCATCGACCCCCGGCCGAATCCCCAACGAACCAGCCACCTGGCGGAGCTGGCTATAGAGGTCACGCCATTCGCGCACCCTCAGATAGTTCAGGTGTTCGTCGTGGCAGAGCCGCCTGAACTGGTTGCCTGACAACTCGCGCTGTTGCTCACGCAGGTAGTCCCAGAGGGCGACGATCGAGAGCAGGTCGGAGCCTTCGACGTCGAAGCGGCGATGCAGCTCGGCTGCCTTGTCCGGATTCTCCTTAGGACGTTCACGTACGTCCTGGATCGAAAGCGCAGCCGTGATCACGAGCGCCTCGCGCACGCTCCCCTGACGATCGGCTTCAATCACCATCCTGGCCAGCCGCGGGTCGATCGGAAGCCGGGCCAGCTGACGGCCGATCTCGGTGAGTTTGCGCGGCGACCCGATCGGCCCCGGTTGGAGCGCACTGAGTTCTTCGAGCAACAGGTAGCCATCACGGATCGCTGCATGGTCGGGCGGCTCGACGAATGGGAAGCGGTCAACATCGCCAAGCCCGATCGCCGTCATCTGCAGGATCACTGAAGCCAAATTGGTGCGAAGGATCTCCGGCTCGGTGAACTCGTCGCGGGCCTCGAAGTCCTGCTGGTCGTAGAGTCTGATGCAGATACCAGGGGCTACGCGGCCGCATCGACCGGCACGTTGGTTTGCCGAGGCACGCGATACGGGTTCGATCGGGAGCCTTTGGACCTTGAGTCGACGGCTGTATCGCGAGATCCGCGCCGTGCCGGCATCGACCACGTAACGCACGCCCGGCACCGTGATCGAGGTTTCAGCAACGTTCGTGCTGAGCACGATTCGCCGACCTGCGTGCTGCTGAAAGATGCGGTGCTGCTCGACCGACGAGAGCCGCGCATACAGCGGCATCACTTCGGTGTTGCGTAGACCAGCCCGGCGCAACGCGTCGGCCGTGTCGTGGATTTCTCGCTCCCCGCTCAGGAACACGAGGACATCGCCAGGACCTTCGCTGTCGAGCTCGTCGACGGCTGCGAGCACCGCTCGAACCTGATCTCCATCATTGTCGTACGGGCGATATCGCATCTCGACCGGATAGGTGCGACCTTCCACGAGGAATACCGGAGCCGGGACGCCGCCGGTCGTGAAGTGTTGTGCGAAACGCTCGGTATCAATGGTGGCCGAGGTGACGATCACTTTCAGGTCGGGCCGTTTTGGAAGTAGCTGTTTGAGGTAACCAAGAATGAAATCGATGTTGAGGCTGCGCTCATGCGCTTCGTCGATGATGATCGTGTCGTAACGACGCAGCATGCGGTCGCGCTGCAACTCGTTGAGCAGGATGCCGTCGGTCATGATCCGTACCAGCGTCGAATCGCTGACCCGGTCGGTGAAGCGAACCGTGTATCCGATGCTCTCGCCGATCGACGTACCGAGTTCCTCGGCGACCCGCTCGGCCACCGTTCGCGCTGCGACCCGTCGTGGCTGCGTGTGACCGATCATCCCGTCAACCCCGCGCCCTGCCTCTAAACACAACTTGGGGATCTGCGTGCTTTTCCCTGAACCCGTTTCACCGGCGACGATCACGACCTGGTGCTCCCGAATCGCGGCGATCAGCTGATCCCGACGAGCCGTGATCGGGAGTGACTCCGGGTACGTGATCCGCCGTGCCGACACCAGCCGGTCGAGCGCTGACTGGCGGGCGGCTCGCGACACCGATCGCCGGTCCGCACGCTCGTCTGATTCCACCACGTCGCCAGTCTGCACCGCGGGAGGGCTCCAACGTCGCTGGATTTCTGCCAAGGGGTTACGGTTCGGCGATGCGCGCCGCAGTATTGAATCACGCTCCCGGAGAGCTCGAGATCGAAGATCTCACGATTGATGGTCCGAGGGCCGACGAAGTCCTGATGCAAACCTCGGCGTGCGGGTTGTGTCACAGCGATCTGCACTTCCTGGAGGGCAAGCTCCCGACCTCGCTCCCGCGTGTGCTCGGCCACGAAGCGGCAGGCATTGTGCAAGCCGTTGGCTCCGACGTCACCGAGTTCCGACCAGGTGACCGAGTTGTCTCGTGCCTCTCGGTGTTCTGCGGAACGTGCCGCGAATGCCTCGACGGAAACACGTGGCTGTGCGAGCGCCGGAATCAGATGACCAGGGCCGCGGACGACACCCCCCGACTCCGCCGAGGCGACGAGAAGGTCCATCAGATGGGTGAACTCGGCGGGTTCGCGGAGGAGATGCTGGTTCACCGCAACGCGATCGTGAAGGTTCCCGATGACCTCCCGTTGGAGCTCGGCGCATTGCTCGGCTGCGCGGTGATCACCGGCGTCGGGTCCGTGATCAACGGGGCCAAGGTCAGGCCGGGTTCGACGGTTGCCGTGATCGGCGCCGGCGGGATCGGGCTGAACATCGTGCAAGGCGCCGTGCTGGCAGGGGCTGAACGGATCATCGCCATCGACCTACGAGACGAGAAGCTGGATCTGGCAAAGACGTTCGGTGCCACCGACGTGATCAACGGTGGAGCCGTCGATGTGGTCCAGACCGTGATCGAAATGACGGGCGGTGGTGTCGACTATGCGTTCGAGGCGATCGGGCTTTCGGCGACCGCATTGCAGGCGTTCCAGATGATCCGACCCGGCCGGACGGCTTATCTGGTCGGGCTTCCCGGTGCCGCCGACTCGATCGAACTCCCAGGCTCGCGGATGCTCGTGCAAGCCCGCGGACTGCAGGGATTGTTCATGGGTTCGAACCGCTTCAAGCGTGACATTCCGATGCTCGCCAACCTCTACCTCCAGGGCCGACTCAAGCTCGACGAACTGGTATCCGCGCGGATCACGCTCGACGAGGTGAATGCAGGCTACGACGTCATGCGGACCGGGGTCGAAGCGCGTTCTGTGATCGTCTTCTGAGGTTCCCGCAACGTACGTCGGCAGACTGGACCGGTGTCCGACGACGTGATGTCGAATCTGATCCAAGCCGGTCCGGCCGCAGTCAGCCGATTGAGCGACGAGCAGCGGGCGCGATACGACGTGCATGCCACCCGGTTGGTCGAGCGAGTGTCATGGGAAGGTACCCGCGACGTCCCAGTCAGCGAGCAGATGATGTACACCGTCGCTGCCCACGCGGCGCTTCTGGCGGCCGGCTTCGAACCCCGCACCGACCCTTTTCGGCACGTCACCTCGATCATCATTCACCCGCGCACGATCGTGGCGCGGGAGGTTCGCCCAGGCCCAGCACGGGGCGTCGTCACCGACAGCCCTGACCATCGAGCCGGGCAGGCCGGACACGGTCGCGGACCGATCCTGCTCGACTGGCGGACCGTGCAACACGACGCCGCCCATCCTGAGCGAGGGATCAACGTGGTCTTTCACGAGTTCGCTCACAAACTCGATGACCTCGACGGCGTGATGGATGGGATGCCGCCGCAGCCTGACCGCGAGTCGCGAGCCGAGTGGCAACAGACGTTCGGCACCAACTTTCGCAGGCTCAAACGACGCGGTTCCGGTGGCCTCGTTCGCGCCTATGGCGCAACCAGCCCAGTTGAGTACTTCGCCGTCACCACTGAGCTGTTCTTCACGCGGCCAACCGACCTCCAACAAGGCATGGCACGGGTCTACGCCCGACTGTCAGCGTTCTATAACCAAGATCCTGCATCCCGCGCATAGCACTGTCACGACCCACCAGACTGCTGAGCAAGGTCGCCTTTCACGTGGCGGAAATCACGCGCCGACGCCGGATTGATCACATTGGCAGTCTCCGGTCGGATCAGGCGCGCTGGGGCGACCCCATCACGAACCTCATAACTCATTGTCGTCAGTTCGATCGCCATACATCGAGCATATGCACGACAACCCGGGCGGTACCCGAACGCGTAGGCTTTGCCAATGTCGTGGGAGCAGGTTGCTGTCGGAGTTGAGCTGCCGTTCGATTCGGCGCTGACGGTTCCGGAATTGCATGCGTACACCTTGGACGTACCGTCGCCGCCGCCTGTGGTCGACATCGAGGGATCGGCGTATCAGGCTGCGCTGAGCACCTTCGGAGCCGCGGTCACGCCCGGAATGACCGTTGCGGTCGGTGCTGGGTCACGCGGTCTGATGGGGCGAGTCGAACTGCTGCGAGGGACGATCGCCGCGCTCCGTGTGCTTGGAGCCGAGCCGTTCGTCGTACCGGCGATGGGTTCGCACGGCGGCGCCACCGCTGCCGGACAGCGAGCAATGTTGGCCTCGCTCGATATGACCGAGGAATCGCTCGGCGTTGAGATCCGGGCAACGATGGACACCGTCGTTGTCACTCACACAAACGCAGGGACACCCGTTCATCTCGACGCCCACGCTGCGGATGCAGACCGGTTCCTGCCGGTGAATCGGATCAAGCCGCACACCTGTTTCAAAGGGCCGATCGAGTCAGGCTGCATGAAGATGGCGGTCGTCGGATTCGGCAAGCAGCCCGGCGCGGCACTCGTTCACTCGTGCGGTCCGGTCGAAATGCGGGACCGCCTGCTCGATGCCGGCGCGGCGCTGCGAGCGACCGGTCGGCTGCTCGGTGGGATCGGGTCGATCGAGTCGACAACAGGAAACATCGTGCGAATCGAAGCGCTCACGGCCGACGACGTCGGCGGCGAGTTCGAACACGAGTTGACGGAGTACGCACGCTCGCTCGTCCCGGCGCTGCCGTTCGACCACATCGACGTGTTGATCATCGAGCTCGGCGGGAAAGACATCTCCGGCACGACGGTCGACCCGAACGTCACCGGGCGCTTCTGGGTTCCCGGCCTCGACGATCTGCCGAAGCCGACCGTCGGAGCGATGGTGCTGCTCGACCTGACCGACGTGAGCGGCGGCAACGCGCTCGGGATCGGCTTCGCTGACTTCATCCCGGCCTCGCTCGCCAACAAGATCGACTGGCGCAAGACCTACATCAACTGCTTCACGGCCGGGCCTGCCGGGATGCGTCGATCGAGAATGCCGATGGTGCTCCCCGACGAAGCATCGTGCATCAAGGCCGCCCTCTCGATGTGCGGCCGAGGAATCGACGAATCCAAACGCGTCGTGAGGATCAAATCAACCCTCCACCTCACCGAGTGCTGGGTCAGCGAAGCACTACTTCCGTAAGTCGGCAGGACCCAACGTTCGTCAAGATCTCGAGAAGATTCTCAAGCCGAGGCACCGTAGACCGATGCATTGTCATGGAGCGGAACCAGCTTGTCCGTTCAGAACGACACCGGCATGACGCCGGGGTCACCCTGATCGAGATCCTCATCGCGATTGTCCTCATGGGGGGCGTTGTGGCAGGCACGATGGCTACTCTTCGCGCCACGATCCTCAGCGGCACAATTCATCGCGACCACTCGAATTCCCACGGCTGGCTGCAATCGGCATCCGACATCCTGTATGCATCGCCGAAAGTCCCTTGCAACAACACCGACGCGGACAAGGGCGAATTAGCAGTGCGTACGGCATACAACGCTGTGATCTCCCCGCTTCCTAACCCACAGGACTGGAAGGATTGGCAGATCCGGGTGATTCCGACCGTCCAGTTCTGGAACGCCGGCAACCTCGACTCCGATCCCGACATCGAATACTTCTTCGGCAGCGACTGTGATCCGAGCCTGACGCTCCAGTTGGTCGAGCTCCAGGTCCTAAGCCCCGGCGGCAGAATCATCGAATCAGTATCGATCGTGAAGTGATGAACGTCTCCCAGACCTCCCGCCGCGACGCCGGCTTCACATTGCCAGAGATGCTGATTGCCATCGTGCTCACGTCGTTGGTCGCGATGGTGATCATGATGGCGATCGTCACGAGTCTGAAGACGCTCCCGTCCACCAGCGATCGCGCCGATACCGCCGTCGCCGTGCAGGGCATCACGACCTGGTTGCCACCCGACGTCGACTCCACGGAGCCCGGCCAGTTCGACACTGCATCGGGCACAGCGTCCGGTTGCAGCGGGACCGACCTTGCCAGTCAGAACATGCTGCGACTCCAGTGGGCCGAGACGTTCGCCGGTACCACGACGACGTATGTGGCGAACTACCGCTTCGTTGTCACAGGCGCAACCGGTAAAATCGTTCGACTGAGCTGCTCCGGCGTGTTCGCTCTCGGCGCGCCGACCGTCACGAACATGTCAGCAAAGCTGAGTGCGACCCCGCCAACGGTTACCAAACTCGACACCAACGGAGATGGAAAGACAGATCAAGTCAAGATCTCGATCGAAACCCTTTCCGGCGACACAGCGTTTATCAACGCCGCTTCGAAGAACCCGAACGAGACACTCCCGCCGGTCGGCACGAGCCCGCCAACGACCACGACGACGACCACGACGACGACCATCCCCAACAATCCGCCGACGGCCAGCGCCGTCTCGCTCAACGCCAATCCAATCGTGCCCGTGCTCGTATCGCTTCCGGCAGCCGACCTCGATGGCGACACCCTGACTGCGACAATCGGTGGCCTGCCAGTCACGTGGACCGCCGTTGTCGTCGGCCTTGACGTAACGATCGTCCCAGACGCGACCCTAGGGATCACCGTGCTCACCTACACCGTCGCCGACCCATCCGGAGCTACCGCGAGTTCAACGATCACGGTCGACGTCGTCTCGACTGCGACCACAACGACCACGAGCACCACCACGACGACCTCGACCACCACAACCACGCTGCCCCCCTGTGTCGTCTCGAACATGACGGTCAGCCCGAACCCTGTGCAACTCCATTCAAACGGGACAGGCAAGCTGAAAAAGAACGTGACCGTCACCATCACAGTTGCGAGCGGTTACTGCGTCGGACTCACGCTCCAATACATCACCGGTGCACCGAACGGACAGTACATCCAGAACTTCGGCAACAGCGCGCCGTATACCGTGACGCTCTTGGGACACCCGTCGGGCACCGAGTTATGGGCAGCCGGCAGCCGTGTTCTCGAGGTCCGCGACGGAGGCAACAACCTGCTCGCACAAACCACCTTGATCGTGACGAACTGAGCAATCACATGAACCACTCTCGACACGTACGCCAGTCCAGCGACGAGGGCGCAATCCTCCCACTCGTGCTCGTCATGGCCGTCATCATCGCCGTCGTGGTCGGCGCCCTGGCGAGTTATGTGACGACTGGCCTGAAGTACGGCAACGTCGTCGAGGAACGCGCCGACCGACTCGCCGCTGCTGACGGGGGTCTCCGTTACGCGATCGAGCGGCTCCAGAACTCGGCGTACGCCGGCTGCCTGTCGAACCTCGGCAACAATGGTTTCACCATCGACATGCCGGTGACGATCAATGAATCGGACGTTGACGTCACGTGCACCAAAGGCTCGAACTCGATTTCCGACATCAAGGCATGGGCGATCATCGTCACCGGCTCGGGAGTGCCAGGAAACCAGTGGATGTTGCAAGCTCAGGGTGGCGGTGGCATCCAGAAGTTGCTCGGTGGGCCTGTTTGGGTGTCGGATCCTGGACGCATGGACCTCAAGGCGCCCGTCACGGTCGAGGACGGCGATATCTGGTATTACCGAGCCGATTGCGACAATCCGAGCCTGACCATCGACAGCAACCTCACGTTCACGCCAGCGTACCGTGGGACGATCTGTGTCGAGAAGCCATGGGATCAGGTGTACTCCGCTCCGGCGGTCGGAGTGTTCCCGGTCGTCACTGACCTGCTCAACACGAACCCGGCACCGACCCCGAACGGTGGTTGCACCGTTTTCGCTCCCGGCCGGTACACCACGATGCCTGCGCTCGGTGCCAACACCTACTTCCGATCCGGCAACTACTATTTCGACAACTTCACCTTCGACATCGTCAACTCTGTCGTCACAGCGGGTTGGGCTGACGACGATGCCTACGGCGATCAGCAATACATCAGCAACGCTCCGTGTGTGGCGGCGATCAGCGCCGACAGTACAAGCGGCAGCGCGTCCGGCGCGACGTTCTATCTCGGCGGGAATGCGGAGTTCGAGATCGGCAACAAGGGGAGCCTCGAAATCCTACGTCGGCTTCAGGGTGACTCGCTGGTGAGCATCCAGGCGCTCGACACCACCACGTCGGACCAGACGGCAAGCAGCCTTGGATACAACAGCAACATCATCGAAACCAAGTCGGGGAACAACAGCGACCTGGCGATTCACGGGCTGATCTGGGCGCCGTACGCCCAGATGGAGTTCGGCAACGTGACGAACTCCGCAAACGGCCAGCTGCTGGGTGGAGCTGCTCTGTCGCGAATCATCCTGCAGGCATCAGCATCAGCGAGCTCATTCATCATTCGTGTCGAATCGAGCCCGATCGCCTACGAGCTTCGTCTCGACAGCACAGCAACAAAGAACGGCCAGTCCACCACGATGACCGCAGTGGTGCAGGTCGACGATCAGGGCACGACAGCTGTCAACTCAGTACGAGTTCGCGAATAGTCCCGCCAACTCGGCTCAGGTGCCGTAGTCGAAGCCGAGGTCGATCGCTGTCAGCAAGGGGGCGTAGGCGACTCCAGCTAATTCACACATGGCGGCGCAGGTTCCGCCCCGATCGACGATCAGGGTGACGAGCACGGCTTCGGCACCGAACTCTCTCACGACCTCGACAGCTTCCATCAACGATGTACCACGGGTCACCGTGTCTTCGGTGATCACGACCCTGTCGCCGGGTTGAATCGCTCCGGCTAAGCGACCCCTCACGCCGTGGTCCTTGGCTTCCTTGCGGACGCTAAAACTCCGAAGTGCACGGCCTCGTGTGGCGGCGACGGCGGCGACCCCGTAGGCGACCGGGTCGGCACCCATCGTCAAACCGCCGATCGCCGTCGCATCGGCGGGAATCAGTTCGAGCATCGCATCAGCGACCAGCAAGATCCCTTCCGGTCGGCAGGCGGTCTGCTTGGTATCGAGAAACCACGAGCTCTTGGCCCCCGACTTCAACGTGAAGTCTCCGCGCTTGACCGAATACTCCAGCACGTGCGCCCGCAAGTCGTGCAGCTTGGGTGGCAGCGGCGGCAGTTCTAGTTGGTCACTCATCAGCTCGAACCTACCGGCCCTTCAGCTCCCAATTTTGTGGCAGCCACTACGACCGAAACGGTCACTTCTCCTGCCACAGAATCGACGTCGCGATCCAATCGGATTTTGCGGCAGCCACTACGACCGAAAAGGTCACTTCTCCTGCCACAGAATCGACGTTGCGATCCAATCGGATTTTGCGGCAGCCACTACGACCGAAATGGTCACTTCTCCTGCCACAGAATCGGAGCGAGTGCATCGACAGCGGGACCTCGACCAGATGGATCTTGTCGAAGAACAAGTCGTCAGATATCTCGGCTGAAGTTCTTCACTATTGCGAGAAATCAAAATCGGTTTACACTGGTATTCATGGCAAAACGTGGACCAAAGATGATGACCGACGAACACAAGGCAGCACTCGACCGTGGTCGCAACGAAGGTCGTGCCGTGCGCGATTATCTCGAAGCCCTGCGTTCGAACAAGCCGAAGCGTGGCCGCAAGCGCACGACCGAATCGATCAGCAAACGACTCGCCGCGATCGAAGTCGAGTTACACGATGCAAGCGCGATCGACGAGCTGAACTTGATTCAAGAGCGACGTGATTTGATCGCAGAGCGTGACTCGATGAGCGAATCCGTTGACCTCAGCGCACTCGAAGACGGATTCGTCGCGGTCGCCAAGGTCTACGGAGACCGCAAGCACATCGCCTACGCCTCATGGCGCGACGTCGGCGTCTCGGCGGCAACACTCGCCCGCGCCGGCATCACCCGCTAATCAGAGTTGAATCGCATCGATTTGGTCAAACACCAGATCGATGTGTTGCAGCGACCGTTTGAGATCAAACGCCTCGTCGAGTCGCACGTCGACCTCCGGGTCGGCCTCGACCAGTGACCGGAAATCGACGCCGTCGTCCCAGGCCTGCATGGCGTTGCGTTGCACGATTCGATATGCCTCGTCGCGAGACTTGCCAGCGGCAACAAGACCGAGTAGCACGGGCTGGCTGAACACCAACCCGTAGCTGGCATCGAGATTGGCCTGCATCCGTTCGGGGAACACCATCAACCCCGATAACAGTCGCGCCAAACGGCGCATCATGTAATGCGTCAGCTGAGAAGAATCGGGCAACACCACACGTTCCACCGATGAATGTGAGATATCGCGCTCGTGCCAAAGGGCCACATCTTGCAATCCCGCCAACAGGTTCGACCGGACAACACGGGCCAGCCCGGAGATGGTTTCTGCCGAGATCGGGTTGCGCTTGTGCGGCATCGCCGACGAACCCTTCTGGCCCGGCTTGAAACCCTCCTGCACCTCGCGCACCTCGGTGCGCTGGAGGTGACGCAACTCGATTGCGATCAGTTCGCAGGTCGCCGCCGCCGCCGCACAGGCGTACAGGAATTCGGCGTGACGGTCACGGGCGATCACCTGTGTTGCCGGAACGGCTTTCAAACCAAGTGCGTTGCCAACGAACGTCTCGACCGATGGCGGGATGTTCGAGTAGGTACCGACCGCCCCGCTCAGCTTCATCACTGCAACCGACTCACGAGCGGCCCGTAGACGAGTTCGATCACGATCGACTTGCAACGCCCACAGCGCCACCTTGGCACCGAACGTGGTCGGTTCGGCATGGATCCCGTGGGTGCGTCCGATCATCACGGTTTCACGATGCGTTCGTGCGAGGTCGACAATCACAGCCAGCAATTTGCCCGATTCCTCGATCAGCAGGTCAGCTGCATCACGCATCGCCCAACACAATGCTGTGTCGCCGACATCAGAAGACGTCAGTCCATAGTGAATCCATTTACCGGCGTCGCCACCGATTGCAGCCTGCACGACATCGACAAATGCGGCCACATCATGGTCGGTGATTACCTCACGGTCGAGAATCGCCTGCACAAACGTTTCGTCGGAAACCGGTGCGCTGGAACGACACGCTTGTGCATCAGCCGTCGGCACAAGACCGATCGCGGCGTGGCCTTCTGTCGCCAGCACTTCGACCTCCACCCAGCGACGGAACTTGGAAACATCAGACCACACCTCGGTCATTTCCGTCGTCGAATAGCGCGGAATCATCTCACGCCGTCCAGAGCAGATAGTCGTCGCGTTCGGCGCCGACACCAACGACGTTGACCGGCACGCCGACCTGTTGCTCGACGAGCGCAAGGAACGCCTTCGCTTCGGCGGGGAGCTCGCCCGACTCACGGGTTTCCGAGAGATCGGTCTTCCAGCCGGGCATCGTCACGTAGATCGGCTCGATTCTGGCGAGGATGTCGGACCGGTCGGGATAGAAGTCGATCTGCCTGCCGTCGAGCTTGTAGCCCGTGCAGATCCGCACGGTTTCGAATCCGTCGAGGATGTCGAGCTTCGTCAACGCGATTTCAGTGAGGCTGTTGAGCCGCACCGCCTGACGCAACATGACACAGTCGAGCCATCCAGCGCGGCGGCGACGCCCGGTCACCGTGCCGTACTCGCGACCGACATCGATCAGCGTGTCACCGTCGGCGTCGAGCAGTTCGGTCGGGAACGGGCCAGCGCCCACGCGAGTCGTATAGGCCTTGGTGATCCCGACAATCCGATCAATGTCACGTGGCCCGAGACCAGTGCCGACGCATGCGCCACCTGCGGTCGGGTTCGACGACGTGACGTACGGGTAAGTGCCGTGATCCAGGTCGAGGAATGTCGCCTGCGCACCCTCCAACAAGACCTGCGCACCGCGGGCGAGCGCCTCGTGGAGCAGAGTCACGGTGTCAGCGATGTGGGGCTGCAGGCGGGCACCGTAGGCGACAAATTGCGTGACGATCTCCTCGACATCGAGCGGTTCGCCACCGGCCTGCTCGATCAACGTGTTCTCGGCAATCGCCCGGGCACGAACCGTCGCCGCGAACGAATCAAGATCGACGATCTCGCCGACTCGCACCCCAACGCGGCGGGCCTTGTCGGCATAGGCCGGACCGATCCCTTTGAGCGTCGTACCGATCTTGTCGTCGCCGCGCATCGCTTCCGCTATCGCGTCATGCGCCTGGTGCCACGGGAAAATCAGGTGGGCGCGACTCGACACTTTCAGGTCGCCGCAACGGACACCACGCGATTCGAGCGTGTCGATTTCTCGGAACAGCGTCGGCAAATCGACAACGACACCATTGGCGATGACCGGTACGACGTGGGCGTAGAGAACACCACTCGGGATCAGCTGCAGGGCGTACTTTTGATCATCGACAACGACGGTGTGACCGGCATTGTGACCACCCTGGTAGCGCACCACGTAGGTGTGCTCCTTCGACAGTAGATCGATGATCTTCGCCTTGCCCTCGTCGCCCCATTGGGCGCCGACGACGACGGTGACGGACATTGGCACGCTCCCCGGTTTACGTGGACTGGAACGTGGCAAGACTCTAGTGGAGCCAGTCCCCGCCAACCGAGCTCGAGCGGCATCTGAACGATTTGTCCGCCGGCGATCCCGTGGAAGCTCGATTTCATACGTCACGTATTTTCAATGGCTACCGTTCAAAATTCGTGGCATTTGGACCATGCTGGCGCACTATCACGCCCAGAGGGTCAGTTGATCGGTGGAGCGAAGGGGTCGAGTTCTGCGAGCGCTGATTGGACGTCGAACCGTCCCGGCGGCAGGTCCCACAGTGGGCCGTCTGGATCGCCATAGAACGGCCGGCCCGCGCCAAACTCGTATAACGAGCAGTTCGGCGCTTCCGTTTCGAAGGTGCCGATCAGCGTGAATGTGACGGCTGCTCTCGTGCTGGCGACTTGGCAGTCGAGCACTGGGTTCAGCCCATACCGGAAAGCGATGGTGTCATCGGCAGCCAACTCCGCGATCGCGATATCGGCGTGCGGTTCGATCGGTTGAAGCGGGCCGTAGTCCGACACGGCGGACAGCTCACCGACTGCGCATGTTGACAGTGCGGTGTTGCGCACCACGAGGAATGAATCGGTGCCAACAAACTGCAACGCAGCCGGGTCGCATGGGCCAGTTGAAATCTCGTTCGGATACAAGGCGGTCAATTGCCAACCGCAGGTTGCGACCATCGCCGTCGGCACCACGACCTTGACTCCGTTGATGTCGAGTTCAACCAGGGTGACGGGTGCTGGCGAGAGACATTCGTCGCCCGACTGTCCGACGATCAAATCAGCCCAGGCACCTGGGTCGAGCCAGACATCTGGCTCCATCAGAGGGTCAACGTTGGGCGACTGCGACACGTTGGCCTCACACCACACGTCCCCGTCGTTGCGGATTCTGATCACCGCGTCAGCCGAGTCCTGGCCGACGATCACCTGTGCCGTCCAGAGGGCAAGATCAGTGACGTCGCACGGTGGCGGCAATTCGGGGGCGGGCACCGTTTCAGCGGTGATCTGACTTGGCCCCAATTCGGTGGCAGTGGTCGCGGGCCGTGGCTCGCCGGCCGAGCTGTCGCTGCTGCACGCGCTGAGCAGCAGCGACGATCCAGACAGGATCAGCACAAGCACCCGCACGCACGAACCTTACGACGCCCACGCGCCGGAGCGCTAACGTCCCCGCCGTGCGTTACGACTATGTCATCGTGGGTGGCGGCTCCGCAGGATCGGCATTGGCAAATCGCTTGTCGGCCGATTCGCGCAATCAGGTGCTCGTCCTCGAAGCAGGTCGCCCCGACTACAAGTGGGATGTCTTCATCCATATGCCGGCCGCCCTTGCATTCCCGATCGGCAGCAAGTTCTACGACTGGAAGTACGAGTCGGAACCGGAGCCCCATCTCAACGGCCGGCGGGTGTATCACGCCCGCGGCAAGGTGCTCGGCGGGTCGTCATCGATCAACGGGATGATCTTTCAGCGTGGCAATCCGATGGACTACGAGCGATGGGCCGCCGACCCTGGGATGGGAACCTGGGACTACGCCCATTGCCTGCCGTACTTCAAACGGATGGAGAACTGCCTCGCCGGAGGCGACGAGTACCGCGGCGACGATGGCCCGCTCGTGTTGGAGCGTGGGCCAGCCAAGAACCCGTTGTTCGAGGCCTTCTTCGAGGCCACGCAGCAAGCCGGCTACCCACTCACCGACGACGTCAACGGATACCAACAGGAGGGTTTCGCCAAGTTCGACCGGAACATTCATCGCGGCCGCCGGTTGAGTGCCGCCCGCGCCTACCTGCATCCGGTGATCAACCGCCCGAATCTGACAGTCGAGACGCGAGCACTCGTACACAAGATCTTGTTCGACGGCAAGCGGGCAACCGGTGTCGAATACTCGCGCCGGGGAAGAACCAAGCAGGTCGACGCAGCCGAGGTGATCCTGTGCGGTGGAGCTTTCAACTCGCCCCAACTGCTGCAACTGTCCGGGGTCGGCGACTCCGAACAACTCCTTTCGCTCGGCATCGAGCCGGTCCATCACCTACCTGCCGTCGGTCAGCACATGCAGGATCACCTTGAGGTGTACATCCAGTACTCCTGCAAGCAACCCGTGTCGATTCAACCATGGATGAAGATGTGGAAGCGGCCGTTCGTCGGACTGATGTGGTTGTTTCGAAAAGGCCCAGGGACGACCAACCATTTCGAGGGAGGTGGTTTCGTCCGATCGAACGACGACGTCGTCTACCCGAATCTGATGTTCCACTTTCTCCCGATCGCGATCCGCTACGACGGCTCGTCGCCGACTGGCGGCCACGGCTACCAGGTCCACATCGGACCGATGTACTCGGATGCCCGCGGTTCGGTGCAGATCACCTCCGTTGATCCGAAGGTCAAGCCGGCGCTCCGGTTCAACTACGTGTCGACCGAGCAGGACCGGCGCGAGTGGGTCGAATCGATCCGTATCGCCCGCCGCATCTTGAACCAGAAGGCAATGGACCCGTTCAATGGTGGTGAAATCTCGCCTGGTCCGTCGGTCGAGACCGACGAGCAGATCTTGGATTGGGTTCGCAAGGATGCCGAAACGGCGCTGCACCCATCGTGTACGTGTCGGATGGGCACTGACGAAGATTCGGTGATCGACCCCCTGACGATGAAAGTCCACGGTATCGAAGGGGTTCGAGTTGTCGATGCGTCATCAATGCGTTACGTCACCAACGGCAACATCTACGCCCCCGTGATGATGCTCGCCGAAAAAGCCGCCGATCTGATCCTCGGCAACACCCCGCTCGAACCCGAATACGTCGAGTGGTACAAGCACACGCGAAACGCGTGAGGACGTTGCGGACTATTGCCGCAACTTCCTCACGCGTTCGGTTGAGCCCCGGATGAATCAGCCGAGCCAGGTGGCCACGACATCGGGGTTGTCGGCAACCCACTTCGCCGCAGCTGCATCGGCCGTCATCTTGTCACGGTCGACGTAGCCTGCAATTTCACTCTGCTGTTCTGTCGTCAACTTGAAGGCCGACAGGAAGTCGAACGCAGCAGCGTTCTTGGTCTGCAACGCTGCTGACGCAGCCTTCATCAGCACGTCGGGCGCATAGTCGCAGGCATATCCGCCATCTGCAGCGGCGGCCGAGGCAACGCACTCGTCGGAAACGGCGGGAAGCGCGACCTCGGTGAGATCGGCCTCGAGATGCTTCCAATGCGGCTTCCAGAACTGGATCAGGACCGGTGCCTCGGCGGTGGCATTGTCGATCGCCGTCAGCAACGCCGCTTCCGACCCACCAACCACGTACTGCAGCGGCAACCCGAGGTTGGCGATGATCTGCTCGTCGAAGGTGACATACGTCGGGTCACCCATCAAGAACTGACCAAGATCGCCCGTCTCCGCTGTGGCAAACAGGCCGGCAAGGGCAGGATCCTGGAACCCTTCCCAGGTCGCCAATTCCGGATGGGCGGTGACAACAGCGGTCGGCACGTACCAACCGATCTTGGCGGTCGGACCCAGATCGCCAAGCGACACAACCGTCTTGTTGGCGTCGATGTACGTCTCGAAGTCGGCAGCGTGACCCGACGGCCACACTTCCAACACCGCATCGATGCTGCCGTCTTCCATGCCGGGCCATGTAGCGAACTCGTCGATATCGAGCAATGTGACCGCGGTGTTGAGGTTGGCTTCGAGCACAACCTTGGCGACCGCGGCGTTGACCGCCGAACCGGTCCACGGGTTGACAGCCAATACGATCCCTGCGCCTGCTTCAGCCGGTGCGGTCGACTCTTCGACGGACGCGTCGGCTGATTCCTCGGGAGCGGCTGATTCTTCGGTTGGTTCTTCGGCGGCTGGCTCTGCCTCGTCGTCGCCACACGCCACTGCAGCAGCAGCGAGTACCGAGACGAGCAGAATTCGCCCGACTTTCGAACGTGAAATCTTCACTTGTATTCCCCCTTGTTGGTTATGAACGTCGATCGGTTTTCGATTGGCCCCACGATTGGGTGATCCGGTCGAGGACGATCGCCAAACACACAATACTCAGGCCGGCAGCCAAACCTTGTCCGATCTGTGACTGCTGTTTCTGGAACCCGCCAAGACTGAGTAGACCTAAACCTCCACCACCGATCAGAGCGGCGATGATCACGGTTGCCAACACCATCAGCACCGTCTGGTTGATTCCGAGCATCACCGACCGATACGCCAACGGCAACTGCACCTTGACGAGCTCCTGGCGGGGCGTCGCGCCGAACGAAATCGCCGCTTCACGAGGTGTCACCGGAACCTCTCGCAGACCAAGCGCCGTGAGGCGGATGCAAGGCGGCACGGCATAGATCACCGAGGCGATCACGCCCGCCGACCGACCCGGACTGAACAGGAGCAGAACCGGCACCAGATATACGAACTGCGGCAACACCTGAGCGGTGTCGAGCAGAGGTCGCAGCAGGCGATGAGCAACAGTCGAACGACCAGTCAGGATCCCGAGCGGAACGGCGATGGCGACGCTGATCACGAGTGCCACAAGCACCTGACTCAACGTGTTCATGGCGTGGTCCCACATTTGGGTGCGACCGCCGGCACCACCGGGCACCGATCCCATCGAGGCGATCGCGATCAGGCACAACGCCACCGTCACAGCAAGTCGCCAACCTTTGCTCGCCCACCCAATCGCAGCCACACCAGCAACTACGACCAGCCAGGGAAGCCACACGAGAAACTTGCGCAACGGTTCGAGCACGTTGATCACCAGTGCGTCGCTGATCGATTTCGTGCCTCCGATGATCGGAACGCCCTCGCGCAAATTGTCGTTCACCCACCCGGTTATGTCGTCGACCGTCGGACCGATATCGATCGTCAACGCCTCGGGGAATGTGTTGCTTCCGACGAGCTTGGTGATCAATGAGATGGCGACGATCGCGCCCATTGCTATCGCAGCCCGCTGCAGAGGATTTGGAAGCAGCGATCGCAACGGATTGGCGCCGACGTGTTCACCGGTTGTGATCCGATCGAGGGCGATCGCTGCGAACACGATCGCCATCCCGGCTGCAGCGGCGAGACCGACATCGTTCTTTTGTAGCCCTCGCAACACCTCGCCGCCGGTCTCGCCGGTGCCGAGCAGCGATCCGATCACGACGATCCCGAACGCCATCATGATCACCTGGTTGAGGCCGAGCAGAATGGTGCGGCGGGCAATCGGTAGTTGAACCTTCACGAGCTGCTGCCATGAGGTCGATCCGAACGATTCGCCGACCTCGTTCATCACCACCGGCACGCTGCGAAGGCCGTGGCTCGTGAGTCGAACGGCGGGAGGCACGGCGTAGACGACTGTTGCCGCGACCGCAGAAGGGAATCCGATGCCAAACGCAAGCACAAGCACGCCGAGGTACACGAACACGGGCATCACTTGCGCCGTATCGAGGAAGCCACGCAAGATCCGTTCGGCATTGACGGACCGCGCCGTCCAGATGCCGAGCGGGATCCCGATCATCAGCGAGATCACTATGCCGACGATCATCATCGACAGCGTGATCATCGTCAGATCCCAATAGCCGACGACCCCGACCCCAGCCATCGCCGCAGTGCCCCAAAAGGCGGCCCGCCAGCCGCCGGTCGAAAGCCCGATCACCGCCGTCAACGCCAGCACCCCTGACCAGCGCAGAGTCGTGAGCAGCGACAGGATCTGTTCGACACACCACTCGATCACGTCGGCGATCGGGTTGAACACGCCGGTGAACAGCCAGTGATCTTTTCGATTGCCGGTAATCCAGTTATAGAGCCGGCGCATCGCCGGCTGGATGTGATTGTCGAATGATGCCGGGACATCGTGCGAAGCAATCAGACCGACGATCAAAGCCAGGCCGATGATCGCGAGAGGGATCGCCGCTCGCCGAAACGCCGGATAGGACGTCACCGAGGTTCCGCCCCGAGCGCCGAGCGACATCACCGACACGTCAGGATTCCTCGCCGGCAATAACCGCCAGAACCTCGTCGCGACCGACGAGACCAACCCGCGAGCCGTTCGGATCGAGCACCCGTACCGGACGATCGGTGTGGGCCACCATCGCGACTACATCGCGGACCTTTGTACCGACAGCGACCTCACCGGCCACGTCACCGGCCGCGTCGACACCGTCGATGGGCCGCATAACCGCCTCGACGGGAACGACGTGGCTGCGGGGAATGTCGCGTACAAAGTTCTCGACATACTCGTCAGCCGGATTGGTCACCACGTCTTGCGGGGTCCCGACCTGCACGAATCGCCCGTCACGCATGATTGCGATCCGGTCACCCAGGCGAAGTGCCTCGGTGAGATCGTGGGTGATGAACACCATCGTCTTGTTGACCTCGCGCCTGAGCCGAACGACCTCGTCTTGCATGTCGCGGCGGATCAGTGGGTCCAGCGCCGAGAACGGCTCGTCGAACAGCATGATCGTCGGGTCGGTGGCGAGTGCACGGGCGAGACCAACGCGCTGCTGCTGACCGCCGCTCAGCTGGTGAGGTTTGTATTGACCCATCCCACCCAGTCCAACCAGTTCGAGCAAGGTTTCGGCCGCTGCCCGTCGCTCGGCCTTGCCGGCCCCCCTGATCTCGAGACCGAATGCGACGTTGTCGATCAAGCTGCGATGAGGAAGCAGGCCGAAGTGCTGGAACACCATCGAGACCTTGTGACGACGAACGTCGAGCAGGTGCACCTTGTCGGCCGCCGTGACGTCGACACCATCAATGATCACCGTGCCGCATGTCGGTTCGATCAGTCGGGTCAGGCATCGCACCAACGTCGACTTCCCGCTACCGGAGAGGCCCATCACGACGAACACCTCACCGGGCGCGACCTCAATGTTGATCTCGCGCATCGCCACGACGTTGCCGGTCGACGCTTCGAGTTCCTTGCGCGACAAATCGGCCTGCGGTGAGCCGGGAATCTTCTCGGCCCGCGGGCCGTACACCTTCCACAAGTCATGTACCGAAATCATCGGCCCATCTGTCGACTGTGTCACGAACTCCCCCATCTGCCAAACGACCCCTGCGTCGGATGCTATACGGCGTCACCCAAACCGGCCGTAAGGCAGTGGGCACCAAAGCACAAGACACTCGGCGCTACCAACCGGTAACATTCGCCGACCCGTCGTCGGGGTCGACACCGGGAACACCATTCAGGCGTCATCTTGAACAGCGGGAGCATCACACATGGCAAGTCCAAGTCGTCGCACGATCGGTGTCCTGCTCGCCTTCGGCCTGGCGGGGTGTTCATCGGGTGGTTCGTCGGATTCAGGTCCGAACTCGCCCGCCGACGTCAGCGTCCCTTCGACTTCCTCGCAGCCGCCGGCCACATCGACCACCACCACGACGTCGACATCACCGCCGAGCACCACGACTACTACCACCCTGCCGCCGGAGTTGACGCCGAGGCAAGTTCTGGCAACGGTGGGTCCTTCTGTCGTGTTTCTCGAGACGGAATACGGCACGGGTACTGGCTTCGCGATCGCCGATGGATACATCCTGACCAACGCTCATGTGGTGACTCCGTTCAACATGGTCGATGTGACGCCATCTGGCGGCGACCTGATCAAGGACGTTCCGGTTGTGGGCGTGGATTTCGCGGCCGATCTTGCGTTACTCGGACCGCTCGCCGAGCCGCTTCCGGCCCTGGCTCTCGACGGTCAGATCGTCGAGGGTGGCGACGAGGTGTTCCTGATCGGCTATCCATCCGAAACAGAATCGTCACCGACACCGTCGATCGCCCGGGGGATCGTCAGCCGGCTTCGAGGGCTCGACGAGTTCGACCAAACCTACATTCAGACTGATGCGGACATTGCCGCCGGTCAGTCGGGTGGCGCGCTGATCGATCGATTCGGTGACCTGGTCGGAATCTCGGGGATGAGTCTCGATGAGGCGTTCGCTCTCGTGCTCTCGATCGCTGATGTCGCTTCCAGGCTCGACAAGCTTCGAGATGGAGGAGATCCGTGGCAGCCGTACCCAACCGAAGGTGTGACATCCGGGACGTCAACCGTCCCAGGCGTGTTGTCCACTTCCGCGTTACTCCTCCCGATTTCGGACCAAGCGGCTGAACTGACGTTCGCCGTCGACGGTCCTGACGATCTTGCGATCGTCGTCCTTCTCGACGATGGCCAGTCATTCGTGACGCGCAATGCGATCACCTTGGCGGCCGAACAATACGGCCTGACCGAGGACGAAATGCTCATGGGCGCGCCGGACGGCTACGTCCTCGAATCCGGACCGGACGGTTCCTATTCGATCGATGTTCCGGCCGATTCAGGTGTCATGATCGTGCTCGCTCGGGCTGTGACCGACGAACCTGTCGAGGTCTCGTTCACCAGCAACCTGCCTCTGGCAATCCTGGTCGACAATGACGATGCGGCGACGATCAGTCTGGGCGACCGTCTCGAGGGGATCATCGAACCGCTCGAGTTCCAGGACATCTTCAGCATCGACTTGACGGCCGGGCAATCGATCGAGATCACTGCCGCGTCACCGACTGGCGACATGACATTTTGCGTGCTGGCACCCGGTGAGCGATTTTCGCCCGATTCGTTCACGATCAACGATTCCGACGTCGGGTTGGGTGGGCTCGATGCGTCAGACACATTCACCGCAGAGGTCGATGGCCGATATCGAATCATCGTCGCTGACTTGACCGGCCAGTCCGGATACTGGATATCCGTGATCTGACGATCGGCGTCTGAGCAGTAGGTTGCGGAGCCATGACTGGGGTTCCTCAACGTGCTCGAATCGTCATCATCGGCGGGGGGATCCTTGGCTGCAGCGTTGCCTACTGGCTGACCAAGTACGGCGAG
>JANPLQ010000105.1:0-1916 GCA_031422395.1 Ilumatobacteraceae bacterium | reverse complement strand
GGGTGTCGTCGGTCGACCACGCGACTGGTCGTTTCAGTCACGGTTCACCGGCCGTTTCCGACGCGGCCCCGGCCAAGGGTGGATGCCGTGCCAGGCATGGCAATACAACACCGCCTCGCCAATCGCTCGTGTCTTCCACATGAGCGCTCGCTTCTTGCACGTGGTGCCGATGATCGCTCGCGACACGTACGTCAGCGGGCACGGACGAATGCTCGGCAAGGTTCTCGACCGGTTCACCGTGGTTGACGGAAGCGGTGACGAGTTCGACATCGGCGAACTCTCCACCTTCCTCAACGATGCTGTTCTGCTCGCACCCTCAATGTTGCTGGGCGCCAACACAACTTGGAGTGAAGTCGACGACGGCGCCTTCGACGTCAGGATCACCGATGGGCCCCGCACCGTGACGGGCCGAGTCTCGATCGACGACCGCGGCGCCCCGCTGGACTTCAGCACCACCGACCGCTTCGCCGCGCTCTCGACCGGCCTCGAGCAGGCCCAATGGTCAACACCGATCGAGGGCTGGACGGTGACGCGTGGTCGACCGACTCCCACCGCAGCCTCAGCGATCTGGCACCTACCAGCCGGACCGTTCACATACATCGACGGCAGTTTCCAGCCCGGCAGTGTCCGCTACAACGTGGGTCCGGGCGGCACAATGTCCGACGCTGACGTTGGATCGAGTCGTGTACGCGATGACCCGTGACGCTTGACTCCGAGCTGACCAACACTTCGGCGGTCGACTGACTGGTCGGGATCGATGACGTCGCGAGGCGTTTCGGGAGCGTGACCGGCGTCGCCGACTCGCATCCCGGCACCGAGTGCGACACAGCCGCCGTTAACGGCATCGCGGAGCAGTGGGAGCGGTGCCCGATCTCAACCGCTTGATTTCCAAGCGTGTTGGCCCCACTCCGCTGCACTTGCGCTCCTGCCTGACGGACCGGGTGCAGGCGGATCGCGAACCGCCGATGAACCTGCCTATCCGCTCAGGTCCTTATACTGGCGTGATTGCCGTGTCGCTGATACCTGTGAGCGGCCGGGGTAGCGGCTTCTGGCGCTGGCGGTTGAGCGGGGTCGGGTTGGTCCTCGGCTGTGTCGCCTGCTCGAGCGGAGGCGGAGCCACCACCGACTCCGGAACGATCGCGTCGCCGGCATCCGCAACCGCGACGACCACGACTACCACCGTGGCAATGACTACGCCGCTGACCGACCCGGCGACCACGGCAGCGACGACGATCGCGCCGCCGGTGACCACTCCGCTGCCCGAAGGTCTGCGTTGGTGCGAGTACATCCCTGGTTCGCCGACGGCGCCCGAACACGCCGACATGATCAAACCCGCCGCGGCAGCGTTCATGCCACCCGCGAACAGCCCGGTCGACACGTCAACGACTGCCACTCAGCTCGATCTTCTCGACGAGTTGGCCGATGCCGTCGTCGACAACTACGTCGACCCGACGTTCAACGGCAAGGACTGGCCGGCTGTCGTCGAGCGCTATCGCGAGCTCGTCAGCGGCGGCCTCAACAACGACGACTTCTATTTGGCGATGAAGGGCCTCATCAGCGAGCTCGGTGACGACCACTCGAACTTAGAGAGTCCGGTGGATGTCGCTGATTCTGACGCCGAGCTGGCCGGGCAGGTCGACTACGTCGGTATCGGTGGGTACTTCCAGCCGATCCCCGAGTCGGGCGGCGTGAGCGTCATCCTCGTGTTCCATGGCAGCCCCGCCGAGGGCGCCGGGCTGCGGGCTCACGACACGATCACGGCGGTCGACGGCGTGTCGCCGCTACCCGTTGCGGGGGAGGTGTGGCACAACCCATTCCTCGGGCCGGAAGGTTCGACGGTGGCGATCACCGTTTCGCGCCCGGGGCAGACGACCGAGACGCACAGCCTCGTTCGTGCCCGCGTCGAGGGTGCCAAG
>JANPLQ010000104.1:0-74252 GCA_031422395.1 Ilumatobacteraceae bacterium | reverse complement strand
CCGGGCGTATCGATCCCGCTCGCCTGATCGTCCGACCCGAACCCCGTGGCGAGCACAGCAAGAACGGCACACCCGAGCGCGAGTCGACCGGCCGAAGCCCCGACTCTCCTCGACGGGCTCATCCAACCACGAAATCCGAAGAACTCAGAATGGACCCGAATCGGCCAGGTTGCATGCACGCTCCGCTACGGGAGAGTTGCACCTGCGAAGCCGAACTCCGAAACGAGAATCTCGATCACTTGTTGTTCGATCCTGATCTCGGCAGCGGTCAAGCCTGACGAATCTCTACACGTCATGTCCTTGCCATACACTTCGCGCTCGAATGCGACGAGCTGGTCAAGGTCGCTCGGAGAAATTATCCACGGCGTCTCCGTGCTTTCCTGACGTTCGTCGGCAGGAATCGCGTACGGCGCTAACGATTCTGCGAGAAACGCTTTCACGTCCGCGTCGGTCGTGACCTCGATCCCAGACTGGGTCATGCACTCCGCCCAGTTCACCCGAGCGGAGACATACTCTGCGTCGCTCACCTCGAACTCGCCCGTCAGCTCGAAGGCGCGGTTCAGCACCTCTGCTTCGGGCATGACCGCCTCCATGCGGTACGGGTGCTCATCCTGACATTGGATAAGCGCCTCGTCGTAACCGGACGGCCGAGTCACCGGAGGCGTTGACGGGATCGATTCAGGGACGGATTCGATTCGGGCGATATCAATCTGGAAGTACCCGTAGCCAAACGTACCGCCAAAACTGGCCGGGTCAAGAATCCGGTCGGTGACCAGCGGGTCAAACTCGACGTTGGGAGCCTCATAAGCGAAACCCCCGGCAGTCATGCAAGCATCGAGTTCATCGAAATTTGGCGCCTCTAGAGCCGCTGTCTCGTCCGGTGTGATCGTCAGTCCCAAATAGTCATCCAGCTGACCCGGTGATCCACGATCGCTGGTTGCTACAGACGACGAGGGAGCCGTCGAATGCGGCACCTCGGCCGTAGGCTCCGAGGCGGACGGCTCAGAGGACGAAAGCGGGGCGGCGCGCTCGGTATCTGAATCAGTGCTGCCGCACGAGGCGAGCACTACTGCCGAAACGGCGATGGTAACCCGCCGAAACGGGTGCTTTCGATTTCGGTGCTTGTTCTCGTAAGCTCTGACGACCTCGCCCATGCCTAGTACACCTCCTGTACGGTCAGCGCATCGACGGTCAGATTAAGGCCATTCGTCGTTAGGTACACCTCGCTACGAATAACATCCGCCCATACCGGTGCTGTCAGCGAGACCGAGACCGTTGTCCACGAAGACCCGACGCTGAAATTCTGCAGAGCGACGTTATTACCACCAGGCCCGAGGAACCAGATCGCAAACGTCCCACTGAACGTATAGCTTCCACTAGCCCTAAGGTGGATCGTGGCGCGATATCGCTCACCGTCGCGAACCGTGATGGCCCGGTCGTTGTAGACAGAGGACGTCGCCGAAGTGTTCTTGTTCGTATACAGGCCCCACGCCCCGCTATACGCCTGCGCGGTCTGCAACGCCCAGTTGGTTGTGGGCCCAGTGCGACCCCATGAGTCGACCGTCGCGGTCTCGAAGCCACCATTTACGGCCACATTGCTTCCAATAATATTGCTGCACGAAGCGTTGTATACCGTGCCAGCCGAGTTCTTGGCTAGCACGAATTGATTGGTCGACAGTCCGTTGTTCAGCGTCGCCAGCGCGGCTCGGGAACAGTATGCTGTCCAGACCGCCCCGATGTCCCAGGCTCCGGAACTGGCGAGGAAGCGGTGCTCGAAGTGCATGTGAACAGTGGTTGTGTCGGTCTGTCCCATCTCCATTATGTGGGTTCCAACAGGTACGAAGTTTCCTACAACGAAACCACCCACCAACGAGTTCCCGTGGCAGTACATGCGCGAGTGGACATTTGTGGTGCCGAAATCGCCGATCCGTATTCCATTGCCACAGCCCGAGTTCTCCCCTGTAACGCTATGGACATAGCCAGCGCGTATGTTGAAGACATCGGTGTTTGTGAACGACGCCAAGTCGACAGCCCAGTACCGGACGTGCGCACAGTTGGCCTGGTGACACTGCCCTGACATCAACGGGTACAGGGCTCCAATTCCGTAGAATTCGTCAAAGGTGCTCTGAACAGTTGGAAGAGACCAGCCTGCTGGTGGCGCCGCCCGAACCGTCTGTCCCCCAGAGACAGAAAGGATTGCGGACATTCCGAGCAGGCCACACAACGCGATCGCCTTCCTTATCGGGCTGCCTTGCCGCCAAGTCGTTCCACCAAGATGCGTCGCCACTTGCGCTGAGCCCTCCTGTAATCCCGCTGGGACGGTACCCCGTATCATGTGAGTTTGTCAAGTGGTTTTGGCCCCATCGCGGCACGGGCCATTCCCAATCATGGGACGGCGCAAAGGAGGGGTCGAGAAGTTGAAGTTCCCTCGAAGAGGTCGTATACCTCTCTGACAGCGAGAACGCACGGTTCTCCTTGCGCAACGCGGTGACCTCGCGCGCAGTTCCTCGAGCGAACCCGGCGGTGCCGACAGGCGGGCCTTCGGCGGGGCGGACTGCATCACCAAGTTGTAAAGCGTCACCGCTTTCACCGACAGCTTCGGCGTGAGCCGATCACACGCGTGCTTGCGTGACTCGTCCGGCTCGACCTCCTCGAGCACGAACCTGACCGCCTGGTCCTTGAACTCCGGCGCGAAATCCTTCCTTGCTGACATCTCTTGATCCTCTCAGGGACTGGGAGGACCTGATGCAAACCCCCGGGCGGTTCAGGGGGATCTGATCGTGTCGACCGATGCGGCCGCGCAGCCTGCGGTTCCGGGCGGCATTCGTGAGATCGTGAATGCCGAACTGCTCGATCGTTTCAACAACGACGACACCTACCTGACGCCGATTGACTTCGACCATTTCCTCCGCCTTGACGCGTTCGCGCCGGAGGGGACTGACGTGTCGGGCGGGAGCAACCTGGGGGACCGTTTCATGGTCGATGTCGGTCCCGTCTCGGGAATTGATCTTGATCCGGTTCGTCTCGACGAGGTCCGCTGCCCCGACGAGGACGGACCAGCCTGGGACGTCGCCGGTCCGTGAACCGCGCTGTTGGTGCGCCCGCTCGGTGCACTCACGCGCCGCGACGAGGCGCACGATCCCTGAAAACCACTCCAACGTGATCGGGTAGCACCATTCACGCCCGGATGAGTGGGGAGGTATCTTCGAGCGGCGGGCTTAAGACGATCCAACCCGCGGTGTCGCTTGTCCGCGATTTGTCAGCAGTTTGTCCGCGAACGTGGCGAAATCGAACAACACGGGCCAACACAAGACAGTACGGCGGACCCCCGAAAACACGCTCTGAACTGGCCTAATACACACCAGGCGGGACGAGGCGAGTGTCCTTGACTCGGAGTTCAAGTCCCCCCTTCGACACCAAATGACCCGTACCAGGGTCTCGCAAGCCAACTTCATCGTGTTGGATGATGAGCGCGGGAACCCCGGTGACCGTGACGTCCAGCCGATCGGCGTAAATCGTTACCGCCTCGATCAGCTCTTCCACGATCAACCGACGTTCTTTGGCAGATGCGTTGTCCCACAGGTCGTCTAGGTTGAAGTCCGGCGATTGAACAATCGCAGTCACACGCCCGAAAGCGTGCCCGTTGCGATATTGCGAGTGGGTGATCAGACGAGTGCGACATGAGCGAGAAGAAGACGTTCCTATTTGGCCGAGTCGCTGAAAACGCCTGCGGCGGGTCGGCGACTGGGGCATAGCCGTAAGCCGGGCCGGCGCCGAGTTGGCTGGGGCTGATTGGGTGGACTCGGCGCCGAGCAACGCGCCCCACGCGGCGCCTCGGTCGATCGTGATGCCCGTGAACTTGTATTCATCGGGATGCTTGCCTGTGACGAGGCGGAACTTCTTCACCTTCCGCCAAATCGTTGCCTTGTGCATCCCGTACCGTTCGAGTCCCTCGAAGCCGCCACACAGGTGCCACATCACCCAGAAGCCGACGATGTCACCCGTGATCTTTCGAGCGACGATTTGAGCCACCGGATCCGACACGGGACGGAGCGCCTCGACATATGCGTCCCAGGCGCTCCGAGCGATCGCCTTGCCCTCAGGAGAGTCGCTCGGATCAGCCCGAAAGTCCGTCACGCCCGCCAAGGTGCACTCGCAGATCTGCAAGTGTCAACGGTGTAGTTGGTCGAACATGCCGCTGCGGTGTACCGACAGATGCCCATGCAGTTTGAGGGTGCTGTATTACGGGGAACGCACCCTCGGTATTGTGCCAGTTACATGCGCTAAGCGCGCTGACCCCGGTCCGCCTGTGTTCTCCGGAGGGCGACTAGTGAACCAATCGGCACAACAACGACAAGCGGCAGGCGGTACCACCACCAACGTGAGACCCAGTTGACTTCTCGGGTGTCTCTCACCGAATCGACCCTGTTGCAGAGAACACGCGGCGGAAACCATTCGACGTCGAGCTGTTCGTAGTAATCGTCCGAGAAGGTGTCGGGCAAGTAGCCGCCGCAAGCGCTCCCTTCACGAGCCAAGCGGATGTCCAACACCACGAACGCGACCAACATCAACCAAATCCCTGCAAACGCAAGTGTCGCCAACCACCAGACGACGCGGAGCCACTCGCCGGAGGAGGCGTGTTTGAGTGGCTCGTTCGGCACAAGCGCAGGTTGCCCCACGCGAAGCATTTATGCCAAATGGAGCCCGCCCTTGCCTGCGGTACGCCGTCCATTACCTTGAAGTGCATTGTGTTGGCGAACTGGTACTCGGTGCCTCGGTCCTTCGACACCAAATGACCAGGGCGAAGCCCTGGCCATTCTCATTTTCTTGTGGAATACGTGCGCTCCCAGTGGCCGCTTGTTCAACGCTGCGCTGCAAATCGATCCAGCGTCGCCGCCACCGCGATTGGGTTTGCCGGATCGATCGCTCGAGTCACGCGAATCTTCGTCAAGCTATCTTTGCGCGTGTTGGGGGTATCGTGCCGCGACGGTGGAGTGCTGTGTTGAGCAGCGGGACCCGGCGGTTGCCCCTACGTACTGTGATCTTGAGCGTGCCACCGACCGCTTCGACGTATTGATCGAGCACGTCGATCGTGACGTTGCTTGCCCGCTCGATCGCTGCAACGCGTGGCTGTGACACGCCGATGCGTTTGGCGAGTTCGCGCTGCGTAAGCCCTGCCTGCTCGCGTAGAGCCGTCAATCCGGCAGCGAGTCGCAGTTCGTCCTCGATCGTGTCGACTCGTTCGACCGCGCCCGGCGCATCCAGAACCTTCGTCTCCCATTCCTTCATGCTCATTGTCGCTTCTTGCCTTTCGTCGTCTTCGGCTTCTTGGGCGTCACCGTGTTGTCGTCGAGACTCGCTTGGTGTTCGTCGAATCGGTTATCGGCGATCGGGATGTTCTCGACGTACCAACCCGACCAGTCGCCACACTTGTCTCCGCCGACGAGCAGGATTCGCAGGATTGCTCTGCGGACTCTGTCGAATGCGAACAACAGCCGTATCTCGCTGCGGCCGGTCGATCCGCGGCCGTAGTTTCTTTCATGTTCGTGTGCCGATTCCGTTGGATTGTGTCGACGAGAGGCCGACCGAGATCCGGCCCTTCGCTTCGTAGGATTCGAAGCGACGGCCCACTAGTCGGAATTCGATGCGCCAATGACATCACGCTCGCCGAGCGGGCGCCCAAGTTGCACCACCAAATCAGACGATCGAAGGACTGATGGACAATCGCTCGCGATTCGTTTTAGCGGCACCTTAATCGACACGCGATCGTCAGTTTCGGTGACCCGTGGTGTCTGGACTTCGAAGCACTCGCCGTGTTGAACGCTAATGGTAAGTTTACGGCCAGAAGTGTCGACCGAAGTCAGGCTCCATTCGCCGACACTCGTTGAGGAACACCCAGCGAGGATCAGCGGAGTTCCAATCAACCAGCTAAGGCGTCGTGTGTTCATGTCTCGATGGCGGGCGACATTCCTGAGGAAGCGTGACCGGAAGAGCTTAGTCGACGAGCTGACCCGGACGCTGGTTGCCGTGGCCGCGGCTTCGCATTCAGGCGACTCGCTCAGGGCCGTCAACCCGAAACGGTGGGCGTCACAGCACGACGGTGACGAGAGCTAGTGCCAAGTAGGGAACACAACCGATCAGGAGTGCTGCAAACGGTTCATCGATTCGGCCTCGCAGCCGAAGGACTATGAGCCACACGGTGCCAACGATCGCAGTGAGGATCAGCTCGAAGATGATGAACAGTGGGCTCAGCACGGCCACGACCAACGCCATAGCCGCGACAACCGGCAAACGCAGCCGTCGATGATCGACCGGAATGGCCTTGTCGTGCATCACCGACAAGATAATGCGCTCTCGACGAACTGAGCAGTTCGAGTCGGTCGACGCTCAGCCACCTGGCGAGGGCTCGGCAATGCCGATGATGAACTGGTCCGACACGACAACACTGTTCAAGTCGAGATTGGCGTCATCCGATGTATCTGCACGGAGACGAAGATGTCTCTGAGGCGAGGCATCAAGGCGGTGATGACGTGATCGTAACCAGTGTGATCGGCGGGCATCAGCGGCCAGCGCTCCCGCCAGGCCGGATGGTGAACCTGCCGGGACGAGGCCAAACCTTTGTGCGCGAATTGACCGGTCCGATTGGAGCGCCAGTGCTCGCACTACTCCACGGATGGTCGGCGACCGCCGACCTCAACTGGTATCCGAGCTTTGCACCGCTCGCCGAGAACTTTCGGGTGATCGCGCTCGATCACCGCGGTCACGGACGAGGACTGCGCAGCGCCGAGCGGTTCCGGCTCGAGGATTGCGCTGACGACGTCGCTGCGCTCGCCGAGCAGCTCGAGATCGACCGCTTGATCGCCGTCGGTTACTCGATGGGCGGACCAATCGCCCAACTTCTCTGGCGACGCCACCCTCAGCTGGTTGAGGGCCTTGTACTGTGCGCTACGAGCTGCACGTTCGCCGGCACGCTGCGCGAGCGAATGCTGTTGGGCGTCGCCGCCGGCACGTCGGTGATTGCCTCCGCATTGCCTGTCAGTCCGGTCGCCAACTCTGCGCTGGCGGCACTGTCACGATGGAACGTTCGGCGCGGCGGCCCGCGGTGGGGGATTGAGGAAGTCGCACGTCACGATTGGGCACAGATCGTCGAGGCCGGTCGCCAGATCGGACGGTTCGACTCGCGCCACTGGATCGGTTCGGTGTCGGTTCCGACGACGGTTGTCGTTACCGACGCCGACGACGTCGTTCCGGCCCGCCGCCAGTTGGATCTGGCGAGGGCGATCCCGCATGCAACCATTCGGAATGTTCCGGATGGGCACCACGACTGTGTGATGGTTCACCAGCGGTTCGTCCCGACCCTGGTCGAGGCGTGTGCTGAGATCGCTGGTCGGGTTGCCAACGCAACGACGAGCCGAACGCTCGTCGCCGCGTAACGTAGTCAGGGCCGAGTGGGTCGTCAGTCGTTGTGGGGATGATCGGCTAGAGACCGCAGGCGGGCGACGAGTGCAGGCAGCATCTGGCGAGCAATGATTGGGGCCTTGTCGAGCAACGACGTGAACTCCTGATGGGAGGCGATCAGCAGCGCCATCGGTGATGTTGCCGTTACGGTTGCGGTTCGCAACCCGCCGTCGAGTAGTGAGATTTCGCCCTGGAAATCGCCTGGACCAATTTCGGCAACAAGCTCACCGTCGCGCTCGACCTTCGCCGTGCCGGACTGGATCACGAAGAACTCGTGTCCGTAGGTGCCCTGTTGGACCAACACGTGACCGGCCTCGACGTTAGCACCGGACATCATGCTGCGAATCTCGGAGCGTTCCTTGGCACCCAACCCGGCGAAGATCGGAACTCCAGAGAGCTCGTCTTCCTCGGAGCGCTTGTGGATATGCATGTGGGTCTCCTTGCGTCGTGCCGCACAGAAAGTGTGACCGCCAACCATAGTGCGCATGCGGAGTGGAAGATTCAACGTGGCCGCCCTGACGACGGACTGGCCGCGGATTTGAACCGACCTCTCGACACGACGCCACCTCGGCGCGATACTCACTTCCTCCGAGACGATTAAACAGCGCAACCAATCACAGGAGGTGTGATTCATGCCAAAATACATGCTTGAGGTCAACTACACGCTTGACGGCGTTCGTGGCGTCGTCGCCAAGGGCGGGTCTGCTCGCAAGGCGGCGGCCAAGGCTGCAGCCGAAAGCGTCGGCGGGACATTGGACTCGTTGTACTTCGCGTTTGGCGGCACCGACGCGTTCGCGGTGGCCGATCTGCCGGACAACAATGCCGCAGCGGCGCTGGCCCTCAAGGTGACCGCCGGCGGGGGCGCATCGGTCCGGACGACCGTTCTGCTCACGCCTGAAGATGTCGATGCGGCCACCAAGATGTCAGTCCAGTACACCCCACCAGGCAGCTGACCGGGCGGACCAACGATCACTCAAGTTCGACGCGTCATTCCTGCGGTTGGCCAGTCAGTCGTCCGCCGGAAGATCTTCGAGATCTGCCAGGTCGCGGAGGCGGCCACTTGCCGCCTTGTTGCGACGTAAATCTGGGAGCGAGATGAACGGAACGTGCACTCCGGCAACATCAATTTCGACGCGTCGTTCGTAGCAGTCGGCGAAGTCGACGCCCGAAGCACCGGTGAGCACATCGATCCGAACCGGCTCGTACCCGAGCTGAATTACCACATCGTCGTCGAGGAAGTCGTCCGGCGTCAGATCGAGCGATCCGAAGCCGAAGTCTCCCAGCGCCAGCAGCAGTTGCTCGACATTGCGCTGATCAACCAACACCCACACGTCAAGATCCTTGGTGTACCGCGGATGGCCATGAGCGGCGACTGCGTAGCCGCCGACGATAAGGAACCGAACGTCACGACCGATGCACGACGAGATGAAGTCGAGAAAGTCGGGGTCGAGGTCGATCATGCCATCCATGGAATTCACGCCTCAGATCCTCGACGGCGGCGAGCCGTTCGACTGCTGGCCGGGTGGTCCAGTACCGCCATGCGTGATCGGGTTCAGTGAGGCGCTTCCTCGTGACAACGGCTGCGATCCGTCGATTCGACACGACGCGACCGCGGTCGCCCAGGCCGTCCAACGGCTTGCTCGACTCGGCGCGATCCACATCCGACAGTTTACCTCGGAGCCCCACGGACGGCTGGTTATCGCGTACCGGATGCTTGGCGTCGCTCAGGGATCGATGATGTCGACGTTGTTGGTGAGATGGTCGGCATACCCGGCACCGGGGTTGACATAGGCGAGGAACTCGTACCATCCCGCGCTGTAACGTCCGAGTCCTTTGACCTCGACCGAATCGCTCCCTCCCGGCTGGAGCTCCGACGATGTCCAGTTCTTGATCCAGGTGTTGTTGACCTCGATGTCGACCGTGCAACTTCCGGCGGCGGTGCCGACGTTGAACACGACGAAACTGACCTTCGTACCGGAATCGGAGTGCAGGATGGCGTGCCCAGCGTCGTTGTCTTCGTCATCGACATTGACCAGCAGCCCGGGGTTGTCACCGAGCACGAACATTGCAGTCGGTTCGGCTTCATCGCCGGTCGGTTCGGTATCTTCGTCGGCCCATCCAGAATCAGTCACCCTTGTCAATCAACCATGCGCCTCTCGGATGCTCCAGCACGATTGGGCAATCGATGGTGCAGTTCAGACCTGATCGCGACGGAATGCCTCGTCGCGATCGTAGTTGGACGCTCGTTCCAGAAGCTGTTGGCGCAGCGATTTCGGTGGCGGGGGGTCGGGAACCTCGATGAACGCTTCACCGTCAATCACATCGACCGGATATTGCTCCAGTGTCATCGTTGTACCGATATGTCGACCATCGTCGGCTCGGTAACGCCAGAAATGCAACGGGCAACTCAGGACACCATCGCGGATCCAACCCCCGGCCAGTGCTGAATCCTGGTGAGCGCACCGGTTGCGATACGCGCGGACCTCGTCGCCGATGCGGAACACGATCGCCCGATCGTCGCCAGCGGAAACACACGTCGACTCAGAGATATCGGCAACACGGCCTATCGCAACCCGCACGTCAGGCTGCCCCCACCGTGCCACGGTACCCCAGCCGTCGCGACACCATCGCCGCAGACTCCATTGTCATCTGCGCCAACTGCAGCTCATGTGGTTCGAGTCGTTCGGCGGGACCGGCGACGCTAATTGCTGCGATCACTCTGCTCGACGCGTCTCGGATCGGTGCAGCTACCGAAATCACGCCTGCCTCGGATTCGCGGCGATTTACGGCATACCCGCGGCGGCGTGACTCGGCGAGGTCGTCGCGTAGCCGGTTGACGTCGACGATCGTATGCGGTGTCTTGGCGACCAGTTTCCAGTTCTTCAGTGAGCGTTCGAGTTGATCAGGGGGCATGAATGCGAGTAACGCCTTGCCGCAACCGGTCGAATGAGCAGCGTTGCGGCGACCGACTTCGAGGAACAGACGCAGCGTGTTCGGGCTTTCGAGTCGGTGGACGTACACGACCTCGCGGCCGTCGAGCACAGCGACCTGCACGGTTTCTCCGGTCTGATTCCGAAGCTTGGTCATGGGAGGCATGACGGCTTCATGTAGATCGATGCTCTGCGCGGCAGCCGCCAGATCGAAAATCGCCAGACCTACTCTGTAGCGCCCCGTCTCCACGTCCTGTTCGAGCAAACCTTCATCGGTCAAGGTGGCGAGCAGGCGATGAGTTGTCGACTTGGCGATTCCGAGCCGACGAGCAAGGTCGGAGACTCCCCATTCGCGCTCGTTGTGGCTGAACGCCTTGAGTACTCGAGCGGCGTTGGCGACAGACCCAAGTGTCGCCGAGCGCGAAACCCCATCCTTGTTCACGATTCAGACCATAGCGAAACGTTCCGCTCTGTGGGACATCTTCCCATCCTGCGGAACGCTGGGCTTACGGTCGAAGGCATGGGAGTCCTCCGCCTTTCGCACGTCGACATCAGTGCTCCCGATCTCGAACTCGCCGCCGCGTACTACACGCAGGTGATGGGTCTCGACATCTCGGAGCGCACAGATGACCGCATTTTCTTCAAGTGCTGGGATGAACGTGACCACCACAGTCTCTCTGTTCGATATGACCCGCGAGTCGGGATCGACCGGTTCTCGTTCAAGGTCGAGTTCGAAGACGACCTCGACGAGATCGAGAACAAGATCCAGCGCTATGGCGTCGCCGTCGAGCGTGTCAGCAAAGGTGACGAGATTGGCCAGGGCGAGTCGATCCGATTCGAAACGCCTTCCGGTCACGAGATGGAACTCGTCCACGACATCACGAAAGTCGGTGGACGTATCCCACTCATCAACCCGTGGCCGGTGCCGCAAGGTCTGGTCGGGATTGCCCCGCCCCGAATCGACCATGTCTTGGTGCACGCCGAGGAGGTCGGCGAGATGACCCATTTCATGCAGACAACGATGGACTTCCATCTGACCGAGCAGGTACTGAGCAACGAGGGCCACCAGATGGGCGCATTCCTGACGCGTTCGGGGCGGCCGCATGACATCGCCATCATTCAGGGTCCGAACGGTGCACTGCATCACTTCTCGTTCTGGCTCGACGACTGGGATCACGTCCGCAAAGCTGCCGACATCCTCGCCTACAACGCGATCTCGATCGACATCGGCCCAACACGCCACGGGATCACGCGAGGAAACACGATCTACTTTTTCGACCCGATGGGGACCCGCAACGAGGTCTTCACCGGCGGATATCGTGCCGACCCCGATTTCCCGACGATCACCTGGACGGAAGACAACCTCGGGCGAGCGATCTTCTACTACGAGGGCAAGGACAACGGTCGCTTCCTGACGGTGTACACCTGATGGCTGGGATCTTGCGGCTCTCGCACGCGGAGGTCCGGGTACCTGACGTCGAACTGGCGTTGGCGTACTACGTCGAAGTGGTCGGCCTGATCCAAGTCGACCGTGATGCCGATCGGGTCTACCTGAAGGCATGGGATGAGCACCAGCATCACTCGCTGATCCTCGTGTCGGCGCCCACCTACGGTCTCGAATCACTCGGTTTCAAAGTCGAGCACGCAGCCGATCTCGACTCCCTCGCCGCCAAGGTCGAGGCTGCCGGTATCGCGACCACTCGTTACCCACGTGGTGCGCTCGGACTCGGAGCGGGCGACGTCGTGCGGTTCCGCTCGCCCAGTGGGCACACCGTCGACCTGGTGCACGGCATGCAACAGGTCGGAAACGGGCTTCCGCTTCTCAACCCACCGATCGGGCCTGACGGCCTGCACGGGATGCACCCACCCCGGCTCGACCACATCTTCCTGATGTGCGAGGACGTCGACGGCGTCACCGAGTTCTTCCGAGACGTGCTCGGGTTCCGGATGACCGAACAGATCATCGCCGACGACGGCTACCAACTGGCGACGTTTCTCGAACGCAGTCACTCGACCCACGACATCGCCTTTCTCACTGGTCCAGACGGCGGCTTTCATCACCTCGCCTTCTGGGTGGATGATTGGAACGAGCTGCGCCACGGTGCAGATACGTGCGCATTCCATGGGATCACCGTCGATGCTGGCCCGACGCGTCACGGGGCAACCCGCGGGTGCGGTCTGTACTTCTTCGACCCGGCCGGTAACCGCAACGAGCTCTACACCGGCGGATACTGGTTCGACCCTGACGATCAGCCGACTACCTGGACAGAGGGCGAGATGGGCCGAGCGATCTTCTATTACCAGGGCAAGTTGAACCCCGCTTTCATGACGGTGCACTCGTGAGTACGAACTTCCGGATCGAGGAGCCGTCGTACGTCGCCAAGTACCGGGACCGCGAGGCGACTCGGATCGCTGACGAACGCGACGACGCTCCAGCGCCCGACGAGTCGTTGCCGTTGTACCTGCGCCAATTCCGTGATCGTGATGTGGCACCCGGTGCGCGTCCCGACTCGCCACTCTGGGAGCGGTCGAGCCTGGCGATGCAGCAGGCGCTCACGGAGGACAACCGCAACAAGGAAATTCTTGCCCCGCACGAAGCGATTCGCGGTATGGCCAACGACGTGTTCCTGATCCGTCACGGCGAGACGCAGGGGTACTCCACCGATTCGGGCCTGACGCCGCAAGGTGTGTGGCAGGCTCACACGTACGGCAACACGCTGGCGAAGCGCATACGGAACGGCGAGACCGTGGTGTTCCGTCACGCCGCCACCAATCGGGCGCGCGAAACAGCCGAGAACATCCACCGTGGATTGCTTGACGGATGTGTTCAGTTCGAACGCGAAATCACGATTCACGAACCCGAGCCGATGCACGAGTTCCGCAACTTCCAATTCGTGTCACCGACCGGGCTGAAAGACGTCACGGCTGCCTACCGCGAGTACTACGCCCTGCGCGAGCAATACGAACGGATGAGCACCGGCGACCGCCCGTTGTGGCTCGTCGAGATGGACCGGTTCTGGAAACTTCAAATGGCCGGCGGCGACCCGATCGAGTCGTGGCTGACGACCCCGATGATGCATTTCGAACCGCCGTCGATGGCTGTCAGGCGATTCTGGTCAGGCATCAACAAGCTGTCCGGGCAATTCCCCGGCGCTCGGCTCCTGATCGCCACGCATTCGGGTTGCATCCGGGCATTCGCGGTCGCCGCTCTCGGCTACGACCCGGGTGAGCCGTACAACACGGAACACGTACGGGTCAAGATCATGGAAGGCCGCAAGGATGCCCTGGTGACATATCGAAACCGGGTACAGGAACTGTGTGTTCCAGATATCGACAAGTTGCCGGTCTGGGCAGACGAAGACAACTGGGAACCCGGCGAGTGACATGAATCTGTCGAGGGGGTACGAACCATGTGTAAGCAATGTCCGGTCGTTGATTGGGATGCGGCGTTCGCCACGATCGAGTCGTTCGGTGGCGTTGCGCAGGTTGGAGGTGTGATGAGCGACATGATCGTCTGGTACGACCGTTACAACTCGGCTGATCACAAGCACCGTGTCGGCGGCAAGAATGCCAGCCTGGGCGAGCTGATGATGGCCGACCTGCCCGTTCCTCCTGGCTTTGCCGTGGCAATCGAGGCCTACCAGCAGTTGTGGCGGAACAGCGACCTTGCAAACGCCGTCAATCATGAACTCCGCGAGATCGACCACCTGGACCTGGTCGGCAACATGGCGGTGTCCGATCGCATCCGCGCAGCGATCGAGCGCGAACCGATCTCCGATGAAGTCGTCGATGCGATCTCATCGAGCTACGAGGCGCTCTGCAAGTTCTGCGATGTACTGAATCTCCCCGTGGCTGTCCGTTCGTCGGCGACAGCCGAAGATCTTCCCGACGCGTCGTTCGCCGGGCAACAGGACACGTTCCTGTGGATACAGGGCGCCGACGCAGTTGTCGACAGCGTCCGTAAGTGCTGGTCATCACTCTTCACCGACAGGGCAATTGCCTACCGCCATCAGATGGGGTACCTGCATCAGTCGATCTCGATGTCAGTCGGCGTGCAGAAGATGGTCGATCCGGTCGCTGCCGGAGTCGCATTTACCCTGAACCCCGTCAATGGTGACCGTTCGCAGGTCGCGATCGACGCCTCGTGGGGGCTCGGCGAGGCCGTCGTGTCGGGGGAAGTCACTCCCGACAATTATCTCGTCGACAAAGTCATCAAGGAAATCGTCAGCCGCAAGGTATCGACCAAGGCGATCGAGTACCGCCTCGACCATGACGGCAGCGTGCGCAAGCTGGAGATCGAGCCCGAACGTCAGACCAAGCCGTGCATGACCGACAACGATCTGCGCAACGTCGCTGCGCTCGCTCGTCGGGCTGAGAAGCATTACGGCTGCCCGCAAGATGTCGAATGGGCCGTCGACCGGCATCTGCCAGACGGCTACAACGTCGTGCTGCTCCAGAGTCGACCTGAAACCGTGTGGTCGCAGAAGCCGGTCGTACCGATCGGCAGCCAGTCAGACCCGATCAGCTCGATCGTGTCGACACTGATGGCACCGATGTACAGCACACCCAAAAACTGACACCCGCCTACCGAACATCAGATCACGAACAGCAGTACCGACCTGAGGGGGTCCATACACCATGGCAACACGTTTCCCGAGTCCGTTCGAGGTCGATCCGCCTGAGGGCGACATCGCCGGATGGGAAGAGATGTACCCGTACTCGGTGACGTTCGGTGAAGGTCGGCGTGAGTATGAGGAAGCCCGATTCTGGTTCCAGGACTCGATGCACTGGGGCGTGGCGATGACGCCCTGGGATTCCACTCACCTCGAGTTCGCGATCGCGTCGCTGGCGCAGTTCAACAGTCGCCACTACAGCATCCCGCCGGCCGACGGCGTCGACTTCCGCGTGCTCTACGGCTACCCCTATTTCTCGCCGGTCGCCGTCGACCCCGAAAAGATCGAGCCGCGGATTCCTGAATTTATGAAGCGCGCAGGTCATTACTTCATGAACTGGGACGAGCTCTACGCAAACTGGCTCGTCAAGGTCAAGGACAACATCGATGCCCTCGACGCGATCGACTTTTCGCCACTGCCAGAAATCGAGGACTTCGAGGTCGTGACGTCCGGTCAGGGCACGGGCAGCGGGTACAGGCTGCAGTCCGAGTACCACCGGTTCAAAGATCTTTCGTTGCGTACGTGGCAGTACCACTTCGAGTTCCTCAACCTTGGTTACGCGGCCTACCTCGACTACTTCGGATTCTGCAAGCAAGCATGGCCGAGCATTCCCGATCTGGCGATCGCTCGCATGGTCGCCGGCGTCGAGGTCGACCTGTTCAAGCCGAACGAGAAACTCAAAGACCTCGCCCACTTGGCAGTTGACTCGGGCATTGCAAGGGTGTTCGACACGCCGAGTGATGTCGGCGGAATCGCAACAGCATTGTCGGGCTCACAAGCTGGAAAGGCCTGGCAGGCAGCGTGGGACGACGCCTCGGATCCATGGTTTAACTTCAGCTCCGGCACCGGTTTCTACTACTTCGACAAGACGTGGATCGACTACCCAGAGATCCCGTATGCGTTCATCCGCGACTACATCACCAAGATCGAAGCCGGCGACGACATCAGCCGCCCGATCGAACAGGTCATCGCCGAACGCGATCGGATTATCGAGGAATACACCGACCTGCTGCTGACCGACGAGGACAAGGCCACCTTCGCAGGCAAACTCGGCCTCGCCCGCACGGTGTTCCCATACGTCGAAAACCACAACTTCTACATCGAACACTGGACGATGTCACGGTTCTGGGCCAAGCTCCGAGAACTCGGCGCAATCGTCGCCAAAGAAGGCTTCATCGCCGACCCGCAAGACATCGTCTACTTCAAGCGCGATGAAATCGACGAGGTGTTGTGGGACATGTACGCAGCATGGGCGGTCAACGCACCTGCCGCCGGGCCGACCTACTGGCCGCCGAAGATCGCTCAGCGCAAGCGATGGGTCGAATCGTTCAACGCATGGAACGCGCCGAAGGCTCTCGGCGAGCCACCCGAAGTCGTGACGGAGCCGTTCACGATCATGTTGTGGGGTATCACCTCTGACTCGGTCAAAGGTTGGCTCGGTGCTGAGGACGGCAAAGGTGGGATCTCCGGCATGGCAGCCTCGCCCGGTATCGCAGAGGGCCCCGCTCGCCTGGTGTTCAATGCCGAAGACATCGGCAAGGTGCTTGACGGCGAAATCCTTGTCGCTCGGATCACGGCCCCCAGCTGGGCACCGGTGTTCCCGAAGATTCGGGCATGTGTCACCGACATCGGCGGCATGATGAGCCACGCCGCGATTGTGTGTCGCGAGTACGGCGTGCCGGCTGTGACCGGCACCGGTTTCGGCACGACTCAGATCAAGAACGGACAACGAATCCGAGTCGACGGATCCGCCGGAACTGTCGAGATTTTGGAAGACTGACGCAGCGTTACCGAAGATTGGAGACCCGCCATGATGACCAAGGAACAGAACGACGAATTGACCCAGGTTGGCCCTGGAACGCCGATGGGCGACGTCCTTCGGCACTACTGGTACCCGGTTGCATTCGTTCGCGAACTCGACGAGTTCCCTGTCAAGGGAGCCAGACTGCTCGGCGAAAATTTCGCCGTGTTCAAGCTCCCCGACGGGACCTACGGGATCATGCACGAGAAGTGTCCCCATCGCGGCGCTTCGCTCGTGTACGGGATCGTCGAGGACGGTGGATTGCGCTGTGGCTACCACGGCTGGAAGTTCGATAAGCAAGGCAAGTGCATCGACATCCTGGCCGAGCCAGATTCATCACCAGCCTTTCGTGACAAGGTCTGCGCCAAGGCGGGCCAAGCACAGGCGCTCGGCGGCATGGTGTGGGCGTACATCGGTTCTGGCCCAGCGCCGGAGCTCCCGCGTTACGAGGCGTACGTGATGGAAGGCGTGCGCGACATCGGTCACTCACTGCTGCCGTGCAACTGGTTCCAGATCATGGAAAACGCCGTCGACCCGTACCACGTCGAGGCGTTGCACGGGAACTACTTCGCCTTCATCGCTGAGTGGAAGGGCTTCGAAATGCCCAGTTCTTTCAAGAACAAGCACGTCAAGGTTGGCTTCGACACGTTTGAACACGGGATCATCAAGCGTCGTCAACTCGTCGGTCAAACCGAGCAGGACGACGACTGGGCAATTGGGCACCCGATGGTGTTCCCATACAAGATGTGGGTCGGCGGCAATGGTGTGTTCCAAATGCAGATCCGGGTACCGATCGACGACACACATACTCGGGTGATGTTCTATTCCGTCCACGCTCCTGACGGTGCCGAGCCTGCCGATCAGATGTACCCGGTTGACTACGAGTACGAATGGATCGACGACAAGGGCGTTCACATCGTCGACTACATCGAAGGCCAGGACGTGATGGCGTGGGTCACGCAGGGCGCGATCGCCGACCGCACGATCGAGAACATCACCAAGAGCGACCTCGGCGTGATTGCCGTTCGTCGCATGTTCCGCGAGGCGATCGAGGCCGTGCGCGAAGGTCGCGATCCGATCGCGGTAATCCGTGAACCGCATGATGTAATTCCGCTGCCGTTGGAACGATCGAAGTTCGGACGCGGTGCCGGATTCGCCGTCGATTGGATCGACCGGGGCTCGATGAAATACAGCCCGCAGGCCGACGATCTCAAGAAGCTTCATATCAACGCCGCCGAGGCTGTCGCCGGTTGGCAAACGCCAACCCCGGCTCCCGGTCAGTGACAGGACCGCATACGAGGTGACCGTCGATCACAAGTATTGGGCTCGGTACCTGCAGGCCGCCGTCGATCAGCGTCGCGAGATATCCGGGATCGGGGCCCAACTCGAAGATGGGCTCTCGATTGAGGACGCCTACTTGATTCAGGACACGTTGATCGAGTCGCGTCTGTGGCGGGGCGAGTCGCTAGCCGGTGCCAAGCTGGGATTGACATCGAAGGCCAAACAGGAGCAGATGGGTGTGCGAGAACCGGCCTACGGTTGGGTGCCGAGCTCGTCGGTTCTCGGGCCCGATGCCGAGGTCGACATCGATCAACTGATCCACCCCCGCGCTGAGCCGGAGTTCGTGTTTCTGATCGGATCCGACCTTGCAGGCCCCGACGTGACAGCCGACGATGTCCTTGACGCCACGGAACGAGTTACCGGTGGAATCGAAATCATCGACTCCAGGTACGAGGCATTCAAGTTCACCTTGCCCGACGTCATCGCCGACAACACGTCGGCCGCCCGCGTCGCAATCGGCGATCGGGGTGTCGCGCCACGAGATGTCGACCTGCGATCAGTGACATGCACCTTCACTGTCGACGGCATCGTCACAGGTGAGGCAACCGGTGAAGCGCTGCTTGGAGATCCGGCGGAATGCGTGGCAATGCTTGTCCGGAATTTGGCCCGCACGGATCGCGGGCTGATTGCGGGCTGGCTTGTAATGGCAGGCGCCCCACTCGACGCCCGCCCATTCGGATGGGGCACGGTGGCGACCGCCAGCTACAGCCACTTCGGCGACGTGACGGTGCGAGCTATCGGAACCGAGACCTGAGGAGCAACGAATGCCGTTAGTGAATGTGACGATGGCCCGCGGAAGATCGCCAGAGGCAAAATCCAAGATGTTGCACGCAATCGCTGACGCCATCCACGAGTCGATTGGTGCCCCGCGTGACTCGATTCGTGTCTGGGTCAACGAGGTCGAGAACACCGACTTCTTGGCAGGCACCGAGATCCTTGCCGACAAACAAGCCCGACTCGCCCAAGAGCAACAGCAGCAGGTGCAGCAATGATCGATCCGGCACTGATTCAACGAGCGGCCGAAGCACTCTGGAACGCACACCAGACGAAAATTCAGATACCGCCGGTTCGGGAGCTGCTTGGTACCTCGACCGACATCGACGCCGCCTACGCGGTCCAGCAGATCAATACCGACCGGATGATCGCCGCGGGTCACCGTGTTTCAGGTCGCAAGATCGGCTTGACCAACCCTGCCGTGCAGGCGCAGCTCGGCGTCCATCACCCCGACTTCGGATCCCTGTTCACCGACACTGAATACGGCGACGGGATCGACATTCCGGCATCACGCTTGATGCAGCCCCGCGCTGAAGGTGAAGTCGCTCTGGTGATCCAACATGATCTCGACAACGCCCCACACGGTTTTGCCGAGATCATCAGAGCGGTCGCGTTCGCTCTGCCAGCGATCGAGGTCGTCGACAGCCGGATCGAGAACTGGCAGATCGGATTGGTCGACACGGTCAGCGACAACGCAAGCAGCGGCCTCTACGTTGTCGGCAGCCGACCGGTTTCGCTGTCGGAGTTCGACATTCGGATGGTCCCGATGAGTATGACGATCAACGATGAGGAAGTCTCGACCGGTTCCGGTGCTCAGTGTCTCGGCAACCCGATAGAGGCCGCCAGATGGCTCGCCGACGTCCTGTGTCAACGAGGCATCCCACTGCGAGCTGGCGATGTCCTCATGACCGGAGCATTGGGCCCTGTCCGCCCGATCAAAACCGGAGACGTAGTAGTAGCCGACTTCGGCCCGTTAGGAACGGTGACGACGCGCCTCATCGACGCCTAGAACTCCGCGTGATGTTCTTTTTGTGGCTACGTACGCGATCGGGTGCGGCTCGCGGCTGTTGACGACTGGTCGGTGCGGATCAGTTCGCCTGTCGCCGGGATGCCTCTTGGCGGGTTTCGAGCACACCTGGATGAACCCAGCCGAGGCCTACCCACCTCGGTTGGAGGCGTTCACCGATGGCGTGCTCGTAGCGAGATTCGGGAGCGGGAGGTCGGCCTGTGGGCAACAGGGGTTGGCCGTTGGGACCGATAACTCTCGCCATCCAATCGGTAAAGGCGACACCGTGCTCCTCGTCGGCGTTGCCCGCGATACCGAGCTTGCCTTGATGGTGCATGCGATGGTGCTTCGGGCACAAGCTGATGAGATTCCGAGTGTCGGTCGTGCCGCCCTTGAGCCATGGGACGATGTGATGAACCTCGACGAAACGATTGTTGGTGCACCCTGGTACTCGGCAGCCGCGGTCACGACGCTCGACGATGCGACGAGTCCGATCGGGCACGATGTACTGGGTGCGGCCGACGTTGAACGGCACGCCCTCTCGCTCCCACACCGGTTGGACAACTCCATCACACATGATGCGGTCACGGATCGCATCCGGAATCCGCCAGCCCTCGGTGAGCGTGGCGTCGCCGGTGGCTGCCTCAAGGTGAATCCAGGTGCGGTACCGATCACGTCGCGATCGAGATGCAACAGCGCCGAGCGATCGCTCGCAGACTTCCACGAATGCGTCGGCCCACGTGGCGTCGGTTTGACCGCGTTCGAACAGGGCGTTCTTGGCTTCGGCAAGAGCCGCATCGGCGATCGAACCGCGTTCGATGTCGAGTTCGCCGCTGATCGACCAACGGCCGGACTCGGTGTGCCCGGTCGACAGCCGATCACGATCGACGGGCTGCGCATGTTCGGATTCAGCTTGACCTTCTTCGAAGTACTCCGACCGGATCGTTCGACGAAGCTGTTGCACGGTTGCCGCCTTGGCGAAGTCGATCAACTTGGAGTCGGCCCACGAGGGTGCCCGCATGACGACCGAGACCTGGTCGATCGCCAACTCGCCGCGCTCGAAGGCCCCGGTGATCACCGGAAACTCTGCTCGCTTGCTCGCCATCAGAACGATCTCGCTGGCGCGATGGGGGGAGAGCCCGGTTCGCCACGCCAGCCACTGGGTCGGGGAGTGGATGCCTGAACCCGACCAGTCTCTGGTCTCCAACGCCCGCGCCACGATCTCGACCAGACGAGCGTGCTGCGCATTGAGAATGCCGGCGACATGAGCAATTTCGGTATCAATGTCGAGCATCGCTGGGTCATCCAGTGGTGATGTGGCGACTGCGGTAATCGACATAACAGTATCGTACCGGCGTTCGTCTCAGGGCACAACAACCAGCATATTGATATTAGTGATGCGGCAGAGGATGATATCGCTCAAAGAGATAGGGGAGAGTTCGAATAAGCTTCGGCGAGCCGCAATTGCGCGAATATTCGACCCGAGCGAAGCAATTAGGTGATCTGACGGATGGCACCGCGCACTCTGGACATCGTCTCGTGGGAGGCTCGTCCGGTTCGCTCGAGTAGTCGATCAACCGGCAGCGTTCGGAGCATATCGACCGCAAATACCGTGTCGTCGATCTCGATACGCCAGGGGAACGGAATCTGGTCAGGCTCACCAAGCACCTCGGGAATGACGACGACGCGTCCGGCCATTCGATTGAACTTGCTCGCGGAGGCGATCAATACGCGACGCCGACCTTCCTCATTGAGGTCGGCCAAATGAATGTCGCCCAAGTCGGTCATGTGATGCCGTTGAACGCCGCATCGGCATCGGCATCGCGAAGCTGCAGCCTGAGGCGGTCGTCGGGTGCCAAGCTGTCCCGCCAGGCGGCGGCGTCGTCGGCCTGAGCCCAGAATCGATCAGCCTCAAGCGCGTCAAGGGCTTCAGTGATGGTGTCCTCGAACGTGGAGCCTCCGAGCGCTCGAATCCGATCACGCGTGGAAACGCTCACTTTGACCGTTGTCGACTTCATATACCAGCAGTATACCGCTGAGCCCTGATGGGGATGGCTGGTCAGTCGAGGGCAGGGAAGTGACGGAGGCTGTCGCACAGGTCGCGGCGGCCTGCTTCGAATGCGGCGCGATCTGTCGGGATTGCCTGGTCGCGGGGGAGTGCTTCGAGCAGCTCATCGAACAGCATCCGGAACTCGGCGTGGAACTCTGCGTGGGTGAAGATGTAGGGCGCGTTTTCACGGATGCCGCGCACGACCGCATACCCAACCTCGAGTGGACTCATGGCGCCCTCGATTCGAGTGAACTCGACCGTTTCCTCGGAGTCGCCACCAAGAATCGCGGTGTCGGTCAGACCCGGACACAGCACCGAGACACCGATGCCCTCCTCGGCGAGGCTCAGCCGAAGCGATTCACCGAGTCCTCGAACCGCGAACTTAGAGGTCGTGTAGGCCCCATGTTCGAACGGAAGGGCCGTGACACCCGCCACCGAAGCAGTCACGACGACGTGTCCGCCGGCGGCGTTCTCACGGATGCCCGGAACCGTCGCCTTGACCGTGTTGACCACCCCATCGAGGTTGACCGCCATGATGCGATCCCAGCCGTCGAACGTCGGATCGGCGATCGCCCCACCGCCTCCACCGATCCCCGCATTCGCGCACACAACGTCGATCCGACCGTACCGTTCGACCGCTACTGTGGCGGCACGGTTCATCGACACCCGATCGGTGACGTCCGCCCGCACGGTCGCGACACTCGGATTGGTCTCGAACTCGGCAGCGACGTCGGCCAGGCTGGCATCACTGATGTCGACGACGACAACCTTCATGCCCTCGGCCAGAAACGCACGAGTCATACCTAACCCGATGCCGCTCGCTCCGCCTGTCACGAACGCCGTCTTGCCATCAAAATTCTTCACGCCGTCATCTTGCCGCGGCGGTCAACGAGGTGACGATTCGTTGTCGTTCGCTCGATCGGTGATCTCGTTGCGCCGGACCGATGACGCCTGCACACCGCCGATGCCCCAACCTTCGGGGAAGACTTCGTTGATGCGGAGGCGGGTGCGCTCGATCGGCACGTCGACGATCTCCGCGACCAGCGCCGACATTCGTTCCACGAGCGCGGCGTGCTGCGACGCAGGGCGACCTCGAAACAGATCGAGCGTGATGAACGGGGCCTGTTGGCCTGACTCGGCGATCGGCACGCCCCCGACAGCGAATGAGTCCGCTGGCAGTTCATGCACCTGGGTGCGGATCCGATCGATCGGGGAACCGATGATCTCGGCAAACAACTCGGCGGTACGGCGCAACAACTCGTTCTTCATTGCTGGATCAACAGGTCCTGCTAGATCAACTCGGAGAAATGGCATGTGACTCCTTCAACCGATCGCTCGGTACTTGCTTATTCGCCGCCGACAGGCTGCAACTCGCTGGCGGCCTGCTCGGCGGCGAGTTCCGCGGCGATCGAAATGATCTGATCCTCTTGTCCGCCGACGAGTTGGTGCTCGCCGCAGCGCATCAAGATGTCGGCGCCGCGGACGTTGTACTGCTCGGCAGCGCGATAGGCGTGACGCAGGAAACTCGAGTACACGCCCGCGTATCCCATCACGAGCGCCATCCGGTCAAGAACGCACTCGCTGTCCATCACGGGACGAACAACATCTTCGGCGGCGTCCATCAGGGCCAGCACGTCGATGCCGGTCGAAATCCCCAGTCGCTCGCACACCGCAGCGAAGACCTCGTTGCGGGTGTTTCCAGCCCCAGCGCCGAACCCTCGCGTCGAGCCGTCGATCTGCACCGCTCCGGCCCGAACGGCGAGCACGGAGTTGGCGACAGCGATCCCGAGATTGTCGTGACCGTGAAAGCCGACTTGCGCGTCGGCGCCGACCCCAGCAACCAGCGCCTGCACGCGGTACGTGACGTCGTCGAGGATCATCGCTCCGGCGGAGTCGACGACATACGGGCACTGGCAACCGGCGTCGACCATGATCCGAGCCTGTTCGGCGAGCTTCTCAGGCGTGATCTTGTGCGCCATCATCAGGAACCCGACAGTCTCGAATCCCAGTTCGCGGGCGAGACCGAAATGTTGGATCGAGATGTCGGCTTCGGTGCAATGGGTCGCGATCCGGACGATCGAGACACCACTGTCGCGACACGCCCGCATGTCATCCATCGTTCCGATCCCAGGGACCATCAGTGCCGCAATCTTGGCCTGTTTCGCCGTGTCAACCGCTGTCCGCATCAGTACTCGCTCGTCGGTAAGTGACCGCCCATAGTTGTACGACGAACCGCCGAGCCCGTCGCCGTGCGTGACCTCGATCACGGGCATACCGGCGGCGTCGAGTGCGCCGACGATCGATTGGACGTGGTCGACGGTGAACTGATGGCCCTTGGCATGTGAGCCGTCTCGCAAAGCAGAGTCGGTGATCCGGATATCGAGGCTTGATGAGTACGTCATCGCAATGCTCCCGCTGTCAAGGTCGGGGTCAAGGTCGTATCCATCCGTTGCGCGATCACGTTGCCGACCTGTGTCGCGGCGGCAGTCATGATGTCGAGGTTGCCGGCGTACGGCGGAAAGAAGTCGCCGGCACCCTCGACTTCGACGAAGATTGCCACCCGGTGGCTGCCATCAGGTGTGATCGAGAACTGCGGATCAACGGTCAGTCGGTAGCCAGGTACATAGCCCTGGACGTATCTAACGACGTCTCGAATCGACGTGTCGATTGCGTTGTGGTCGGCGTCGTCGGGGATCTGACAGAAGATCGTGTCGCGCATCATCAGCGGCGGTTCTGCCGGGTTCAGGACGATGATCGCCTTACCCTTTTGCACGCCGCCGCAGACCTCGATCGCCTGGGTGGTTGAGCGGGTGAACTCGTCGATGTTTGCTCGCGTGCCAGGCCCGGCCGACTTGGATGCCACAGTTGCGACGACTTCTGCGTATGGCACGGTGACGACGCGGCTGACGGCGTGCACCATTGGAATTGTTGCTTGGCCGCCGCACGTGACCATGTTGACGTTCATCAGATCGACGTGTTCGGCAAGATTCACCGGCGGCACGACATATGGCCCGATCGCAGCCGGCGTGAGGTCGATCGCTCGGATTCCGTACTCCGCGTAGCGCGGAGCATTCGCACGATGGATGTAGGCGCTGGTCGCCTCGAACACGAGGTCGGGGAGCTCAGGACGAGACAGCAGCCAATCGACACCTTCATGGCTTGCCTCCAACCCGTGATCACGCGCCCGGGCGAGGCCCTCGCTGTTTGGGTCGACCCCGATCATGTAGCGGGGTTCGATGTGGTCCGACTTGAGCAACTTGTAGAGCAGGTCGGTGCCGATGTTGCCCGACCCCACAATGGCGGCAGTTCGCATTCTCTCAGTCTCGCTCACGCGTCCCACGGACGGGAACAGCGTCCCGCTTCGCGGAACGTTCGCCGAGTCACCACACCCGAGTGACTGGAAAAAGGTCGAACGCCGCATCGCTCGATATCAGTGTCATGGAGAACAGTTCTGCATGAGCGGCGATCATGCGATCAAAGGGGTCGGCGTGGTCGGCCCGGTATGAACCTGCACGGATGGTATGTGACGCGTCGATCGCGACCGATTCGATGACGTACTCATCCAACACTTGTTCCCAGCGATCGACAATGTGGCCGACACCGGGAAGCTTGCCGATTCGATGCTTCGTGGCGACCTCCCAGGCCGAGGCCGACGACACATGTAGCGTCGCCCGCGGGTCGTCGAGCACCTCTCGCGCCTTTCGGGACAGTCGGGCGGGTGTTTGCAACGCCCACAGCAAGGTCGAAGTGTCGAGGAGGACGTTCATACCAGGTCCCATTCCCGCAGTTGATCGTGAGACATCGGGGCGAAAGCGTCGTCCGGCATCGGCTGATCATTCGCCAACGATCCCCACATCGGTCGAGACCGAACGTGGTAGGCCACCAGGCGGGCGATCGGGACGCCGCGATTGGCGATCACCACCTCCGCCCCATCGCTAACCTCAGCAAGCAGTCGCGACAGATTCGTCTTCGCCTCGTGGATGTTGACAATGTGACTCACTGGACTAAGTCTAGTCAGGCCGGTCTACCAGAACAAGACTCGTACGACGAGCGCGGCGCCGAGGAAGAACACGAACACGGCGATCCCGACTGCCCGCCCGTACTGGTGATACAGCCACACCGTGAGCGACCATTGGCCCTGGAAGCTCGGGTCGTGTTTGCGCTTCAACCATCCCGTCAACGCCATGCACGGACAGCCGAGTAGGGCGACTTGCACGACGACAACGATCGTGACAATTGCAACATAGACCGGGCCGGAGAACCAAATCGCGCCAGCGACCACGAGCGCAATCACGAGTGGCATGTGGACCAGATCGATTGCCATTCCGGCATACCAGTACCGCAGGGTGCTGCGTTTCGGTGCGCTGACGACTTGGCCCATACCGCCAATCGTAGAAGTTGTGTGATCCGCAACGTCGTCGGTTGCGAAGGTCGTTGCCTTCAATCGCATCGTTGAGTGACGCGTTGTGTCCTGTTGAAAGGTTGGCAGGCCTTGGCCGTCTGACAGACTTCGAGTGTGAGTCCGCTCGAGGTCGTTGAACAGTGGGAGACGCGGGCATGGACAAATGCCGACCTGAGCGCGGTCGACGAGTTGATCGCCGAACCGATTGTTCGTCACGGGTCAACCGGCACAACCACCCGAACTCGTAAGCAGATCAAGGACGACCTGCGTCAGTATCAGCGGGCACTCCACACGCCCGAGGTGATTGCGCAGGATCGCGTCGTCGACGGTGACAAAGTCTGGAGCCGACTTTCGATGCGCGGCGTCAATCTTGACACAGGCGAGAAACGCACGGTCCAATGGATCCAGATTCAGCGAGTCGTCGACGATCTGATCGTCGAAAGCTGGTCGCTGTACGCCAGTGACATCGACTGGTCGTAGCGACTGGTCATAGCGCTTCGGCCGTCACGCCAGCGCCAGCGGATCACCGACCTGGCGTCGGACCCTGCCGCTAGCGAGCACGTACCAGACCATCGAAGCAACAACGAACCCGCCGGTGATGGCGATCGTGTCGCGCAATCCGATCTCGTCAGCAAGGGTTCCGAGTGGTAGCGCCGCCATCCCAAAACCGCCCCACGACAGCATCATCAGGCTTTGCACGCGGCCGTGGTATTCCAACTCGGTCAGCGACAGCATCAGCGAGTTGTTCATCGCTTGGAACGCCGATGATGTCGCGCCGACAACGAACACGGCGATCAACGCCAGCCCGTAGCCGGGCGCATAGGCCATGAGGCCGAGCGAAACCCCGAACGTCAAGCCCGAGATCGTTTGGATCCGCCACGCGATCCGACCCTTGGCACGTCCCGCGACATACATCGAGGCGAGTACGGCACCGACTGCGGACACTGCAGACAGCACGCCGTAGCCCGTTGCACCGACACCGAGCACATTGGTCGAGTAGCGCGGGATGAATGCCAGGTACGGGAAACCAATCATCACCACGAAGAATGAAACGAGCAGCAACAGCCCGACCTGACGATGTTGGCTGACGTAGCGCAAGCTGTCACCAAAGTCTGACCACGCTGAGTTGGCGGCCGGCTCGTGACGCACCCCCTCCGGGAGGGTTCTAAGTCCGACAATTGATACGACGCTGAGGACCGTCGAGACGTGATACACGCCTGCCGTTCCGATCCATGGAGTTGCGATGAAGACGCCGGCAATCGCCGGGCCGACGACGCGAGCAGCATTGCTACTCATCTGACTGAGCACGATTGCGTTCGTCAAAAGGTCGCGTCCGACGACCTCGCTGGTCATCGCCATTCTGGCCGGAGCGAGAAACGCGAACGCTGTCCCTTGAATCACGGAGACCACCAACAACATCCAGTACTCGACAAAGTCGAATGACACACCAAGCCCAATCCAGAGTGCCCCAACCGTCAACATTGCCTGAGTCACGATCAGGATTCTCCGCTTGGAGTGGCGGTCAGCGGCGACTCCACCCATCGGTGTCGCCAACAGCATTGGGATGCCGAACGCCATGAAGACGCCTCCGAGACCGGCGTTCGAGCCGGTCAACTCGTTGGCGAGCCAACCGCGTGCGACGGCCTGGGCCTGAATCGAGAGGAAGGCGATCCCAGCTGCGGTGAACAATGTCCGATACGCAGGAACGGCGAGCGAGGCGTAAGTACCCTGACTCTCCGCCGACCGCATCGCTTCAGTTTGCTCGGAGTAGCTGACGGCGGGTGTATTCGGGTAGTGAACCCACCAGGGTGGACGCTGGCGGTGGTCGCTACGATGATGACATGTCTGAGCAGGTGTCGATCACTGGTTCGTTCCCGGTCAAGCGTGGCTTGGCTGAAATGTTGAAGGGCGGCGTCATCATGGACGTCGTCACTCCCGAGCAGGCGAAGATCGCCGAGGATGCTGGTGCATGTGCGGTGATGGCGCTCGAGCGCGTCCCTGCTGACATTCGTCGTGACGGTGGCGTAGCGCGAATGTCCGACCCGGAAATGATCCTCGGTATTCAGGCCGTCGTGTCGATTCCGGTGATGGCCAAGGCGCGGATCGGCCACTTTGTCGAGGCTCAGATTCTCGAAGCACTCGGCGTCGACTTCGTCGACGAGTCCGAGGTGTTGACACCTGCCGACGAGGCACACCACATCGACAAGTACGCCTTCGCGGTGCCGTTCGTGTGCGGCGCAACCAACCTTGGCGAGGCTCTCCGTCGCGTCAGCGAGGGTGCCTGCCTGATCCGATCGAAGGGCGAGGCCGGCACAGGCAACGTCGTTGAAGCCGTCCGTCACCTGCGCTCGATTCTTGGCGATATTCGCAAGATCGGCCAGGCCGACTCGGCTGAATTGTTCGAGTGGGCGAAGAAACTACAAGCGCCACTTCCGCTAATCCAGGAGATTGCCGAGACGGGCAAGTTTCCCGTCCCGATCTTCTGCGCCGGCGGTCTGGCAACTCCCGCCGACGCCGGCCTTGCCATGCAGTTGGGCGCCGAAGCGGTATTCGTCGGCTCGGGGATCTTCAAGAGCGACGAACCGGCACGTCGGGCGGCCGCAATTGTTGAAGCGACAACGCATTTCCGCGATGCCGCGATCCTCGCCAAGGTCAGCCGTGGGCTCGGAGCACCGATGACCGGCATCGGGATGGACGAAATCAACGAGCGGTACGCCGAACGAGGCTGGTGACGGTCACATGCCAAGTCCGGAGCCCCCAGGGGGACGCCGTGAAGCCCCTGATCGTTGGAGTGCTCGCTCTGCAGGGAGCGTTTGAAGCCCATCAGCAACGGCTTGCTGAGCTCGGTTCCACGTCACGACAAGTTCGAACTACGCACAACATGGCGGGAGTTGATGCTCTCATCATGCCGGGCGGTGAATCAACGACGATGTCGAAGTTGCTGCTCAGTAGCGGTCTCTTCGACCTGATCGCCTCACGGATCGAGGGTGGGATGCCGGTATTCGGCACCTGCGCCGGGATGATCCTGCTTGCCAATCGAGTGCTTGATGGTCGCCAGGACCAACGGTCGTTCGGTGCGATCGACATTGCCGTTCGGCGCAACGGCTACGGCCGCCAGGTTGACAGCTTCGAAACCGACCTCGTCGTTCCATCGCTTGGCGTCGAGGCCGCGCCGTTTCATGGCGTCTTCATTCGTGCTCCGAAAGTGGTCAGCGTCGGGTCCGATGTCACGGTGCTCGCCGCACACGATGGCACGCCTGTTTTGCTGCAGTACAAAAGCGTTACCGTTGCCTCGTTCCATCCGGAACTCTCGAACGATCACCGCTTACATCAACAGTTCATCAACAGCTTCACTCACCACCTGTAACACGGAGACACCCGATGTCCGGTCATTCAAAATGGGCAACCATCAAGCACAAGAAGGGCGCCGTCGACAAGGCGCGCGGCAAACTGTTCGCCAAACTGGCCCGCCAAATCGAGGTCGCCGCAAAAGGTGGGGGAGATGTCGACACCAACCCAACGCTGCGCACGGCCGTCCAAAAGGCCAAGTCCGGCCAGATGACCAATGACGCCATCGACCGTGCGATCAAGCGTGGAACGGGTGACGCCGGCGGAGGTACGTACACAGCGATCACCTATGAGGGATACGCCCCTGGCGGAGTCGCGCTGCTGATCGATGTGTTGACCGACAACCGAAACCGCACCGGAGCGGAGGTCCGGACGATCTTCTCGAAGATGGGAGGTTCGATGGCCGAGCCGGGCGCCGTTGGGTGGCAGTTCCATCGGCGTGGGGTGATCATCGTTGATGTTCGCCGTTCAGGGCAACTGGTCGACGAGGACGAATTGATGCTGGCGGCACTCGAAGCCGGAGCCGACGATGTCTCGGACGATGACGGTGCGTGGAGCGTTATGTGTGACCCGAGCGTTACGTTCGAAATCAAGGACGTGTTGGAAGCTGCCGGCTATGCCGTGCTATCGGCTGACACGCCGATGGTGTCGGAGCTGCTTGTTCCGATCACGAGTGTCGAGGACGCTAAGAAGATCCTGCGGATCATGGAGGCGATCGAAGACAACGACGACGTGCAAGACGTCTATTCGAACTTCGACATCTCCGATGAGGTCATGGAAGCAGCTGCCGGATGAATGTCGGGGTTGGCGATCGCGCACCTGATTTCTCGCTGCCAGGTACCGGTGGCCGCACGATGTCACTTTCAGATTATTTGGGGAAGCCGATCGTGCTCGTGTTCTACCCGGGTGACGACACGCCGGTGTGCACGAAGCAGCTCAACGCCTACAACGACGGGCTCGACCAGTTCCAAGAGCTCGACGCTCAAGTCGTCGGCATCTCCGCTCAGGATGTCGCCAGTAAGGAGCGATTTTCCTCGAAACACGGGTTCGAGTTTCCTTTGTTGGCCGACACCGACAAGGTCGTCGCCGCTGCCTACGGGATACTTGGTCCGATCGGTTTCCCGCGTCGCAGCGTGTTCATTATCGATCGCGAAGGGATCATCCGTTATGCCCACCGCGCCATCGCCGGACTCACATACCGTCCAGTAAATGAATTGATCGAAGCGCTCGAAACAATCCACTGATATGAGCTACGAAGCAGCTGACAACCGATACGACTCGATGACGTACGCACGGAGCGGTCGGAGCGGTCTCCAACTTCCGAAGCTGTCGGTTGGGCTATGGCACAACTTCGGTGGGCCGTCGTTGACCGACACGATGCGCGAGATGCTGCTCAACGCGTTTGATGCAGGTATCACGCACTTCGATCTTGCCAACAATTATGGGCCACCGGCCGGTTCGGCGGAGATCAACTTCGGCGCGATCATGGCGGGCGATCTCAAGCAGCACCGAGACGAATTGATCATCTCGACGAAGGCCGGATATCAGATGTGGGACGGACCCTACGGGGAGTTCGGGAGCCGCAAGTACATGCTGGCGAGCCTCGACCAGTCACTAGCCCGGATGGGACTCGACTACGTCGACATCTTCTACTCACACCGGTTCGACCCAGACACCCGTCTCGAAGAGACGATGGGGGCATTGGATTCTGCGGTGAGGTCGGGTCGTGCGCTGTACGTCGGGATCTCCTCCTATGGTCCCGACAAGACCCGCGAGGCAGCCGCCATCCTGCGTTCACTCGGCACCCCGTGTGTCATCCACCAGCCGTCGTATTCGATGTTCAATCGTTGGATTGAGAACGGACTTCTCGACGTATTGGGCGACGAGGGGATCGGCTGTATTCCGTTCTCGCCGTTGGCGCAAGGTCTGCTGTCGACCAAGTACCTCGATGGCATCCCGAGCGATTCGCGTGCAGCCGAGGGTGGCTCGTTTCAACCGCACTTTGTCAATCCGGCCAACATTGTCCGGGTACAAGGGTTGAACGCGATCGCTGCCGGGCGCGGTCAGACGCTGGCGCAGATGGCGATCTCGTGGGTGCTTCGCGACCCGCGTGTCACGACGGCGTTGATCGGCGCCAGCCGCTGGTCTCAAATCGCCGACTGCATCGGAGCGCTCAACAGCACGACATTCAGTTCCGACGAGCTGACGGCGATCGACGCGTTCGCGATCGATGGTGCGCTCAACCTCTGGCACCTTTCAAGCGACGCAGGTTGATCCTCGTTCTGGTCGGATCGTCCGGCTAGAGTCGAACCTGTGTTCGCTGTTGAACGACTTCCAGGGTCGATGCGCGTCCTAGGGATCGACCCTGGATTGACGCGTTGCGGCTATGCCGTGCTTGACGGGCGCGGACCGGGAGTCGCTGTAGCGGTGTCGCTTGGTGTGATCAGAACGCCGCCATCTGATCCGTTGCCGAACAGGTTGGCCGCCTTGCGAACCGAGATCGTGGCGCTGCTCCAAGAGTTCCAACCCGATGTGGTCGCCGTCGAGACCGTGTTCTTCCAAGTCAACGTGCGTACGGCGATGAGCGTCGGACAGGCCAGCGGGCTGGCCCTGTGCGAGGCGGCCAGTGCCGGATGTGAAGTAGTCCAGTACACGCCCAATCAAGTCAAGGATGCCGTAGCCGGGTATGGAGCGGCGAGTAAAGAGCAAGTCCAGAAAATGGTTCAGGCCAGGCTCAAACTGAGCCAGCTGCCAAAACCCGCCGACGCCGCTGATGCTGCCGCGATCGGGCTGTGTCACCTGGCAATGGCACCGATGCGATCGCGGATCGCATCGGCCGTGGGCGCCGGAGTTCGACGATGATCGGGTCGCTTCGCGGCATAATTCTCGAACGTGACCTCACCGGTTCGGTGCTGATTGAGGTCTCGGGTGTCGGTTACGTCGTCAGCGTCACCCAACGGGCCATGGCCGAACTCGAACCGTCGGCACCGGCATTTCTGTACACGCATCACCACATACGCGAAGACAACCAGCAACTCTTCGGGTTCATGAGCCGTGACGAGCGGATCACGTTTCAAACGCTGATCACTACCCACGGCGTGGGGCCAGCGCTGGCTATGGCGATCATCGCAACCCATCCGCCGACGGCGTTGGTCGACATCGTGGCGCGCGGGGACGTCGGAGCGCTCACGCTGGTGCCTGGCGTCGGCAAGAAGACCGCAGAGCGGCTGTTGATCGAGCTGAAATCGCGGCTGAGTGTGCCTGTGCTCGACGGAGTCGGTCCGGTTGGCGGCGGTTCCGTCGTATCCGATGTGCGTGAGGCGCTGTCGGGACTGGGCTATGCCGATACCGAGATCCGCGATGCGCTTCGCGAACTACCCTCGACCGGCGATGCCGGGTCACTGCTTCGCGATGCGCTTTCACTGCTAGGAGCGCGACGTGCGTGACGAGTTCCTCGATCCTGGCGTGGGTTCCGACATCGAGGAAGTCGTCGAAGCTGGTCTGCGTCCACGTGCGCTGGCCGAGTTCGTCGGTCAGCGTGAGCTCAAGGAACACCTGACGATCGTGCTCGAGGCCGCACGACGACGCGGTCAACCGGTCGACCACCTGTTGTTCGCAGGTCCTCCCGGGCTTGGCAAAACGACGCTTGCCGGCATCGTTGCAACCGAGATGGGCGTGCATCTGCACATTACGTCGGGCCCAGCCCTGGAACGGGCAGGTGATCTTGCCGCAATCCTCACCAAACTGCAAGAAGGCGATGTCCTGTTCATCGACGAGATCCATCGTCTCTCACGCGCTGTCGAGGAGATTCTGTATCCGGCAATGGAAGACTTTCAGCTCGACATTGTGGTTGGCAAGGGACCGGCGGCGTCCAGTATTCGACTCACGATTCCGCCGTTCACGCTGGTCGGTGCAACCACTCGTACCGGCATGATCACCGGTCCTCTGCGGGACCGATTTGGGCTCGTTGCTCGACTCGACTACTACGACGCCGACGAACTGCAGGCGATCGTGGTCCGCGCCGCCGGGATCCTCGACGTGAGTATCGACATCGACGGTGCTTGGGAGATCGCACGACGTTCGCGAGGCACGCCACGGATCGCCAATCGCCTCCTCCGACGAGTGCGCGACTTCGCCGAGGTCCGTGCTGATGGTGCGATCACCGCTGATATCGCCCGCGATGGGCTGGCATTATTCGGCGTCGACGACCTTGGCCTCGACAAGATCGACCGAGCGCTGCTCGGGGCACTGTGTGAGCAGTTCAACGGAGGCCCGGTCGGACTCTCGACACTGGCGATCAGCGTTGGCGAACAACCTGAAACTGTCGAGGACGTGTACGAGCCGTTCTTGATCCAGCAGGGCATGATCGCCCGAACACCACGCGGTCGTGTGGCAATGCCAAGTGCGTACACGCACATTGGATTGTCGGTGCCGAAGACCCGCGGCGGCGCCCAACGAGGCTTGTTCGACGGCTGAGGAGTGCAGCGTCGTGTTACACCTGGTGTCTGACACCATCTGTAACAATTAGCCTGTCGAATCGTGTTGCTGTCCGACTTCGACTACGAGTTGCCGCCGGGGCGGATCGCTCAAACGCCGATCGAGCCACGCGATTCAGGTCGCTTGCTGGTTGACCGGGGCACCGCTAGTCCCGATCATCTTCAGGTTCGAGACCTGACGGAGATTCTTCGGCCTGGCGACCTACTCGTGCTCAACGAAACCAGAGTGATCCCGGCCCGGTTGTCGCTGCAACGGTCGACCGGCGGCGCCGCAGAAGTGCTGATGCTGGAACCGCTGGACGGCCAACGACGCGTCTGGGAGGCGTTGGTACGACCCGCAAGGAAGCTCAGAGCTGGTGAGGTGCTGTGTGCCCCGGACGGCACCCCCGTGATCGAGATCGGTCGACGCACCGACGCAGGCGACACGTTCACGGTCACGTTGATCGGTTCGGTCGACTCACTTGAGCTACTCGATCGGCATGGCGTAATGCCGCTGCCGCCGTACATCACCCAGCGCCTTGAGGATCCTGGGCGATACCAAACCGTATACGCCCGCCAGCCGGGAAGCGCTGCGGCACCAACCGCCGGACTGCATTTCACCGCCACCCTTCTCGCTGACCTGAAGGCGATCGGTATCGAGCAGGTCAAGGTCGAATTGGTGGTCGGGCTTGACACCTTCCGGCCGATCAGCGTCGACGATCCATTGGAGCATCGGATGCACAGCGAGCGATACCGGGTTCCTGCCGAGACACTCGAGCAATGTCGGGCGGCGACACGTGTGATCGCCGTCGGCACGACCTCGGTTCGAGCGTTGGAGTCGGCCGCCACCCGAGGCGAGTTGGAAGGACGCACCGACATATTCATTCACCGTGGGTATGACTGGAAGGTTGTCGATCTGCTGATGACGAACTTCCATATGCCGCGCACGACCCTCCTGATGATGATCGATGGCTTCGTCGGCGATCGTTGGCGCCGGCTCTACGGCGAGGCGCTCAGCAGGGACTATCGCTTCCTCTCCTTCGGAGACGCGATGTTGCTCGATCGACATGCCAGCTGACCATCGGTAACCTCGCTGGTTGTGCATCCTGTCAAGTTCGAGGCCGTCGCTACTCAGGGTGCAGCTCGGGCGGGGGTCGCAGTCACAGCCAACGGGAGTTACACGACGCCGTTGTTCATGCCGGTCGGGACGCGTGGAGCGATCAAGTACCTGAGCGCAGCCGATTACGAATCGCTTGGCGCACAGATCGTGCTTGGCAATACGTATCACCTGATGCTGCGACCCGGGGCGGAGACTGTGGCCCAGTTGGGCGGTCTCGGCAAATTTTCGGGATGGAAGGGCCTGACGCTGACCGACTCCGGCGGATTTCAGGTCTTCTCGCTGGCACCGAAAGTCGATGACGACGGTGTCACGTTCAAGAGCACGTACGACGGTTCTTCACACCGCTTCACGCCCGAGTCGGCCGTCGCCACCCAGCAGCTGCTTGGCGCCGATATCCAGATGGTGCTCGACGTGTGCCCTCCGCTGCCGAGCCCACCCGAGGTTGTGCGGCTAGCTGTGGAACGTACGTCGGCTTGGGCCGTTCGGGCCCGACAGGCACACAATCGACTCGACCAGGCGCTGTTCGGAATCGTGCAAGGCGGCGTCAGCGAGTCGATGCGAGTCGAAAGCGCGCAGCGAACAGTTGCGCTGGACTTTGACGGATACGGGATCGGCGGGCTGTCGGTGGGGGAGACCCGAGATGAGATGCTGCCCGCGTTGGCAGCGGCAATCGAACAGCTTCCCACCAATCGCCCTCGCTACCTGATGGGCGTCGGAGATCCGGCGTCATTGATCGAGGCTGTCAATCTCGGCGTTGATCAGTTCGATTGCGTGATGCAGACCAGAATCGGTCGTCACGGAACAGCGCTGACCAGCGAGGGCAAGCTGCACGTCAAGGGCGCAAAGTACATTCTCAGCGACGAGCCACTCGACGCAACGTGTGCCTGCGACGTGTGCCAGCGGCACTCGCGGGGATACATCCGACACCTCTTCCAAGTCGGCGAACCAACAGCGTCTCGGCTCCTCAGCCTCCACAACATCGCTTGGACGTTCGATCTGATGCATCGAATCAGGATTGCGATCATCGACGGCCGCTTCGATTCCCTGCGTCGAGAGGTGCTCACGGTTTGGGGATGACGGTCGCGTGATGGCGTCGCTAGGCTTGCCCGCCGCTATGCATGCTCTCTCAATTCTGGCCCAAGAAGACTCAAACAGCGGCGGTGGCATCGGCCAGTTACTGGTTCTTCTGCTGATTCCGGTGGCGATGTACTTCCTCCTGATCCGGCCTCAACGGAAGCGCCAGAAACTGCTGGCGTCAGTCCAGTCGTCACTTGGCATCGGCGACGAGGTGATCACCAACTCCGGAATCTTCGGGATCATCACCGGAGAAGATGGCGATCGCTTCTGGCTCGAGATCGACGACGACGTTCAGATTCAGATCGCCAAGGCGGCAATTCAGGGCAAAGTCAAGCAGCCCGCCGAAACTGACAAGCCCACCAAGGCTGACAAGTCCGAGACAACTGACGACGACGACGCCGAGGCCACGGAAGAGTCGTGAACAGGAGAAGCCTGCTCATCACGCTGTTGACGTTCACGACGTTGGCAGTCGGACTGTTCGGTCTCAACATCGGGCTCGACAACAAACCGAAACTCGGCCTCGACCTGCGGGGTGGGCTCTCGGTGATCTACAGCACCGCCGAAGCAGCCTCCGCAGACGATCTGCTCGTTGTACGCGACCTGATGCGAGGTCAGCTCGAGGATTTTGGCATCAGCGAACCTGATGTTCGGGTCGAGGGTGCCAACATCATCGTCGACCTGCCGGGAGTTGCCGACCAGGCAGAGGCCTTCGAGGCGCTCAAGGTCTCCGGAATCGTGACCTTACGGCCGGTGCTGCAGTGCCAGGCTGTCAGCATCCCGGATTCATCGGATTCGAGTACGTCCGGCGACGACTCATCAAGCGACGCAGTACTCACAGATGCGACGATCCCAAGTAGCACGACACCATCGACGCAACCGGCTGACTCGTCAGACTCTTCGAGCGCACTCGGATCGGTCGGCTCTGGCAGCCTTCGTCGCCAGCCGGCGGGACTTCGTCTGCCGGCAACAGCCACGACGATTCCTTCAACCACGGATCCTGCGTCAACGGAACCAGACATCACGGTGCCCGACAGCACCGTGCCCGAGATCCCGGTAGTCGTGGGACCTCCCGCACCGATCGTCACAACGCCACCAGCAACCGTGCCGACTGATCCCGACACCGGGCTCCCCGAAGGACAGGACTTCCTCGAGACACAAGACGGTTCGGAGTTCTGCATCGTCGGCCCAGCCGGCGGTACCGGGAGTGTGTTCGAAAAGGGCAGCGCCAAGGCCGACATCGACCCGAGCACCGGTCAGTGGGTCGTCGGAGTCGGATTGCGCGGTGACGGCGAAGCAACCTGGAATGCACTTGCCCGGACCTGTTCACCTCCGAGCGCAACATGCCCGACGGGCCAGCTGGCGATCGTTCTGGACGACGTGATCCAGTCGGCACCGGTGGTTCAGTCACCCGAGTTCTCTGGAACCGTGCAGATTTCGGGTGCATTCGAAGAGTCGGAAGTTCGTGCGCTTGCTCGCGTTCTCAATCGCGGTGCGTTCCCGGTTGCTGTCGTACAGGAGCGCGTCGAAACAGTCTCGGCGACAGCAGGTCAGGATTCCCTGAACGCCGCCGTGATCGCTGGCCTGATCGGCGTCGGGATCCTGTTGGCGTTCATGGTGTTGTATTACCGCAAGTTGTCCGTCGTGATCATTGCCGGCCTGGTCGTATGGGCGCTGGCGGTGTTCTCACTCGCCTCATTCGTGTCGCAGCAAACCAACTACGCGCTCACGCTCGCCGGCGTGACAGGGATCATCGTGGCCATCGGAATCACGGTTGACACCTACGTGGTGTTTTTCGAACGACTCCGAGACGAAATGCGCCACGGACGTTCGTTGCGCAACGCTGCACCGCGCAGCTTCAAATCAACGTGGCGCACGATCCTCGCGGCCGACATCGTTTCACTGATTGCCTCGGTCATCCTGTTCGTGCTCAGTGTCGGGTCGGTTAAGGGATTTGCCCTGTTTCTCGGCCTCACGACGGTGTGTGACTTGCTGGTTTGCTACTTCTTCACCCGCCCTGCCGTGTACCTGCTGTCGATGACCCGATGGTTCAACGACAGTGATCAACCCGCCGCCGGCGCTGGGATTGGAGCCCTTTCATGAGCGACACCACACTCGCCACACCCAACGGTTCGTCCATCGAGCGGACCGCATTCGGTCGTTTGGTCGAGAACCAGACGGCAGTCGATTTCATCGGAAAGCGCAAGTGGGGTGCCGGGATCGCAGCCGCGCTGCTGATCGCCACCGTGATCTCACTCTTTACGCAAGGCCTCAACCTTGGTATCGACTTCGAAGGCGGCGTCTCGTGGGACGTCCCAGCTGCAGAGTTCTCGATCGATGATGTCGACCAGGTACTCAGCGACAACGGCCTGAGTTCTGAAGGGGCCAGAATCCAACGCCGCTCGTCCGATTCGGGTGACTTCATCAAGGTTCAGATCGGTGATCAGACCGAAGTGGTCGGAGAACAGATGCGGGGAGCCTTTGCCGAAGCGGCCAACGTGCCGATCGATGAAGTCAACGTCAACCTCGTGAGTTCCTCGTGGGGCAGCGAGATCACCAACAAGGCGATCAGAGCCTTGCTGATCTTCCTTGTCGTGGTGGCAATCTTCATCTCGATCCGCTTCGAGTGGCGAATGGCTGTGGCGGCGATCATCGCCATGATTCACGACGTGCTGATCAGCGTCGGGATCTACTCGATGTTCCAGTTCGTTGTCACCCCGGCGACAGTGATCGCATTTCTGACGATTCTTGGTTACTCGTTGTACGACACGATCGTGGTATTCGATCGAATCAGCGAAAACGAAGCACGTTTTGCCGCTCAAAAGCCACCGTACGACGACATCATCAATGTCTCCATGAACCAGGTGCTGATGCGTTCGATCAACACCAGCATCTCGGCAATCGTGCCGGTCGTGTCGATGCTGGTCATCGGTGCCGGAATTCTTGGTGCGTCCACACTGAGTGAGTTCGCGCTTGCGCTCCTGATCGGTCTCGTGACCGGTGCATACTCGTCGATCTTCGTGGCGTCGCCCTTGCTCGGAATCCTGAAGCAAGCAGATCCGACGTGGACGGCGCGAAACATCCCTCGAGCGGTCGGCGACGCGTTGCGCGAGATGGTGATGGGCGGCAATATCGGGAGCCGCAAATCCCGGGTCAGGGCAGCTGTGGCCACCGACGGCACGGTCAGCACTACGTCCGCCGCGGCCCCCGCCAAGGTGGCAGCGGGATTGACGCATCCGCCACGACCTCGCAAGAAGAAGCGCCGCTGACAACCGCCGCTCGGTAACCTCGAAGCATGGAAGCCGAGGCGTCATGGGTGCGTGACCATATCCGTGCGATTGCGAACTACCCCAAGCCAGGCGTGACGTTCCGCGACATCACGCCGTTGCTGGGAAACGCGGCGGCGTTCGGGCGTTCCGTTGATGACCTGGTGACCCGGTTCCACGACGTCGCCGTCGATCGCGTCGTCGGGATCGAATCGCGGGGATTTATCTTGGCAGCGCCGGTTGCGTATCGCCTGCGAGCAGGGTTCGTGCCGGTTCGCAAGGCTGGCAAGCTGCCGTGGGCGGTCGCCCGAGAGGAGTACGACCTCGAATACGGCCGCGACAAACTGGAGATTCACCGCGATGCGATCCACCCTGGTGAACGAATCCTGATTGTCGACGATGTGTTGGCGACGGGCGGCACAGCGGCGGCTACAGTCCGCTTGATCGAGACGCTGGGCGGCGTTGTGGTCGGGCTCGGATTCCTGCTCGAAATCACCGAGCTCGGCGGTCGCAGCAAATTCGAGGGCCAACGCGTCGAAAGTTTGACGACGTTCTGAGATGTCGACGGCGGATCGCGTTCTTCCGTGGCGGCGACACCACGAGACCGCTGCCGCAACTGAGCTGACGCCACTCCTCCAGAGCTACCGAAGGCTGCACCCGAAAGGGTCGGTCACGATGATCAATCGGGCCTACCACATGGCGTCGGAAGCGCACCGAACGCAAACTCGGTCGAGCGGCGAGAGCTACATCAACCATCCGTTGGCGGTCGCAAAGATCGTCGCCGACATCGGACTCGACGAGACGTCACTCGCCGCAGCGCTGCTGCACGACGCCGTTGAAGACACCGAGATCAAACTCAGCGATGTCGAGGCGCAGTTCGGCACAGAGGTCGCCTGGATCGTCGATGGCGTGACGAAGCTCGAGCGGATTCAGTTCGATTCTCGTGAGGCGCAACAAGCCGCCACGATGCGCAAGATGCTGGTGGCAATGGCCAAGGATCTTCGGGTCCTGATCATCAAGCTCGCCGACCGGCTCCACAATATGCGAACGCTCGGCGGAATGGCTCCGGAGAAACAGCAACGGATCGCCCAGGAAACGCTCGATATCTATGCGCCATTGGCGCATCGGCTCGGGATCGAGGAAATCAAGCAGCAGCTCGAAGACCTGTCGTTTGCGGCGCTTCACCCGAAGCGTTACGCCGAACTCGATCATCTTGTCGCGACCCGCACCCCGGAGCGGGAGATCTTTCTGGCGCAGGCGGTTTCCGAGGTGCGCACACGATTACGCGAACTCGGGATCGAAGCTGAGGTCACAGGGCGCGGTAAGCACTTGTGGAGCATCTACGAAAAGATGGTCATCAAGGAGCGCGACTTCGACGACATCTTCGACATCGTTGCGGTCCGAGTCGTGGTCGACTCGATCAAAGACTGTTACGCAGCGCTTGGCAGCATTCATGGCCGCTGGCGACCCGTCGTGGGGCGCTTCAAGGACTACATCGCGATGCCGAAGTTTAACCTCTATCAGAGCCTGCACACTACGGTGATCGGCCCAAACGGTCGGGCGATCGAGATGCAGATCCGTACTCGTGAAATGCACCAGCGCGCCGAGTGGGGGGTCGCTGCCCATTGGGCGTACAAGGGTGATGGCAACAGCAACGACATCGACTGGCTGAATCGAATCATCGACTGGCAAGCGGAAGTTTCCGACCCGGCTCAGTTCATGCAGAACCTGAAGACCGACCTCGAACAGGACGAGGTTTTCGTCTTCACCCCGAAGGGGAAGGTTGTCGCCTTGCCATTCGGGTCGACGCCTGTCGATTTTGCGTACGCCGTCCACACACAAGTCGGGCATTCGTGCATTGGAAGCAAGATCAACGGGCGCCTTGTGTCGCTCGATAGTCAACTGGCGAGCGGCGACACGGTTGAGATCTTCACGTCGAAGGTCGAAACCGCGGCGCCATCACAGGACTGGCTCGGGTTCGTTGCCTCCCATCGCGCTCAGAACAAGATCCGACAATGGTTCAGTCGCGAGCGGCGCGTCGACATGATCGAGGCCGGACGCGACGATCTGATCGACGAGTTCCGTCGCGAAGGACTCCCGACCCAGAAGATTTGGCATTCGACGGAACTGAGTGATGTGATCACCGACTTCCACTACGTCGATCTCGACACGTTTCTGGCCGCAATCGGCGAACATCATGTATCGGCCCGCAGCGTGGCTCAACGAGTTGGGAGGGCGCTACGAGGCGGCGACGACGTTGACCTCGAACCGACAACGGTTCTGTCACCGCGCCGTTCGAAACGCTCCCAAGACGGTGCCGTCGGAATCCACGTCGAGGGTCTCGACGACGTCCTGGTACGGGTGGCGGTGTGTTGTACACCGGTTCCGGGCGACGCCATCCTCGGGTTCGTGACTCGCGGTCGTGGCGTCAGCGTTCACCGAATCGACTGCTCGAATGCGACGGCCCTGGCGGCCGAGCAGGCAACCCGGATGATCGACGTCGACTGGGATGTCGAGAGTCGCCAGGCGCACTTCGTTGCCGGTGTCGAAGTCCGAGCGCTCGACCGGTCGCGGCTGCTCCGTGACGTCGCCAACGCGCTCGCAGATCACCATGTCAACATCGTCTCGTGCGAGACAGTCACCGGCGATGACCGGGTGGCGCGCATGCGGTTCCAGTTCGAGATGTCGAACCCTGCCCAACTTCAGGCGGTGCTCACCACGATCAAGCAAATCGACTCCGTCTACGACGTGTACCGCATGATGCCGGGCGGCGGCACCGAACTGGTCGACTGAGGATTCGAATGAATAGGTGAGGATTCTCTGTGCCGGAGTTTTCATTTCGGCTGCTGCGCAGTCGAAATAGGGCGACGTAACGATTGGTCGCCTCGCCTATCGGCTCGGCTCCGAAGCGGCGTCAGGCAGCGATAGCCTGACGGGCCGTGCCAGCGTTCCAAACAAGCCCAGGGATGCGTGACATCCTCGCCCCAGAATCGGCCCGCTGGCGAGCGTTCACCGATGTCTTCGCCCAAGTTGTCGAGTCCGCCGGCTACCAGCAGGTCATCCCGCCGATGATGGAGGACCTGGGTGTCTTCAGCCGGATCGGTGTCGCCACTGACGTGGTGTCGAAGGAAATGTACGACTTTGTCGACAAGGGTGAACGGCACGTCGCCCTGCGCCCCGAACAGACCGCCAGCGTGTGCCGGGCCTTCGTGCAACACCGCCCGGCGACCCCCTGGAAGGCTTGGTACTCGGGTCCCAACTTCCGGTACGAGCGACCGCAACGCGGCAGGTATCGACAGTTCGACCAGGTCGGGATCGAGGTTCTCGGAGTCGATGACCCGTACCTCGACGTCGAGGTGATCGCGCTCGGCTGGAACTTCTATCGGCAACTCGGTTTACAGCAGGTCGACCTGATCGTCAACTCGCTCGGAGAACCAGCCGATCGCACCTGCTACGTCGATGCATTACGAGCGTACTTCGAGCACAGTTCCGACGATTTGTCAGAACAGAGCCGCGAGACGCTGGCCAAGAACCCACTGCGAGTGCTCGATTCGAAACGTCCACACGACGTCTCCGTCGTGGCGGCTGCACCGACGATCGCCGAGTTCTGGTCCGACTCGGCGGCGGCCCACTTCGACATCGTGCAGTCAGGGCTCAACGATCTCGAAATACCATTCCTCGTCGACATGAAGCTCGTTCGCGGGCTCGACTACTACCGCCACACCACGTTCGAGTTTCAGGGCGGCACGCTGGATTCGGCGCAGAACGCACTTGGGGGCGGCGGGCGTTACGACGGTCTCGTCGAATCACTCGGCGGCCCGCCAACGCCCGGAATCGGTTTCGCGCTCGGCGTCGACCGCACGCTGCTGGCGTGCGATGACGAGGGAGTGTTCGCCGCTCCATCGAATCCGGTCGACGCCTTTGTCGTCGACACGACGGGCGGGCGTCAGGCGCTCTTGCTCACGTCCGAGCTTCGATCGGCGGGTATTTCCGCCGACCGCCCGTTCGAGAACCGCAGCATGAAGAGCCAGATGAAAGCCGCTGACCGCAGCGGTGCCCCGTTCGCAATCATCATCGGCACCGACGAACTCGACGCAGGAAACGTCGTGATTCGGCCACTTCGAGGCGACGGCGAACAGTTCGTCGTCGCCCGCACCGACGTCGTCAATGACCTCCAATCCCGTATCCAGGAAGCAAACAAATGAGCAGCACTTCTTCATCACGGGGGCTGCGCCCCCGGACCCCATCGTCGCCAGGCTCGCTGGCGCTCGCGCTGTCGACCGGTTGCGCGTCTTTTTCGATCGTTCAGGTCAGCATTCGATGAGCGCAACCTCAATGCGCACGCATCAGTGTGGGGAACTTCGTTCTGAACACATCGGTCAGACTGTTTCGTTGACCGGATGGGTTGGTCGACGGCGCGAGCACGGCGAGCATCTGGCGTTCGTCGATGTTCGTGACTACACGGGGATCACACAGTGTGTCGTCGACAACGGCGTCGATGTTCGTTCCGAGTTCGTCGTGCGGATCACTGGCGTCGTGCGGGCGCGTCCCGAAGGCACGGTTAACAGCAACCTGCCGACCGGCGAAGTCGAGATCGGCGAATGCAAAGTCGAAGTACTCCGGGCCGCCACGCCGCCCCCATTTCCGATCGACGCGCGGGCCGATGACGTAGACGAGAACATCCGGCTCCAGTACCGATACCTCGACCTTCGACGCGAGCGGATGCAAAAGAACTTGAGGGTCCGAGCCAAGATCAACTCGGCTGTCCGTCAGGCGATGGAGCGACAGGGTTTCGTCGAGGTCGAGACGCCGATGCTCGTGCCGTCGACGCCAGAAGGCGCCCGCGAGTTCCTCGTCCCGTCCCGTAAGGAGCCAGGGTCGTTCTACGCCTTGCCTCAATCGCCGCAGCTGTTCAAACAACTCTTGATGGTCGGCGGAGTCGACCGCTACTACCAGATGGCTCGCTGTTTACGTGACGAGGACCTTCGCGCCGACCGTCAGTACGAGTTCATGCAGATGGACATGGAAATGAGCTTCGTCGACCAGGATGACGTGCTTGACGCGGTCAGCGAAGCGGTGCTCGACGCCGCAGAGGCAGCGACGGGCACACGCCCAGGTCCGATCGAACGGATCACGTGGCACGACGCCATGAACCGATTTGGTGTCGACAAGCCCGATCTACGCTTCGGGCTGGAACTCACGGAATTGACCGACGCCTTCTCCGCTACCGAGTTCAAGGCGTTCGCTGGTGCCGCCTGCATCAAAGGCATTCGGGTGCCGGGCAAGGCAGCGGAGTTCGGCCGCAACCAGCTCGACAAGCTGACTGATCGTGCCAAAGGTCTCGGTGCCAAGGGTCTCGTGTGGCTGAAGGTCACGGAGGACGGGATTGATTCACCGGTCGCCAAGTTCCTGACGGAACAGGAACAGTCCGAACTTCGAAGGCGACTGGAAGCCGAACCAGGCGACCTGTTGCTGATCGTCGCCGACGAGTGGATCACAACGGTCGAGGTGCTCGGCGCGCTGCGCAACGATCTTGGTCGCCCGCCGGTCCACCAAGGCCCGTACCGATACGTGTGGGTCGTCGAGTTCCCACTGTTCGTCGGCGTTGGCGAGACGGGTCGTCCCAAGCCAGGCCACCACCCGTTTACCCGACCAAACCCGGAAGACATCGACAGGCTCGAATCGGACCCGATGTCGGTGCGGTCGATTGCGTATGACCTGGTGCTGAACGGCTGGGAACTCGGCTCCGGTTCGATTCGAATTCACGAGGCCGACGTGCAGCGTCGGATCTTCACAGCGCTCGGGATCAGTGAGGAGGAAGCGGAACGCAAGTTCGGGTTCTTCCTCAACCCGTTCGACTACGGCGCTCCGCCGCACGGCGGATTCGCTTTCGGGCTCGACCGCTTGGTGGCAATTTTGGCGGGGGAGGAGAACATCCGCGAGGTGATCGCCTTCCCGAAAACTCAGTCAGGTACCGATCCGATGACCAACGCTCCGGTGCCTGGCGACCCCAAACAGATGACCGAGCTGGGTTTGCGAATCCTGCCTCGCGTCGACTGAGACAGGCACGTCGACCCGGTCGTCACTCCAAGCTGACGATCTCATATTCGGTCGGGATGTGTTCGGCGTTGAACCGCTCCTGCAGGCGTCGGTAGTCGTCCTTGACGCGCGCGTCCGGCGTCCATGTGCGAGCAAAATACACCTTGACGACGCCTGCTTGAATCAACTCTTTACTACATGAGAAGCACGGTTGATCGGTCGAGTACACGGTCGTGCCATCGGTCGACGCCCCAAACCGCCCAGCGGTGAGCAGCGCATTCGACTCGGCGTGTACGCACAGGCAGAGGTCGTACGACGTACCCGATTCGAACTGTTCCCGGTCGGCGCAACGCAGGCATCCTCCGTCAAGGCAGTTCGGGAGTCCTTCCGGCGTTCCGTTGTACCCCGTGGCAATCACCCGATCACCTTTCACCAAGACGGCTCCGACCTTGCGACCGCGACAGTTCGCTCGCCTGGCAGCCGTAAAGGCGAGCGCCAGGTAGTAATCGTCGCGATCGGGTAGCCGATCCGGAGTTTCTGACATGCGGACACGGTAGCGACCGCCCGCTACCCTGATTGACTGATCCGTGAAACGATTCGAGAGGGACCTTCATGAGCGAGACTCGCAACAACTTCGCCCCAGGCGTGATCACCGGCCCCGAAGTCAAGGAGGTGTTCGCGCTCGCCAAGTCGAAGGGTTTTGCGTTGCCTGCCGCCAACTGCATCGGAACCAACTCGATGAATGCGGTGATGGAGACGGCGGCCGAACTGAACTCGCCGGTGATCATTCAATTCTCGAATAGCGGTGGCGCGTTCGTGGCCGGCAAGGGCCTCAAGGTCGACGGCAATCGTGCCTCGATGCTCGGCTCGTTGGCTGGCGCCGACCATGTCAACCGGCTCGCCGCCTCGTACGGCGCTCGGGTGATCCTGCACACCGATCATTGCGCCAAGAAGTTGCTGCCCTGGATCGACGGGCTACTGGATGTCGGCGAGACTCACTATCGGGCGACCGGAAAACCGTTGTTCAGCTCGCACATGCTGGATCTGTCGGAGGAACCCTTGGAGGAGAACGTCGAGATCTCGAAGCGTTACCTCGAGCGGATGTCGGCGATCGACATGACACTCGAGGTCGAGCTGGGGATCACAGGCGGCGAGGAGGACGGCGTCGACAACTCCGGTGCCGACGAGAGCGACCTCTACACGAAGCCGGAGGAAGTTGGCTATGTCTACGAGGAACTGATGAAAGTCAGCGATCGGTTCACGATCGCCGCCGCGTTCGGCAATGTGCACGGCGTGTACAAGCCGGGCAACGTCAAACTCAAACCGTCGATCCTGCGTGACAGCCAGCAGTTCATCCAGGCCAAGTACGCAACCGGCGCACTCCCGGTCGATTTCGTGTTTCACGGCGGTTCGGGCTCGTCGGCAGCTGAGATCGAGGAAGCGATCAGCTATGGCGTCGTCAAAATGAACATCGATACCGATCTGCAGTGGGCGTTCTGGGACGGGGTTCGCGGCTATGAGGCCGCCAAGCACGACTACCTACAGGGACAGATCGGGAATCCTGACGGCGATGACAAGCCGAACAAGAAGCAGTACGATCCGCGCGTCTGGTTGCGGGCCGGAGAAGCAGCGTTCGTCGCTCGCCTCAAACAAGCCTTCCACGAGTTGAACAACGTCAACACGCTGGCCTGATACGGATCGGGGCCGGGCAGGGCAACTCTGTCACACCGGTCGCGTAAGGTGGTTCGTGCCGACTTCCCTCCAACTGTTCCCAGTCTGAAGGGTTTCATCATGTTCGAATCAAATCTGGTCATCCTGCGCGGACGTGTCACCAGCGAGCCGACGATCAGGGAGTTGCCGTCGGGCAGCACCGTCACGCAACTGGAAGTCAACACCCGAATTGGCGAAGCCAACTCGTCGGTCCCGGTCGCTGTACACGGCCGAGCCGTCGAGCTGCATGCCGGCGACGAAATCGTTGTCGCCGGGTCAGTACAGCGTCGATTCTTCCGGGCCGGTGGCATCACACAGAGCCGCACCGAGGTGATCGCCGCCGAGATCGTTCCGATCACTCGCAAACGGGCGGTGACCAAGCTGCTTGCCTCGGCGATGGCGAGGTTGGGGTCGGCAACGTAATCCAGTCGAGCGGGCGGATCACCAGTCCGGTTCGCAACTTCGGGGTGAAGAATGTCGACTTTGGCGGCATCAAGAGGCCTTCACGTGCAGTTCGTTCGATCTCGGCGACACTGACCGGGCGGATCAGCACGGCGGCCGTGATCGACGGATCAGTCGCCAGTAACGTGTGCAGCTCGGCCACGCCGTGTTGGTACCCGACCTCGGCCGTCGTGTCGTCGAGCACGTGTTCCAACCAGGCACCGTCGAGTGAACGCACGTCATCGAACGCACCTGATCTCGGCGTCAACCACGTTCCCTGACCGTCGCGGTCGAGCATGCAGAGTGCATTGCGCATGTCCATCTCGGCCAACGTCTCGGCGTCGACCAAGCCGGCCGGGGACAATTCGAAAGCTGCTGACAACGCTTCGACCAAGGTGTTCTGGTCAATCCCTCGATACACACGATGAATCGCTTCGACGCTGAGCTGATCGGCGACCAGTTCGCTGACGAAGGTGAGTGTCAGTTCGGCTGTCGTGTCGTCGGAACCGGTCGCCTGGCGGATCTCGTCGCGGTACACCCGGGCGACGCCATATCGGTGATGCCCGTCAGCGATCAACACATCATCCGAGCACACCATGGTGCTGATCGCCTGGACGCGGATCGGGTCGGTTACCCGTTCAACCGAGTGAAGCACGCCGTCGACCGTCAGGGATCCAAGCGGCTCGCCGGGCTCGATCAACAGTGATGTCAGCCCGGACGCCAGCGAAAGGCCCCACACCGGTGACAGGTTGGCGCCCGTCGCTCGAGTCAGATCGAGCCGATCAGTCGATGCCTTCTTTGTGGTCCGTTCGTGGGGAAGCACGCGGCCTGCTCCGATGTCGACCACTTCGAGCGCTCCGAGGACACCGACGATCTTGCGATCTCGACCCGCCGCATCGGTGAACTGCATGCGATACAACGTGAACGACGGTTGATCATCACGAACGAGCACACCATCGGCTACCCACTGGCGATACAACTCGCCGGCGACGGCATACCGGCTGTCGCCGCCACGCTCGCGCGGAACGTCGATCCGGACGATGTTGTGATCGTGGCGTGCGGCCAGTTGATCGAGGTCTGCATCGGAGAGCACGTCGTACGGGGGAGCGATCACCGGATCGAGGTCAGTGGCGGCGTATCGGATAGCAGTGAACGGTTCGAATCGAGGCACACCTACAGGTTGGCAGGTCAATCACGCCTGCTACAACGGGGGCATGCCTTTGTTGACTGAAGATTTCTCTGCTGTCGAGTTCGTCCTGTGCGACCTCGACGGGGTTGTCTGGCTCTCTCACCAACCGATCGAGGGTTCGCCGGAGGCAATCGAGCGGCTACGGGCATCCGGTCGGCGGGTGTTGTTTGTCACCAACAACTCGTACTCGAAGATCGCGGATCAAGAGGCGGCGCTGGGGAAGATCGGGATTCCGGCGGTCGGCGATGTCGTGACGTCCGCGCAGGCGGGCGCGGCGCTCGTCGATCGTGGCGAATCGGCGTTGGTGTGTGGTGGGCCAGGGGTCGTTGAAGCACTCGAGGCACGTGGCGCCCACACCGTGAGCGACGGCGATGCCGACGCGGTGCTGGTCGGATTCCACCGTGATTTCGACTGGGAGAGAATGCGTGTCGCCAGCAACGCCATCAGACGTGGCGCTCGCTTCGTCGCCACCAACGACGATGCGACGTATCCGACATCGGACGGTCCAGTGCCGGGCGGGGGAGCGATCGTGGCGTCTGTGGCGGTTGCCGCAGGCGTCAAACCCGTAATTGCCGGCAAGCCATACGAACCGATGGCTGCCCTTGTCCGTGAGATTTGTGGACGGCGCTTCTCTGCGCATACGGCGATCATGGTCGGTGATCGCTGGAGTACCGACGGGCTGTTCGCCGACACGATCGGTTGCCGGTACGCAGTTGTTCGCACCGGCGTACTCGCTCCGGGTGCCGAGCCCGCTGGCGTGGCCGCAATCGATGCTCTCGACCTTGCACGTGTCGCCGAGATCTTGCTGGCAACGTGATCATGTGAATCACCAGAACTAAGTCGTCCGTTAGGCTGACAGCATGGCCAATCCAACGATCAAGAAGTTCCTCGACGCGGGAGCACAGTTCACCGAGATGTCGAAGAAGCAAGCCGAGTCGCTCGTCAAGACGCTGGTCAAATCGGGTGAGATGCAGCGCAAGGATGCCGACAGGGTGATTCAATCGCTCGTCGCCCGCGGCCGCGAGACGACCGACAAGATTTCGGCACTCGTGCAGCACGAGGTCGCCAAGCAAGTTGCGGCGTTCTCGGAACGGTTCGACGAGATGGAAGATCGAGTCGAAGCACTGGCGAAGTCGTTGCGTGGTGGCGCGAGCAAGGTTGCATCGACGCCTGCACCAACTCCGGCAGCCGCTACGCCAGCCAAGAAGACCGCTGCAAAGAAAGCGCCGGCAAAGAAGGCGCCGGCAAAGAAGGCGCCGGCAAAGAAAGCGCCGGCAAAGAAGGCGCCGGCAAAGAAAGCGCCAGCAAAGGCGGTTGGCACTTCCGGTGTGCGCAAAGTCGCATCGTCGCGCAAGGGCTGAAGTCCGCGCCGCAACGTGAGTACACGCCGCCGCCTTGACGCCGATCTGGTTCGTCGAGGATTGGTGCAAAGCCGCAACGACGGTCAGGCATTGATCGATGACCACCGAGTGTTGGTGAACGGGGCGGTCGCTGAGAAGTCATCCCGACTCGTCGCTCCAGGCGATCAGGTCGTCGTGTCCGGTCCGCCAGCGCGATTCGTCGGCCGGGGCGGTTTGAAGTTGGACCATGCGCTCGAGGTGTTCAGAATCGACGTCAGCGGAATGCGAGTGCTCGACGCCGGAGCGTCAACCGGTGGATTCACAGACTGTGTGCTGCAGCGTGGGGCTGCCCACGTGATTGCAGTCGATGTCGGGCACGGGCAACTACACGAGCGGCTCTGCGTCGATACCCGAGTCACCAACATGGAGCGCACGAACGTTCGGCACCTCACGGCTGACACGATCGAGGGTTCGGTCGATCTCGTGGTCGGAGATCTGTCGTTCATCTCGCTGCGGCTGGTCATCGGCCCGCTGGTCTCAGTGTGCAAACCTGGGGGACCCATGGTGTTGTTGGTCAAACCCCAGTTCGAAGCAGGCCGCAGCGAGGTCAGCCGCGGCCGCGGGGTGATCTCCGATCCGAACGTGTGGAGCCGTGTTCGTGTCGAGGTCGAGCAGGCACTGGTCGGGGCTGGTTGCGCCGTTCTCGACTGGACGGACTCACCGATCTCCGGTGCCGATGGCAACCGCGAGTTTCTCGTGCATGCGTGTACTCCGCAGGTGACTGCATGACTCGTGTGATGGTCGTCGCCCATCACCTTCGCGACGACGCCAGGGCACTCGCCGTCGACGTTGCGCACTGGCTGCGAGACCGCGGGCATGTCGTGTGGATGCCGCAAGGCGACGCCGTCGTGTTGGGTCTCGACGACCTCGCCGCCGGTCATTCGCCGGGAGAAGCCGACCTGATCCTGAGCCTTGGCGGCGATGGCACGATGCTGCGAGCGGTCAACCTGCTCGGCGGTGCGCCGGTCCCGCTGCTTGGCGTCAACCTTGGGCGCCTCGGTTATCTCACCGAGGTCGAAGTCGACGGCCTACACGAAGCATTGAAGCGGTTCGAGCTCGGACCTGACGAGGGCGAGTGGAATCTGGACGAGCGAATGATGCTCGACGTCGCCGGATTCGACGCCGCCGGAAAGCAACGAGGGTCGTGGCGTGCACTCAACGAGGCGGTCGTCGAAAAGCGCGAGTCTGGACACACCGTGAACTTGCTGGTTCGGATCGACGGCGAGCCGTTCACGTCGTATGCGGCCGACGGACTGATCGTTTCGACTCCAACGGGTTCGACGGCGTACTCGCTTTCTGCCCGCGGCCCGGTCGTCTCGCCGAAACATCGGGCACTGTTGGTGACTCCGGTTGCCCCGCACATGTTGTTCGATCGAAGCCTCGTACTCGATCCATCCGAAACGGTCGAGATCGAGGTCCTCGGTGAACGCGAGGCTGCGGTTGCCATCGATGGTCGCTCGGTGTGCGACCTGGAGCCGGGTTCAACGGTGCGCTGCACGCCGTCGGAATCGACCGCTCGGTTCATTCGGTTCGGTCTCCATCATTACCACCAGGTGCTGAAAGCCAAGTTCGGGCTCACCGACCGGTAGAACAGTCACATGCTGACCGAACTTCATATCGAGAACCTGGGGGTCATCGAGCGAGCCTCGCTGGTACTCGGTGGCGGCGTCACAGCGTTGACCGGCGAGACCGGCGCCGGCAAGACGATGCTGGTGGAGGCGATCGAGCTGCTGGTTGGCGGGCGATCGGATGCAACCGTCGTTCGTGCCGGCGCAGCCGAAGCTCGGATCGATGGGCGGCTCGTGTTGAATCGGCCGGATGGCATCGAAGAGATCGTGTTGACCCGCATTGTTCCTGCGGACGGGAGGTCGCGGGCCTACGTCAACGGTCGCCCAACGACGGTGGCCAATCTCGCCGAGCTCACCGATGGGATCATCGATTTGCATGGCCAACACGCCCACCAAGGTCTGCTTTCTACGGCGACGCAGCGGGCGGCGCTCGACCAGTTCGGCGCCGTCGACCTGTCACCGTTGCGCGCCGCACGCGCCCGGCTGACCGAAGTAGAAGCCGAACTGGCAACGCTCGGTGGCGACGAGCGTGCACGCGCCCGCGAGATCGACCTGTTGCGCTTCCAGGTCGGTGAGCTCGACGCTGCCGGGGTGACTGATCCTGACGAGGACGCCCACCTTGACCGCGAGGAGGCGATCCTGGCCGATGCTGTTGCTCACCACGAGGCCGGCTTGGCTGCGCTCGGACTACTACGAGATGATGACGGGGTCGGCGATCGTCTGAGGTTGGCCCTGCAGGCACTGGGACACAGGGAGCCGTATATCGGCGTTCAGGAGCGGCTGACCGATTTGTTGGCCGAGCTCGATGACCTCGGTGCCGATCTTCGCGATCGAGCCGAGGAAATCGAGGAGGATCCAGATCGGCTCGACGAGATTCGCCAGCGGCGCCAACTCCTCCGCGATCTGCAACGCAAGTATGGTGATGGGCTCTCGGAGGTGATTGGCTTCCATTCCGAAGCTGAGGATCGGCTTCGGAATCTCGAACGATACGACCTGCGTGCCGGTGAACTCGATCAAACCCGCAAGTCGGCGTTGGAGGCCGAACGCTTGGCGGCGAATCAGATTGGACTCCGACGTCGTGCCGTCGCACCGGAGTTGGCGAAAGCCGTTGAACGTCGATTGCGAGATCTGGCGATGCCGAACGCAGCAATCGCGGTCGAGGTCGGGCGCAACAAAGACGATCAACCCGGTTACCCGGATGTGTATGGCGACACGGATATCGCTGGCGATGCAGTGCGATTCATGTTGTCGGCCAATCCCGGATCACCATTGCTCCCGCTCAATCGGGTCGCCTCCGGCGGTGAACTGGCTCGCACGATGCTCGCCCTACGTCTGGTTCTCTCGGCAGTCGTACCGTCCGGCGCCGCTGCTGGAAGTGCTGCTGGTGCTGGAAGTGCTGGTGCTCCGACACTGGTGTTCGACGAAGTTGATGCAGGGATCGGCGGAACCGCGGCAACCGCAGTCGGACAGGCGCTCGCAGACCTTGGTGCCGATCATCAGGTGCTCGTCGTGACTCACCTTCCACAGGTGGCGGCCAGCGCCAGCCGACAGCTGGTTGTGAGTAAGTCGGTCTCGGGTGGGGCGACGTTCACGAGCGTCGATGCGGTCGTCGGGAATGCCCGTGTCGCCGAAGTCGCCCGAATGATGTCGGGTTCCGAGTCGCCTGCGGCGCTTGATCACGCACGTGACCTGCTCCAGTCTCGCGCTGGTTCGTGAAATCTTCGGCGCGAAGTGTGGGGAATCCGCGCTCGGTGACCGCCGCGCAAGATATGGTGATCTTCCGTCGTGCACTAGCTCGGTGCGAGCAGATTTGACGGAGGTCCCAATCCCAATGCCGAAGCACATTTTCGTGACCGGAGGGGTTGCCAGCTCACTCGGCAAGGGTCTGACTGCCAGCTCGCTCGGCAGACTGCTGAAGATGCGTGGTCTGCGGGTCACGTTGCAGAAGCTCGACCCGTACATCAACGTCGATCCTGGCACGATGAATCCGTACGAGCACGGGGAAGTGTTCGTCACCGACGACGGCGGTGAAACCGATCTTGACCTCGGCCACTATGAGCGCTTCATCGACGAGAACCTGACCCGCAACTCCAACGCCACCACTGGTTCGATCTATCAGGCGGTGCTCGCAGCCGAACGACGCGGTGACTACCTCGGCAAGACGGTCCAGGTGATTCCTCACATCACCGACGAAATCAAGCGTCGTATCAAGCGAGTCGCAACCGAGGATGTCGACGTCGTGATCACCGAGGTTGGCGGGACTGTCGGCGACATCGAGATCCTCCCGTTTCTTGAAGCAATTCGGCAGTTCCGTAAGGACGCCGGACGCGACAACGTGTGTTACATCCACGTCACCCTTGTGCCGTTTATCGGGCCATCGTCGGAACAGAAGACCAAGCCGACTCAGCACTCGGTGACCGAACTGCGCAGTCGTGGGATTCAGCCGGATTTGATCGTGTGCCGCAGTGAAGCACCCATCAACGAGGACTTGAAACGTAAGATTTCCGGGCTGTGCGACGTAGCAGAGGCCGCCGTGATCAACGCTGCCGACGTCCGCAACATCTACGAGTTGCCGCTGATCCTGCACGACGAGGGCCTCGACACGGTTGCCCTCGAGGTGCTCCGGATGGAGGACCACCCGATCGATCTGTCAGGTTGGGAGGGGCTCGTGCAGCGCATCGAGCAGTCCACCCGCCCAGTTCGAATCGGTCTGATCGGTAAGTACATCCAACTCCCTGACGCCTATCTCTCGGTCGTCGAGTCACTGAAACACGCCGGCTTCCATCACGGTGCCAAGGTTGAAATCGACTGGATTCAGGCCGAGGATGTCGAAGGCCTGTTAGCTGCCGACCGGCTCAGCCACCTCGACGGGATCGTGATACCTGGCGGGTTCGGCTCGCGTGGTTTCGAGGGCAAGATGGCCGCCTCGCGGTTCGCCCGCGAAGAGGGCGTACCGTGCCTCGGATTGTGTCTTGGGCTGCACGCGATGACGGCGGAGTACGCACGCAACGTGCTCGGGATGGTCGGTGCCAACTCGAGCGAGATGGATCCGACCACGAAGTACCCGGTGATCGACCTGATGCATGACCAACGTGACGTCACCGACAAGGGCGGCACGATGCGACTCGGTGCGTACTACGCCGTACTGGCACCTGGCACCAAGGTCGCCGCGGCATACGGCGAACCGGTCGTCAGCGAACGCCACCGTCATCGTTACGAGTTCAACCCTGCGTTCAAGTCGCGGTTCGAGGCCTCCGGATTCGTGTGCAGCGGAACCTCGCCCGACAAGCGTCTTGTGGAGTTCATCGAACTCGCAGACCACCCATTCTGGGTAGCAACGCAAGCTCACCCCGAGTTCAAGAGTCGACCAGATCGGGCACATCCGCTTTTCCGTGACTTGATCGGTGCGGCGCTCAGCCGACGTGACGACACTCCACCGGAGTTGCGTCGGATGCTGACTGATGCCGACGCCGCCAGCCTCGACACCTCTGCATGACTGGATTCCGCCACCTCGGTGACCAGCTGATCCATCGCGGATACATCTGGAATCTGGTGACGGCAGAGTTCGAAGCACCGGGCGGAACTGTTTTTCTTCGCGACGTCGTCCGCTCGCCCGGAGCCGTCGCTGTTGTGCCGTTGCTGATCAGTTCGTCGGGTGCCCCAACGGTGGTGTTGGTGTCTCAGTACCGACCTCCACACGATCGGATCGTGATCGAGATCCCGGCAGGGATGCGAGACGTGCCGGGGGAACCGCCAGAGGAAACTGGCCGCCGCGAACTGATCGAAGAAGCCGGATTGTCAGCTGGCCTGATGTCGCACCTCGTCGATACCTTCCCGTCGCCTGGAATGACCGATTCGATCTGTTCGGTGTTTCTCGCCACCGATTGCACTCCTGTGGAGCGCAACCTGCACGGCCCAGAGGAGCAGCACATGGGGTTACTCCACGTGAGCCTCGCCGAGGCATTGGCGATGATCGACGACGGCAAAATTTCCGATTCGAAAACCATTGCAGGTCTCCTGATGACCGATCGGCGGCTGCGAGCCGATGTCGGACGATGAACTGTCGCTCGAGGCTGAGGAGTTCCTCGTCTGGTTGTCGAGCGAGCGGGGTAGGTCGCGGAACACGATCCAGGCCTATCGAAGAGATCTCAAGCAGTATCAGCACTGGTTGGCGGTGCGGGGCCTCGCCCCGCTCACGGTCTCCGCGAACGATCTCGTCGAGTACGTGGCCGAACGGCGCGGCTCGCAAGCGGCGCGATCGTCGATTGCCCGCCAAATCGCGGCGATCCGCATGCTGCATCGATTTCTGGCCGTCGAACAGCATCGTCCCGATGACCCAACGGCGCGTCTTGACGGGGTACGTGTTCCGTCGGGAATCCCCAAACCGCTGACCGAGCAACAGGTGGTCAGCCTGCTCGATTCTGTGCTCGGCAACGAACCGTTGCACCTCCGCGATCGGGCACTCCTCGAACTGCTCTACGCGACTGGTGCCCGGATCAGTGAGGTGGTCGGACTCTCGATCGGCGACATCGACTTCGACGAGTCGCTGGTTCGCCTGTACGGCAAGGGTTCCAAAGAACGAATCGTCCCGTATGGCGGCTCGGCAGGGCGGGCCTTGGAGGATTGGTTCTCACCCTCCGGGCGGCTACACATGGTCCCCGACCGCTGGAAGCGCCGCGGCGACGCCGAAGCGGTGTTCCTCAACCAGCGCGGTGGGCGTCTATCGCGTCAGGGTGCTTGGCTGGTGATCAACAAATACGGCGAGCGGGCCGGAATCACTGATCATCTGTCGCCGCACGTACTACGCCATTCCTGCGCCACACACCTCCTCGATCATGGTGCAGACTTGCGGATCGTGCAGGAGATGCTCGGTCACGCTTCGATCTCGACCACACAGGTGTACACCAAGGTCAGCCAGGAACGCCTGTGGGAGGTCTATCGAATGGCACACCCACGGGCGCTACGCGCATGAGCAAGCCGATCCAGGTGCTGTTACATCCCCACCATCTGGCGTTGCGCTTTTTCACGTCGTTATCGTCGAATCCACCAGAACCTGGCGAGGAGACTTGGGCCGAGAGCCAACTGCTGGCAGGGGAGATCAGCCTGTGGCGACGTATGACCAATCAGGACCGGCGGCACTCGGCGAAGGTTGCTCGCCGTTTCGTCGCCGCCCGTCCGGAAGCCACGCGAGCCGAGATCGCTGGAGCACTCCTGCATGACGTCGGCAAAATCGAGTGTGGACTCGGTACATGGGGACGGGTGGCAGCATCGGTGGTCGGTAAGCGAGGCCGTCGATTTACCCTGTATCACGACCACGAACGGATCGGTTCCGAGATAGCAGCTGCCGCCGGTTCCGACCCGGCAACCGTCGAACTGATCAACGAGCAGGGCCCCGCCTACGATGCTCTCCACGTCAGCGACCGAGCCTGAATCAGGCGAGTACCGAAGTAGCTCGACGATGGTTGACCGTAGCGCGGATGATCATCCAGAGCGTCAGGCCACCCCAGATCCCGGCGATACCGAGTTGAGGCGTCAGCAGTGTTGCAATAGCAATCGGGATCACCGCCACCAGGTAGCCGAACGAAGCCCGACCGAGGAATCGATAGTCACCGGCTCCGATCAGGATTCCGTCGTACGCGAAGGCGATTGCTCCGGGGATCAGCATCACGGCCAGCCACCACAGTCCGCCGGTGGCGCGGTCGGAAACCAGATCGTCATTGGTGAAGAGTTCCGGGGTGACCGGTGCCAGGATCACCAACAACACACACAGGATCGCCCCGGCAATAATCGACAGCCTGACTGCGCGCCGAGCGACCTGCGCAGCGGTCTCGGTGTTCTGGCGGCCGAACTCCTGGGCAACGAGTGTCTGGGCGGGCATCGCCAGGGCATCGAGTGAGAGTGCCAGGAACATGAACAGGCTGATCACGATCTGATGGGCGGCGAGCGTCGGATCATCGATCCGGGCCGCCACGGCAGTTGAGCCGCCGAACACGACCATCATCGACCCGACGCGCAGCAGCAGGTGCCGCCCTGCCGACATCAGCGGTGCGATTCCGGAACGGCTTGGTCGGAGCAGCGAGGCATCACGCAGGCGATTTCGAATAACCCAGACAAACCCAGTTGCGGCGCAGATTTGGCAGATCACAGTTGCCCACGCAGAGCCGGCAACTCCGAGATCCAAGCCGTAGACGAACACGACCTCCAAGATCACGTTGGCCACGTTGGCGGCGAGCAGGATCCAGAGCGCCGTCGTGTAGTCAGACGCACCACGCAGGACTCCCTGGGCGGCGAGCGTGATCAAGATGAACGGGATGCCCACGGCACTCACGCTCAAGTAGGTGTCGGCGTGATCGAGCACGGCGCCAGATGCCCCGAGTAGCGAGGTCAGCCGGCGAGCTCCAACGATCAACAGTGGGGCGATCGGCACACCAACCAGCAACGACAGCCACATCGCCTGGACACCGACATTGGCAGCGTCAATGCGATCACCGGACCCGAGTCGTCTGGCGATTCGTTCGGTTGTCCCGTAGGTCAGAAAGTTGGAACCCGCGACAATGAACGACAGCACTGTCGCAGCGACCGCAAGGCCGGCAAGTTGGTCGGTGCCGAGTCGACCGACAATCGCCGTGTCGACGAGCACATAAATCGGCTCGACCGCCAACGACCCGAGCGCCGGCACCGCCAACCGAAGAATTCGCCGATCGGTCGCCTGGAGTCGGCTCAAGCGGGGAGAAATCCGATTGCGTCGTAGGCCCGTTCGAGGGTCGCTGCGGCAACCTTGCGGGCTCGTTCGGCACCGACTCGCAACAACCGCGAGAGCTCTGCCTGATCATCCATCAGTTCGTGGTAGCGGGCCTGAATCGGTGCTAACAGCGCAGCAACGGCCTCACCGGTGTCGGATTTCAGCGGACCGTACTGCGTATACGACTCGGCGACCTCGATCGCGGTCCTCCCGGTAGCCGCCGCGAGAATGTCCAGCAGGCTGCTGACACCGGGTTTGGCGGCGACGTCGTAGCGAACTTCGCTGCCGGAGTCGGTGACTGCCCGCTTGAACTTGCGCATGATCGCTGACGGCTCGTCGAGCATCATCACGCACCCGTTCTCGGTGCCCGACGACTTCGACATCTTCGAGGTCGGCTCCTGAAGATCCATGACTCGCGCACCCGTTGCCGGTGTGACGGCTTCAGGAATCACGAATGTGTCACCAAATCGATGGTTGAAGCGGATCGCGATGTCGCGGGTGATCTCGACGTGCTGACGCTGATCGTCGCCGACCGGAACCTCGTTGGCGTCGTAGAGCACGATGTCGGCCGCCTGGAGCGCCGGATAGGTGAACAGTCCTGCCGAGATGAACTGTCCTTCGCGCTTCGATGTCTTGTCCTTGAACTGCGTCATCCGGGACAACTCGCCGAACGAGACCGTGCATTCCATCACCCAGCCGAGCTGGGAATGTTCGGGCACATGGCTCTGAACGAACACCGTCGCCACGTCCGGGTCGAGCCCGATCGCGAACAACATCGCCGCAAGCCGAAGCGTGGTGTCACCAATCACGCCAGGTTGGTCGGTCACGGTCAGGGCGTGGAGGTCGACGATCCCATGGAACACGTCTTTGTCGTGCTGGCCGCTGACCCAATTCCGCAACGCACCCAAGTAGTTCCCCAGATGAACATCGCCAGTCGGCTGGATACAAGAAAGCACACGTGTCACGGCCAGCGAGACTACCTGGCCGCCACCCGCCAACCTTTGGGGATTGCTCAGCAGTCGGCTAGGGCACCGAGAGCGGCACAGATCTGGTCACGAGCGTGGGGTATTCGTCCGATCCGTTCGGTGAGCATCCCGATCGGCTGGGGCGTCAGATTGTCGAAGGTGGCGGCACACGTGACGTTCAACCCTGACGATTCGTTGATCGCGATCTCGGTCGGAATTCCACGAACTGTCCGTGTGATCGGTGCGACGATCAAGCGGTTGAGACGGCCGGCCGCTTCCGATCGGCTGACGATCAATACGGGCCGTCGCTTGTCCTCGACCTCAGTCCACCAGATGTCACCCTGTTGCGGCGTCACCACGGCTCCTCGAAAACCATCGCTCGTGCGAGCGCCGCAGCCTGTGCGAGTTCGTCATTGGTTTCAGGGATCCGGTCGTATCCGTCGAGGATCCGTTCGGCAATCAACGTTCGTCGGTGGCTGTCAAGCAACTCGGTAAGACTCGTTCGGACGACGTCTGAGCGCGATTCGAACTGCCCGGAACTGACCAACGCGTCAATCGCCTCCGCAACGCTGTCGTCGACCCTCGTAACGAGTTGGATCATCACGAATAGCATACCACAATGGTATGCGGAATGCAATATACGTGGAGGTTGAACCGTCGGTCTAGCCGGTCGGTTTCGGATGGGAATCGAAGAGGGTTACATCGATGTGGTTTGGTGGGGTAGCCTTGCGGGCAATGGCGATTGACGTGACTACGCCCATCTATGAGGGTCCGTTCGACCTACTGCTGCAGCTGATCCTGAAGGAGCAGGTCGATCTGTACGAGATCGATCTGTCGATCATCGTCGACGCCTACCTGCGCGAGTTGGAGCATCTCCAATCGGTCGACCTCAACATCGCCACCGAGTTCCTGTTGATCGCCGCAACGCTGGTCGAACTCAAGACGCGGCGGTTGCTACCCGGTTCGTCCGACATGGATCTCGACGAAGAGTTCGCGCTGTGGGAAGAACGCGACCTGTTGCTCGCCCGCCTGATCGAGTGCAAGACGTTCAAAGACGTCGCCCGGATCTTCAACAACCTGAGCGACGTAGCCGATCTGTCGTTTGCCCGAACGGTGGGACCTGACGAGCGGTTCGCCGGCTTGATGCCCGACCTGCTCGAAGGCACGAGTGTGCGTCGCCTCCAGAGCGCCGCGATTCGGGCGTTGACCCCGAAGTTGGAACCGATCGTCGACCTGTATCACGTCAATCCGGTCCGGTTCACCGTTGCCGAAGCAGTCGCTCGGTTGGTTCAAGAGCTGCCAAGCATCGGCCGCACGTCGTTCCGAAGGCTGACCGCCGACATGGGTGAGCGGCTCGAAGTGATCGTGCGGTTCCTCGCCGTGCTCGAGCTGTACAAGCAGGGCTACGTCGAACTCGATCAGGTTGAGCGCTTCGGCGACATCGAGGTGACATGGACCGGTGATGACGACACGTCGATCGACGAGATCCTGATCGACGCCTACGAAGGCTGATGGCGGTTCCAGCGATGTCGGACGTGCCGAATGTGTCAGACGATTTCACGCCCGTCAAGGACCAGATAGCTGGATTCAAACGGGCGATCGAAGCAGTCCTGCTGATCGCCCAGGATCCAGTTCCACCCGAGTTGTTGGCGCAACTCCTCGAACAGCCGGTGTCTGCGATCGAAGACTGGTGCCTCGAACTTCGCGCCGAGTACGCAGATCAGGAACGCGGGTTCGAACTCACTCGGGTCGCTGGTGGTTACCGCTATCAGACGTGCGCCGAACTGGCACCGTACGTCGAGCGATTCGTGCTTCACGACCAGCGTTCGCGGCTTTCCGGAGCGGCACTCGAGACACTCGCGATCGTTGCCTACAAGCAACCGATCTCACGGGCTCAGGTTGCGTCGATCCGCGGTGTCGACCCTGATGGTGTGATCCGCACGTTGGCAGCACGCGGGTACATCGACGAAGTCGGACGCGACACCGGCCCGGGTCAGGCAGTCCTGTTCGGAACGACACAGGTGTTTCTCGAGAAGCTCGGCCTCGACTCGCTCGACGACTTGCCCTCGATCGCCGAGTTCATTCCAGGCGCTGACGTGATCGAGGCGTTGGAGCACGGCCTGCGAGCGCGGCCGGCCGAACCGGTGGGTGACGATGGCGCCCAACCCGCCTGACGATCCAGAGTTCGAAGCCCCGCTATGGGAGCAGTTGGCTGAGCAACATTCCGCGCTGCCAACCGGTGATCGGCTCCAAAAGGTCCTCGCCTCGACCGGCTGGGGGAGTCGACGGGTCTGCGAGGACCTGATTGCCGCTGGTCGGGTCACCGTCAACGGCGAAGTTGCAGTACTGGGGCGTCGTGTCCAACCCGACGTCGATCTGATCGAGGTCGATGGCGGCCCGGTCGGTGTCAAACCGGGGCTCGTCTACTACTTGCTCAACAAGCCGACCGGAATCGTGACGACGGCGAAGGACACGCACGGACGAACGACTGTGATCGATCTGGTACCGAACGATCCACGCGTGTTCCCGGTTGGCCGTCTCGATGTCGAGACTGAGGGCTTGCTGCTGCTCACCAACGACGGTGAGTTGGCACACAGGATCACGCATCCGAGTCACGGCATCGAAAAGGAGTACCTTGCGCACGTTCGTGGGCAAGTGGCGCCTGGTGGATTGCGACAGCTCCGCGAAGGCGTCGAACTTGACGACGGGATGACATCACCCGCCGAGGCCTCGCAACCCTCACCCGGCGTGCTCAGAATCACGATCCACGAGGGCCGCAATCGCCAGATCCGCAGAATGTGCGATGCGATCGGGCATCCCGTGCTTCGCTTGGTACGAACCCGAATCGGGCCACTCAGCGACCGAACACTGCGACCCGGCGACTGGCGCGAACTGTCGACGGGTGAGCGCAAAGCCTTATCAGAGGCGGTCGCCGAACAGGCCCGCCGGTACGATCAGCGATCGTGACTTCCGTCGACAGCGCATCCCGGCGCACCGCCAACGTGATCGGCCTCGGTCTGGTCGGCGGTTCGATCGCACTTGGCCTCCGCCAGCGCGGCTGGCGAGTTCATGGCGACGATACGCACTCTGCCACGATCGCCAAGGCGATCGACGTCGGAGCGATCGACGCAGCCGGACTCGACCTCGATGCCGAGATCACGTTTGTCGCCGTTCCCGTGATGGCCGTCGCTGACCAGGTCAAACGGGCACTCTCTGAGACGCGAGGCGTCGTCACCGACGTCGGTTCCGTGAAAGCAACAGTGTGTGCGAGTTGCATCGATTCTCGATTCATCGGCGGGCATCCGATGGCGGGCAGTGAACTCGACGGTCTCGACGGCGCTGATGCCGAAATGTTCAACGGCGCAGTGTGGGTCTTGACCCCGTTACCCGAGAGCGACGACCGAACACTGACCACCGTTTCCGGAGTCGTGCAGTCACTCGGGGCCGAGGTCGTGGCCCTGTCACCTGAACGCCATGATCAGGTCGTCGCCGTGATCAGCCACGTTCCGCACCTGACGGCTGCGACACTGATGACGCTTGCCTCTGACCGTGCTGATGAGCACGCCGCGCTGCTGCGGCTGGCCGCAGGGGGTTTCCGTGACATGACACGTATCGCCAGCGGTCATCCCGGTATCTGGCTCGACATCTGTGCCGAGAACCGTCCGGCGATCGTGATCGCGCTCGATGGCCTGATCGAACGTCTTGCCGAGATCCGCACCGTGGTCGAGAGCGAGGACCGCGAGGGCCTGCAACGGACACTTTCCAAAGCCCGTGAGGCCAGAACCAACCTGCCTGGTCGAGTCACCCACCCCGAGGCCCTTGCGGAGGTTCGGATCCCGATCCCTGACCGCCCCGGAGCGGCCGCCGAGGTGTTCACGCTGGCGGCCGAACTTGGTGTCAATATCGCCAGCTTCGAGGTCGTTCACATGGCCGAAAGCAACCGTGGTGTCGCCGTCGTATTGGTCGACGCCCTATCAAGCGAACGATTCCGTGGTGGCCTGCTGGCACGCGGTTTCAAGCCGGCCGTCACTCCACTCGTCTGATCCATGACGACTCTGCGTCGCGTCCACACGATTCGGGGTCCACTCGACGCGGTAGTTTCGGTTCCCGGTTCCAAGTCGATTGCGAATCGGGCGCTCGTGTGCGCCGCCTTGGCCGACGGCATCAGCGTGTTGACCAACGTTCCTGACGGCGACGACACGGTCGCCATGCTGGACTGCCTTGGCGTGCTCGGTATCGATTCGGCGATCGACATCGGCCGGGTCGAGATCGTTGGTTCCGGAGGCCGGATCGACCCTTCAGCTGACGAGGTCGTCCACGCTGCGCTGGCAGGGACCACGTCCCGATTCGTCACGGCGATGGCGGCGCTCGGCTCCAATCCGATCACGATCGACGGTCATCCACCGTTACGTCGTCGACCGTTTGGACCGCTCTATGACGCCTTGGAACAGTTGGGGGTCGACGTCACGCCCGGTGAACTGGCGGGCAATCTGCCCGTGACGATCACGGGGCCGCCGACCGGGCAGACGGTCACGATCCGCGGTGATGTGTCGAGTCAGTTCATCTCGGCGCTGATGCTGATCGGCCCGTACCTGCGTGACGGACTCACCATCAATCTGTCCACCCGGTTGATCTCGCGACCGTATATCGAGATGACGGCGGCTGTGATGGGCTGGTTCGGACATTCAGCGATCACGATCGCCGACGATCAGATCACCGTTGCAGCGGGCCGCTACGTTGCGGCCAGTCTGTCGATCGAACCCGACGCCTCGTCGGCGAGTTACCCACTGGCGTTGGCGGCCGTGCTCGGTGGAACGGTCCATATTCCAGGGCTCGGCCTCGACGCCCTGCAGGGGGACAGCCGCTTCGCCGACCTGTTGGCGGAAATGGGATGCTCCGTTGTTCGTTCTCACGACGGTGTGTGGGTGGGGCGTGATCTCGACCAAGATCTCGAAGGCATCGAGATCGACATGGCCGACATCTCGGATCTCGTGCCAACTGCCGCTGTCGTCGCTGCGTTTGCCGCCAGCCCTACCGTGATCCGTGGTGTCGCGTTCATTCGGGCCAAGGAGAGTGACCGTCTCGGTGACCTTGCGGCCGAGCTCAGGCAGGCGGGCGTCGACATCGACGAGACCGACGACGGTTTGACGATTCGACCCTCGCGTCACAGGCTCCGGGAGGCCCGACTCGGAACGCATCATGACCACAGGCTGGCGATGGCGTTCGGGGTGCTGGGCTCGGTCATCGACGGAATCGATATAGAGAATCCCGGGGTTGTCAGCAAGAGCTGGCCAGATTTCTGGGACATGCTTGATCGAATTCCTGGCACCCGCGATGAGTGACCCGATCGTGATCGTCGCATTCGATTTCGACGGGACGCTGACATACCACGACAGCGTGATTCCGTTTATTCGGCGCTTCACCGGAACTCGGCAGCTCGTGTTTGGTTTGGTTCGTCGCATCCACCAGGTGATTCCGGCGCTGCTTCGGCGAGATCGCGACTCGCTCCGCAGGGTTGCCACACAAGTCGCCTTCACCGGCCGCACTCTCGATCAGCTCGGCGAACACGCTGCGGAGTTCGGCGACGACGTGATTGCCACCGGGTTGCGGGCCGACATGGCGGGTCGGCTGCGATGGCATCGAGACGCCGGACACACCGTGTTGATTGTCTCGGCGTCATACGAGCAGTACGTGCGCGTGGTCGGTCGGCATCTCGGTGCACACGACGTGCTGGCGACCAGGCTCGAATCGATCGACGGAACGCTGACAGGGAGATTGGACGGAGCAAACTGTCGCGGACCAGAAAAGGTTCGACGACTGCAGCAATGGTGCCACGACAACGAGATCATGATCAGCGAAGCGACCGTTTGGGCATACGGCGACTCGGCGGGTGATCGGGAACTGCTTGCGATTGCCGATCATCCCATCTGGGTCACCGAGCCGCTCGGTAGCGTTGCGCCGTCCTTATGAACCCGTTGATCCGAACAGCGCGCCCGAAACAATGGCTCAAGAATGTGCTGGTATTCGCTGCACCCGGTGCCGCTGGCGTCCTCGATCAGCCGAAACAGTTCGGTCTGACGTTACTGGCCTTCGTCGCCATGTGCCTGGCGGCCAGCGGCACCTACTTCTGGAACGACGCCCTTGATGTAGAAGTTGACAGGGCGCACCCAACGAAGTGCCGGCGACCGGTCGCAGCCGGTCAACTGAGCGTGGGCACAGCCAAGCTCGTCGGCACCATCCTTCCCGTTTTGGCGCTCGGCCTGGCGGCATTGACGGGTCGCTGGCAGGCGGTGGCTGCAGTGGCCGCCTATATGGCGGTGACCCTGACCTATAGCGCGATTTGGAAGCACATAGCTGTGCTCGATCTCGTGGCGATTTCGTCCGGATTCGTGCTCCGCGCTGCAGCGGGTGCCGTAGCCGTTGACGTGCCGATGTCAAGTTGGTTCGTGCTGTGCACCACGTTCGGTTCGTTGTTCATCGTGACCGGGAAGCGATTCGCCGAGCGACGCCAACTGGGTGACGATGCGGAATCTGTGCGGGCGACGCTCGGTGAGTACAGCGAAGGCTTCCTGCACATGGTCCTGACGGTCGCCTGCGGTGGCGCAATCGTGAGCTACTGCGTCTGGGCGTTCGAGCGCAAAGACATCGCCAACACCGACCTGCCCTATTACGAGCTTTCGATCGTCCCGATGCTGACTGCATTCCTGCGATACGGGTTGGTGATCGATCAGGGTCGTGGCGCGGCACCCGAGGAGGTGTTTGCCGGTGATCGGGTCCTCCAGGTGATCGGTCTGCTCTGGGTCGTGATCTTTGGATTGGCCGTGTATACGTGACGAGCTTGGATCAGGCCTGGAGGAGCGTTGCGGACGTCGACGGTTGGATGACGCACGATCAAGCGAGTGCTCTGTTCACAGCCGCGGCGGCGTGCCCGCTTGGTGGCCGGATCGTGGAAATTGGCAGCTTTCGCGGGCGTTCGACGATCGTGCTGGCGTCGGGTGCCACACCAGGAACAACCGTGATCGCCATCGATCCTCATGCCGGCAATGACCGCGGCCCGCAAGAGATCGACGGATATCAGGATGCGGCGCAAACCGATCATGAGCTCTTTCTCGGCAATCTCGTGATGGCGGGTGTGGCCGACCGCGTTACCCACCTACGAATGTTTTCCGAGCCTGCCCTGTACGAAGTTTCGGGTTCAGTCGATGTGTTGTACGTCGACGGCGCTCATCGATACCAACCTGCACGAGCTGACATCCGAGATTGGGGGGCACGCGTGTCTGACGGTGGAACGATGCTGATCCACGACTCGTTCTCTTCGCTCGGTGTGACGCTCGCAATCGTGAGAGAGCTGCTTCTCGGTCGGCGGTTTCGTTACGTCGGGCGAGCCGGATCGTTGACGGTCTTTTGCGCCGACCTCGACGGTGGGCGAGTATCGAACGCACTCCGGCAAGCAGCACAGCTCCCGTGGTTCGTCAAGAATCTTGGGCTCAAGGTGCTCCTGACAATGGGGTTCGGCCGACTGTTGAAGCGAGTCGGGCGACCAGTGCCTGAATGGCCGTATTGACCGCTTGTAGCCTGAACGTTGTGCCGGCGACGTCAGACTTCAAACCCGGGCGGCGGGTCTTGCTTCACGGCTGGGGCGGTGCTGCGCCAGGCGCTGCCGAGCTGGTCGAGGTCAACGCTGCTGATCTCGCCGTCGCCGTGAAGAACCTTCCGGCGCGTGGCGGGATCGCCCGCGGGCTTGGTCGTTCATACGGTGACCCTGCCCAGAATTCGGGTGGCCATGTGCTACGTCTGGTTCCCGTTCATGACGATGTAGTCGTCGACGACAACGCCTGCGCCGTCACGGTAGGTGCCGGGGTCAGTATCGACGATCTGCTGGCAATCATCGTGCCACGCGGCTATTTCGTGCCCGTGACGCCAGGGACACGCTTTGTCACGATCGGCGGAGCAATCGCCAGCGATATCCACGGCAAGAACCATCATCGGGAGGGTTCATTCGGTAACCACGTGACCAGCCTGCGTCTCATGCTGGCCGACACGACAATCGTCAGCATCGGTCCGACGATCGATCCGGAACTGTTCTGGGCGACGGTCGGTGGCATGGGGTTGACCGGGGTGATCGTCGATGCAACGTTTCGGCTGATCCCGATTTCGACCAGTCGGATCACGGTCGAGACGAGCCGGATCGACAATCTCGATGAGTTGATGGCGCGTATGTCTGAGAGCGACGCCAACTTCCGCTATTCGGTTGCCTGGCTTGACTTGTTAGCGAAAGGTCGGCACCTTGGCCGGGGCGTCTTGACCAACGGCGATCATTCGGCGAGAGCTGAACTCGGCCCGCGCCAGCATGCAAACCCATTGGGTTTCGATGGAAAGCAGATTGCCTCTGTTGCGCCGGTGATCCCGGCTCATGGTGTGATCAATCGGTTGTCCGTGAAGGCATTCAACGAAGTTTGGTACCGCAAGGCGCCTCGATTTCGGGAAGGTGAACTGCAGACGATTTCCGCCTACTTCCATCCGCTCGACCTGGTCGGGGAGTGGAACCGGGTGTATGGGCGGCAGGGCTTCCTTCAATATCAGTTCGTGGTCCCGTTCGGCGCTGAGGCGACGCTCAGAACCGTCATCGAACGGATCTCTGCGGCTTCGCTCCCGATCTTCTTGACTGTGTTGAAACGCTTTGGTGAGGCGAACCCTGCGCCGCTGAGTTTTCCGCAGGGTGGTTGGACTTTGGCAATCGACGTTCCAGCTCGATCTGGTGGTCTGTCGGAGTTGTTGCGCGGACTCGACTCGCTCGTACTCGATGCAGGTGGTCGCCACTATCTCGCCAAGGATCACCAGACGACAGCCGAGGCGATCCGACGCGGGTACCCTCGCCTCGACGAATGGCTGACCGTGCGCCACCGCGTTGATCCGACCGGAGTGTGGGCGAGCGATCTCAGCCGCCGTCTCGGACTGACGCTCACTAACCACCACACCTGACCACCACACCTGACCACCACTAGTCCGAACCGAGCCATAACGCATGCAGAATGCCCTCCAAGAACCCCAGACGATCGTGCTGCTCGGCGGTACCAGTGAGATCGGTCGGGCGATCGTTGACGAACTCGTGTCACCGTCAACCCGGCAACTCGTGTTGGCGTGTCGTCGCCCTGACGAGGCTCAACCCGAACGGTTCGAGACCGCCACCCTCGCTGTGGCGGTCGAGCACTTCGACGCTGCCGACACGGCCGACCACGAGCACTTTATTCGACAGTTGGCTGGGCGTTTCGGGGACCTCGACGTCGTTGTGTTGGCGTTTGGTCAGTTGGGTTCGCAGGCCGACTTCAACGATCACCCGGCGGCGGCCGCCGAGGTCCTCAATGTCAATTACGTCGGTGCCGTGACAGCCTCGCTCGCTGTTGCAGGCCAGATGCGTCGCCAGGGCCACGGCCACCTGGTCGTGCTCTCGAGCGTTGCAGGTGAACGTGGACGCGCATCGAACTTCGTCTACGGCTCCTCGAAGGCCGGCCTCGACGTCTTCGCCCAAGGCCTCGGTGACTCACTTGCCGGAACTGGCGTCAAGGTGACCGTCATCCGGCCGGGTTTCGTGCACTCCAAGATGACGCGTGGCATGACGTCTGTTCCATTCTCATCGACGCCGCGGCAGGTGGCCGAGCGGACTGTTGCAGGGATGCGCGCTGGGCGTCAGACAGTCTGGACGCCAGGGATCCTTCGATACGTGTTCATGGTCCTGCGCCATCTACCTCGCGGGATATTTAGACGGCTCCCGCTCAGGTGATCCACCCCGCACCCCCGAGCGATGCCGACCTGGCATGGTATGTCGACGATCTGAGACGCCGCGGTATCCGACGTATACACGTGCTGGCATGGCGCGATCTCGACGACCCCGATGCCGGAGGATCCGAAGTACACGCCGACGAGTTCATGCGTCGCTGGGCCGACCTTGGACTTGACGTCCTGCATCGAACGTCTGCCGCCGAAGGGCTGCCTGCGGTTGATCGACGCAACGGGTACGCGGTCGTCCGGCGGGGGAGCCGATACTCAGTATTTCCGCGAACAGTCTGTTCTGAGTTGACCCACCGGATGGGACGCTACGACGCCCTCGTCGAAATCTGGAACGGGGTGCCGTGGTTCTCGCCGATCTGGTGCCGGAAGCCGCGGATCACGATGTTGCATCATGTCCACGGGCCGATGTGGAATCAGATCTTTCCCGGTCCGCTGGCTGTTGCCGGGCGGGTACTGGAAACTCGATTGGCACCGCCGTTTTATCGACGTGGGGTGACCGTCACACCGTCCGATGCCACCCGCGACGAGTTGCTCCAACTCGGGTTCCGGCCAGACCGTGTGACTGCCGTGCCGAACGGCGTCGACTCCTTCTTCTCGCCCGGAGGGCCGAAGACCGAGCACCCGTCGCTGGTGGCGGTTGGAAGACTGGCCCCTGTCAAACGATTCGAACTCGTGATCGACAGTGCGGTTGAAGCACGATCTCGAATCCCCAACCTGACCCTCACGCTGGTCGGCGATGGTCCACTCCGAACGGAACTGGAACAACGCGTTGCGTCAGCCGGAGCGAGCGACTGGATCCGATTTGCAGGCCGAGTCGAGCGATCGGATCTCGTCGACGAGTACCAACAGGCCTGGTTGGTGGTGAGCGGCTCGTTAGCCGAAGGTTGGGGTCTCAGCCTGACGGAAGGTGCGGCGTGTGGGACACCCTCCGTTGCCACAGACATTCGGGGCCATCGCAGCAGCGTCGTCGCAGATGTGACCGGTGTTCTCGTTGCGCCGAAGTTGCTTGGCACGACGATCGCCGACGTCTTGATCGACGATCGCCGGCGACAGGAACTGGCGACCGCAGCCCTACTCCGAGCCCGGACATTGACCTGGAAGGCCTCTGCGCTCGGGCTCACACGATGTCTGCATACCGAGGTCGTTCGGTCACACGATCGATCCCGATAACGTCGTCGGGCTGTGCGAACCGTCATCGTTCTCCCCACCTACAACGAGCGCGAGAACATCGTTCCATTTCTCCGTGCGGCTCGGGCAGCAACCGTCAACCTGGCAGGCCCCGTCAATGTCCTTGTGATCGACGACAACAGCCCTGACGGCACCGCTGAGCTGGCTCGCTCGGTCGGTGCCGAACTCGGCAACGTCGAAGTGATTGTCCGCCCGGGCAAGGATGGTCTCGGAAGCGCGTATCGGGCCGGTTTCCGGCGCGCCCTGGATGACGGTTACGACGTGATTGTGTCGATGGACGCCGACATGTCGCACGATCCGACAGTGATTCCTGAGATGCTTCGCTTGATCGAGGGCGGTGCCGACGCGGTCGTGGGCTCGCGCTATGTCCCAGGTGGCGGCACGACCGATTGGCCGATCCACCGTCAGCTGCTTTCGAAGTGGGGTAACGCGTACACACGGGGAGTGCTTCGACTGGCACCGCGTGACTGCACCTCCGGATTCCGGGCGTACCGATCGGACGTACTGGCGACCATTGATCCAGCCAGCACGACCGCCGAGGGGTATGCGTTTCTGACCGAGCTCGTCCGCCGAATGACCAGACACGGCTACTCAGTCGCCGAAACGCCGATCGTGTTCCGAGATCGGATCAAAGGCAAATCGAAGATGTCAGGACGAATCATCATCGAATCGATGCTGCTGGTCACGCGTTGGGCGGCAGTCGACATCTTCAAACGATCAGCACGTCGGTGATGCGACCTGGATGTTGTCTCCGTCGACGCCGACCGGAAGCAACACGACCGCAGTTGCCTGTCGAAGCGATGTGAGCTCGACGAGGACGGGTGGAATCGAGGCCGGAAGATCAGACGTGAACAACATCTCCGAGAGCCCCCAACGTTTCCCGAAAAGGGGGAGCAGATCTGAGCGGCCCGCCTCGCACAGTGTCTCCACAATCGACTGTTCGAGGTCGATCGAACGGATCGTGTCGGTCGAGCTGGCAGCGTCTGTGCGAGCGACGACTGTGGCACCAGGGATCGTTGTGAAGCCATCGATCACCCGCTGTGTGGCGACAAACCACAGGACCCCGTCAGCCTGATCGTCGTCGACCACTCGATACTCCTTGACCCCGGCAACACCCCACGGCCCTACGCCGTCGGAGCGTCCATTCCGCTCGAGAAACAGGTGCAGTCCATAGGCGACACTCCCGAGCGCCACCGGGTCGCGCTCATCGATTTGGTAACGCGTACCCGCCGGAAGGGCGTCGACGAGTTGTTGCCCGAGCTGACCGGCAATATCGCTATCAGCCCGATAGGGCACGTCCGCTCCGACGCTGCGTATGGCACCAATCGCCGCCAGCAGCGAGATCACCGCCGCCAGCCCGATCCCAACCACTCGGCCCCCTGTGCGTTGTTCGTCGGCGACCTCGCGCCGTTCGACCAATGTCTTCAGGATCGACCAGGATGAGACGCCGATCCACAATGCCGCCAATGGCACCATCCATCGGATCACGTACTCGAAAAACGGACCGAAGATCCGTGCCGTTGACACGAAGCCCAGCAGTGTGGCGACCGTCAACACGCCGAACAGCAACATTTCCGGCCGCCACCGACGACGACCAGCGCACCATGCTCCCGCCAACACGAGCGCGACGAACAGCCCAAAGCCGATCAGGTTCGGGTCGGCTTGCGGGGACTTGAGCGGATCGTGGAGCCAAGGTCCGAACAGATTCAAGCGACCCGCAATCGCCTTCAATGCAGACCGAGGGCCAATAAACGGGTCGTCCGGTGAACGAAATTCGTTGACCACCTTGCGAAGGTTTCCGGTCCCTGACTGGAACTGTTCGATGACCGGCAATGCCCACATCCCTACGCCAACGAGTCCGGACACTCCCAACCACCGGGTCAGCCGACCGGCACCCTGTCGGTCAGTTCGCCAGCAGATCCAACCGATCCACGCTGTCACCGAGGCGAGCAGTCCAACCACGATCAACGAATAGCTGACATGGGCCTGCATGCAATAGCTGCCGACCGCCACGGCCGTCGGCAACGCCCAGAGACGACCGCACGAGGCGGCCCAGATGAGGACAACGAACAGTCCAAACGCAAACACCGGAACCCAGACATTCCATGGCTCGAGGAAGAACCGTGGGGCGAATGACACTGTCATCACGGTCAAGGAGACCGCCAGGCAAGCCGCCAGGAGTCGACCACCAACTCGACCAACGACGACGATCGACGCCGTGAGGGCGAGCAGGTGCAGGATCGCCAGCGAGGCTGTGAGCGCAAACGCATTGCGACCCAGGAGCGTGTATCCCGGCCAGAGTGCGTATGCCATGCCAGGTCCGAGGGTTGATCCGTTGTCCTCGACTCGTGCCGCCACGCCAATCAGCGGAGGATGACGCGGAATCGACCGCACCAAGAATTCGGTGTGGCTGAAGTCACCGGTGAGGTGCCATGGTGTGCCAATCACGCCGAGCAGCGTGGCCGCCACGACGACAACGGCCGGAAGTGCGTAGGTCGCGGGATGGGCGGCAGCGACCTGCCAGAGCCGCTGTAGTCGGTCGTTCACGGGAGCGCGGCCACAACCATCCGAGCGATGCGATCACTGCCCTCGACGGTGAGTGAACCGTCGGGGTTGCGGACGGTGACGACTCCGTCGACACAACTCGCCTCCTCCCACCATTGGCACGGCATGCTGACGCCACTCCCGGCGACGCCGATCAATTGTTCCGGATCAACGATGTGAACGCCGTCGGGCAAGCTGCTCAGGTCAGTCACTCCTGGTTGGCTGATCACGATCAGCCGGGCGGCATGATTGGTCGCATCGGTCAGCACGTCGACACAGGCGTTGATGCCAGCGCCGGTGATCACCAAAACCTGAGCGCCCGACTGACCGAGCAGATCAGTCGACGGATCGCATACGTCGACACCCTCGAGCCACGACGTCGAGCGCCCACTTTCATGGACCCGATCACCGACCGGGCGCTCGTAGCCCACCAGGAATCCGTCGGATACGAAGCGGACATCGATTTCAGTGTCGGTAGGCGGGAAGATCGACGGCCACCACCACGCGACAACGACAACCACCGCGACGACAACGGCGACAACGCGCAGAACGACAGCCTTGCTTGGCCCACTACGAGCCGCCACCGGTGCGTCTTGAGCAGGTGTCACTGCACACAATCGTACAAGCGGTGGAGATCGGCACAGGGATCCGGATGTCCAAGGGAGGGTTTGGCGACACGGTATTGGACACGTGAACACGTGAGACTGAGCCAGCCGCCCCGTCGCACGCTCGGCTCGCGCCCGGACATGTACCTGGACGCGGCGATGTGACCCTCACAGTTGGAGGGTCTCGATCGTCTGGTCGCCCTGTTTGGCTCGTTTGCGTTGGCGGTGTTGTTGGACTCGTTGGCCTGGTCTGATTTGGATTGGAACCGTGGCGTGTAGTTGTCCGTCGGGTGTTCGGATCGTCAAGGTGCGGTCGCCGGCGAGGGTGAGTGTCCATCCGCCTTCGTGGATCAG
>JANPLQ010000103.1:0-11350 GCA_031422395.1 Ilumatobacteraceae bacterium | reverse complement strand
TGAGCCGACCCCTGAGCCGACCCCTGAGCCGACCCCTGAGCCGACCCCTGAGCCGACCCCTGAGCCGACCCCTGAGCCGACCCCTGAGCCGACCCCTGAGCCGACCACAGGATCGTGGGCTGGCGGTTGCGGTGTTCTGCGACGTGTTCGCTGTCATCGTGTTTGTCGCCATCGGGCGTCGAAACCATGACGCGGGGTCGGCGCTGCGCAGCGTGCTCGAGACAGCGTTGCCGTTTCTGGTCGCGCTTGGCGCTGCATGGTTGATTGCGCGCGCGTGGCGTCACCCGATGGCTCTGCTGACAGGCATCACGATCTGGCCGATCACCGTGCTGGCTGGGATGGTGGCACGTCGGGTCGTGTTCGACCGCGGGACCGCAACATCGTTCGTGATTGTCGCCACAGTCTTTCTGGGCGTGTGCTTCGTCGGCTGGCGCGCCATCGCACAACGAGTGAGAAGCCGAGCCGATAGGCGAGGCGACCAATCGTTACGTCGCCCTATTTCGCCTGCGGAGCAGGTGAAATGAAAACTAGGGCACGATCAACGTTGACCTATCCGCTGGGCCTCTTAGTCGGGTTCGCGCAGTTTGACGTAGGCGGCCAGCAGCAGACCGAGCAGCACGATCCAGACGATGAAACGAACGAGGAATCGGATCGTGCCGACGACCACACCGAGCAACCAGAACACCAGCACTGCAATGATCACCCAGCCGACAAGCGACGCCAGCAGCGACTTTGGTGATGTCTTGCTCATACGAAGCGTCAGACGAGGCGTCAGACGAGATTGGTGATGGCGCCCTTTTCGGCACCTTGGGCCAGGCGGGCGTACTTGCCCAACACGCCGCTCGTGTAACGCGGAGGGTTCGGCTGCCAACCATCACGTCGACGCGCCAACTCATCATCATCGACCATCAGATCCAGCGAGAACGTCGGTACGTCGACCTTGATTCGATCACCGTCTTTCACGAACGCGATCGGGCCACCGTCGACCGCTTCCGGTGCCACGTGCCCGATGCAGAAACCCCACGTGCCACCGGAGAAACGGCCATCGGTGATCAAGGCAACGTCGGCACCGCGGCCAGCCCCCTTGAGCGCCCCGGTGATCGCCAACATCTCGCGCATCCCCGGTCCACCCTTCGGACCTTCGTAACGGATCACGATCACATCACCCGGTTTGATCTCGCCCGCCATCACGGCGGCCATCGCCCCGTCCTCACCATCGAAAACTCGGGCCGGACCCTCGAACGAACGCTGCTGTTTCGATAGGCCGGCGACCTTGACAACCGAACCCTTCGGGGCCAACGAGCCGGTCAAGATGTTCAATCCACCCTCTGCGTTGATCGGATCCGAAATCGGGTACACGACCGTGCCATCTGGGGCCGGAGGATCGATCTCTGCCAAGTTGTCGGCCATCGTCTTGCCGGTCACGGTCATCTCGTCGCCGTTCAGCAAGCCCGCGTCTAGCAGGTGCTTCAACACGACAGGGACGCCGCCGATCCGGTCGAGATCAGTCATGTGGAACTTACCGCCGGGCTTCATGTCGGCGAAGTGCGGAACCTTGGCAGCAATCCGATTGAAGTCGGCGAGGTCGAGGTCGACGCCAATCTCATTGGCGATCGCCAGGAGGTGCAGCACGGCGTTCGTCGACCCACCGAGCGCATTGGCCAACGCGATCGCATTCTCGAAGGCACCCTTGGTCAGGATGTCTTTCGGGCGCAGGCCGATCCTCAGCATGTTGACAACTGCTTCACCGGCGCGCCGAGCGTCATCCTCGCGACGACGATCGACCGCCGGCGGGGAGGCCGAACCTGGCAGCGACAGACCGAGCGCCTCGCCGATCGAACTCATTGTGTTGGCGGTGAACATGCCACCGCAGGCACCTTCTCCCGGACACGCATTTCGTTCGATCGCGTTCAGTTCCTGCTCGGTGATGTTGCCAGCCGCGCAGGCACCGATCGCCTCGAACACCGAGGTGATGTCGAGCGCCTTACCATTGAGGTACCCCGGCAACGTCGAACCGTTGTACACGAACACGCCAGGCAGATTGAGGCGGGCAATTGCCATCATCATGCCGGGCATCGACTTGTCGCATCCGCCCGTTGCGACGAGACCATCGAGCCGCTCGCCGTGCATCACCGCTTCGACCGAATCGGCGATGATCTCGCGACTCACGAGCGAGGCGCGCATGCCCTCGTGACCCATCGAAATTCCGTCGGACACGGTGATCGTGCCGAACTCGAGGGCGACTCCCCCGGCACTGCGCACACCCTCCTTGGCTGCTGCCGTCAACCGTCGAATCGACGCGTTACACGGCGTGATCTCGTTCCACGACGAGGCGATCCCAATCTGCGGCTTGACCCAGTCGTCATCGGTCAACCCAACCGCCCGCAACATCGCTCGAGCGGCGGCTTTCTGAATCCCGTCGGTCACATCGCGCGAACGTGGCTTGATATCGACAGGTGTGTCGCTTGATGGTGTGAAGGCGGCCATATCGGTGAGGGTAGTCGGCCCGGTCAAGAGTCAGTCTGGTGCAACCGCTACCACGATGCTCAACGCCCGGAGGCGACTAGCGTGGGCATCGTGAGCCCGTATAGCGACGGCATCGTTCCGGTATTGGACGTCGGGGTGTAATGCCAACTGGTCGATCGTTTGCGAGTACCTGTTCGGCTCGCGCAGCGCTGGCCGGTAACCCGTCGGATGGGTACGACGGTGCTGTCGTGGCGATGCCAATCGACGATTTGTTCGCTGTGGCATCGACCACCGAAGCGACCGGGTTCGTCGTTGATGCCGCCGAACCCGATTTGCATCGTCTGCTGGCCACCACGGCTGAGGCCTTTCGGGATTACATCGGTTCGTTGCCGAGCGTTCGCCTTTCGGCCTCGACCGAGATCCCGCGCTCCGTCGGGCTCGGCGGATCGAGTGCGATCGTGATCGCCGCACTCCGCGCGCTGGGTGCCTGGGAGGCACACAAATGGGAAGCGATCGAACTCGCCAAACTGGCGCTGTCTGTCGAACGTGATCGTCTCGGAATCGAAGCCGGGTTGCAGGATCGGCTCGTGCAGGTCGCCGGTCAACTTGTCAGCATGACGTTCGCGCCGGTCGCGGTTGAGACTCTCGACATGCCCGACTGGTCGTTCTTCCTGGCATGGGCACCGTCGGCGGCCGAGACCAGTGACGCAGTTCATCGATCGATCCGTAGGCGTTATGACGCTGGTGATCCACGCGTGCACGCGGCGATGCTCGAGTTGGCGGAGCAGGCCTCGATCGCCAAGTTGGCGATCGTCAACGGCGAGCGAGAGCGGCTCGGCGTCGCAATGAACAGAACTTTCGAGCTGCGAACCACGATGATCGACGTCGGCCCAGCCCAACGCCGACTGGTCGAGATTGGTCAAAGAACCGGTGCCTCCGTCAACTCGGCCGGCTCCGGCGGATCGGTAGTCGGCTTGGCGAGCGACGCCGAGCACATCGCCGAGCTGAGCCACGTCTACCGATCCTCCGGTGCCCAGTTCCACCCAATCTCGTAAGCCGCGTTGACCCGCGCCGCCCTCGCCACAACCTTCGAGTCCACCCCCCCAACCCCAAAAAAAACTTTGCGGCAGGTATTACGACATGCAACGTCGTAGTGCCTGCCACAGAATCGTGGCCCGCAGGCTGCGGCAGGGATCACGACGAGAACCGTCATCTCTCCTGCCACAAAATGGATGAGAACGCTCGGGCTTGACTAGCTCTTTCGGGCGTTGAGGATCGTTGTGACCAATTTGCCGTCGGCTTGACCTTTGCTGGCCTTCATGATGTGGCCGACGAGGGCACCCATCGCTTTACCTTCGCCAGCGCAGAACTTTGCCCACGCCTCGGGGTCGGCGGCGATTGCGGCGTCGACGAAGCCTTCGAGCTCGGAGGTATCCATCGCCTCGAAGCCCCTCTCGGCGGCGATCGCTGCGGCGTCTCCCCCGCCACGAGCAACCAACTCGGCAAGCACTGATTTTGCCTGCGTAGCCGTCAGCGCACCTTCGACTTCGAGGCGGGTCAGCGCAGCAACGTCGGCGGCAGGCAATGTCGGTTCCGGCCCAAGTTCCGCAAACGCTTCTTTGATGTACACGACAGCTCGACCGACATCGCCACCAGCCGCTTGAACAGCAAGCGCATATTGATCCTGTCGACGATCAACGATCGACATGATCAGTTCACTGTCGGGTGCCACGCCAGCGGCCTCGGCGAGCCGAGCTCGACGGACGGCAGGCAGCACGGGCAAAGCGGCTCGAACCTGATCGATCCATTCTTGACTTGGCTCGACCGGCACAAGATCGGGCTCGAGGAAATAGCGATAATCGTCGGAGTTCTCCTTGTCACGCAGCGTGTGGGTCCGTCCGTCGCCCTCGTCCCAGTGACGGGTCTGCTGGCGCACCGACTCGCCCGCATCAAGCATCAGGATCTGACGCTTGGCCTCGTACTCGATCGCACGGCCAACAGATCGAACCGAGTTGACGTTCTTGATCTCGCAGCGCGTGCCGTACTCGGCCCCGGCGTGACGCACGCTGACGTTGGCGTCAACACGCATCGAACCTTCTTCCATCTTGGCGTCGGAGGCACCGATCGCCAGCAGGATCCCACGCAGTTCCGAGACGTATTGCTTGGCCTGCTCTGGTGAGCGAAGGTCAGGACGACTGACGATTTCGACCAGCGGTACGCCGGCTCGGTTGAGGTCGATCAGCGAGTAGTCGGCGCCATGTACACGGCCGTCGCCACCAGCATGCGACGACTTGCCGGCGTCCTCTTCCATATGCGCTCGCTCGATGCCAATCCTCGTGCCATCTGGCAGGTCGAGCCATCCGTCGATGTTGAGCGGCTGGTCATATTGGCTGATTTGGTAGGCCTTCGGCATATCGGGATAGAAGTAGTTCTTGCGGGCGAACGTGCAGGCCTGCACCGTGCAGTTGAGCGACAGTCCGATCCGCAACGCCAACTCGACGGCATGGCGGTTGAGCACGGGTAGCGCGCCGGGCAGGCCGAGTGTGACCGGGTCGATGTTGGTGTTCGGCTCGTCGCCAAACCGGTTCGGCGACGACGAAAATAGCTTCGTGTTCGTCGCCAACTCGACATGTACTTCGAGACCAACAACCATCTCGTAGCCGTCGAGTTCCCACAATGCATCGCTCACGACAGTCCTCCCGCGGCGCGTTCCAACTCTGCCGCGACCTGCAGCATCACCGGCTCGCCGAGCGACGGTGCAAGCACTTGCACGCCGACCGGCAGGCCGTATGCGCCAGAACCGAACGGCACACTGATCGCCGGTTCACCGGTCAAGTTGGTCGGGATCGTGTAGGTGTCGCAGAGGTACATCGTCAGTGGGTTGTCGGTCTTGGATCCGAATGGGAACGCAACGCTCGGCGATGTCGGCGTCAACAACACGTCAGCGTGCTCGTAGGCACGTGCGAAATCGTCGGCCATGAGGCGGCGGATGCGCAGCGCCTTGCCATAGTACGCGTCGTAGTAGCCGGCAGAGAGGGCGTAGGTGCCGAGCATGATCCGACGTTTCACCTCATCGCCGAAACCGGCGCTCCGGGTGGCCATGTACATCGAGTCGGTGTCGGCAGCGTCGACCCGCATTCCGTATCGCACACCGTCGTAGCGCGCCAGGTTCGACGACGCTTCTGCCGGGGCAATGATGTAATACGCGGTGAGGCCGTAGGTGAACGCCGGCACCTCGACATCGACGATCATCGCGCCCGCTGCGGCGAGTGCGTCGAAGGCCTGTTCAACCCGTTCGGCGACGTCGGCATCGGCGCCCTCTGGCAAGTCACGAATCCGACCAACCCGGAGACCCTCGACGCCACGATCAAGGGCTGCTGAATAGTCCGGCACCGATTCGGGGATCGATGTCGAATCCATCGGGTCATGGCCGCAAATGACTTGCAGTGCGAGCGCCGCATCGGCGACCGTCTGCGTAAACGGGCCGATCTGATCGAGGCTGCTGGCGAACGCCACGAGGCCATACCGGCTGACGCGACCGTACGTGGGCTTGACACCGACGACGCCGCACAACGCTGCCGGTTGGCGGATCGAGCCGCCGGTGTCGGACCCGAACGACAGTGCCGCGAACCCAGCCGCGACCGCAGCCGCTGAACCACCGGATGACCCACCAGGAACGCGGCTCGTGTCGAGTGGATTCCGAGTCGGACCGAAGGCGGAGTTCTCGGTCGACGAACCCATCGCGAACTCGTCGAGGTTGGTCTTCCCAACCGTGATCGCCCCAGCGTTTCGGAGCATCGAGACGACAGTGCCGTCGTAGGGCGGCTTCCAACCCTCGAGGATCTTGGACGAGCAGGTCGTCGGCACACCACGGGTGCACATGTTGTCTTTGAGGGCAACCGGTACGCCGGCCAGCGGACCTGGGTCGTGACCGGCGGCGACTGCAGCATCGATCTCGACAGCGCGGGCTCGGGCTGAGTCAGCCGTCACCAAGTTGAAGGCGTGCACCTCGGTTTCGCGTCCGTCGATCACTGCCAGGTGCTGTTCCAGGACATCGACGGCCGAGAGGGTACCCGTACGGACACCAGCCGCTATTGCCGACGCGGTGAGGCGGTGCGACACGGTCATAGCTCCAACCCGGTCGTCGGAGGAACCCGGAAGCGACCGGCTTCAGGTTGCGGCGCTGCTGCCAGCACCTCGTCGCGATCGAGGCACGCCATTTTCACGTCTTCACGCATCACGTTGACCAACCGGTACGGCTGCGTCATCGGAGCAATACCGGAAAGTTCGAGCGCATCGATATCGGCGAAGTGATCCAACATGTCACCAAGTTGTTCGGTGGCGAGCCGGATCTCGTCAGGGGTCAAATCAAGCCGGGCCAGGCGTGCAACCTTGGCAACCGCATCACTCGTCAGACGTTCAGACACAACACACGAGGCTAATGGTCACCTAGGAGGCTACCCACCTGGATTATTGCCTCTGAAACGTCATGACAGGGTCGTGGGCTGCGACGGCGTGTGTTCCGCCGCTCAGGCGTCAATCGAGCCCAGGGACCGGGTGAACGAGCAGCGCCATGGGATCAGAGGGTCAGGACGCCTCCGACTGGGAGCGCCCCTACCCTCTGCCGCGTTCACGATCCGGGGTCAGCTGACACAGATGCATTTGGCCGGTTCGGCCCAGTCGGTTCGGCCGACAGCCGACCGACCCGATCACCCTGAGGTTGTCGCCAGCACCGGTGCCCGAATCGGTTCCGGCCCGATATAGCGAGCTGCGGGACGAATCAGCTTTCCTGCAGCCGCCTGTTCGACGGCGTGCAGGCACCAACCAACGGTTCGGCTTACGGCGAACGTGGGCGTGAACATCGAACGCGGCAGGCCAACGGTCTCCATGATCACGCCGGCGTAGAACTCGACGTTGCTCGGCAACGGTCGATCAGGCTTCAATTCGGCCAAGGTCGCAAGGATCTGGGCCTCGATCTTCATTGCTCGCTCGACCAACGGTCCGCCGAGTTGCTCAGCCACCTCACGGAGCAGCGTGGAGCGAGGGTCGGGTGCTCGATAGACGGCGTGTCCGAAACCCATGATCCGACGACCGGCAGCCGTCTCGCGCCGAACCCACTCGGCAGCCCGATCCGGCGAACCGATCGCATCAAGCGCATCAAGCGCCCGGCTCGGCGCACCACCGTGGAGAGGACCGGCGAGCGCACCAATCGCCGAACACACGACGTCGACCAGATCGGCCCCAGTCGAGGCCACTACTCGACCGGTGAACGTCGAAGCATTGAATCCGTGGTCAATCGTGAGGACCAAGTACTGCTCCAACGCTCTGGCGTGCTCGTCAGTCGGATAGCGACCAATCACCTGATGCAGGTAGGCCGCGGTATGACCGAGCCGATCGTCAGGTTCGACGGGCTCGAGGCCGATCCCACTCCGATGCAACCTGGCAAGAATCGTCGGCACCACTGATGCAACACGTTGCGCTTGACGGCTGCGCTCAGGCTGCATGAGGTCGAGCATTGGCGACAGGTTCAGTGCGCCCGTCGACACCGCCAACACGGACCGCAGTTTGGCGAGCGGGGTGGCTGACGTGGCAGCAACCGCATCAATCACTCGATCCAGCTCGGCTGGTACCAATCGGTCGGCGGCAATCGCCGCAGTAAACCGAGTACGTTCAGCCTCGTCAGGCAGATGACCACGGTCGAGCAGAAACCAGGCATCCTCGAAACTGACGTGCCGAGCGAGGCCGACGGCGTCATATTGTCGATAGTGGAAGAACCCCTCGTCGCCTCGCACGTCGCCGATTTCCGTGTTCGCCACGGCAACTCCGTTGAGTCCGAATGGGACATCGATCAGGTTCTGCATACGTTCCAGTGTCGAGAGAACTTGATCCGATATCAATATTGATTGAATCAACGTTGACAGATGCACATTGTTCGATGACGATGGCGTCGTGAGTACATCAATCGGGGCGTCCGATGCAGCACGACTGCTCGGCGTCAGCAAGTCGACCCTGTACGCCTACGTCAGCAGAGGGATCGTCACCCGTCGGACCGCCGTCGACGGCCGCACATCGCTGTACAACCGAGACGAAATCGACCACCTCCGGCAGCGATCACGCCAACGTCCAGTCATTGAGAGACCGACTATCGACGTCCAAATCACATCGTCGATCACCGAACTGCACGACGACGGTGTGCGTTACAGAGGGCACGACGTGGCCGAGCTGGCGACGACGACCTCGTTCGAGCGCACCGCCGAACTACTGTGGACGAACCGTCTTCCCGAGGACGAGCCGCGGTGGCCGGTCGACAGAGAGTTGCTGGCGATCTGCAAACGAGCGGTTGACGCCGTCGGCTCAGGCGATCCGTTTACTGCGCTGGCTCTGACGGCCACAGTCCTAGCCGCCCGCTCCCCCACACTCGACGCGCCCGCCGCCGCCCGCCACATGTTGGCGATCGTTCCCTCGGTCCTTGGTGGCTCTCTTCGCGGTGACATGGCGACCCGACTCAGCGGATGCTGGATCAAGAACCCCTCACCGGAGTTTGTCGCCGCAGTCGCGCAGACATTGGTGCTGCTCGCCGACCATGAACTGGCGACCAGCACACTGGCAGTGCGAGTCGCCTGCTCGGTGCGAACCGATCCGTACTCGGCATTCGTTGTCGGATTGTCGGTCATGCGTGGCGCACTGCACGGTGCCGCCAGCCGTCACGTGGCCACGCTTTTTGATGAAGCGGCCGAGGTTGGCGCGTCGGCGGCTGTGAAGGGGTACGTGAGACGAAGGGATCGGCTCCCCGGATTTGGTCACAGCGTGTATCGCAATGGCGACCCTCGGTTTGTTCCACTGCTCGAATGCGTCTCTCGAATTCCGGTCCCCAACGACAAGATCGACATCGTCCATGACGTGTTGGGGGCAGCGGGGCGACAGCTCGGTCTCCACCCAAATGTCGATTTCGCGCTCGGTGCGCTGACATTCGTCACGGAGATTCCGCCCGACGTTCCATTGTTCGCGATCGCCAGGATTGTCGGCTGGGCAGCCCACTATGCCGAGGAGCTCGACGAGCGACCCGTTCGCTTCCGAGGGCTGGCACGCACCCGGTGACGATCATCAATCGACTGGCTCACCTGTCGCTGAATCACATGGGTTTTGCGGACAGTTTGGGGCTTCGTCATGAAGAGACTGGGGTGAGGTTCGTGCTGGAAGCAACGCCTTGGGATACCACGAGCGCCGCCGCCAGCGCCGAGCAATCCGATTTGACTACGGGTGCAGCGCGGCGGTTCAGTGTGAAGCCGGTCGCTGATTGCTGGTTCTGTGTCGCGGCTGTCTTGCACGGTGATGCGGGGGTCGGCGGTCGCTGACACTGGTTGTGGCCAGCGCAGCCCGACTGGAATCACGGCGATGCCGGCTGGTCGCGTGTGGCGGTCGCGAGCGGTGGTGATGACTGCCAATGGCAGACGCTTGGCCCCGACGGTTTGACTTCTGCGAACTCGCCGAACCTGACTAGCGCGCGGGCGCCTCGTTGGTTTTGCCACCCCTTCGACGTACTGAATCGCCAGCGCGATGCGCTGATTGGTTGAGCGGAAAACTTGACATATTCCTAACGTACGCATGTTGCGAACTGTTGGTCTGTTCGATATGGTTGCTGTCAACGAAGCAATCTTGGAGGGGTGCACGATGGATGACAACGGAGTTCGCGACACACTCGACTTGTTGTTGGCTGGTGATCCTGATGTGATGGACCGCGACCAACTGGCCGGGTTCTTATCCCAGTTGGGTCGTGTCCGCGGTTGGTGCGCAGCGGCTGAAGTTCGGGTCAGTCGCCGAACCCGTCAACTCGCCGCCGAAGGCCACTCCGAATCGGCTGCCGCCCTGTTGACAGATGGCGGTCGTTGTTCGTCGAAGGATGCACACACTGCATCGGAGCGGGAAACGATCTGTGGGGTGATGCCGTCATTCGAAGACGCCCTCGCCACCGGTGCTGTGTCTGCAGCGCATGTTGATGCTCTCGCTGCGGCGACCCGCAACCTCAACGACCAACTGCTCGCCGAGTTCGCAGCCTGTGAAGCCGATCTGCTCGCCGATGCCGGCAATCAGGGTGTCGACACGTTCGAACGCGGGTGTCGTGACCTGGCACGTCATATCGCTGCCCAGGCGAGCGCCAACTCTGATGTCGACGAGTTGGATCAGCAACGCAAGAACTCGACTGTTCGGCGGTGGACCGACAAGTTGACCGGGATGCGCAAGACAATGTTGTCACTCGATCCTGTCCGTGACGCCGAACTGTGGACAGCAGTCAATGCCAAACTGGCGTCGCTACGTCAAACCGACGGGGACACACCGTTTGATCAACTCCAAGTCGAAGCATTCATCGCAACCGTTGCCACAGGTGATGTCGTGTCACGTGTCCCGCAGGTCGGTGTATTGATCGACTACCAAACAATCCGCGACGGGTTACACGCCAACAGCATCTGTGAACTCGATAACGGGACACCAATCCCTGTCTCCACGGTCCGACGCCTGTGTTGTGACGCCAACGTGTTCCCCGTCGTACTCGGCGGTGATGGCGAAGTCCTCGACGTCGGACAATCCGTACGAACAGCCACCGCAGCGCAACGTAAAGCGTTACGAGCAATGCATCGCACCTGTGCTCATCCAGGTTGTCGGACCGTGATCGATGACTGTCGGATGCATCACATCGAGTTCTTCCGTAACGGCGGCAAAACAGCAGTCAACAATTTGTTGCCGTTGAGGCTGTCGCACGAACTTGTGGGTCTGGTGGCCGCATAGATTTGTTGTCGGGGCGCGCCGGCGGCGCCGGTCAGCCGATTGCTGCTTGGCGGAGTTTGAGGAGATTGTGGGCGGTGCAGATGAGCCGCCATTCGCTGTT
>JANPLQ010000102.1:0-9833 GCA_031422395.1 Ilumatobacteraceae bacterium | reverse complement strand
GCTGGTGTTGGGGGCTGGTGTTGGGGGATGGTGTTGAAGGCGACACACTGGCGCGCTATGGGTCGGACGGTTGATTGGGGAGACGACGAACGCCGATTGACACCGGACGTCAGTGTCCTCGTTGGTGACAGCGGCGGCCGGTACCCGTCGGGCAACTCACTCGTCGTCACGGGTGACGGCGAGTCGGTGATCATCGACCCCTCAGTCACCGTGGTGGCCCGCGGTGGTGCACCTGTTGCGATCGACGCCGTGATCAACTCACACGCCCACGAAGACCACATGGCCGGCAACGGCATGTACTCCACGGCGCGGCTGCACATCCACGACTCCGACGCGCTCGGGGCGCGCAACATCGACGGGCTGATGGAGGTGTACGGGCTCACTGGCACAGCACGCGACGCGTTCGCAGCGCATGTCGTCGAAGAGTTCCACTACACCGCACGGCCAGACGCCGAGGGCTTTACCGACGGTCACGTGTGGGATCTCGGACGAGTCGATATCGAAGCCGTTCACCTGCCCGGCCACACTCGGGGTCACAGCGGATTTCGAATTTCCGGTGGAGTATTTTTTCTGTCTGATATCGATTTGACCGGGTTCGGGCCGTACTACGGAGACGTGTGGAGCGATCTCGACGACTTCGAAGCCTCGTTACGCAAGGTGCGCGATGAGGACGCCGAGTTCTATGTGACGTTCCATCATCGCGGGGTGATCGAAGGGCAACCAGAATTCCTTCGCTTGCTCGACGACTTCCACGCCGTGATCGGTCAGCGGCACGAGGCGATGTTGGCGTTTCTTGCCGAGCCACATTCGATCGACGAGATGGTCGCTCACCGATTCATCTACCGGCCACATGTCGAGCACGTGTTTGCCGACAGCGTCGAACGCCGTTGCGCTTCGATGCACCTGCAACGAATGCTGATCCGCGGCGAAGCGACAGAAGTCGCCCCCAACTCGTTCATGTCGCGCTGAACCCCCATATTCCGTGCTCAGTTCGACATGAACGGATTTTTACTGGAGGGCGGATTGATACTCGGCGATCCTGGCGAGGTGACCATCAACGTTGGTCTCACCAGAGTTGTGAGTCGCGATCGCCAGGTGGGTTGCCCGGAGCGAACGCCACGCATCGGCATGGGTCCGCCAACGATCCGGATTGCCACCCGAGTACTGGGCCTGTGCCTGTATCAGGAATCCGTCCATCGACAGACCTGCGGATTGGCGGAGCGAGGCGATCGTGGCGATCCGATCGGCCGACTTGTCGTTCGGGCTGCCGAGCGGAACCCATCCATCGCCGAGTCGGGCGCAGCGTTCGATCGGAGCCGGCGCTGAGCCCCCAAACAGCACGGGAATCGGTTTGTTCGGGCGCGGCAAGATGCTGGCCTGGTCGATCGTGTGGTACTCGCCCCGAAAGCTGAACGCATCCTCGGTCCAGAGTCGTCGCATCAGTTCGACCTGCTCTGATTGACGCCGACCGCGTGTATGGAAGTCCTCGTTGAGGGCCTCGTACTCGACTGTGTTCCACCCGACGCCGACACCGAGTCGGAACCGATTGTTCGACAGGATCGCAACTTCGGCGGCTTGCTTGGCGACCAGCACGGTCTGACGTTGCGGCAAGATCAGGACGGTCGTAACCAGCTCAACCGTGGTCGTACATGCAGCCAGGAATCCGAACAGGACAAACGGTTCGTGGAACGCCACATCGCTGTCGTACTGGCCCTTGAAACCCCCTGCGCGGTCGCGTTTGGCACCCATCACATGGTCGTAGATCAACAGGTGAGTGACGCCAAGCGCTTCCGCACCCTGAGCGAACGCCTTGATCGCTCCGGGGTCGTCGCCGATCTCGTGATGAGGGATGACTGCGCCGATCTCCATCCGGAATGATTACCAGGAACCGGAGCTACCGCCACCGCCACCGCCGCCCGAACCGCCACCGCCGCCCCCTCCTCCACCTCCGGAACTACCCGACGACGACGGCGCAGTTCGGGACGAGTGCATCGAGGAGCCCATGCTGTGAATCAGAATTGGGCCGGCCATCAACCGCGCTGGAGCGGGAATGTTGGCCTGGCCGAGCGCCCGGTTCCAGGCGTCGGCTTCACCCAACGCGACCGCCCAAGCGCTGTACTCGCGCAACAAACCTTGCGACCATGCCCATTCGACATGTTTGCCTTCGCTGGCGTCGAGGAACCGCCGGAACGACTCGGTTCTCAACGCCAGCGCCGAACCCTGGGCGGTGCGGGCAGGCAGCAACGTGCGGTACATGAAGAAGGCGATAATCGCCGGGAGCAACAATCCGAAAGCGACCGCCAGCGGCCATGAACGGATCAGCCCGACAGCGGCCGTCACGGCCGAGCCGGCCCACACGAGCGCGAACACGATGATCGCCAAAAAAGCGAATGGTGAGCCACCAGACTGCGGCCCGAACCCGCTGCCTGGAGACAGGCGTTTCCACCAACCCGACGAAGCAATCGACTCAGTCTGCATCGCCCGCACCGACGACCACGCGGCGGCGAATTGTGGATCGTAGGTCCCGGTCACGTACGGGTCGCGTTGGGACAGAACGGTCGCCAACAACTGGGTGTCGTGCGGGTTGAGTTCGTTGCGTCGCGGGCCGCTGGCGATCGAGAGCTTCGAGTCTGCACCGTCAAGCACGATTGCCTCGCGGCCCGCTAGACCCGAGAACCACGCCGTCACCGTGTCGTCGGTGATTCGCTCAGTCATCAGGACCTGCGCCTGCCACGGTTGGATACCCTTCGGCGGGACGAACTCGATCGTGGCAAGTTCTGCCAGCTTGTCGTCGGGTACCAGCAGCACTGGCGGTGAGGGCTCGAACGTGCCATCAGCGCGTGGCGCCGGAAGCGTTCCGTACGCAGCGTCGGCGGCACCGCCGGCGAACACCTCATTGCTGCCCTTCCGACGTGCCCAGCGGTAAATCGGGTATGCCCCGGCCAACCCAGCGGGGATCAGCGCCGCCGCCAACAACCAGCGATAGTCGGATCTGCGTCCAGGAAGTTCAGGTGCACCTACGTCGACCGGCTCGGCCAACGCAATGACATCGGCATAGATCGACAGCCCGTCGTTGGCTTGCAGCGGCTCGACGACGACTCGGTAGGTCCCAGTGCCATTCGACGTTTGAACGAGATCACACCCTCCGACGGCGTCGACCGGCCCCAGGTCGCATCGCACGTTGCCCAGCTCGAACCCGGTCACGATGACTTCCATCCGACCGGTTTCGTTGTCACCGGGCCAGCCGTCGCCAAAGGCGGCGACGATGTCGAGCGCCAGCCCGAACTGGCTGAGCTCGGCATCGGGCAGCGTGTACGAGAGTTCGTAGCGATGCTGGCCGCGCTTGGTGATGTCGGGATCGCCGATCCGGATCTGGGTCCGATCACCGAGGTTGGTCACCGAGACCGCGTCGGGCGCGTCGGGTGAGGCTGCTCGAACATCGATCGGCGCGCCGAAGTCGTTCGGGATGACCCGCTCGTAGCCATGCCGACGGTGATGCCCAAAGTCCTGATCGACGTACTCGGTGATCCTCAACCCATCACCACCGGCCGGGCTCACCACGATCAGCTTTGCGTCAAACCGTTCGGGGTGGTTGCCTGCACCGATCAGACCGGTCAATCCGAGCAGACTCGACCCGCCGATCGCGACCCCAACAACTGCGTGCCGCACTTTTGAGATCCGCCCAATCATGAGGGTCATTCTTGCCGGTTGTAGACGATCGCCAGCACCACCAGCAAAGACGACCGCGATACTCGACGTTCGACAACAGTTGCGTCAGCGAGAGGCGGCGATCAACACGACCGGTGTGATGGCTTCGGAACTGTCGGAGCAACGCGAGCCTACGATCGACTGATTCGAGATCGTTCTGACCGCTGGCACCGAGTCCATCGGTGAGCAGGTGACGGGCGTAACGCGACACCCGGTCAGGTGGCTTGACCGGCGAACTGGGCGTGGTACAAACGCGAATACGGCCCGTCGTGAGCGAGCAATTCGGCGTGGCTGCCTTGCTCGACAATTCGGCCACCGTCCATCACGAGGATCACGTTTGCACCACGGATCGTCGACAGTCGGTGGGCGATCACGAAGCTGGTGCGATCTGAACGGAGGGCGTTCATGGCATCCTGGATCAACACTTCGGTGCGGGTATCGACCGAGCTGGTGGCCTCGTCGAGAATCAGGATCGAGGGATCGGCGAGGAACGCACGAGCGATCGTGATCAGCTGCTTCTCCCCTGCGCTGATGTTGTCGCCCTCATCGTTGATCACCGTGTCGTAGCCATCGGGCAGCGAATGCACGAACCGGTCGACGTAGGTCACGCGGGCAGCTTCACGAATCTGCTCGTCGGTGGCGCTGGGGTTGCCGTAGGCCAGGTTGTCGCGGATCGTGCCACCGAACAACCAGGTGTCTTGCAGCACCATCCCGATCTCGGATCGCAATTGGCGGCGTGGGAAGCTGGCGATGTCGCGACCGTCGAGGCTGATCGTGCCCGAGTCGAGTTCGTAGAAGCGCATCAACAGGTTCACGAGTGTGGTCTTCCCAGCGCCGGTCGGGCCGACAATGGCGATCGTCTGACCGGGTTCGGCAACGACGTTGAGTCCCTCGATTAGCCGAGTGTCTTGGCCGTACGAGAAGTAGACGTCGTCGAACACGATTCGGCCGCGCACCGGCGCAGGATCGATCGTGTCGGTCTGCTCGGCCGACTGCTCGTCGGCGTCGATCAGTTCCAGCACCCGTTCGAGTGAGGCGATCCCCGATTGGAACGTGGCTGTCATCGATGCAAGATGGGTGAGCGGTTGCGAGAACTGGCGGGCGTACTGAATCAAGGCCTGCATGTCGCCGATCGAGATCGCTCCACTGGAGATCCGCAAACCGCCCACGACAGCGATCAAGACGTACTGGATGTTCCCCATGAAAACCATCACCGGCTGGATCAAGCTCGACGTGAACTGGGCCGCGTAGCTGGCTTCGTACAGGTCATCGTTGTCGTCACGGAAGCGGGCTTCGACATCACGCTGACGCCCGAAGGTCTTCACAATCGCGTGGCCGGTGAACACCTCCTCGGCCTGCGCGTTGAGGCTGCCGGTGTGTCGCCATTGCGCCATGAATTTGGGACGCGCTTTGGCACCGATCACCTTGATCAGCCAGACCGACGTCGGCACCGTGATCAAAGCGATTGCGGCAAGCAGCGGCGAGATCACGAACATCATCGCCGTCACGCCGATCAGGGTCAGCAGCGACGTCAAGATCTGGCTGGTGGTCTGTTGCAGACTTTGGCTGAGGTTGTCGATGTCGTTGGTGACGCGGCTCAACAGGTCGCCACGCGGCTGACGGTCGATGTAGTTCAGCGGCATCCGGTTGAGCTTGTGTTCGACCGACTCACGCAACCCGAACATCGAACGCTGGATCACCCCCGCAAGGAGGTATGCCTGCGAGTAGGCGAGGCACCACGAAGCAAGATAGATCGCGCCGACCTCAAACAGCTTGCGATGCAGCGCGCCGAAATCGATCCCGCCCGCGTCCGGGTTGCGGATCCCGGACACGATCAAGTCGGTGGCCTGACCGAGCAGGCGCGGGCCGAGCACCACGAGCGCGACACTGGCGACGGTGAGGGCCACCACCCCGACCAGGCGTGGGGTTTCGCTGCCGAGAATCGTGCCGAGTCGGCGCACCGAGGCACCGAAGTCCTTGCTCTTCTCGGTCGGCATGCCGGCACCACCGTGCGGGCCGAAGGTACTGCGCCTGGCGGCCCGTCCAGTCGTGGTCAGCACGTCGTGATCGTCGTCGCGTTCGCTCTGGTCGCCGTCGCGTTCGCTCATGCTGCCGCATCCTGACCGAGTTGTGAGGCGACGATTTCGGCATAGGTCGAACACGATTCGAGCAGTTCGGCATGGGCACCGCGGCCGACAACCTCACCGTCCTCGATCACGAGGATTTGCTCGGCGCCGATAATCGTCGAGACGCGCTGGGCGACGATCACGACGGCGGCATCACGGGTGTGCGGTTCGAGGGCAGCGCGGAGGCGGGCATCGGTGGCCAGATCGAGCGCCGAGAACGAATCGTCGAACACGTAGATCTCAGGGTGGGCGATGAGGGCACGGGCAATCGAGAGTCGCTGCCGTTGGCCGCCTGACACGTTCGATCCGCCCTGGGCGATTGCGCTGTTCAAACCATCGGGCATCGCCTGCACGAAACCCGATGCCTGGGCAATCTCGAGCGCCTGCCAGAGGTCGGCGTCGGTGGCATTCGGCCGGCCGAATCGGAGATTGGAGGCGACGGTGCCGGAGAAGAGGTACGCCTTCTGCGGCACGTAGCCGACTTTGCCCCACAACAGATCCGAGTCGAGTGCGCGAACGTCGACACCGTCGACCAGCACGGTGCCGTCGGTGGCGTCGAACAGTCGGGCGATCAGGTTGGCAATCGTGGTCTTGCCGGCGCCAGTACTGCCGATGATCGCTGTCGTCTGGCCGGCTTCGACGCGGAACGAAACGTTGTGGAGTACGGGTTGCTGGGCACCGGCATAACGAAAACTGACGTCTCGGAACTCGAGTGTGCCACGTTCGGTGACGTCGGTGACCGGCTGATGCGGAGGGCGCACCGACGACTGCGTGTCAAGCACCTCGACGATCCGTTCGGCGGCGACGGCAGCCCGCGGGATCATCGAAACCATGAACGTCGCCATCACGACAGCAATCAGAATCTGGATCAAGTAACCGAGATACGCAACGAGCGAGCCGACCTGGATGTTGCCGTCGCTGATCCGGTTGGCACCGATCCACAGTACGCCGAGACTCGAAATGTTGACGATCAGACCGACGGTCGGAAACATCGCCGCCATCAAACGCCCAGCCCGCAACGCGGAATCGGTCAACTCGCCGTTCGCTTCAGCGAATCGAGCAGCCTCTTCGGGTTCGCGGACGAAGGCACGCACCACACGGATACCGGAGATCTGTTCCCGAAGCACACTGTTGACGCGGTCGATTCGAGTTTGCATCACCTGGAATGTCGGCACCATGCGATACACGACCTGGCCGAGCAGCAGCACCGCGCCGGGCATCGCCACGAGCAGGATCACGGAGAGCCCGAGGTCTTCACGGATCGCCAGGATGATGCCGATCACCATCGTGATCGGTGCCGCCACCATCATCGTGGCACCGAGCACGACCAGCATCTGGACCTGCTGGACATCGTTGGTAATCCGGGTGATCAGCGAGGGCGCACCGAACTTGCCGACTTCCCGGGCTGAGTAAGCGGTGACTTGATGGAACAGGTCGCGGCGAACATCGCGACCGAACCCCATCGCCGCCCTGGCACCGAACCACACGGCACCGGCGGCGAACACGATCTGCAACAGACTGAACCCGACCATGATCCCGCCGATCCTCCAGATGTGCCGGTTGTCGCCGACCAGCACCCCCTTGTTAATCAGGTTCGAGTTGAGAGCAGGCAACGCCAGCGTCGCCGAGGTTTGGATCGCCTGCAGCGCGACCACGATCCACAACGTCCGCCGATACGGCGCAAGATGCGTACGAAGCAACCGCCGCAGACTCATCGGCGGAACCTATCCGGGCAAACGCTCACTCACTCGGACAGGTCGCGCCGAGCGGGTCGGAGCTGATCAGGTACCTGCGAGCGGGTCGAGACCGAGCGCCAGGCGACCGGTGAAACGCTCCTGCTGGGCTGGCAACTGCCTGATCGTCGGTTGGTGCTCGAGTTCCGCTTCCGTGATCGTTCCGAGTGGTCCCATGGCGATGATGGTAGAGCGGTTCGGGGTTTAGGCGGTGAGGCGTTGGGCGGCGAGCATCGGGGCGTAGAGCAGTCGCTCGTAGTCGGCGACCATCCGGGCTGCAGGCACCTTCGGGCCGAGCGTGCGCCAGTTGTGACGCATCCGGTCGAGCCACGCCGCAGATGGGCGGCCGCGACCGTCGGCGTGGAATTCGGCGGCGATCTCGGCCAGCAGATCGAGAGCGGCGGCCGACTCGGCCTGGTCGCGATCGAGATCAGCGGCCGCGTTGGAGGTCGGGATGTCCCAACCGTTCCGTCCGTCGGACATCTCGGCCCACCAGCCGTCGAGGATCGAGCAGTTGAGCACACCGTTCAACGCAGCCTTCTCGCCGCTCGTACCGGATGCCTCGTGCGGGCGAACCGGGTTATTGAGCCACACATCACACCCGAAGTACATCGCACGTGCGACAGCGATGTCGTAGTCGGGCAGGAAGCTGAAGCGACCGTTGGCCGCCGGGGTACGGCCGTACGCGACGATGTCGGTCAGCAGCTGCTTGCCTGCGCCATCGGCAGGGTGTGCTTTACCGGCGAACACGAAATGCACCGGCCGGTCGTTGTCGGCCAGCAAGGCTGCGAGCGCGTCGGCGTGACGGAGCAACAGGTTGGCGCGCTTGTAGGTCGCGAAGCGGCGAGCGAAACCGACCACCAGCGCATCGGGATCGAGGGCATCGCCAGTGCGCTCGCTGAGCAGTTCGACGAGCGCACCGCGAGTCTGTGACCGGCACCCGACGATCGCCTCAGACGACACCTCATCAATGCGCGACCACGCCGACTCGTCACCGCCATCCCAGCCAAGTCCGAGGTGGGTGTCGAACAGATCCTGAAGCTGAGGGCTCACCCACGTACGGGCATGCACACCGTTGGTCACCGACGTGATCGCCTCGCCACCCGGGACGTCGGCGAACAACCCGCGGCTGACCTCGCCGTGGAGTTGCGACACTCCGTTTGCCCGAGCGGCGATCCGCAGGCACAGCGCGGCCATGTTGAACACGTCGAGACCGGCATCTGGGTCGGAACCGAGCGCCAGGATGTCGTCGAGATCGTCGCCCCACGCATCGGCCCACGGCTGCAGGTGCGGCTCGATCAGCGCACGGTCGAAACGGTCGATGCCGGCAGGCACGGGCGTGTGTGTGGTGAATAGCACGTGTGGTCTCACCGCCGCGATGGCAGCCTCGATCGTGGACCCGGCACCTGATGTCCGAACCTGGTCGAGCAGCTCCAGCGTGAGAAAGCCGGCGTGCCCCTCGTTGGAGTGGTAGACGCCGGGTTTCCAACCCATCGCCGCGACGGCGCGGGCACCGCCGACGCCGAGCACGAATTCCTGCTCGAGCCGATGGAGCCGGTCACCGCTGTAGAGCCGATCGGTGATCGCCCGGTCAGCCTCCGTGTTGGTTTGAATGTCGGTGTCGAGTAGGAGCAACGGGATCCGACCGACGTCGAGACGCCAGACCTTCGCTCCGACGACTCGACCGGCGATCGGCACATCGACAACGATGCCCGTGTCAACGCACCCGAAGTCGGTGGCCTGGTACGTGTCGATCCGCTCAGCTTGACGATCATCCTCGATCAGTTGCCGGAAGAAGCCATGTCGATAGAACAGGCCGACGCCGGCCAACGAGGTCGAGATGTCACTCGCCGACTTCAAATGGTCGCCGGCCAGAATCCCGAGCCCGCCGGAATACTGCGGCACGAGTTCGCTGATCCCGAACTCGGGTGAGAAGTAGGCGACGTCTGGGTTCGTGACGGCGGTCTCGATCGTCTCAACGAGTGCCGCCAGTTGGCTCGACACGGCTCCGACCAACTCGTCGTCGGCAAGTAGAGCGTCGACCTGGGCGTCGTCCAACGCCCTGACCGCCTGGACGGGGTGAATCTCGTCGTTGGCGGTGGGAAGCGCCAACAACAGATCCGCGGTGCGGTACTGCCAAGTCCAAAGGTGGTTGGTGGCGAGGGCATCAAGTGCCTCGCGCAGCGCGGTGCGATCCACGTTGTGCTCCAAAGGTGGGATTGTGAACTCAGGAACCTATCGCCCGCGCCGCCCACGTCCGCCCAAA
>JANPLQ010000101.1:0-8356 GCA_031422395.1 Ilumatobacteraceae bacterium | reverse complement strand
GGTCCACAGTTCGGCGTCACGGACAGGGTCGAGTGACAGGAGGGTCTTTCGCATCCCGGTCGGCTTGTCGGTCCACTGCCGAACAGTCGAGTTCTTGCGTTGCTGATCCAACTCGTCGACATCAGAGTTGGCGCTTGCTTGAGCAGCGATGTGACGTGCCAGGTCACGACACCCACGTTCGAACACCTCGACCCGTTGATTCCCAGCATCGGCGAGCAGATCGGCTTCGCAGGCTGCGAACTCGGCCAGCAGTTGGTCATTCAGGTTGCGGGTCGCCGCAGCCAACGCATCAACATGTGCTGCCGTGACAGCACCAGTGGCGAGGGCGTCTTCGAACGAGGGCATCACCCCACAAATCGTTTCCCGCTCCGATGCAGTGTGTGCATCCTTCGACGAACAACGCCCAGCATCACTCAACAACGCGGCGGGCGATTCGGAGTGGCCTTCGGCGGCGAGTTGACGGGTTCGGCGACTGACCCGAACCTCAGCCGCTGCGCACCAACCGCGGACCCGACCCAACTGTGTGACGAACCCGGCCAGTTGATCGCGGTCCATCACATCAGGATCACCAGCCAACAACACATCGAGTGTGTTACGGACTCCGTTGTCATCCATGCCGACCCCCCAAGAGTTGTTCGTTGACGGCAACCATATCGAACAGATCAACAGGATGCAACTTACGTACGTTAGGTTTATGTAAACTTTTTGTTCGATGCGCGGGTCAATGGCACGCGTTCGGGTCATTCGTTGACCTCGGTGTCCGCAGAGGAATGAACCACATGTTGAAGTACGTCATCGAGCACCCCGAGAAGGGCCGGCTCGGGTACGAGACGATCGGGAACGATGGGGTTCAAGGGGCGAACCAGAACCTGTCATCAGTCGGCCGGTGCCGTGTCGGCAAAGGTGTGCATGATGAACGGCCAGGTTCGCCCGATTCTGTGTTGCGGACTCGCCACGTTGACAGTGCAACGACGCCGCGCCTGCATCGAACGAACCCGGTTCGACGTTTGCCAACTCAACGTCCACCGACACGGCACCTGATGGGCGCGATGAGAACCCAGTTCGGCTACAAATCGTCGTCGAGGCGGCAGCTGCGATACATTCGGTTCACCGATCTGACAACATCGTCAACTTTGCTGGCCACGGCTCGCACAACCGGAGGAACCCATGTCGAGCGCCACCGCTCAACCGATCCCACTTGTCGACTATCTGGTGCTCACCGACGGGGACCTTGGCAATCGCCAGATCGAGGGCGCAAGGGTCGGGCTTGCCCATGTGATCGGACTCGGCTCGGCATGCGGAATCCACATTCTCGAGAAAGCTGCTGCGTAAGGAGCCGTGCCGACAGGCGGGGCGACCAATCGTTACGGTGCGCTATTTCGACTGCGCAGCAGGCGAAATGAAAACTCCAGCACGGACAATCCTCACGTATCCGATAGACCCCGAGTGCGACGCACGGTCGCCCAGATGGTTGCCGAAGCCAAATCTCGCATCGAGGAGTTGTCGATCGAACAACTGCAGGCCGAGATCGTGGCCGATGCGGTGACCATCGTCGATATTCGAGATGTGCGTGAGCGATGGGAACGGGGCGCGATTCCCGGTGCGATCTCGGCACCACGCGGCATGCTCGAATTTTGGTTCGACCCCGAGAGCAAGTATTTCCGCCAGGGTTTCCAGTTCGACACCCGTTACGTCGTCTACTGCGCGGGAGGTGGCCGCTCTGCCCTTGCAGCAGATGTCCTGCAGGATCTCGGCTACGACAACGTCGCTCACCTCACGGTCGGCTTCAATGGATGGGCGGCAGCCGGTGGCGCCGTCGAAACGATTGAACCCGACGAGAAGTGGACAAAGCGAACATGAGAGATGGCACCTGAACCAATTGCGAAATTTGCCAATCTGATCGCGGTCGTAACCGGCGGCGGAACTGGTATGGGGCGAGAATTCAGCAGGCAGCTCGCTGCCGAAGGTTGCCACGTGGCGATCTGCGACGTGTCGCAGGAGAACATGGACGAGACCGTGGCACTGGCGCTCGACCGGGCGCCAGCTGGCACCCGTGTCACAACCATGATCGCCAACGTTGCCGAACGACCAGCGCTCGACGCGTTCGCGGCGCACGTGGCATCCGAGTTCGATACGTCTCACATCAACCTGCTGTTCAACAACGCCGGCATCGCCGGTGGGGCTAGCACCGTCAACGACGACGAAGACAACTGGGATCGCGTCTTCGGTGTGTGTTGGGGCGGCGTGCTCAACGGCACCCGTGCGTTCCTTCCCATGTTGAAAGCGTCAGATCGCGGACACGTGATCAACACGAGCAGCATCAACGGGATGTGGGCCTGCCTCGGACCATATGGAGCACATACCGCTTACAGCGCGGCCAAGTTCGCTGTTCGGGGGTTCACCGAAGCGCTCACGGTTGACTTTCGCGTCAACGCGCCGCACCTCACCGCCTCGGTCGTGATGCCAGGTCACATCGGAACGGGAATCGTTCGTAACTCCTACATCCAGATGGGCGCCGACCCGAAAGATCTGCCTGACGAGTTCGTCGCCCAACTTCGTGTCGATCTCGGCAATCGTGGACTCGACGTGTCGGCCGCTTCCGACGAGGACCTCCGAAACGTCGTTGCCTTACGTGTCGATCAGTTCGAGAATTGCGCCCCCACGTCCGCCGAACAGGCGGCGACGATCATCCTCGACGGGGTCCGGGCCGGCGAATGGCGGATCCTGGTCGGCGACGATGCCCACGCCCTCGACAGCCTGTTGCGTCAACGCCCTGATGACGCCTACACCGAAGAGTTCCTCGCCGTGCTCAGTGCCCAAGGCCACTTCACCGGATTGATTGTCTGACGTTTGATCGTCTGACGATAAACGACGCCATGCCGATCCGCGACGTGTCAACATGACGGCGATGCCCGACCTGATCGAACGATTCAAAGCGGGCGACCCGGAGGCCGTGCGTGAGGTCTACCGCGAGCATGCTGGATCGGTGCTGACGGTGGCGCGCTCGATCGTGCACGACCGCGAACTCGCCGCCGAAGTCGTTCAGCAGACGTTCGTGAAGGCGTGGCGGGCCGCCAAACGGTTCGAAGGCAACCGAGAACTGGCACCCTGGCTGTACTCGATCGCCCGCCACACGGCGATCGACATGCTCCGCTCGGAATCGAAACCGACCCGCGGTGGGCATGCCCCAGAGACCGACGTGGGGTTCACCCCGACGACGTTCGAGGCGACCTGGGAGCGGTTCGAAGTTCGACGTGCAGTCGATGCGCTTCCGCCCGACGAACGCGAGGTCGTACGGCGTTCACACATCATGGGTTTCACTCACGAGGAGATCGCAGCTCAGCTGCAGATCCCGGTTGGCACAGTAAAGTCGCGATCAGGTCGGGCCCACAAGCGTTTGGCGTCAGCGCTTGCCCATCTCCTTGCCAGCTCGCCCGTCACCCCGCCCGTCACCCCGCCCGTCGCCCCGCCCGTGACCCTGCCCACCGGCCCGCCCGGCAGCTCGCCCGCGAACCAAGCACGGCCTGGAGACGTATTGTCAGGCGAGGAACAATCATGAACGACCACCTGGATTCCGTGGAGGAACCAACTGCAGAAGAACTGGCCGCACTCGATGCGCTTCTCTCGCGCCCAGATCTGTGGGACGAACTTCCGGCGGGCCTCGAGCAGTCGATCGTTGCCGCCATCTCGGCCGAGGCCGGAACCGTCGTGTCGCTCGCCGATCGGCGAACTGAGCGTCAGGCCCGCAGGCGTATCCCGTGGTGGGCAAGCGCTGCTGCGGCCGGCGTCTTGATCGTCGCAGGTATCACAATCGCCGTGCAGGGTTCGGGAACGCCCGAACTCGCCGGAACCCTGATCGAACTGGCGGGTACAGATCTCGCTCCCAGCGCCTCGGCATCAGCGACGGCGACAGCAACACCAGCCGGCTTGAAGTTGATCCTCGACACGAAAGGTCTCGCAGGTGCACCTGACGGCTTCATGTACGAGGCATGGATCGGGAACGGCACGATCCGAGTCAGCGCCGGCACGTTCCATCTCCGCGGCGGCGACGGCCCGATCGAACTGTGGGCAGGTGTCGACGACCCAACCTTCACGATCCTGTCAGTGACGCTCGAACCGATCGACGGGGTCGCCGAGTCCAGCGGCCAAGCCGTGCTCAAAGGCGAAATCCCCAAGTAGTCGGCTGGACAGTCAGGTCGTGGGCCGGTCGAGGCGGGCGGAGAGGCCGGTCGGCGCCAGGACGCAATAACTCTCGATGAGGAGTTCGGCGATCTCGTCCCAGTCCGTGCGCTCATCGATCGACATGCCGACGATGCCAGGTCGCCAGCGTGGCCTGAAGAATGGGTGACCGTGCGCCGTGAGGGCTTCGAGTTCGAGCCCTTCGGATTGGAACGTGAGAATCGTTGCCGGGCCAGCGGTTCCGGCGGCGTTGACGTAAGCGGGCGGCCAACCGTTCTCGATCACGAGGACATGGGCGAACGTCCTGTCTCGGACGCGCCAACTTGTCCCCGTCCAGGCCTGCACCTCGACCACATCGGGAAGTTCCGTACACACCAGTCGGACACGGTTGACAATGACAGCAGAGGGCTGAGAACGGTCCGTGGTCAAGACCTCCATTGTGACACCCACTTCGGGAACGAAGCCACCGCGAACGACGCCGGTCCGGCTGCACCTGACACACTTCGGGCATGGAGTTTGTGATCGCACGGAATCCTGAGGTCAACTCCTCCCTGCCGTACCTGATTCGGCTGCCGCTCGGTCCGACCGGATTGGCGCTCAAGGTCCGTGACACCTGGCCGCGTACGGCAAAGGTGTACTGCCATCGGGCGGACGAATGGCCCGACGAACTCGAGATTGTCGAACGCGTCAGCGTTCGGTCGTGCGTACGGCGCGGACCGGCGATCGATTTGATCCTCGATCGAGGACGCGAAAACCGGTCACAGTTCGTGTTCACGATCTCCCGCGGGCGGGAGATGATCTTCTGGCAGAGCGCACGAACAGCGAAACAGGCGCGACCAGCTGTCTCGCTGCCGACTGCCCGCGCCTCCGGCCAGGTGCTGGAGATCCTGGTCGACAGTCACGAGCGCTACGCATGGACGTTCTCAAGCCAGCAAGCCACGACTCGAAAGGTCGCGCTTCCAGCAGGCGACTATGCCGCAACGCTCAACGGGCAAGTGATCGCCAGCGTCGAACGCAAGAGCCTTCCTGATCTGGTGGCGACGCTCACGAGCGGCAAGTTGCGCTACCTGCTCGCTGATTTGGCGGCGTTGCCGCGTGCGGCTCTCGTCATCGAGGATCGCTGGTCGTCGGTGTTCAAACTCGACCGGGTGCGCCCGTCGGTCGTCGCCGATGGACTAGCCGAATCGCAGGTCCGCTTCCCGACGGTACCGATCGTGTTCTGCGAGACGCGACCACTCGCCCAAGAGTGGACGTATCGATTCCTTGGAGCTGCGGTGGCACATCACGCCGATCACGAAGCGGCCGCCGTTCTCGAGCAGCGTTTGCCGTCTGCCGGGCCGGTCCCTGACCGAGAACCGACAGTTGCCGAGGTGCGTGCCTGGGCGCTCAGGGCTGGTTTGGCGGTGCCCGATCGGGGTCGGTTACGCCCAGAAATCTGGGCGGCATTCCGGTCGGCTGTACGGTCAGGCGATGGCGCGCCTTCGTCCTGATCGTTCGAAGCGATCACGAGGGCACGTCTCGCAGGTTGCCTGGCGCCACATCGTCAACGATCGGCCACCCGTCGGGGTGCTCAGTGACGAGCAGATCGAGACGATCCATGAGGCCTCACTGCGGCTGCTGCGTGATACCGGAATGCGGGTGCTCGAGCGATCGGCGCGTGAGCGCCTCGCGCGGGCAGGTTGCGCTGTCATCGACGATCGCGTTCGCTTCGATCCCGACATGGTGATCGAGACGATCGGCTCGGCACCCTCATCGTTCACGTTGCGAGCTCGCAACGCCGCCCGGTCGTTGACGATCGGCGGGCGGCACCTGGTCTTCACCGCGATCGGCGGGCCAGCATTTTGTTCCGACCTCGACCGTGGTCGTAGGCCTGGCACGTTCGCCGAGCAGTGCGACTTCATCCGAATCATTCAGTCGCTCGACATCATCCACCAGGAAGGCGGTGGGCCGTTCGAGGCGATGGACCTACCGGCCGAAACCCGGCACCTCGACCTGATGGCGGGACTAGCCCGGCTGCTCGACAAGAACTGGCAGGGCATCGCGTTGGGCCGCGATCGTGCAGCTGACTCGATCGATATTGCCGCCATCGGACTTGGCACCGACCGCGACGGACTCGCCGACCGACCCGCCGTGATGGCGATCGTCAACACCAACTCACCACTATCGCTCGATATCCCGATGGCCGAAGGGCTGACGGAGTTCGCTGAGGCGAATCAAGCGGTGTGCCTCACACCATTCACGTTGGCGGGTGCGATGGCGCCGGCAACGCTTGGCGGAGCACTCGTCTTACAGAACGCCGAGGTGCTAGCGGGTGTCGTACTCACCCAGCTGGTTCGAAAGGGGGCGCCGGTGATGTACGGGTCGTTTACGTCGAACGTCGATCTGCGCAGCGGTTCGCCGGCATTCGGGACACCCGAGTACACGAAGGCGGCGCAGGCCGGCGGCCAACTCGCCCGCCGTTACGGCTTGCCGTACCGTTCGAGCAACACCACAACGGCAAACACCGTCGACGCCCAGGCGACGTATGAAAGTGCGATGTCGCTGTGGGGCGCGATTACCGGCGGAGCCAACCTCGTCAATCACGCCGCAGGCTGGCTGGAGGGTGGCTTGACGGCATCGTTCGAGAAGTTGATCGTCGATGCCGAGATGTTGCAGATGATGGTCGAGTACCTGCAACCGATTGTGGTCAACGAGGATTCGTTGGGGTTGGCGGCGATCGACGAGGTCGGTCCAGGCGGCCACTTCTTCGGTTCGCCTCACACGATGCAGCGGTACGAAACGGCGTTCTACACACCGCTCCTGTCCGACTGGCGCAACTTCGAATCGTGGGTTGAGAATGGCAGCGAAGACGCCACCGTCCGAGCAAACCGGATCTGGAAACAACTGCTCGCCGAGTACGAACAGCCACCACTCGACGCCGGTATCGACGAAGCCCTCTCCGAGTTCGTAGCAAGACGCAAACGCCAACTCGGCTCAACCTGACCACAACGAAAGCAACGCTCCGAAAGGCAACGGCATGCCCAACCGATTCGAGACGATCGACGAATACATTGCTTCACTACCGGCGAATGTTCAGCCGATCATCGAACAAGTCCGACAGACGATTCGCCAGGTAGCTCCCGACACCGGGGAAACGATCAGCTACAACATCCCGACATTCACTTTGAACGGTAGAAACCTGATTCATATTGCGGCGTGGAAACACCACATTGCGCTGTACCCAATCCCTGACGGCGACGAATCGATCGAGTTGGAAATCGCCCCGTATCGCGTCGGCAACGGCACGCTGCGGTTCCCGCTCCGACAGCCAGTCCCCTTCGATCTGATCGAACGTCTCGTGCCGTTGTACATCGAACGCAACAGCGATCCGGCATAGCCGTTCTGCTCAGTCGGTCGAGGGCCGGTCGAGCCGAAGAATCTTTGTGCTGCGGATCGTCGATCGGGTGCGCGTCGTGAATGCACGTGCACCGCCGAAACCATGTCTACCTCAGCCTCAACTAGAGCATTATGGAGCTCGATCATCTTCCCGACAAGTGAAGGCTCAGATCGGGGCAACGACGTGTTGCCTGTGGTTCAGAAAGATGCCTGGCCAGGTGTGCTCGATGTCACAGCCGCATCGGTCAAATGACCGATGCGGCCGCACTCGGAGCGGTCCTACATTCCGAACATGACGCACTCGTACTCCGCACAACGAAGTGGTTGGTTCATCGTTCGTTCGCTTCTCATGGTCGTTGGCTTCAGCATCACAAGCCTCGTGCCTGCCCAAGCGCTGGCGGAACCATTGGGTGCAGCATCGGGCAAGTCCGTCGCCCGCGAACCTCAGCTTCAGCCGGATCAGCTCGGCAACGGGGTGGTCGACGGGCTTCAGTATGCGGACCCGACCGAAGGCCTAGCCCTCGTTTCGCCGCCCGTGGCGAACAGTGGCGGCGGCGCGCAGATCGAATACCCCTTCGTCATCCCGCCGGGGCGTGGCATCACTCCTGAGGTGTCGCTCGGATACGACTCGGGCGGTGGCAACGGTTGGGTCGGTCTCGGCTGGGACCTGTCAGTCGGTGAAATCAGCGTCGACACGGCGTTCGGTGCGCCGCACTTCGACCCGGCGTTCGAGAGCGAGTCGTATCTGCTGAACGGTGACCTGCTCACGCCGAACGCGACCGACGGAGCGTGGGAGGCCCGC
>JANPLQ010000100.1:0-85991 GCA_031422395.1 Ilumatobacteraceae bacterium | reverse complement strand
TCGCCCATCCGGCACGGCAACCGATTCCCCTGACCAGCACTGTGAATGGGATCACCAGCGCTGAGGTTGCTGCAAGCATGGCGGTTGTGCCCACGTCGGCGGCGGGGATCGGCGTGTACTCGTCGGGAGGCGCAGATCTCGTCGTCGATGTGACGGGATGGTTCATCGGAACACCACCTACGCCGATCGGCGGGCCGCCAACCAACCTTCGACCCCCAGATTGCACGTCAACCACCGATCCGAGAGGTCTCAACGACTTTTTCCGTGGCGGTGCCGCTCTCACGGGTGCCGATTATCAGCGTGCGTTCACGTTGCCAGACGGGCGGATTCTCTGGTTCTTTCAGGACCCTTTCATTCGCGGCAGGTACGGCTCGTCGACTCGACTGCACAATGCCGCACTCGTGCAGAGCGGAACGTGCTTCACGCTCTTGCAAACGGGCAACTTCGCGGCACCACGCGACTATCTGTTCGCCGATCAAACCCAAGGTGACAAGCATTGGTTCTGGCCGATGTCGGGCGACATGGGTGCCGACGGCATGTTCCACCTGTTCGTTGCCGAGATGCGCGAAAACGGGCCTGGCTACTTGACGCAGACTGAGCCGGTTGCAACATGGGCGGTCACGATCAATCCGGCGACGTTGCAGGTCACTGACCGCCGACGGGCAACCAACTCGTCGGCCGCGCTCTACGGATGGTCGGTCACATCTGCCGACGATTTCACCTACCTGTATGCCCACTGTCACCGCCAGTTCGGGTACGACCTGTTTCCGTTCTCGTTTCCGCCCGTCTACGTGCACGACTGGGACTGTGCCGACGAGCTCAGGGTGGCGCGTGTGCCAAAGGGTCGTTTCGATCTTGCGCTCGAGTACTGGACCGGTTCAACGTGGAGTCTGGACTCCAGCGTCGCCGTCAACGTGATACATCCAGACCGACTGGTGAGTGCCAGTCAGATCTATTGGGCGAATGGTAAATGGATCGCCGTGACGAAGGTCGACGACTGGTGGGGTGACCGGATCGAGATTGACGTAGCGAGCCAGCCGCAGGGTCCGTTCACGACGGTTCGCACGATCCCCACACCAGCGAAGTGCTCGAACTGCAACACGTACTTTGCGTCGCTCGTCCCGTACCGGGCGAGCGATGGTTCGATGATCCTCGGACTCTCGAACAACGTGTTCGGAGCTCCGGATCTGTCGCGCTACGACCCGACATTCTTCACGACGCCCTCGATCTGAGCGTTGTTCGCTAGCGCTGTGTGCCGACCTTGAGGTCCTTGAACGGGCTCGTGGTGTCGATGCCAGTGTCTTTCTGGAGGCCGAGCACTCGTTCGCCGACGATGTTGCGCATGATCTCGTCGGAGCCTCCGGCGATCCGGCCGCCTGGATGACCGAGCACCATTTGACTCCATGCGTAGGTACCCCACTCGCCGGTATCAGCGATCAACTTGGGGCCGAGCACGTGGGCGACGAAGGCGCACAACTTGCCGAGGTTGATCGAGCCAGCCAGCTTGGCGATACTCATCTCAGGGCCGGGGAGTTGCCCTGACCGGATTCGATCCATCGAACGCTGGTTGGTGTACTGCTGGACCCGGAACCGCACCACGAGATCGGCCAGTTCCTGACGGATCACCGGATCGTCGTTGAGTTCGAAGGCCTTGACCATCTCGATCGTTCGCGACAGCAAGCCCACGCTGAGGCCACCTCCGCCGCCGGCGCCGATCGCCGCCCTTTCGTTCATCAGCGTGGTGAGGGCGACCCGCCAACCTTCGTTCAACTCGCCGAGCCGGTGATCGTCCGGCACGCGTACCTCGTTGAAGAACACCTCGTTGAAGTTGGCGCCACCGGTCATCTGTCGCAGTGGGCGGATTTCGACGCCCGGAGCGTGCATGTCGACGATGAAACCGGTCAAGCCCTGATGCTTCGGCAGGTTGGCATCGGTGCGGGCGATGATCTCGCCGATGCTCGAAAAGTGGGCGCCGGATGTCCAGACCTTCTGGCCGGTGATCACCCATTCGTCGCCGTCGCGTTCGGCCTTGGTTTGCAGGCTGGCGAGGTCGCTTCCAGCCCCCGGTTCGGAGAACAGTTGGCATGCCACGGTGTCGCCCCGATACATCGCCGTGAGGTAACGCTGTTTGGTGACGTCGGAACCGTGAGCCAGAATCGTCGGGGCGACCATGCCGAGTCCGATTACGAAGAAACTTTGGTTGGGGATCTCGTACTTGCCCTCGAGCGAGTCGTAGGCGCGCTGATGGGCGGCGCTGAGGCCGCGGCCACCGTGTTCGACCGGGCCGGTGATCCAACCGAGCCCAGCGTCGAAGCGCGTTGCTCGCCAGGCGCTTGCCTGTTTGAGTAAGGCCCCTTCGCTGTCGCGGTCACGCTCTTCGAACATCGCCACCTTGTCGGGTCCGTGACCCCAGACGAACGGACCAGCCGCCTGCTTCAGCGTGGCGTGCGCATCGAGAAACCCACGAACCTCGGCCTGGAACTGATCGAGGGTCAGAGATGTGTCGTGACTCATGCTCCGAAGGTACAGCCACCGGCGAAGGCACGGAGCGAAGATTCGTCCCAGACGAGCAGGCGCTTCTCGGGGTGCTCGGTGAGCGTGGCAGTCACCGAGCCCGGGGGCGGTGCACAGCGACGACCGCGCACAAGACGAGCACCGAATTCTTCGGAAGTTTCACCCGACCCGAGTGCCGCGACTAGTCGATGTGATGATCGTTGACCGTGTCGGTCTCAATGACCTGCGAGGGCATCGCGACCCCCGCCGCCGAGAGTGCCGCCCCGAGCCTGCCGGCCATGAATGCCTCTTGGGCTTGCTTCGACTCCCACTTCTCGATGACCACCCAGCCGTTGGCGGTCGGGCCGGCCGCATGTGAGCGGATCCCCTCGGGCCATTCTCCGGAACCGTCGCGGTTGATGCCCAAGTTGGCGTTGACCGTCCAGTAGTCCTCCTCGGTCACACCCTCCAACACGATCACGATTGCGTACGACATCTTGTTGCTCCTTCCAAACTTGGCGTCAGCCAAAAGTATTGCACCCGACCCAGCCGCGCAACGATCTCGTCGTCGAGATCACCCCTCGGCTGGAAGCCGAAGCGAAGATAGAAGCCCTCAGGTCTCTGGTCACCCGCAACCCATGAGGTGAACAACTCGGTCCCTGCGAGGCACCGCAACTGTTCGACGGCGAGCTGTAAGCCGCCGCGCCACAGTCCTTTCGTTGAGACACAGCGTCGATCATCCGCGGCCACAACCAGTACGGCCTTCCGTCCTGGTCCGTCGGGTCGATCTCACGCATCAAGAAACCAACAATCGTGCCGTCGGTTCAGATGGCCATTAGTGGGCAGCTTTGGTTCTGAGGGCCGCCGACACGGCGCGCAGTCGTGTCGCCGGGTGATCGCGCCGGCAGAACCTTCGGGCGTTAGTCTGTCGGCTCTATGGGTCAGCTCGTGGGAGTCATCGAAAAGCCGTCGACAACACCCGGTGTGGTGCGATTTGAGCTGAACCGATCGCTCTCGGGGATGGGCCACGAGCGGTTCACGTCAGTGCTCGATGCGATTGGGCCGCGTCCCTCGGCGGCGTTGGCGCGTCAGTTGTTCGAAACCGGCAAGGTTGCCGGGATCCACATCTACGGCAACATCGTCACGGTCGACGTTGAAAAGGGTTATGACTCGACGGGCCTCGCCGATGTCGTCCGCGAGATGTACCGATACTGGAAGCCGGGCGTCGAAGCGCCAATCTTCGAAGAAGTCGAGGCGGTCGAGGAGTCGGGCAGCCCGGCGGTCAGCACCGGCGATTCAGCGGCCGACGCAGCACTGGACGAAGCCGCCAAACGAGTCCCGATGGCCTTGCTGCAAAAGAGCCGGGCAGCAATGGAACGCTGGAAGGCAAACCAGACTGGCTGATCGCTACGGCCGATTTGCCGATACGTCAGAAATACGTCCCAACTGTTAGTCAGCCGTTCCCGGCGGGACGATCCGAGCGGATGCGACAGTTTTCTGGATTTACGAACGTTTGTTCGATAAGTTGGTCACATGAAATCTGTGTGGACGACGGTGATATCGGCTCGGGATCGGTGTTTGCCGGTCGATGAGGTGTTCGCCTCGATGTTGCCTGACGCCGGGTTGCTGCGTGGGCGAACGATTGGGTGCGTCGGACCTGCTGGGATGTCGCTGGCACTTGCTCTTGCTGCCCGAGCAGTCACTGCCGGATCGTGGCTGGCGGTGGTTGGCGTGCCGATGCTTGGCATCGATGCTGCGATCGAACTCGGGGTGTCGCCGTCGCGATTGGTTATCGTCGATGCTGACGGTGGGCCGTCGGTTTGGGCTGACCGTGTCGCCGCTGCGGCCGACGGATTCGAACTGATCCTCACGTGCCCTCCTGCTGGATCGGAGCGGATCGCCGGCAAGGTCAGGACCCGGTTGCAGGCGCGTGGTGTCGTGATGCTCGTGGTCGGGGCCGGGGCCGGGGTCGGGAGCGGAGTCGGAAGCGGGGTCGGGGCAACGTCGCCAAGCGTTGCGTGTGATCTCGAATTCACTACGACGGCTGTGTCGTGGGTAGGGCTCGGGCAGGGACACGGATACCTGTTCGGCCGTCGTGCCACGGTCCGCGCCGGAGGTCGGCGTCAGCCTCGCCCAATCGAACGCCAGCTCTGGCTGCCGGGTCCACATGGCCGTGTCGAACTCGTCGAATCGGTTGAACAGGAACGTGTTGTCGCTCCAGTCATCGAACTCAGTCGGGCGGGGTGAGCATGCTCGACACGTTGCCTCGACTCGTCACCGTTTGGTGTCCAGACTGGCCGACCGTTGCTGCCCGCGTCCCGGCCGATCAGCCGGCTGCGGTGTTTCACGCCAACCGGGTGATCGCCCGGACACCTGCCGCAGCCGCTGCAGGTGTCCGGCCGGGTGATCGTCGGCGTGCAGCGCAATCGAACTGTCCGGAACTGCTCGTGCTCGATCACGAACCTGACCGCGACGCCCGCGAGTTCGAGCCGATCGTCCGTGCTGTTGCAGAGATGGCACCGCGACTCGAAGTCGTCGAACCCGGGTGGTTGTGTTTGGCGGCGCGTGGTCCGTCGCGGTACTTCGGTGGTGATCGTCCGATGGCCGAGCGGCTGGTGTCGATCGTGCGTGACGCTACTGGTGGCGCATCGGTTGGTGTCGGGGTTGCCGACGGTCGTTCAGCCTCGGCGATTGCTGCCAGGCGTGCTGCACGCTCTAAGTCGACCGGGAACGCGATCGTGGTGCCCTCTGGCGACTCGTCACGGTTCGTGGCGCCGCTCCCGGTTCTCTGGTTGAACGAGCTGGGCGAGGCGACACCTGAGATGATCGATTTGTTCTTGCGGCTCGGGTTGCGCACGCTCGGGCATCTGGCTGCACTCGATGCATCCGATGTTCTCGCCCGGTTCGGCAACGACGGATTGCACGCACATCGACTTGCAGCCGGTGGCGACACGCGTCCACCTGCGGCCACAGATCCGCCTCCCGAATGGTGGGTCGAGCACGCTTTCGGTGAGCCGGTCGAGCAACTCGAAACGGTCGTGTTCGTTACGAAGCGGTTGGCGGATGATCTCGTCACTCGTCTCGCTGCTGAAGGTCGTGTCTGCACCAGGCTCGTGGTGATCATCGAGACCGAGCATGGGGAACGCAACGAACGGGCCTGGTATCGCGACCACGGTCTGTCGGCGACGGCGATGGTCGAACGCGCTCGGTGGCAGCTAGAAGGTTGGGCCAGTCAGCCGAACGGGTTGAGTGCTGATGGGTTGAGTGCTGATGGGTTGAGTGGTGGGGTGGCGCTGGTGCGGTTGATCCCTGATGAGGTCCGCAGCGATGACGGTGTCCAACCTGGTCTGTGGGGTGGCCGTTCGCAGGCTGATCATGATGCTGCACGGGCGGTGGTGCGGCTGACCGGTTTGGCGGGGGAGCAGTCGGTGCGCGTGCCCGCCTGGCAGGGTGGTCGGTTGCCTGCTGACCGGTATCGGCTCGTGCCTGCGACATCGGTAGATCTGGAGGATTCGAACGATCGGCTTGACCGAGGGGAGGGTCCGTGGCCGGGTGCTGCGCCGATCCCGTCGCCAACGATCGTGCCGGAACGCTCGATTGCCGTTGAGTTGCTCGACGAGCAGGGGCATCCCGTCAAGGTGAGTGGTCGCGGTGAGGTCAGTGCTCCGCCAGCGGTGTTGGTGACGGGTTCAACTCGTCAACGGGTGACAGCCTGGGCAGGTCCATGGCCGATCGAGCAACGCTGGTGGTCAACTGGTCGGCAGCGTCGACTGGCGCGCTTCCAACTGATCACGGACCAAGGTGTCGCACATCTGGTCATCATCGAACAGCAACGCTGGTCCATCCTGGCGACCTACTCGTAAACCCGCAACGGTGAACGGTTTGCGCAGGTGTGGGGCGGCGCGGTGTCAGGCGGTGACGGCGAGACCGACGTCGGTTGGTTCAGCCGAGTCAGCCGAGACGACCGAGACGACCGAGTCGGTTCCGAGCAGGTGCCGTATCGAGGCAGGGATGCCGGTAACGGCCTGTTCCTCGGCTGCATCGAGGATGCTGTTGCCGATCCGGAAACCAACACCGCGGACGGTGTGGATCACGCTGAGTTCGGGTGCCGCCAGGTCAAGCTTGCGGCGTAGGTTCGAGAGATGAACGTCGACGACATGCGTGTCGCCAACCCAGTTCGGACCCCAAACGGTTTCGAGCAGATCGGACCGTGACGCCACTTCGGTTGGGCGACGGCACAGGTGCTCCAGCAATGAGAACTCGATTCGAGTAGCTGTGATTTCGAGATCCTTCAACATGATCTCGTGGCGGCCGGTGTCGATCGTGAGTGGTCCGAGCGTGATGATCGACTGCTGGACAGGGTCGTAGTCCAACCGACGCTCACGTGGCCGACGAAGCAGTGCATGACAACGAGCGGCGATTTCGTCAGGTGTAACAGGAACCGAGACAGCATCGTCGGCGCCGCCTCGCAGTACTTCGACACGCACCCGATCACGTCCAACTGAGTCGACGCACAGGAGATAGCTGTCGATCCCGGTGCCCTGTCGGAGGCCCTGGTAGAGCGGCCGATTGTCGGGACCCTGAAGCGCAGTGTCGATCACGAGCACGTCAGGCGAGAACGATTCGGCAAGGATCGAAGCGGCGGCGGCATCAGTCGGCGCACTAACAGCGAATCCGGCCGCACGGAGGCCGGCTTCGTTCGTGCGACGAAGTCGGATGTCATCGATTGCGAGGAGCACTCTTGGTGCGAACTGTGAGTTTGGTTCCATGATGAGTCGTCCAGCTCGGGGATTGTGTTTCCGGCTGTGTCAGAGGTATCGGTCATCCAGAACCGCGACTCAAGTGCTTTGTTGACAAATCCTTGCAAGTACGGTTCCGACGGTGCCGACTCGAGACGAAACAATCCGTGATCAGGTGCGACGCGCCGTCGCCGATCGAGTTGCGATCAATCAGGATGAGCGCGATTCGATCGATCGAGTACTCACCGAGTTCGAACGGCTCGAAGATCCGTTCGATGAACGTGCCGACCTGGTCCACGTCACTGGTTCTGCAATCGTGATTGGACCGCGGGGTGTCGTGTTGTTGAAGCACAAGCGTCTCGGATTGTGGTTGCAGCCGGGCGGGCATCTCGACGACGGTGAGACACCGTGGGACGCTGCGCTGCGCGAGGCAGCCGAGGAAACCGGTCTCGAGGTGTCATTCGCGGATCCGTCTGACGGCGCTGCGCCCGACTTGATCCATGTTGATGTGCATGCCGGAGGGCGAGGCCATACCCATCTGGATTTGCGGTATCTGGTCGACGGAGGCGACGCCGATCCCTCACCGCCCGTTGGCGAAAGCCAAGAAATCAGCTGGTTCTCCTGGCCAGAAGCGATCCAGGTAGCCAGTGACCCCCGACTCGCCGCCCTCCTCACGTTCATGTCGCGCTGAACACGCTATGCGGGGGTTCATCGCGACTTGAACGGGTTGTGCGGTGAAGCGGGTAGTGGTCGCTGTGGAACATGTCGGGTACTATTTCCACGATGGCCACGATGGCGGATGTAGCGAAACACGCTGGTGTCGGAATTGGCACCGTCTCGCGGGCGCTCAACGGTGGGGCCAAAGTCAGTGACGCGGCGATGCAGCGGATCCGCGAGGCTGCCGATGCGATCGGCTATTCGAAAACTCGCAAAACCCTCTCTGATCAGCCAAAACGTGGACGTTTGATCGGTGTGCTCGTTCCATTCTTTGATGAGGCATCGCCATTCCAGCGACTTCGTGGGATCGTGTCGCGGCTCGCTCCGCACGGATGCGATGTTGTGATTCTGAACGTGGCCTCGCCGGAACAGGCGAGGGCGAAACTCGTGGAACTTCCACGCAACACGGTGCTCGACGGTTTGATCATCGTGTCGCTGCCACTCCTCAGCGATGAGGGTGAGCGCTTGGCGAACGCACGATTCCCGACCGTGCTCGTCGACACAGCGCATCCGAGCCTTCCGAGTGTGCGTAACGATGATCGTGCAGGCGGGGCACTGGCCACGAAGCATCTCATCGACCTTGGGCACTCCCGAATCGCGTTTGTCGGTGAACAGCCACAAAGTCCATTCGGGTTCGTGGCCAGCGCCCATCGCGAGGATGGCTATCGGCGTGCGATGCGCGACGCGGCGCTTCCGGTCCGACCAGAATTTGTCCGGTACGGCGCCTATTTGCACGCCGCTGCTCGTCAGATCGGGCGCGATCTCCTGCAGCTTCCAGATCCACCTACCGCGGTTGTTGCAGCATCCGACACGCAAGCCGTCGGCTGTCTCGACGCCGCCAGGCAGCTCGGTATGCGCGTCCCGGAAGACTTGTCGATCATCGGATACGACGACATCGAATTGGCGTCGACGATGGGGCTCTCGACCGTACGCCAGCCGTTGGTGTATTCCGGGGAACGTGGGGCTGGTCTGATCATCGAGGCGCTCGCCATGCGGCCCGCCCAACCGACTGTCGAGGTGCTCGAACTCGAACTCATCGTACGGAGCACTACCTCCGTCGTCTCTCAAGGAGCTTGACGTGCACCAATCCGACAATCCGGCAAACGCATGGTGGAGCGACGCTGTCGTCTATCAGCTCTATGTGCGTTCATTCGCCGACGCTAACGGTGACGGTCGTGGCGATCTTGCCGGGATTGCCAGCCGGATGGCGTACCTCGAACGACTTGGCGTCAACGCGATTTGGCTGACGCCGTGCTTCCCGTCACCGCAGCGTGACCATGGGTACGACGTGTCGGATTACTTCGACATCGAACCGACGTATGGATCGCTCGACGACTTCGATCACCTCGTCGAGGTCGCTCGGAGTCATTCGATCAAGATCCTGATGGACGTTGTCCCGAACCATTGCAGCTCACATCACGCCTGGTTTCAAGCGGCACTTGAGGCGCCGCCGGGCAGCCCGGAGCGTGCCCGCTACTGGTTCAAGGACGGTCGCGGCGAGCAAGGCGAACTGCCGCCGAACAACTGGCGGGCAATCTTCGATGGCCCGGCCTGGACACGGGTGACTGAGGCCGACGGCACGCCAGGGCAGTGGTACCTGCACACGTTCACCCCGTGGCAGCCCGACTTCAACTGGTATCACCCTGACGTCGTGCAGCACTTCGACGAGATGCTGGCGTTTTGGTTCGACCGTGGAGTCGAGGGCTTTCGAGTCGATGCCGTACCGGTGCTCGGCAAGCATCCCGACCTTCCCGATTCACCACCGGCTCCAGCGGGAGCCTCCGCTCCCGAGGCATGGAGTTACAACATCTACGGCCAGTTCTATCCGACTGGACACGACGTCTGGAAGCATTGGCGCGCCGTCATCGACGGATACGAGGCTGCCCATCCAGGTCGTGAATTGGTGACGATCAGCGAGGCCTACGGACCTCCCGAGGAGATCCTCAAATACATGCGGGGCGACGAGTTTCATCAATCGTTCGCCTTTGACCTGATGCTCGTCACCTGGCTACCGGGTGCGATTCAACGGGCGATCACCGACGCGCTCGACATGCTCGCACAGGTCGGATCGACGCCGGCATGGACGCTCAACAACCACGATACGCAACGGATCGTCACTCGGCTTGGTCGTACGAATTCGGCTGATCCTGCGGCGTTCACCGGCAACAATCTGCTCTACGTCGACGCCCCGATCGACGTAGAACTTGGTATCCGCAGGTCACGCGCCGCTCTGGCGCTGGCGGCGGCGCTGCCGGGTGCGCTGTATCTGTACTGCGGTGAAGAACTCGGCCTCGAAGAGGTACTGGATCTTCCGGATCAAGCTCGTGAGGATCCGTTGTTCTTCAACTCGAATGGCGAGCAGATCGGTCGCGACGGGTGCCGTGTGCCACTCCCGTGGACGGTCGACCCTGGTAACTCGTTCGGATTTTCCGAGGCCCCGACGTCGGGGCCAACTGCTGCGCCGTGGCTTCCGCAGCCCGAGGCGTGGGGTGTGCTGTCCGCCGAGCATCAAGAATCCGATCCGGACTCGATGCTGGCGTGGTACCGAAAAGTGCTGCTCGCTCGACACGACCTCGACGGAGCGTTCCGTTGGGCCGATGCTGGCGACCAGGTTGTGGCATTCGAACGCGGTGATGATCTGATCGTGCTCAATCCGTCGAGCCGATCAGCGTCGATTCCAGACGAAGTGCTTCGAGGGCGACTGCCTATTTTGGCGTCGGCTGCGACTGACGGTCACGGTGACGGTGACCGTGAGAGTGGCATGGTGCCGAGTGATTGTTGCGTGTGGTTCGGTCGGCCGGTCACCCCGTTGTCACGATGAACGCAGCGATATGAGTCTGGGCGCGGCGCAAGGCAACCGAGTCGACGAGGCGCTCGGCTCCGCCAGCATCGATCAGCGAACCCTGTTCTGGGCGCGCGTCGAGCGGCTGCTCCCTGACGCCGCGGCGGTGCTGCAGGTGCTGTATCCAGCCGCCGACCAGGATGCCCTGATCGAACGACTACTCGTCGATGCTGCGACCGCTGTCTGTCGCCGCAAGCGCGAATTGCTCGATCTCGATGCCGCTCGCAGCGTGAACCAACACTGGTTCCAGTCGAACGAGATGGTCGGCTACGTCGCATACGCCGAACGTTTCGGGACAACACTGAATGGCGTTCGTTCGCGCCTCGATCACCTCAGCAAGTTCGGGGTTTCGTATCTCCACCTGATGCACGTGCTTCGGGCGCGCGATGGTGCCAACGATGGTGGGTACGCCGTCGTCGACTATGCAAGCGTCGAGCCGACGCTGGGCACGCGGGGAGATCTTGCATCACTCGCCGACGATCTTCGCCACCGCGGTATCAGCCTGTGCCTGGATCTCGTGCTGAACCACACTGCTCGCGAACATCCGTGGGCGCAAGCCGCTCGAGACGGATCGGCGAAGCATCGCGACTACTACTTGGTCTTTCCCGACCGCACGATCCCTGACCGTTACGCGGCGACGCTCCCTGAGGTGTTCCCGGAGATGGCACCAGGTAGTTTCACATTCGACGAACAGCTCGATGGTTGGGTGTGGACCACCTTTCACAACTACCAATGGGATCTCAACTACGCCAACCCTGACGTGTTCGCCGAGATGTTGGGTGTCATGCTCGACCTTGCCAATGTTGGCGTCGATGTGATGCGGCTCGACGCGGTTGCATTCACCTGGAAACGAATCGGCACGAATTGCCAGAACCAGCCAGAGGCGCATCTGATCGCGCAGGCGTTTCGGGCGTTCGTGGCGATCGCCGCACCGGCTGTGGTGTTGAAGGCCGAAGCAATTGTCGCCCCCGGCGACCTGCTGCCGTACCTTGGCGCTCACCGCAATCAGCGGCGCGAATGTCAACTCGCGTACCACAACCAACTGATGGTGATGCTGTGGAGCTGTCTTGCCTCGCGCGACGCCACGCTCGCCGTCGAATCGCTGGCAGGTTTGCCGCCGACGCCCACGGATGCTGGATGGGTGTCGTACCTGCGGTGTCACGACGACATCGGATGGGCAGTCGACGATGCCGTCGCCGCTCGGGCCGGCCTGAACGGCCCGGCCCATCGGCGATTTCTCGCCTCGTTCTATCGGGGCGCCTTCCCCGGATCGTTCGCTGGCGGCGTGGCGTTCTCGTCGAACCCAGACACCGATGACGAACGCACCTGCGGCTCGGCGGCGGCCTTGGTTGGGCTCGACGCTGCCCGCCGCAGCGGCGACCCCGCCGCGATCGATGCTGCCATTGCTCGCTTGTTGCTCGGCTACGCCGTAGTGTTTTCCTTCTCGGGGATTCCACTGCTCTATATGGGTGACGAGCTTGGGCTCGGGAACGATCACCGATACGTCGATGACGAGCGCCACGCGGACGATTCTCGGTGGATTCATCGTCCTTCGATGCCATGGGAACTCGTCGACGCGACCGATGCCGACGGTTCGATCGAATCGCGACTGTCGTCGGCGATGCGACATCTTTCCGATGTACGGCGCGAGGTCGCCGCGCTCACTGACGGCGGGGTCGTGAAGGTGCACCGGATGCCGGTTCGTTCGGTGCTCGCCTGGGAACGACGTCATCCGGAGCATGGCGGGTTCTTTGGGATCGCCAACTTTGCCGACGAACCTGCGTCACTACCGCGAACGGTGCTCACCAACGCAGGCCTCGAACAACCGGTCGAGGTCCTGGGGTGGGAGGCGCAGCTCACGGCCACGACGGTCGAACTCCCCGCCCACGGGATTGCCTGGTTTGTCGATTCGGCCGAACCCAGAGTGCAACCATTCACGCCGTTGACGAGGTAAATCAGACTTCTTTCGGCGGGTGTGAGGTGTCACAGCGCGAGACGGATTGGGGTGTCGCGTGACGACGTGCCGATTCGCAATTCGAAGCGTCCGTCGGCGGCGACCCAGGCGTGATCCTCGACGCTCCACGTCATCGTGGCACGTGGGTCGAGCGTGATCGGTGCGGTCACTGTCTGACCGGCTGGCATGTCGAGCCTGGCAAATCCGACCAGACGCTGCACAGGCTCGTCGCCGCGTCGTTCTGATGGCCCAGTCGGAGCGACGTAGACCTGTACGACTTGGACGCCGTCACGATCAGATTCGTTCGAGACTGTGACGTCAACGGTGGACCTGTCATCTCCAAAGGTCGCACCGACGACGACCGGATTTGTGTAGCCGAGTCCAAAGCCGAACGGGAACAATGGTTCACGTCCGACCGTGTCGTACCACTTGTAGCCGATCAGTCGGCCCTCGCGATACTCGGCGACGCCATCGCGGCCGGGGTAGTGCTCGAAGGCCGGGGTGTCTTCCAGACGTGCTGGAAATGTGACCGGTAGGCGACCTTGAGGCTCGATGACACCGAGCAATACGTCGGCGAGCGATTCGCCCATCTGTTGCCCCGGGAACCACGCCATCAGGACGGCGTCGACATCATCGAGCCACGGCATCGTGACAGGAGACCCTGCGTTGACGACGACAACTGTGCGACGGCTCGCCGCAGCAACCCGTCGGATCAGTTCGTCCTGTTCGCCAGGCAGGTCCAGCGTCGTGCGGTCCCAGCCTTCACATTCCCAGTCGTCGTTGGTGCCGACGACCACAATCGAGACATCGGCACTCGCCGCGACACGAACAGCGTCGCTCAACAGGTCGCCTATAACTGGTGCTTGAGCGCGGACGTTGAAGCCACTCATCGCTAGCCCGATGCGCGGTCGACGGACCTCGACGACCAGCGGGCAGGGCACTCCCGCGTCCAGTTCCACCGAAACGCGTGACTCCGCCTTGCCAATTCCAAAGAACGATCCACCAGCCGGCGCTGATTCGTTGTCGATCTGCACGACACCGTCGATCAGCAGTCGAGTCGGCGTCACTGATTCGATCGAGAACTGCCAAGACCCGGAGACATCTGGTGTGAACGTGGTGGTGAGGCGCGCACCGAAGCGCGGATCGACATTGTCGCGAGACGTCGGATCATCGATCCAGATCATGTGGGCACTTGGTGATTCGGTCACCAACAACGGGATTGCTTGTGCATCGTCAAGTTGATCGGGGTCGGCGTAGAACGCTATTTCGATCGGGCCGCACAGGCTCGGGTCGAGTTCGGGAAGGCGCTTGTTGATGTTGCAGCCCCGAGCGTGCACGACTTCGATGCCGAGTTCGCTCACCCGCGCCTGCATGCTGGCGAGCGGATTGGCGATGCTCGTCGGCACGACGTGGGCGCTTCCACCACCCATGATCTGGCCGATGGCCGCGTTCGGGCCAATCATGGCGATACTCCCGATCAGAGATGTGTCGAGCGGTAACGTCACTGTCTGGTTACGCAGCAACACCATGCCGGCGGCTCCGGCACGGCGCACCAGCGCAACGTCGGCATCGACGTCCGCTCCGAGCGATCGGGTTGTTTCGTCGCCAGGACCACCGTCGTCAAGCGCGCCGACGCGAGACATCAATCGGAGCAGACTTACTGCCGATCGCCGGACGAGCGCCGCGTCGACGTCACCTGACTCGATGGCATCGACCAGTTGCTGCCCCCGGAACCGGGTAGGGCCTGGCATCTCGAGGTCGAGTCCTGCGACGACGGCCTCGACAGTGCTGTGCATCCCGAACCAGTCGCTCATCACGACACCATCGAAGCCCCATTCACCACGCAGAACCTCGTTTATCAACCCGACGCTGTCGGCCGCCCACGGCCCGTTGATCCGGTTATAGCCGGTCATCACCGCCATCACTCCGGCCTCGGTGACCGCTGCCTCGAACGGAACCAGGTACGTCTCGCGTAGCGTCCGTTCGTCGATCCGCGAGTCGATCGACATCCGTTCGAACTCGGTGTCGTTGCCGACGAAGTGTTTGATGCAGCTGGCAACACCCTGGCTTTGCAGGCCGCGCACGTAACCCACGGCGGTGCGGGCGGTGAGATACGGATCCTCGCTCATGCACTCGAAGTTGCGTCCGCCGATTGGCGTGCGGTGGAGGTTGACGGTTGGTGCGAGCAGCACTCTGGCACCTTTTGCACGTGTCTCGCGTCCGAGCAGCGCCCCGACCTCCTCGACCAACACTGGGTTCCACGTCGCTGCGAGTGAGGTACCGCACGGGACGTTGATCGATGCAGGGCCGGTCCCGAATTCGGTGCCGCGAGCCCCGGTCGGTCCGTCGGTGACACGCATCGCCGGGATCCCAGCTCGCTCGATTGCGACCGTGTGCCACATATCGCGCCCTGCCAGGAGCGAAACCTGCTCAGCAAGGGTGAGCGAATTAGCGAGCCGTTCGAGTTCGGTCTCGGTCATCCCTTCACGGCACCGGCGAGCAGACCACGAACGAAGTAGCGTTGCAGGGCGAAGAACACGGCGATCGGCAGGATCATCGAGATCATGCCGGATGCGGTGAGCAGGTGCCAGGCGTTGCCGCGCTCACCAGCGACCTGGGCGAGTTTGGCCGTGACTGGGGCATTCTCGTCGCCGGCGAAGATCTTCGCGATCAGGTAGTCGTTCCAGATCCACATGAACTGGAAGATTCCCAACGACGCAATCGCCGGCACCGACAACGGCACGACCAGCTTGATGAACGTCGTGGCGTGGCCGGCACCGTCGACACGGGCCGCCTCGATCAATTCTTTCGGCAATGCCGACACGAAGTTCTTGAGGATGAAGATGCAGAACGGTAGACCGAAGGCCGTGTGGGCGATCCAGACCCCGATCACGTTGCCGACCAGGTTAAGGTCGGGAAAGATCGTGACCGTGCCGATGTGGGCGCCGCCCGTGAACAACTGCAGCATCGGGATCAGCGCCATCTGAAGCGGCACCATCAGGAGTGCGATGACGGCGACATACAACCAGTCACGGCCCTTGAACTTCATCCACGAGAACGCGTAGGCGGCAAGCAAAGCGATGCCGACCGACAAGAACACAGACGGAATGGTGATGCGGAACGAGTTCAGGAAGAACTTGCCCATGTTGGCGTCGCCCGGTGCCGACGACAGCACGCTGTCGTAGTTCTCGAGGGTGAAGCTGGGATTCTTGAACCAGTTCCACCACCCGGATGTCTTGACCTCGACCTCCGGCCGGAACGAGGACACGAGGATTCCGAACGTCGGCAGCGTCCACAAGAACATCAGGGCGTACACGAGGATCCGCCCTGGCCGAGTGCTGAGTGACGTCACGGTCGACCGACCGATCGGGCCGGGCGACTTGCGCTTCTTCGGAGCTGGGGAGACTTCGTCAATGATCATCGAACTCATGCGCCCATCATCTCCGCTGCTCGCCTCTCTGAACGTCGGTTCATCACCACAACGGGGATCACCAGGACGAAGATCATCACGGCCAACGCCGAACCCAGACCGTTGCGGCCCTGCACAAACTTGGTCACGAAGAACTCGTTGGCAAGCGTGCTGGTGCCGAAGCGGCCACCGGTGGTGGCGGCCACGATGTCGAACGCCTTCAGACCACCGATCGTCGTGGTAGTTGCCACCGTGATGATCGTCGACCGGATGTATGGCAGCGTGACCTTGTAGAAGGCCTGGCGGTCGGTGGCGCCGTCGACCTTTGCTGCCTCGGTCAACGAGTCGGGGACGCCCTTGATAGCGGCCGAGAAGATCACGGTGGCAAAGCCGGCGGATGCCCAGATGAAGATGATGATGAGCAGGAACGTGTTGAACCCGGGTGCCGAGGCCGGCGGATCGAGGCTGCCGATGCTACGTTCGAGCAGCCACAGGCGGTCACCGTTGCCACCCATGCTCTCGGGCACCCCTGGAACCGAGTCGGCGAGGCGGTTGAGCAAGCCGACCTCGAACGGTGGTCCGGAGTACACGAAACCCCAGATCACGCCAGCGCCGACCAGTGAAATCGCACCCGGGATGAAGATCGCCGATTTGGCTGCCTTCTCGGCGCGCATGCCATCTGCGAACCGGGCGACGGCGAGCCCGATGATGACCGTGACAATCGTTCCTGCGAACACCCAGGTCACGCTGTTGATAACGGTGAGGCGGGTGCCCTGCGTGGTGAACACGTTCTTGAAGTTCTCCAACCCGACGAACTCCTTGCCGTTGTCGTCGAGCAGGCTCAGGTAGATCGTTCGAATTGCGGGGATCAGGAGACCGATGACAATTGCGAACATCGCAGGCAGCAGAAAGATCCAAGAGCGCGTTCCCTCTTGCCACTTCTTCGGCAGCTTGCTCGCCATCCAATACAGGCTCGCGAGCAGTGCCAGTAGCGCGCCGATTGCGATCGTTACGAAAACGAATGCGCTGATCACGTCTCCCATGTATCCCCCTCCACGAAGCTCGCGTTGTACACGAAGCTCACCTTGTATTCGTAATCGTCATCCGACGCGTGACGCAAGTTAGCAGAAGGAGCCGGGGCGATGCCCCGACCCCTCCTGCCGAACTACTTCAGTTGTTCAGTTCCTCTGGATCAGAGGGCTGCCCAGCTGGCCTCGACGTTGTCGACGAAGGTCTGGGTGTCGCCACCGATGACCCACGCCGTGACTTCCGTCCAGAACGTACCGGCACCAACGGCGCCGGGCATCAAGTCGGAACCGTCGAAGCGGAACACTTCGGCGCTGGCGTTCAACTCAGCAACAGCCTTGAGGAACGGGTCCTCGATCGAGTTGAGGTCGATGTTCAGGTTCGGGCCGAGCTCGTTGCGCGAGTTGGCGAGAGCCAGTTGGTACTCGGCCGAGCCGGTGTACCGGACGACGTCCATGCTCTCTGGCTTGTCGGTAGCAGCGGCGTAGATGTCGCCAGCGCCCAACACGAACCTGGGGCCGTCTGCCGGGCTCGGCAGGTAGAAGAACCAGATGTCGCCGTCAGGAGCAACCGTGCTGTCAACGAAGTTGCCAACGTAGAAGCTCGCCTGGCGGTGCATGAAACAGTCGCCGGTGACGATCGGCAGACCACCGTCCTGGAACTTCGTGGTGGCGATTGCCTTCACGTTGTTCTCGCCGCCGAGGTAGTCGGCGTTCTTGACGATCGCGCCAACGGCGTCGACCGCGGCAACGACCTGCGGGTCGTTGAACGGGATCTCGTGGTTGACCCACTGGTCATAGACCTCGCCACCGTTGATGCGCATCATGAAGTCTTCCATCCAGTCCGTCAGGACCCAGCCGGTTGCGACGCCAGACTCGGCGCCGATGCACCACGGGGTGCCACCGTCGGTGACGATCTGGTCGGACAGCGCCGTGAGCTCTTCGAGCGTGGTAGGGATCGAGTAGCCACCGTCGGCAAAGGCTGACGGGCTGTACCACACCATCGACTTGACGCTCGAGCGACCGGGTAAGCCGTAGATGGTGCCGTCGGCGCCCGAGGCGTAGACGTCCCAGCCAGCTGCAAAGTCGGCCGTGACATGAGCGGCCACGTCATCGGGGAGAGCCGTGAGATAGCCCTTCTCGATGTGGCTGCGCATGAGACCCGGCTGCGGGTAGTCGATCACGTCGGGCGGGTTTCCGCCCTCGAGACGCACGTTGATCTCTGTCTCGAACTGGTCGCCGCCCTGGAACTCGATCGTGACCCCGGTGCACTCGGCGAGCGGGTCGTACCCGGCGACGAAGTCTGTGATGGTGGTGGGGCTGTTCTCGTCGTTTCGGACCGGCGACATGATGGTCACGGTCTTGCCTGCGTACTGTTGCTCGCACGGGATTTCGCCGTTCAAGATGCTTTCGCCGGCCGGAGCGGTTGCTTCTGCGGTTGCTTCTGCTGTTGCTTCTGCGGTTGCTTCTGCGGTTGCTTCAGCAGCAGTGTTTTCATCGGCAGCTTTCTCATCATCACCGCAGGCCGCAAGGACCAAGCCGGTGGCAACAAGAAGACTGAGTGCACGGTTACGTGTCTTCAATGTGAGTCTCCCCCTCGAGTCGACCGGAGTGTCCGGCCGTATTTGGAAATAAGTGGAAATTCAGGAGAATTTCCAGAGAGAACATATCACGTTCCATGTCAGGTGGAAAGACACAGCTCAGTATTTTTCGTCCAACTCACATTGGTCTCAATTGTCGATCATGGCGATCGTGGTGAGGTGATAGGTATCAGTGCACGACATCGTGTTCACGCCCATCCGCAGTTACCTCATTGTTCATGGTCGCCCTCGTGGGGACGCTTCTGTTCGCGGCCTGCGACGGAGGCGACAAAGCAATCGAAGCCAAACCCGACGATGTGGCGGTCCTGAGCGTTGGTTCGACGTGGCATTGGCAACTCCAGGGCGAGGTCAACACGAGCTACGACGTCGATGTATATGACATCGATCTGTTTGACACAGCGGCGCAGACCGTTACCGAACTCCACGCCACCGGTCGGATCGTCGTGTGCTACTTCTCGGCCGGATCGTATGAATCGTGGCGTCCCGATGCCGACCGATTCAGTGAGGCTGATCTCGGTGAGCCGCTCGACGGATTCGAGGAGGAACTCTGGCTCGACATCCGCAGCTCGACCGTTCGTAGCGTGATCGAGGCCCGTCTCGATCGGGCGGTAGTGCTTGGCTGCGACGGCGTCGAGCCCGACAACGTGACTGCCTACCTCAACGACTCCGGGTTCGATCTCACCGCCGATGATCAACTCGACTTCAACCGTTTCATCGCTCGGGCGGCACACCAACGCGGCCTGTTGATCGGTCTGAAGAACGACCTCGAGCAGATCGCCGAACTGGTCGCTGAATTCGACTTCGCGGTGAATGAGCAGTGTCACGAATTCGACGAGTGCGATCTGAACCAGCCGTTTCTCGATGCCGGCAAGCCGGTGTTCAACGCCGAGTACGCCGATGAGTACGTGATCGATGCCGGGTCGCTGTGTGTGACAGCTGCATCTGAGGGATTGCGAACACTCGTGTTGCCACTCGATCTTGACGACTCGTTTCGCATCGCCTGCGATAGCTGATCCGACCGGTTTGCGGGGATGCGAACAAATGTTCGATAATGGTGGATGTGGGATTCAACAATCCGTCGTGGACGTGGAGCGAGCTGGAAGCGACGCTCTCTGGGCGCAGTTCTTCTGCGTTGTGTCGTGACGGGCGCGCCCCGGGGAGTCTGTCTTGGAACGCCGGTGGCGACAGCCCGGCGTGGGGGCGCAAGCGTCAGCCGTTCGAAGCGTCACTGACGCGGGTTGCCGGCGCGGTTCCGTACGCCGAGCTGCACTGCCACTCCAACTACTCGTTCCTCGACGGTGCATCACACCCGGAAGAACTCGCCACTGAAGCCGCCCGGCTCGGTCTTGAGGCGCTGGCGATCACCGACCACAACGGGTTCTACGGTGTGGTGCGATTTGCCGAGGCTGCCCGCGCTGTCGGCCTGCCGACGGTGTTCGGTGCCGAGATCACCCTGACCCACGGCCTTCGAGATGATGATCATGTGGCGCTATTGGAGGAGGAGACGTTTGCACAGCGTCGGCCGTCGCGCCGCCAGGCGCAGGGCGACAGCCGGGAGCAGCCAAAGCGAAGCGGAGGCCAGTCCCGGCCATCAGAAGAGGGCGAGTTACCTGATGGGCGCGCTCCCGATCCCGCCGGTCGGCACCTGCTCGTGCTTGCTGATGGGCCGGCTGGGTATGCGCGGCTTGCTCGGGCACTGAGCCTCGGGCACCTGGCTGGCGAGAAAGGTGCGCCGCAGTTCACGTTTGCCGATGTGGCTGATGCCGTGACTGGTGTGAGTTGGGTGCTGACCGGGTGCCGCAAGGGTGCGGTGCCGTCAGCCTTGATGGATGATGGACCGTCGGCGGCACGTAGAGAGCTCGAGAAACTGGTCAGTGCTTTCGGACGTGACCGGGTGCTCGTCGAACTCTGGGACCACGGCGACCCGCTCGACTCTGCCCGCAACGACGCACTTGCCGAGATTGCCCATCGGGTGGGCGTGGAATGTATTGCAACCAACAACGTTCATTACGCCACCCCAGCGCAACGCAAACTCGCCACCGCTGTCGCGGCGGTGCGGGCGCGCCGCAGTCTCGACGAGATCGACCCGTGGTTGCCGGCCGCTGCCGGTGCACACCTGCGGTCAGGTGTCGAACAGTTGCGTCGGTTTGCCCGTTACCCGGGTGTCGTCGAGTTGGCTGGTGAGATCGGCCGCGCTGCAGCATTCGACCTCAAGCTGGTCGCTCCCAATCTGCCGCCGTTCCCGTGCCCAACGGTCGGCGGCCGTGTGATCACCGAGATGGAGTACCTGCGGGCGTTGACCGAAGACGGAGGCCGTCGCCGGTACGGCGACCGGCCGTCAGCCCACGAAGACCTGTCGTTACGGGCCCGGGCATGGAAGACGATCGATCGCGAGCTGGCAATCATCGAGCAGCTCGGCTTCCCCGGCTACTTCCTCGTGGTGTGGGATCTCGTCGAGTTCTGTCGGCGGTCCGACATCTTCTGCCAGGGTCGCGGGAGTGCAGCTAACTCGGCGGTCTGTTACGCGCTCGGGATCACCAAAGCTGATGCGGTATCGCTCGGCCTGCTGTTCGAACGGTTCCTGTCGACCGAACGTGATGGCCCGCCCGACATCGACATCGACATCGAAAGTGATCGTCGCGAGGAAGTCATCCAGTACGTGTACGAGCGCTATGGGCGACACCACACCGCACAGGTCGCCAACGTGATTACGTATCGGGCGCGTTCGGCGGTGCGCGATATGGCCAAGGCGCTCGGCCATTCGACCGGTCAGCAAGATGCCTACGCCAAACAGGTCGATGGCTGGGGAGGTGTTGATGCGACCGCCAGCCAGCCTGATTGCTGTATCCCCGAATCGGTGCTCGACCTCGCCCGTCAGATCGAAGATGCACCACGCCATCTCGGGATCCATTCCGGTGGGATGGTGATCTGCGATCGGCCTGTGATCGAGGTTTGCCCGGTCGAGTGGGGCCGGATGGACAAGCGCTCGGTGTTGCAGTGGGATAAGGATGACTGCGCCAATGCCGGGCTCGTCAAGTTCGACCTGCTCGGGCTCGGCATGTTGAGCGCGCTGCACTACGCCGTCGATCTGATCCGCCAGCACCGCGGCTACGAAGTCGACCTGGCAACGATCCCGCAGGAGGATGATGTCTATTCGATGTTGTGCCGGGCCGACACGATCGGTGTGTTCCAGATCGAGTCGCGCGCACAAATGGCTACGCTTCCGCGGCTCAAGCCACGCCGCTTCTACGACCTCGTCGTCGAGGTGGCGCTGATCAGACCCGGCCCGATTCAGGGTGGCTCGGTGCATCCATATATCCGTCGCCGCAACGGGCAGGAGCCGGTCACCTACCTGCATCCGCTGCTCGAAAACGCGCTCGGGAAAACGCTCGGGGTGCCGCTGTTCCAGGAGCAACTGATGCAGATGGCAATCGACGTCGCCGGGTTCAGTCCATCCGAGTCCGACGAGTTGCGTCAGGCGATGGGGTCGAAGCGTTCGGCGGCGCGGATGGAGAGTCTCAAGGAGCGGCTGTTTGCAGGCATGGCCGAGCGTGGGATCACCGGTGAGATCGCCGACGAGATTTTCATGAAGATGAAAGCGTTCGCCAACTATGGCTTCCCCGAGTCGCACTCGGTGTCGTTCGCCTATCTCGTGTATTCGTCGTCGTGGATCAAGTATCACGAGCCGGCTGCGTTCTGTGCAGCCTTGATCAATGCTCAACCGATGGGCTTCTGGTCGCCGCACACGTTGGTGCAGGACGCTCGACGGCATGGGGTCACCGTGCGCACACCTGATCTGAACGCATCGTTGGCCGGGGCGACACTGGAAGACGAGGGTCGGTCGGTGCGGCTAGGGATCAGTTCGGTGCGTGGTGTCGGAAATGAGCTGGCTCAGCAGGTCGAAACCGAGCGGTATCAGCACGGCCCGTATGTGACACCGGAGGATCTGGTGCGTCGCGTTCCGGCGTTGACCCTTGCCCATCTGGAGACGATGGCGACAGCAGGTGTGTTCGAAGAGTGCTTCGGGTTCGACCGTCGCGAGGCGCTGTGGACGGTGGGGGCGGTGTCGCAGTCGCGGCCCGGTCGATTGCCTGGCATTGTGACGGGGGAGCGGCCGCCCACGTTGCCGGGGATGACCCCCGTCGAAGAATCGGTCGCCGACCTGTGGTCGACCGGCGTGTCGCCGGAGGGTCACCCGACTCAGTTCCTACGTGGCGAGTTGACCAAACTTGGGGTGGTCACCTCGATCGGGTTGTGGGATCGGGAACCTGGCACTCGCGTGTCGATCGCCGGAGTAGTCACTCATCGTCAACGGCCGATGACTGCGCAGGGTGTCACGTTCCTCAACTTGGAGGATGAAACCGGCCTGATCAACGTGGTGGTGTCAAAGGGCTGCTGGGCGAGATTCAGGTCGGTCGCCAGGGGAGCGCCGGCGATGATGATCCGCGGCCGCCTCGAACGATCGGAAGGCGTGATCAACATCGTTGCCGAACACCTCGCCCTGCTTCCGCTAGCTGCCACGACCACCAGCCGCGACTTTCGATGAGCCGAGTGAATCCAATCTCTGACCGCATCGGTCGGTCACTGTCAGGCGGTGGCTGCTCCGCGGAACAAACGTTGTAGGCCGGTGCCGACCTCGCGGCCAACGATTTGGAGTTGCTCCAGATCGGCGGTCGGTTCAGTCAACATCGTGAGCGCGGCGAATCCGGCGATACCGAAGACGAGCACCTGGCCGTCGTTGGAGCGATGAATACTGACGTTCGCCAAATGTGAACCGGTGAGCTGGACGAGCCGGTTCGCCAACCCAAGCGTGGCGGCCGACATCGCTGCCAGCGCCGAGGGGTCGATCTCGGTCGAATCGGGTAGTCGTGACATGAGCGCGAAACCGTCGGCGCTGCTCACCTGTGCGCCAATCACGCCCGGTACCCGATCGACCAGGTGATCGACGAGGTTGCGCATCGACTCTTCGACGTCCGGCATGTCCGTGACTGTAGCCAGCCGGTCAGACGCCGGTCTCGATTGGTGTCGTCGGCGGTCCGTCGTCAAGCAACGTCCGGGTGAGCTGCGCCAAATTCCGAGGCGCGAACAACGTAGTGTCGCTCGCCTGCTCGATCTCGGTGAGTGACCACCATCGCATCTCGTGGACCAATTCGGCGCGTAGCCGATCCCAGCCGATCGCAGGGACAGGTTCGAACCGTTCGATCCGAACGACGTGGATGTGATCGCGCTGACCGTCGTGTCCGGTGTTCATCGGAATGATGTGCAACCGGGTCCAGATGTGCGGCCCGATCTCCGGGTCGTCGAGGCCGAGTTCCTCGTGCAACTCCCGCTTCAATCCTTCGGTCGGGTCCTCATCCGGCTCGAGCCCGCCACCTGGAAGCGCCCACACGGTCGCCGTCGGAAACTCGAACCGCACGAGCAGAACATGATCGTCTTCGTCGAGCAGCAATGCGCGAACCGCTGGCCGGATACTGAGAGCCATGATCGGCACGTTCAATCGCCGGGCGAATCACGTAAGCCGTCGTTGAAGATCTTGAACATCTCGTAGATCTCCTTGCATTTCTGGCAGACCGGAAGTTGCTTCGGATCGCGAGCCGGTACCCAGACATGCCCGCAGAGTGCTTCGATCGGGGAGCCATAGATGCGCGCCTCGAGCACCTTTGCGGTCGCCGATTCGCCGGGTTCGACCTTGACGATGTGGGCGACGAGCGGCTCCTCGGTCTCCGTGTCCTCATCGAGATTCGGAATCGTTTCGGCTGGCATCGTCTGCAGGTCCGACATGCCCGCAAGTCTGCCAGCCGCCGACCTCGATCGGTAGTCTGCGTCGATGGCTCAGCAGGTTGGATACGGCGAGATCGCGGATGCCGTCGCCGAGACTGGGATGATCGCCCGTGGCGGATTCGCCACCGATGAGGCCGACCGAATCGACGGTGTCGAAGCAGCCTGTGTGGTGATGATCGGAAACACCGGTGGCACGATCTGGCCGCGGTTCGAGCGAGAACGAACACCTGGTCGTGATCCGCTTGATGGCTGGACACGCTCGCTGCTGCAACCGATCGCCGTCTCCTTCGGGGCGACGTTCGTTCACCCGAGCGATCAGCCGTTTCAGCCGTTCCAACGTTGGGCGCAGCGCGCCGACGATGTGTGGCAGTCGCCGATCGGCATCATGATCCATCCGAGGTTCGGACTGTGGCATGCCTATCGCGGTGCGTTGCTGTTTTCGGAAGCGGTCGAAGGCATGCCGATGGTGGGCGAAAAAGCGTCGCCGTGTTTGACCTGCTCAGACCAGCCGTGCTTGAGTTCTTGCCCTGTCGACGCCTTCACGGTTGATGGGTATGACTCGCAGGCGTGTCGCGGTCACGTGCGGTCGGGTTCGGAACCGACCTGTCTTTCGGCGGGCTGTGCGGCGCGACTCGCCTGCCCGGTCGGTCAGGACTATCGCTATGGAGCCAGTCAAATGCGGTTTCACATGGCGGCGTTCGCAGGCGTCGAGGACAGTCGCGCATGATGCCAACGCCGCTTCCGCCCCATCATCATCGGCCCGGCGAGGAGAGAAGTGATGACGAGCAACCAGTTCTCGTTTGAGGGGACGGTCTGGGAACACGTCGGGGCGAGCGCCTGGTTCTTTATCAGCCTGCCCGAGCGCGTCACCGACGACATCGACGAGATGTTCGGGCACCGAGCGGCCGGATTCGGCTCGTTGCGGGTCGAGGTCATGATCGGTAGCACGACCTGGAAGACGTCGATCTTTCCTGACACGAAGCGCGGGACGTTCGTGCTGCCGATCAAGAAAGCGGTCCGGGTTGCTGAGGGCCTCACCGAAGGCACCGTGGCGTGCGTCAGGCTCGAGGTGCTAGCCGAGTAGGTCGCGGGCGATCCCGATCCAGAACTCGGTCGCCAGCGCGAGGCTGTCGACATCGATTCGTTCGTTGTGACCGTGGAACCTGCTGCCGAACACGGCCATGTCCATACCGGGCGAGAACAACCCGGCGCCGTAGGCGACCCGCCCACGCTCGCGGTAATAGCGGGCATCGGTTCCGCCGACGATCAGACCATGCACGACGTGGGCGCCGGGGTAGGCGACCTGGGTGTTCTTCACGACCGCGTCCCAGAGCGGATTCTCCATCGGTGACTGTGTGGATTCGCCCTCCTGCAACACCGTGATCTCGACATGAGGAGCGAGGTCGCCGAGTGCGTCCGCGAGCAGTGCATCGACGTCGGCGCGAGTGGTACCTGGCACGGTTCGGATATCGACCTCGATGTCGACCCTGTCGGGAATCACGTTGGTTTTCTGACCACCGTGAGCAACGTTCGGCGAGATCGTGGTGTGGGTGATTGCGTGACACGAACGCGCAAGTGGCACCGGAAACGACGCAATCGTGTCGTACACGCTGGCCGGATCGAGCAGGGCGGCCTGGAGCTCAGCCGGCAGGCCCATCGACAGCACCTGAGCACGCCACATGTCGCTGATCAGCGGTGACGTTCGGTATTCGGCCAACCGACGAACAATCTCGGCCGCTTTCACGAGGGCATTGTCAGAACCGAATGGCATCGAACCGTGGCCTGGAGTGCCGCCGACCGTGAGCTTGCGCCACGACAAACCCTTCTCGCCGATATTGACTGTCACGTGCCGATCACCGTGCGGGTCGACGTGTGACCAGCCGCCCAGTTCGGTCAATACGTAATCGGCGTCGACCACCTCGGGATGATGGTCGAACATCCACTCGGCTCCCCACCTCCCACCGGCTTCTTCATCGGCGACTCCGAAATAGATCAGGTCACCTTTCGGACGAAAGCCGGTGCGGGCTAGGTGGCGAAACGCAACAGCCATCGAGGAGGTCAGGTTGAGCATGTCGATCGCGCCGCGACCCCAGACCTCGCCCTCGATCAGCTCGCCCCCGAAGGGATCGTGATCCCACCCGTCGCGGTTGACCGGAACAACATCGGTGTGCCCCATCAAACACAATGACGGAGTGTCGGGGTCCGACCCCTCGATCCGAGCGACGAGGGAACTCCGGCCGGGACGAGATTCAAACCGTTGCGTGTCGAGTCCGGCACCCTCCAGAAACCCCTGGAGCAGGTCGGCACTGCGTGTTTCCTCACCAGAATCGGGCGTCCCATCGTTGACGCAAGCGTTACGGATCAAAGCCTGCAGCAGTTCGGTCGTCTCGCCGGTCAGGGCGTTGTCAGGCATGCACCTACCATAGATGGATCAGTTGTGCCTACACTCAAGGTGTGGTGCTTGCTCCGAACAGCGTGATTGCGACTGTGGCTATTGCCGTGGTCGCCGTGTTGGCTGGTGGACGTCGACAGGAACCGAAGCCGATCAAGGTCCCGGTTCGGCGTCGTGTTCGTGTAATTCGCCGCTCCTGAGTCCTTCGCCGACCAGTCCGGCCAGTTCTGCGGCAATATTCGCGCGAGCTCGTCGCTCCCAGCTCGTGAGGCCAATCGCCGGCTCGTATATGTGGTCCCGGGCGACAAAGGATCGCAGCACTGCGGCACGACCGGTGCGCCAGTCGTCATCGCCAACGGCGGAGTACTCCCGCCGTACGCCGCGGACGTAGTCGGCGTATCCCGACGGTTCAGCGGCCAGTATCCCGAGATCGGCGGCGAGCAGCACCGACGTGTCGACATCGGTTGATGAGTGGATCGCCGTCGCCTCGATCGCTGTTGCCTTGATCCCCGTTGCCTTGATCCCCGTTGCCTTGATCAGGGCTGCAACTCGGTCGATGCGATCTGATGCCCAACCGAGTTGCTCCAGCGCCTCGGCTGCCAACGCCGCGCTGGCTGACTCGTTGTCACTGTCACCGGGGAGATAGATCGCGTCATGAAAGAACGCCGCAGCCACGATCGCTCCGACATCGTGAACGTCGCATTGTCCGACCAGTTCCAGGGCATGACGTACTACCCAGCGAACGTGACGAACCACGTGATAGTGGCGATGTGGCTCACGATGGCGACCCAGGACGCTGTCGAACCAGAGCAGGCCGGCTGCTGATGACGACACGTGCTGCTGCCACGCAACGCCGAGTTCGAGTTCGTCACCGTTCACCGGTCCAGTGTGCCATTCTCACGACGTGACGATTCTGATGGACGAGGCTCGATGGTGGCACCGCGGCATGCGCTGGTGCCACCTGATCAGCGACGAGTCACTGGATGAGTTGCATGAGTTTGCCCAAGCCAACGGAATTCCGCGTCGCGGATTTCAAGGTGACCACTACGACGTTCCCGAGGAGTTTCGCCACGATCTGATCGAAGCAGGGGCGACGGTCGTCGAGAGCCGAGTGCTGCTGCGCGGGCTCAAGGAGGCGGGCTTGCGTCTTTCGCCGGTCGAACGACGACGGCACGTCACCAACGCGGAGGCTCGCCGAACGCATCACGCGGACAGCTGATCTGGCGGCCGATCACGAACCACTCGAGCAGTTCGACCCCGGCCGCGTCGGCGAGATCGCTCATCTCGAGCCAGCGATCGACATCTCCGTCGTTCATCTCGCCGCCCGGCCGGACGCTGCCGACGATGATCGCGCCAACCCGGCCATCGTGGGCCTTTGGGTTGCACAGACATTCGACAACGTCGATGACCGAGTCGGTTGACTCGGTGTCGCTGACGATCACGAAGGCGATCCCGCGCCGCTCGAAATCGAGATAGGCGACGACGGTTTCGAATCGAAGCGGTTGTTGAATCGCCATGGTGATCGCGGTCAACGCCTTCTCGGCGGTGTCGATCGAATCGAGCCCTGCGCGGGGCAGTCGATGATGAGTGGATGCGTGGTGCATATGTTCCTCTTGCCTGAGGGGACGCCGAGGCGGCGGGGTGGCACGAGGGGGAAGTCGGTACCGCCCATCCTAAAGAGGGGGTGTCACACCGGGTACCGTAGGGGCATGGGCCAGATCACGATTTACCACAACCCGAATTGAAACTCCTCGACCAATGCCGTGAGCATTGCCGAAGAACTTGGCGTGAATGCTGTCATCGTGAATTACCGAAAGGACCCGCCCGACGAGGCGGCCTTGCGATCAATCATCGCCAAGCTCGAGGACCCGGTGACCAATCTTGTCAGGCGCGACAGCCTGTGGGACAAGCTCGGTCTGACCGACGCCGATGTGGAGACCGTCGATCAGATCGTCGCCGTGATCGTGAAGAACAAGATGATTCTGCAGCGACCATTGGTTGTCACCGACCACAAGGCGATCATCGGTCGCCCGAAAGATCGGGTTCGTCAGCTGCTCGGCGGCTGAGCCCTTTTCGCTCAAACGGGTTCGAACACGAGCACGAACTCCAACAGTCCGTTGTCCTCGGTGGTGATCCCGCCGGTCGACGGGTTGGCAATCTCGTAGTCGGCAAACACGACAGGTATGTTGCCGAGTACGCCGATCTTGCCGTTCTCCTGCTTGGCCGTCAGTTCGAACGTGACGCTGTTGGTCACGCCTCTCAAGGTCAGGTCGCCACTCGCGGCGGCGGTCACGGTGGCACCCTCTGCCGACTCGACTCCAAGCTCGAGTGGCTCGGTCAGGAGGAATGTGGCGGTCGGGAACTCATCGGTCGACATGATCCGGCCGTGGAATTGCCCATCGCGGCGGCTCTCGTCGCTGCTGATTGTCGTCACGTCAACAGTGAATTCGGCGGCCGCCAGCGTGGTGCCGTCGAGCGTCATCGTGCCGGTGATCTGATTTGTGCGACCGACGGCTTCGGTGTCGACACCGAACAGGACTTCCTTGATCCGATATCCGAGCTGGGAGTCATCGGTCACTGCCCACGAACTACCCGTTACGGCCGGTGCCGGTTCGGGCACAACGGAGACGACTGCCGGTTCGGTGACCGCTGGCGGGTCCGTCGGAACTGCGACTGCCGACGCTGATTCGGCGTCGATCGAAAGGGCTGCATCGAGGTCGGACACACCCAGTTCGTCGGGACTGTCGTTGATCACCTTGGCGTAGAGCAGGACAGCTCCGAAGAACAGCACACCGGCGGCGATCGCACCGAACACCACTCGCTTGACCCAGCGCGACCGGCGCCGGGGTGTTGGTGAGGAGTCTGTCGTCGGCTCAGGGTGGTTCATTGCTGCCTTTCATGCTGAATACTCGTCATGCTCAATACACGTCATGCTCAATACACGGTCAGGCAACAGTACGTCGCGAGTGCGCGGAACGGTTCGCGCTAATCGGCGATGACGTCGGCAACGCTCCAGCACGCTGGCTGAGCCAACAGCGCAGGAAGGTCGGCGGCCGAGACGCCGCTGAGGCGTATCTTTTCGGTCTCACCTGGCAGCAGACACACAAGTTGTCGGTCAGTGCGTCCGGTCGACGAGATCCGTTCGGGATAGATCGCCAGGTCCCGCACCACCGTGTCGGTGGTCAACGCCAGCACCAGATCGTCACCGTCGATCACGTGCGATACATGCCAGTTCGGTTGGCGCAGCGTCAGCTCACGGTCCAGTGCGAACCACCACCATGCCCGGTCGGCCTGCGCCCCGACGACCAGAACCTCGTCGCTCGGATCGTCTGGTCGGGCAACGTCGGATGGCAGAACGAACGACGCCGACGAATGCGCCCCGACCGCCAGCGTGACAGGCGTCGACGCAATCACCGAACCGTCGAACCGTCGACGCTCCGCCGACGTGTCGATCGCCCAGTCGTCGGCGGTTTCATTGAGTGCGAACACCACCAACTGGTCACCGCGCGGCTGGATCGTCAGCAAGCGTGACCGGTAGGCCTGCTGCAATGCATACCAAGCTGGCTTCTGGCGCCTTGCGCCGTCGATCACAGCCCAACTCGCCACCGGCCAACAGTCGTTGAGTTGCCACCAGATCGTGCCCATGCAATACGGGCGAAGCGAACGGAAATGTTCGATTCCTGTCTGTACGGCTCGAGCCTGCAGCAACTGGGCCGCGTACCACCATGTTTCGAGGTTACTGACGGTGCCGAAGCGTGGCTTGATACCGCGTTCCAGCTTGATATCGCCATCGGTCGCCTTCTGATGGTTACGCATCGCGGGAGACGAGATCTCGAACTGATCGGGGGTAACGACGTCGGCCATCGTCGGCCACGCGGGGGGCGCTTGCCAGCCGAACTCGGCGACGAAACGCGGCGTGTGGTCGCGATACCGAACGAAGTCGACCTGGTTCCACACGTCCCACACATGCACGCAGCCGTGCGCATCGGCGTTGGGTGCGATGGTTTGCGAGCCGCTGTATGGGCTCCCCGCCCAATAGGGCCGGAGCGGGTCGAGTTCGGTCGTGATGCGTGGCAGCAGGTCGAAGTAGAAGCCGGCACCCCATGAACGCCCCTGCAGGACGTCCTGCCATGCCCAGTCCCAGTAGCCCCAGATATTTTCGTTGTTGCCGTTCCATATCGCCAAGCTGGCGTGGCGCATCAGCCGGGAAACATTGTCGTACGCCTCCGCTTCGACCTCGTCGGCCAGCAGATGCTCAGGGTAGGCCGCGCAGGCAAACAGGAAGTCCTGCCATACGAGAATTCCCAGCTCGTCACAGGTGTCGTAAAAGCGGTCGTCCTCGTAGATCCCTCCGCCCCAGATCCGGACAATGTCGACGTTGGCATCGACCGCTTGCTGGAGTCGTTGACGGTAGTCGGCTTCGGTCACCCGCGTGACGAAGATGTCGTCGGGAATCCAGTTCACACCGCGAGCAACGATCGGCAATCCGTTGACCACGAACGTGAATGCCGATCCCGTGGCATCTGCCGTCGTGTCGAGTTCGATCGTGCGAAAACCGATCCTGACGGTGCGATGGTCGCACACCGAATCGTCCGGGCAGATCATCGTCACGTCGAGTTGATACAACGGTTGATCGCCGTGAGTGTGCGGCCACCAACGTTGCACAACGCCGGCATCCAGCCCGATCCTGGTGGTCCCGACCGTCACATCGACAATTTCGTCGGCGATCGTCGCTCCGTCTAGGGAACGCAAGACGGCTCGGGTGCGTGCCCCGGAGCCGCAGTTCGAGGCGATCGTGTCGATGTCGATCACCACACCTCCATGATCGCCGGTATCGATAGTGATGTGGGGTCGAATGTCGCCGAACCGAGCATGGCTCCAGGCGTGCAGCTTGACTGGTCGCCAAATTCCAGCAGTAGTCAACCACGGGCCCCAATCCCAGCCCCAGCTGCACGCCATCTTTCGTAGGTAGTTGAATGGGCGACCGAACGACGACGACGGCCACACGCCCTCGGTCTCGCGCACTGCATCGCAGTGCGCGGTCGCGGATGCGAACACGATCTCGAGCGAATTCGGCCCGGTTGTCACCAGCGCGCCAACCTCGAAGCGGTAGCGCCGATGCATGTTGGCAGTGGTTGCGATTTCGGTGCCGTTGACCGAAATCGTGGCCAACGTGTCGAGACCATCGAACGCCAAATCGAGGCAGTCGTGGTCGAGTTGCTCCTGGGTGACTTGGAACACGCAGGCATAGCGCCAGTCGCAGGCGGCGACCCACGCCACATCGTCCTCGTGGGTATTGACGAACGGATCGGGGATCAGGTGGTGATCGAGCAGGTCGGTGTGGACGCATCCGGGTACGACGGCCAAAACGTCAGCGATGGCGGGTGCGTTGTCGGCTCGGCGCGCCTGATGCAGCGTCCATCCATCGTGCAGGGGAACGACGATGCGATCCGGCATGGATCAGCGATTGGTGAGTGCCTGCGCACCTGGCGCGCTGACATCGAAGGCATCGAATCGAACAGTTGTCATGGGTTGGACCTCCGTAACGTGCCCGTCCGGGCGACTTGCGAGTACCAGAGTGCGCTCTGTTTGGGAATCCGCTGCTGTGTGTCGCGGTCGACCTCGACGATCCCGAACTTCGGGCCGTATCCGTGCGCCCATTCGAAGTTGTCGAGCAGTGACCATGCGAAGTAACCCTCGACCGGTACGCCGTCGTCGATTGCGTCGAGCACTTGATTGAGGTGCGCCGCGAGGTACGCCGTCCGGTCGGTGTCGGCGATCCGACCATCGACACGAACCAGGTCTGGCATCGCGGCACCGTTCTCGGTGATCAACAGACGCGGGAACTTGTACGACTCGTGCAGATATCGGAGCAGTTCGCCCAGTGCGGGTGGGTGGATTTCCCACCCCATTGCCGTCTCGTCACCGCGTCCGACCTTCTCGCCTTCAAGTGCACCGACCATCTTGCGGGTGTAGAAGTTGATGCCAAGGAAATCGATCGGCGCGGCGATCAAGTCCATGTCGCCTGGCAACACTTCCGACTGGTCCCAGCCGAGTCGCTCGACGGCGTACTCGGGGTAGCCCTTGCCGCCAACCGGATCGGAGTACCAGCGATTCTCGTACTCGTTGACGACTCGCTGACGATCCAATGCCAGCGGCGAGTCGCCGACCGGCGTGACTGGTGTGAAGTTGATCACGATCCCGACATCGGCGGACGGTGAGATCGCCTTGATCGCTTGGTGGGCGAGGCCGTGGGCCAGCAGCACGTGGTGGCTGGCGGCAATTGCATCACGCAGGTTCGAACGACCCGGGGCGTGTTCGCCCGTCAGGTATCCGAGGTTGGCGATCACATACGGTTCGTTGATCGTCGCCCATTGGGTGATTCGGTCACCCATGCGTCTGGCGACCGCCGAGGCGTACTCGCCGAACGCTTCAGCGGTTCCACGTACTGGCCAGCCGCCGTGGTCTTCGAGTATCTGTGGCAGGTCCCAGTGATACAGCGTCGGGTACGGCGTGATGCCGGCGTCGAGTAGCTCGTCGATCAACCGGTCGTAGAAGTCGAGCCCGGCAGGGTTGACCTCGCCGCGTCCACGCGGCATGACCCGCGGCCAGCTGAGTGAGAACCGATAGGCGTTGAACCCGAGATCAGCCATCATCGCAACGTCGTCTCGATAGCGGTGGTAGTGGTCAACTGCAATCACGCCGTCGGAGGCATCCTTGACCTTTCCGGGCATCGCGCTAAAGCGATCCCAGATGCTTTCGCCCTTACCGTCGAGCGTGGCGGCACCCTCGATTTGATACGACGAGGTCGCCGAACCCCAAATGAATCCATCCGGAAAGTTTCGGAACGGCGAGAGTGAAGTTGATATGGAAGCGCTCTCGTTCGTTCGATCTGAAGATGGCACGAAGAAGTTCCCTTTGCGAATTGAGATTATAAAAGGCCTGATCAGAATACATTTCGAGCAGGTTGTTGACAGGCGATTAGGAGGAACCGTAACATGGAAGCGTTTCCAGCACAAGGACCAGCCGGTTGCGACTTCCACAACCGTTCCAAGAAAGAAACCACCACAAAACCTTGGGGGAGGTAGGGGGAGGGTAGATGGACCAGAAAGTCACGCTCGATGACGTTGCTCGGTTGAGCGGTGTTTCGCGGTCTGCCGCCTCCCGCGCAATCAACAATCGACCGGGCGTCCGCGATGACGTCCGAGAGCGTGTCAGCCGAATTGCCGATCACGTCGGGTTCCGACCAAATCGTGCTGCCAAGAACTTGGCGTCAGGTTTGTCGTCGGTGATCGGGTTGGTGATTCCAACCGACGATCTGCGCGTCGATCCTTACGGGGCGGCGATCACCCATGCCGTCGGTCGCGCCGCATCGGCGCTCGATCTAGGCTTGATGCTGCACCTCGCAGCCGACGAGCCGGGCGCGACGGTTCATCACATCCTTCGAGACGGTTTGATTGATGGTCTGCTGATCAGCTCGGTTGCGGTTGGTATGCCATGGGTCGACGAGATCTTCGACTCCTCGTTGCCGACCGTCCTGATCGGTACCCACCCAGTACGCACAGGGTTGCCGAGTGTCGATGTCGAAAATCTCGAATCGAGCGCACTTGCCACGACGCACCTATTCGAGCAGGGCTGCCAGCGCGTCGGGTGCATCACCGGCCCGCTCGACCGCGGCGACGCCAGGGATCGCCTCAGGGGTTTCAAACTCGCTCACGAACGCGCCGGCCGACCGGTCGATGAAACTTTGATCGTGAACGGAACCTTCGGCCGGTTGTCCGGCGCTGATGCTGGTGCGCTGTTGATCAACCTCGACGTCGATGGAATATTCTCCTGCAACGACGAAATGGCTGTTGGGGCGATGTGGATGCTGGCCCGACGCGGGGTCCGTGTCCCTGATGATGTGATGGTCGTCGGATTCGACGGCACGGCGATCGATGAGCTCATCGAACCGTCGCTCACGAGCGTCGTCCAGCCGATCGACAAGATCGCCAAAGCGGCGGTCGAAAAGCTGATCGCATTGGTGCAAGGTCACGAGGACACGTCGTCCGTGGCGATCGTTCCCGAACTCGTGAGAGGAGGGTCGTCAGATCGAAGTCTGACCGCAATGTCGATCACAACGCCGAGCACGGCGTAGGTCACACCAATGTGAGTGCCGAGCCGAGGAGTAGTAATCCCCGGCGCAACGATTCCCCACACCTTGAAGTTTCACGTCGATCAAGTAGATCTCATTGGGGCGCGACGGTTGCTCCCCTTACGTCGCGCCCAATGCTCTGAAATCTGGCGATTGGCGGCCAGACTGTCAACATGACCGCAACCGTTTCGATTGCCCGCTCCGCACCCCGCTCGGCCGACGCCGTTGGGCTTGCCGTCGGGTCGTCCGGGCCAGTGTCTCGTCAACTGCGTCTCAGCAGGGCCCGGCTCGATGCTCACGGGTTCACGGGCGCGGTTGGGCAGACGATGGTGCTGCCAACGCGTGACGGTGCCACGCTGATCGCCGTCGGTGTCGGTGATAACCCGACACCGAAACAACTGCGTGATGCCTCTGCAGCGTTCGTGCGAGCCGCCGGTCGGCGGGCCCATTTGGCGACCAATCTGGCTGACGTTGATGACGCCGGCGCGGCCGCTCAAGCGGTAGCCGAGGGTGCCCTGCTGGCGGCCTACCGGTACGTTGGCCAGAAGACCGATAAGTCGTCGGCCAGCACGCTCGAGACGCTGACGCTTGTCGTCGACGCCAAGCACGACAAGGCGGCCGCCAGGGGGGCCGAGCGGGCGGTTGTTGTTTCGGTTGCCGCCAACTTGGCGCGCGAGTTCGCCAACACACCTCCAAGCCATCTCACGGCTCGCAGCTTCGCGGCGCAGGCGCAAACGTTGGCTGTCGAGCACGGTCTCGGTGTCGAGGTCTACAACAAAGATCAGCTCGCAACGATGCGCTGCGGCGGGATCCTCGGGGTCAACGCCGGTTCGACCGAACCTCCACGCGTGGTCAAATTGACGTACACGCCGCGCAACCCCAAGGCCCACCTCGCACTGGTCGGTAAGGGTGTGATGTACGACTCGGGCGGGATCAGTTTGAAGTCGAGCGATGCGATGCACGCTCTGATGAAAATGGACATGTCGGGTGCCGCAGCCGTACTGGCGGCGATGACGACGCTCAAGGCGCTCGGCTGTCGGAACCAGGTGACCGGCTACTTGATGTGTACCGACAACATGCCGTCCGGCTCGGCGCTCAAACTCGGTGATGTGTTGACGATCCGCAACGGCAAGACCGTCGAGATTCACAACACCGATGCTGAGGGTCGTCTGATTCTGGCCGACGGCTTGTCACTCGCGGTCGAGCAAACACCGGATGCCGTGATCGACATTTGCACCTTGACAGGTGCCGCGATGGGTGCGCTCGGCACCGAGATTGCAGCGGTGCTGGGTTCCGATGCGGCACTGATGCAGCGGGTCAAGAACTCGGCCGAAGCGACCGACGAGCCCGTGTGGGAAATGCCGCTCGACAAGCGCTATCGCAAGTTGCTCGACTCCGTCGTGGCCGACATGAAGAATATCGGGGGCCCGTATGCCGGCGTGATCACTGCCTCGCTGTTCCTCAATGAGTTCACCGGCGAGATACCGTGGGCGCACCTCGACATCGCCGGCCCGATGAACGTCGACGCCGACAATGCTTGGAAGTCGAAAGGCGCCAGCGGCTTCGGCACCCGACTCCTCATCGACCTAGTCACCACGTACACGAAATAGTCACGCTGCCAGAGCGGCGGCTTCGCTGGCTCGCACTGCTACTTGTGGCGGGACCCCGGCAGCGACGAGGTAACGCTCGACGTCGCGGCTTCCGATCCGGATCGTACGGCGAGCCCATTCCTCGTGTGTCGCCTGCACGTCGTCGGGTAGCCGTTTGAGGTGCCGCTGCGGAACCGTGGGAAGTCGACGGCGAACGGCGAACCCGTCGGACAGCGGGTGGGCGAGTCCGAACATCACGCACCGGTGCAGCGCCTTGCCGAACGGCGAGTTGGAACCGCGTTCGAACGACAGTCCCATCGAACATGCGGTGTGATTGAGATCGAGCGTGAAACCAGACGGTTCGGTGTCGAACCCTTCGGCCAGCCGTCGCATGATCCACGTGGCGGTCGGCCCGATCACGCTGAGCCAGAAACGTTCGACATACGCGCTGCGGGGATCATGCCCGCGCTCGTCGACGATGGGGTCGAGCCACGGGCGAAACGTCGCGCGGGCCGGGATGAGTTGGACGACGTCCATGATGAACTCCGGTCTCCTGTACAGATGCTGCGAGTAAGTGGAGGGAAGCCGGATACCGGAGTGGGGGCGACGAGAACGAGAAAAGGGAATCAGGCTGTGGTGCGCAGGTAGTCGGTGGGGCCGATTGCGAAGTGAGGGTCGAGGCGCGGGTCCAGCAGACGGATCGTGTCGACGAGATCGTCATACGTCAGCGACACGCAGCCGCTTGTCGGCTTCGTGGCTCCAGACGCCGTGTAGCTGTTGCGATGCAGGAAGATCGCCGCCGCATACGGTGTTTCCCCAGGCGCGTCTCCCGAGATCGGGTCGAGGTTTGCGCCGATCACGGCAGCGTGCGAATACACCTCGCCGAATCGGGGTAGCCACTCGTCGCTGGGGCCAGGGCAGCTCGGTAGGTTCACGAGATGTTGGTATCGCGCCGTGTATTTGGTTGCGCCCCAGCAGTCGTCTTGACGCACGGTGCGATACGGGGCGAGCACGCCAGGGTCAGGCGAATTGCCGAAGATGCTGAACGTCTGACCGTCCCAGGCGGTCACGACACCGAGTGGGAAGACACCTGCTGGAGTGGTGCCGTCACCGGAACGGCGATCGACCAGCGGGCGTGTGCCGGCATGCCCGAATCGCGCTGCTCGCGCTCCCTGTTGACAGAGCCACGTTCCACTCGATGTGCGAACGGCGATCTGGACGGTGCCGGTGGTGGCGGTGAACGAGGATGTCGCCATCACCACGAACTGACGAACATCCGGATGACGGGTCGACAATCCGTCGATGGTCGTCAGATCACACGACTCGGTGACCGAGAAGGCGACGTCACGATCGGCAGGCGCGACGACGGTCGCCGCAGTGATTGCGTTGATCGCCGCCAACGCCGTGCTTCCAAGCAGCGCCAACGGCATCAACAATCCGACGACTCGACCGACACGCATCACGCAAGTGTCGCCGCTCTGGACGGCGGCTCCTCGTCACGGAAGTGAAATCTCCAGCGTCGGCATGTGCGCGGGCGCCGCAGCGTCGATCGTGAGATTGTCGATCACGAGCCGGTCGCGTCCATCGGCCTTCGCTTGCAGCAGCGCCCGGTCGGCGGCACGCAGCAGTTCCGTGAGATCCTCACTCAACGTCGAGTCGACGAGCCCCATACTGACGGTGAACGGTGGCACCTGAGCACTCGAGAAGGCATCTTTGAGGTCGGAGCGCAATCGGTGGAGCACCGGTGCTGCCGTCACGATGTTTGTACGTGGCAGCACGATGACAAATTCCTCGCCGCCATGACGAGCCACGATGTCAGCGTCTCTCGTCGCCGACTTCATCACCCTCGAAAAGAGGCGCAGCGCACGATCTCCGGTGTCGTGCCCGAACGTGTCGTTGAGCTGTTTGAAGTGGTCGATGTCGATCATCGTCAACGCGAACTCGACGCCCTCGATTCGCAACTCCCTGACCCGGTTCTCCATTGCCCGGCGGTTCAACAATCCCGTCAACGGGTCGGTGTCAGCCTGCAGCCGGGACTGCGACATCGCCCGCAGCATTCCGAGGCGAGCGCCGAATCTGACAGCGATCCCTTCCAGGTGTCGCACACCTTCTGCGAGTTCACTCTCGGTCGGACCGCGGTCGCAGACGGCATGTAGCACAGCGGTTGGGGTTCCAAGAACGGTGACAGGGACGCACGTGGCGACGCTGCCGTCGGGGAGTTGCCGCTCGCGAAGTCTTGGGCACGATGCAAGTCCGTTCGGGTCGGCGAACCGCATGGTTTGTCCTCGTCGAACGGCGGGGCAGCTTCCGGGTGTTGTCACCCCGCATCCGGGAGCGTCTCGACCGATAGCAACGACGGCGCGGTTGACGTGGGCGTAGCTGGCGTCTGCGACGAGGATCTCCGCACGGCCCGACCCTGCCTCGGTCAGTGCCAGGGCGGTCACGTCGTACAGCTCGTCCTCGTGCTCCGCCATCTCGAAGGCATTCTGTACATTTCTGAGAAATCGTTGCCTGACGCTCTGGTCGGTGAGTTCTCGCTCATTTTCGGCGACGTGATCGCGGATCATCATCAGATCTCGTCGAATCGGGATCGCCGACGACATCGTGAGCGCCGCCCCTGCGAATGCGAGGTGGATCAGGATCTCGATGAGGAGGCGCTGAAGACGAATTGCCTCGTCCTCGTAGAGCGTGGCGGCCAACCACCGGGCAAACAGATAGGAGATGCCGAGCGCCCCGAGTGCGCGAGTGAGATGAGTCGCGACGCTTCGAATCCCCGTCCGATTCGCCAGTAGAGCCTGGCTGCTCACCCGTGCGACTCCGTTCACTGCTGTTTCTATCGAACTTCTGAGGCGGGAACTTGAGTCGCCGCCGGAGCGGCTGGAATCTTTGATGGTCGCAACCCAGGCGACGAACTTGCATCCGGTGAGTCACAATCAGAGTCGTGGATCGAGCTGCCAATACCCTTGCCCAAGCCGCTGAACGTGTAGCCGAAGCGAACCGAATCGTGGTGCTGACAGGTGCTGGTATCTCGACCGATTCCGGTATTCCGGACTTCCGCGGACCGAACGGACTCTGGACCAAGAACCCGGCAGCCGAGAAGACATCGAATATCGAGCACTACCTGGCCGATCCCGACGTCCGTCGAGCCGCCTGGCAGAACCGGTTGCGCACGCCCGCCTGGACCGCCCAACCGAACGCCGGCCACTCGGCGATCGTCGAACTCGAACGGCAAGGCAAACTGCATGCGCTCGTCACGCAAAACATCGACGAACTGCATCAGCGAGCAGGTACGAACCCTGACAAGGTGATCGAGGTTCACGGCACGGTGTGGTGGAGTCGGTGCTGGTCGTGCGAGGACCGTCGACCGATGGAGGCAGCGCTCGATCGTGTACGCCGCGGTGAGCTGGATCCGGCGTGTCTGGTGTGCGGTGGCATCCTGAAATCTGACACGATCAGCTTCGGGCAGCCGCTCGTGCCTCAAGTCATCGACCGGGCGATGCGAGTCAGCGACGAGTGCGATCTGATGCTCGCGGTCGGCTCGATGTTGAGTGTCTATCCCGTGGCGAGTTGCGTGCCGGTTGCGAAAGCCGCCGGAGCTGTGGTCGTGATTGTCAACGGCGAACTGACTTCGATGGACCGCTACGCAGACCAACTGCTGATCGGCCAAATCGGCGAAATACTCCCGGCCATTGTCGGCCAACAGGAAGCAACGCTGTGAGGGAGTTCGGGCGGACGATGTTGGGTGAATGGATGCTGGACCCTTCGTGTACGTATCTCAACCACGGCACGGTCGGTGCGCCGCCACGACGCGTAATAGCAGCGCAACGGGCGATCATCGACGAGATCGAGGTGCAGCCCGCTCGGTTCCTACTGCGCGAGTTGGCCGACGTCACCGGTGACGCTGCCGGGATTTCGTCGCGCATGCGCCTGGCGGCAGCGGTGGTAGCCGAGTTCGTCGGAGTCGAACACGAAGATCTCGCCTTCGTCGACAACATCACAGCTGGTGCCAATGCCGTGCTGCGTTCGTTCCGATTCGACAGTGGTGACGAAATCGTCGTGACCAACCTCGGCTACGGCGGTGTCACCAATGCCGTCATGTACGCCGCGCGTGAACGCGGTGCAACGGTCCGATCGCTGACGATGCCGCACGGATCGGCTGGCCCGCAGGCATTCGTCGATGCGATCGAGGCTGGGCTGACACGCCGGACACGCCTGATCGTGATCGATCACATCGCCGCCGAAGCGGCGCTGGTTCTCCCGATTGCCGAAATCGCCCGGGTCGCTCACGAGCATGGTGTGCTGGTGTTTGCCGACGGTGCCCACGTGCCAGGTTCGATCCCGCTCGACATTCCGTCGCTTGGCGTCGATTGGTACTCGGGCAACCTGCACAAGTGGGCATGGACTCCGCGTAGCGCGGGGATTCTGTGGTGTTCTCGCGAACAGCAACCTCATCTTCATCCGGCGGTGATCTCTTGGGGGCTCGACAATGGATTGGCTGCCGAGTTCGACCTCACGGGCACCCGCGACCCATCGCCGTGGCTGGCTGCTCCCGCGGCACTGGCGATGTTGCACGAGTTTGGCTTCGAACGGATCTGTGCGTACAACCACGGGTTGGCCTGGCAGGCGGGCCATCATCTGGCCGATCGATGGGGAACCGACTTCACGGTCCCGGAATCGATGATCCCAACAATGGTGTCGGTGCCGGTGACCGCCCACGATGGTTTCACCGTTGCCGACGCCCAGGCCTTGAAGGATCGCTTGCTGTTCGACGAACGGATCGAGGTAGCCACGTATGAACACGATGGCGTGATCGTGGCCCGGGTCTCGGCACAGATCTACAACGACATCAACGACATCGACCGACTGGCCGAAGCGGTTCTCCGCCATCGCGTGATCTGACTGACCCATTTCGTAATCCCGACCAAGTTGATAGGCTTTCGTTTATGGCAACGTTTCGTGACCTGCTAATTGCAGCCAAGGCCGAGATCTCCGAGATCTCGACCGAGACCGCCTCTGAGCACATTGCGGCGGGCTACACCGTGCTCGACGTGCGTGAGCCCGACGAGTATCAGGAAGGTGCGATCGCCGGTGCGATCCATATTCCGCGCGGCCACCTCGAGTCACAGATCGAGGGGCGGATCATCGACAAGACCGCTCCGGTCGTCGTGTACTGCGCCGGTGGCGTGCGGTCTGCATTCGCCGCCCGCACGATGCAGGAACTCGGTTACCAGATCGTCGAATCGATGGAGGGGGGTTTCGGTCGCTGGAAGGACGAAGGCAGGGCATGGAAGACACCCGCCTCGCTGACCGCTGAGCAGATGAATCGCTACAAGCGTCACATCCTGTTGCCAGAGGTCGGAGTCGAGGGTCAGAAGAAGCTTCTCGAAGCCAAGGTCCTGATGCTCGGTGCCGGCGGCCTTGGATCACCCGCCGCGATGTACCTCGCCGCCGCCGGTGTTGGGACGATCGGCATCGTCGACATGGACGATGTCGACGCCTCCAACCTGCAACGTCAGATCCTCCACAACATCGACCGGATAGGTGACCGCAAGGTCGACTCGGCGAAGAAGACACTGACGATGCTCAACCCCGACGTCAACGTCGTCACGTACGACACCCGACTCTCTGCCGAGAACATCATGGACATCCTGCCCGGTTACGACGTCGTGGTCGACGGCGCTGACAACTTTCCGTCGCGCTATCTGCTCAACGATGCCAGCGTCAAACTCGGTATCCCGGTTGTGCATGGTTCGATCTTCCGGTTCGAAGGAATGGTCAGCGTGTTCCACCCGACCGAGGGCCCGACGTACCGCGACATGGTGCCAGAGCCGCCCCCCGCCGAGCTCGCTCCTTCGTGCGCCGAGGCCGGTGTGCTGGGCGTGCTGCCAGGGATCATCGGGTCGATTCAGGCGCTGGAAACGATCAAGGTAATCCTCAAGCTTGGTGAGCCCCTGATAGGTCGGATCCTCTCGGTCGATACGACAGAGATGGAGTTCCGGGTCTTCAACTTGCGCCCCGATCCTGCCAACCAGGTGACCTGGGCGAATCGTGATCGGATCCAGATCAAGGAACTCGACGGCCTCTGCGCCCCGGGCCTTGACCACTGAGCCGTTACTTCCCGCTCCGGGGGTATCTCACCCGTGTTCACGTCCACCGACATGTTGTTATGGTTCGGCGCGTGATTCATGTTGAACCGTCGGGTGATTCATGTGGAGCGAGCGTCACCGGGGTTGACCTCACTCGTTCTTTGACCGCTGCCGAAGTCGCCGAGATACGCGCCGCCTGGCTACGCCACCACGTGCTGGCGTTTCCGGATCAGGTGTTGTCGGACGATGACCTCGAACGGTTCACGCTGTGCTTCGGGACGTTTGGCGACGATCCGTTCATCGCGCCGATCCCAGGTCGCCAACACGTGATCGCGGTTCGTCGTCGAGCCGATGAGACGGCACCGTTGTTCGCCGAGAACTGGCACAGCGACTGGAGCTTCCAGACGCGACCTCCAGCTGGCACGTGCCTGTACGGGATCACGATTCCGCCGGTCGGGGGCGACACGTTGTTCGGCAACCAGCATGCCGCTCTCGAGGCGATGCCACTTGACCTTCGGCAGCGGCTCGATGGCAGGTTGGCGGTGCACTCCGCCAGGGATGGGTACGCGCCGAGCGGGAAGTACGGCGACGCCGACCGAGTGACCGACCGGAGTATGGATATCCGCCCATCTGACACGGCAATGGCAACGCAACTGCACCCGATCATTCGGGCGCACCCTGAGACTGGTCGGCTTGGCCTGTTCGGCTGCATCGGCTACATCATTGGGATCGACGGGCTCGACGACGAGGAGTCAGCTGCGGCCTTGTTCGATCTCTACAGCTGGCAGACACGTGAAGAGTTCCAGTACCGCCACGAGTGGGAGCCAAACATGCTCGTGATGTGGGACAACCGATCGGTGTTACACAAGGCAACCGGTGGATACGACGGACATGATCGGCTGCTGCACCGCACCACGATCGCCGCCTACGGTTGAATAGGGTGGCGGAAAACGAACGAGTGGCGCTGGTGAGTGCGGTCCCGCTTCGCACTACCAGCACCACAGTTCGCTGCGATCCCTAGCCGATCACATTGATCTCATCGGCGTGATCCGATCGATCTTGAGTCGATCTTGGAATGGTTTGTCTATTTGATCGACTTTGCGTCGGCACCGACGACGAACCACTTCTCCCCGAGGAACCGCCGATTCCTTCCCGAGGAGGTCGTGTCGTTGATCGTTGCATTCACAACCACCAGTACGAATGGGCCTCAGATCCGGTTCGCGGAAATGTCGAAAGCAACAATCGGTTAGGAAGGTTCGAGGTCGGCCTTGATCTCGTCACGATCCTGGATTGCGACTCCAACCAGCACGAGGGCGATGCCCGCGAGGTCGATTGGTCCGGGCCGCTGATCGAGGGCGATCCAACCGACCATCAGTGCCGTGACCGGGAGCAGCGCCAGAAGGATCGAGAACCGTCGAATCGGAATCCGTCGCAGTACGTATTGATCGATGCCGTAGCCGATCGCGTTGGAGAAGACGCCCGTCGCGCAGCACAGCAACAGCAGGGTTGGGGCGGCCCACACCGGCCCGCTCCATGGAGCACCGATCGGAGTGATCACGACGGTGCCGATCGCCAGCCCGACGCCGAGCCCGGCGACGCCTGAGCGGATCTGAGCGACTCGCGATCCCACCACGATGTACGCCGCCCACATTGCCGAGGAGAGCAGGATGAACACGACTCCGATGGTGTTGTCACCGATCTCGACGCCGCCGAGCGTGACGACACCGATCACCGCTAGGAGCAGAGCCGTGCCGTTCCGAGCTGTGCGCGTCGTGGCGGCGGCGACCGCAATCGGTCCGATGAACTCGATCGCCACGCTCTTGCCGAGATCGACGCGATCGATCGCAAGGTAGAAGAACAGGTTCATCAGCGCTGTCGCCGTTCCGAAGATTGCTGCTCCGGCGAGGTGCCGTCGAGTCCAGCCACGATGGAAGCCTGGTGAGATTGCCAGGAGAGCGATCGAGGCACCGATCACCCGGAACCAGGCGACCGTTTGGGGTTCGACTTCGTCGAAGACCGAGACAGCGATCGCGGCACCGATGTATTGGGAGATCGCCGAGAAGATGAACAGCGCCTCGGGCGGCGCAGTCGCCAGCGTGCGGCCGACCCGCCCCGAGTTCACTCGAACAGGTCGGGGTCGGTTCGGCAGATCTCTTGCCACAGCGGCTGGAACGAGAACCATCCGGCGAGTGGGAAACCGGTCTGCTCACGCGTGTACTGGGCGTATTCGTGGCGGATCTCGATCGGTGTACCCGCTGCCATTGCCAGCAACTGAGCCTGGCACGAACGCTCCATCGTGATGAACCAAAACGCTGCCTCGTCGACGGACTCTCCGACGGTGAACAAGCCGTGATTTTGATGAATCGCCGCTTTCCCGGTAGGGAACATCGAGGCGAACTCTTTGCCCGCTTCGACCTCGAATACGACCGCTCCGCCCTGCTCGGCGATCAATGTGTGATCCCCGTAGAAGGCGCAGGCGTCCTGCGTGAGTGGTGCCAATGGAATGCCGAGCGAACTGAACGCCTTGCCGTGTACCGAATGAGCATGAGCGGCGGCGATCACGTCTGGTCGGGCGTGATGAATAGCTGAGTGCAGCACGAACGCTGCCCGGTTCAAGAAACTGTGCCCGTACACCACCTCACCGGAATGGTTGACGAGCAGGAGGTCGGATGAACGGATGTGCCGGAAGCTGACTCCAAACGGATTCACCCAGAAGTGGTCGGGGAACTCCGGGTCGCGCACCGTGATGTGCCCGGCCACGCCTTCACCGAACCCGAGCCGACCGAAGATCCGAAGCGCTCCAGCGAGCTTGCCCTTGCGGTATGTCCGCTCGTCTTCGACGCAATCGAACGTCGGCGGCAGTGGACCCGTGAGTTCCTTCGGAGTCAGGGGCACTCCGTCGATCGTCCGGGTCTCGTGCCGGATCTGGTCGTCGGTCATCGCCATGCTGCGATCGTACCCGTCTGGGCGTGCCACGATCGTGCCGTGAACAACGAGATTCGACCCCCATCGATTGCTCCGCCTGCGGCGAACTATGCGCTCGCGGTACTGAGTCGACAGCCGACACAGTGGTTGCACACCTCTGGAATCGTTGCCACGAGACCCGACGGAACTGTGCCGGAGTCGCTGGCCGATCAGGCGGCGAGTGTGTGGTCCAACATCGCGGTGATCGTCAACGACGCAGGCATGGACCCCGCAGACGTTGTGTCGATCACCACCTATGTGGTGGTCGGCGAACCGCTCGGGCCGGTGATGGCCGCTCGAGATGCATTCATGGGCACGGCACTCGCGGCCTCGACTCTGATCACCGTCCCGGCTCTTGCTCGCCCCGAATGGCGGATAGAGATCGCAATCATCGCCGCCTCCTCGTGACCGACCCTGTCACCTGACCGACCCTGGAACCCGGTCCCGCGCAGCCACAAATCGTTTTCGGGGCCTAACCCTGATCGACGTTGACGATCTAACCTGACAGACATGTCAGAGCCTGTTCACCGCACCGACTCAGGAATCGAGATCAAGTCGCTGTACACGGCTGATGATCTGTCTGGTTGGGACCCGGCGACGCAACTTGGTTTGCCCGGCGAGGCTCCGTTCACGCGTGGGGTGTACCCGTCGATGTACCGCGGACGACTCTGGACGATGCGGCAGTACTCAGGGTTTGGAGACGCGGCCTCCACCAACGAACGGTTTCACTTCCTCCTGAACGCCGGTCAGACCGGTTTGTCATGCGCCTTCGATCTGCCGACTCAGATGGGTTACGACTCCGATCACCCGCGAGCTGAAGGCGAGGTCGGCAAGGTTGGAGTGGCGATCGACTCCGTTGCCGACATGCGGATCCTGCTGCGCGGGCTTCCGCTCGACACGGTCACGACGTCGATGACGATCAACTCGACGGCCGCGATCCTGTTGCTGATGTACGAACTTGTCGCCGAGGAACAAGGCGTCGATGCAACCAAGATTTCCGGCACGATCCAGAACGATCTACTGAAGGAGTACATCGCCCGCGGCACATACATTTATCCGCCACGCCCGTCGATGCGGATCATCACCGACATCTTCGACTATTGCTCGAAGCACGTCCCGAAGTGGAACACGATCTCGATCTCCGGCTACCACATTCGCGAAGCCGGCTCTACGGCGACCCAGGAGATCGCCTTCACGCTGGCCAACGCGATCGCCTACGTCCAGGCAGCCGTCGATGCTGGGCTCGACGTCGACGACATCGGGCCGCGGTTGTCGTTCTTCTGGAACGGGCACAACCATTTCTTCGAGGAGGTCGCCAAGTTCCGAGCTGCACGACGGATGTGGCACACGATCATGACCGAGAGGTTCGGTGCCAAGGACCCTCGTTCGGCGATGCTTCGCTTCCATACACAGACAGGTGGGTCGACGTTGACCGCGCAGCAGCCCGTCAACAATGTGGTGCGTGTGGCGTTGCAGGCTTTGGCGGCGGTGATGGGCGGTACCCAATCGCTGCACACGAACGGCTACGACGAAGCGTTATCGCTTCCAACAGAGGAGGCTGCTCGCCTGGCGCTTCGCACTCAGCAGATCATCGGCTACGAGGCGGGTGTCGTCGACACGCCAGACCCGCTCGCCGGGTCGTACCTCGTCGAATCGATGACCGATGAGGTCGAACGGTTGGCGTGGGAGTACATCAATCGGATCGACGAGCTCGGGGGAGCGGTCGAAGCGATCGAGCAGCATTACCAGATGGACGAGATCGAGCAGGCGGCTTACGAGTACACCAAGTCGATCGACGATGACGAGCGCGTGATCGTCGGTCTCAACAAGTTCACGATCGACAATGAGCCGGAGCCGTCGGTGTTCCCGATCGACCCGCAACTCGAGGTCGATCAGAAGTTGGGGTTGGCTCGATACAAGGCCGACCGCGATGCTGCCGCTGTTGCTGCTCGGTTGGACGACGTTCGGGCTGTGGCCCGTGGCGATCAGAACCTGCTGTATCCGATGAAGGAAGCCCTCCGCGCCAACGCCACGTTGGGGGAAGTCAGCGACGCGCTCAGGGACGTGTTCGGGATCTACCACCCGTAACCCAGCGTTCATGTCGCGATGGACACGTCATACAGGGGTTGAGCGCGACATGAACGCGGGGTTGGGGGCGGATGACAAGGATCAGTCGGTTACGTGATGCACGATCGGATCTGGACGTTGGGGAATCTCGACCGAACCGGTCGGCCAGCCGAGGTAGATCAATCCGATGATCCGGTCGGCCGGGTCGAAGCCGCAGAGCGCGAGGACTCGAGCTGAGTCGATCAGTGGTGCGGTTGACCAGAACGATGCGAGGCCTGCTGCGGTGGCACCGAGCAGCAGGTTCTCGATCCCGGCAGCCACAGCGTCGCGGTTCTCGTTATGCAACGACGGGTTGTCATGAGGCGCACAGCCGACAACGAGGACGTTCGGCGTGCGGGCGTATTTGGTGAGCGTCTTGGCGCGCTTGCCCTCGTCGCCGAAATCGCGCTCGATCATGTCGGCCACGAATGCGTCGCCCAGCCGAAGCCGAGCGTCACCTGTGAGCGAAGCAAATCGCCAAGGCCACGTCTTCTTGTGATTTGGTGCCCATATCGCCAACTCGCACAGCTGTTCGATCAGCTCTGTCGAAACCTGGCGTCCCCGATCGACCAACATGTGTGTCCGGCGCGCACGGACCAGTGAACCGAAATCATCCAAGGAAAGCTCCACGTCCATCAGGATGCCAGCGTGCGAGCTCGAGGAGCGCCGCCCTTCGATTTTAGGCGGTGGCCCAGATCAGGACTTCGGCACCGTCGGGGCCGGCGGTGAAGGTCATGCCGCTGGCATTGGTCAGCCGGGCGGCGTCGCCGGTGGCGAGCGATCCTCCGGGTTCGAGTTCGCCGGATCCGCGGGCGACGAAGATGTGGACGTGTCGGTCGTCGGGAACATCGACCCGCTCATCCGCACGAAGACGGCCGCCCCACAGCACGGCGTCTCGCTGGTGGAACGAGATTGCCGCGTCGTGTCCCTTGCCAGAAGCAATCGGGACCAAACCACCCTTTGCCAACTCGTCATTGATGTCGAGTTGCTGATAGCCGGGCTTCACGCCGTTCGTGTCGGGTGGAACCCACATCTGCAGGAAGTGAACATCTGTCGTCAGGCTCGGGTTGTGTTCGCTGTGGCGAATTCCGGTTCCAGCCGACATGCGTTGAGCCAGCCCCGGGTACAGCAGCCCGTGATTGCCCTCGGAGTCCTTGTGTTCCAACTCGCCCGACAGGACCCACGTGACGATCTCCATATCGCGATGTCCGTGAGTCCCGAATCCGGTACCGGCTCGAACGATGTCGTCGTTGTTGACGAGCAGCAGGCCGTGCTTGGTGTTGTTCTCGTCGTAATGCGACCCAAAGCTGAATGAGTGCTTCGAGTCGAGCCAGTCGATTTTGGTGGCGAATCGGGCTTCTGCACGGCGGATATCAATATTTGTAGATATGTCAACCATATTTGTGTGAACCTCCGGTCCGTCCGCAGTATTCCAGTGTCAGTATCCCAGCGTCAGTATCCCAGCGTGGTCGGGTGTAGGTCGACCTGTCACACTCTCGGATCGTGCACGAGCGACGCAGTGATCTCCAGGCGATCGCCGCTGTGCTTGCAGCCTCCGTGTTGTTCGGCACCACGGGAACCGCGCAGGAACTCGGACCCGACGGATCGACGCCGCTCGGCGTTGGTGCGATGCGGCTGATCGTTGGGGCGGTCACGTTGTGGTGTCTTGTCGGTCGGCTTCCGGACTTCGACGTGCTCAAACGCCAACCACGCCTGCTCGTCCTCGGTAGCGTGTGCGTCGCCGTGTACCAGCCGGGCTTCTTCCTCGGCACCGAACGGTCAGGGGTGGCCCTCGGCACGATCGTCGCACTCGGCAGTGGTCCAGTGTTCGCCGGTCTACTGGAACTGTTCTGGTTGAAGCGCCGCCCGTCGTACCGGTGGGTCATGGCGACCGCGGTGATGCTCGGCGGTGGAGTGTTGCTGGTGTTAGGCGGCAGCGGTAACTCGTCGTTCGACGTGATCGGCACCGTCGGCTCGCTCTCGTCAGGTTTCGGATACGGGTTGTTCGCGGTCGTCAACAAGCGGTTGATCGAACGAGATGTCCATTCGACGACCGCGATGGCGTGGGAGTTCACGATCGGCTCGCCGATCCTTGCGGTCCTGATGATCGGGCAACCGATCGGTTGGTTGTCGACCGGGAGTGGGGTTGTGATGTCGTTGTACCTCGGCGTGTTTGTTACCGGCCTGGCATATCTGCTGTACGGCTGGGGCTTGAGATCGATCAGCACGTCAACAGCGGTCACCCTGACTCTGGCCGAACCCGTCACGGCAGCACTGTTCGCCGTGCTGATCCTCGACGAACGGCTCGAGTGGTTCGGCTGGTTCGGTGCAGTCGGGGTCGTGGTCGGACTTCTGATCGCAGCTCGAACGTCGAATACTCTGCAATCGTGACTCATGTTCGTGGGTCACTCAGGTTTGCGTGCTCGGCTCGGCTGAACTCTCGGCGCTTCGTTGGGCATCTTCGGATACACCGGCGGCCAGGGAGCATCCGGAATTCCGGCGGCCAGATCTTCCGCGAACTGATCGACGAACGGGCCGATGTCTTGCGGTTCGTCGTCCATCGTTTCCCACGGATCGCCCTCGGCGGCTAGCCGGCCTGGCACCGTAAACATTGTCATCGCCTCCGGGTCGATCGTCATCAGCTCATCCCAGTCGAACGGGGTCGACACCTGTGCTCCGACTCGCGGTCGCACACCCCACGCCCCGAACACGTTCTTGTGCGGTGCGTTCTGGTTGAAGTCGACGAACACGCGTCCCTGACGTTCTTCCTTCCACCATTTGTCGGTGATCAGATCATCGTGGCGACGTGCTAACTCGCGGGCAACCGTCACCGACGCGCCCCGAACAGCGAACGAGTCGTAGCCATCGACGACGCGCACATAAATATGGATCCCCTTGCTGCCGGTGGTCTTGGCATACGACTTGATGCCCATCTCGGCGAAGTACAGACGCACGTAGCCGGCCGCCTCACGCATGTGATCGAAGTTCTGGCCGGGGGAGGGATCGAGGTCGATTCGCAACTCGTCGGCCCACTGCGGCGTCGACGCCTTGTACTGCCAGACATGCAGTCCGAGCACTCCCTGGTTGACCGCCCAGAGCACGTGGGCGAGGTCGGCAATCACGAGTGCTCGCGACGGCGTGCCGTTGATCGTCTGAACAGTGGTCGTGGTGAGCCAGTCGGGCGCCGTGTCGGGAATCCGTTTTTGGTAGAACGACTGCCCGCCGACCCCGTTTGGATACCGCTCCAGCAACACCGGCCGATCGCGAATCCATCGCATCAGCGCAGGCCCGACCGACAGGTAGTAGTTCGCCAGGTCGAGCTTGGTCACCCCGAGTTTCGGGAACATCAACTTGTCCGGATTCGTGATCTCGACCGTGCGCCCATCAGCGACTAACGCAACCGGCTCGCCGTGATCCTCCTTGGGCATAACCGGACTGTAGCGATTGTGAGTTCAGGTGGCCTGGCGGTGGGCTCTGGCGGCGATCAGCCCGAGGCCGATGAACATTGAGCCGGAGAACCAGCGGCGGATCCAGTCGAGCGCCCTGCCGCGCAACAGCACCTCGCGAACGGCGCTCGCCAGGAACGCCCACGTCCCGTCCATCACGATCCCGAGCAGGGTGAACAGGGAGCCGAGTGCCAGCGCCTGAGTCCAGGCAGGGCCGCGATCCTGGTCGATGAACTGCGGGAGGAACGATAGGAAGAACAGCGCAACCTTGGGGTTCAAGATGTTGACGATCACGCCCTGCGTGAAGGCCCGCCGATACGACAAACGAGATGACTCGGCCGTGAGTTCGTCCGGCTTGGTCAGCAACGTCTTGATCCCGATCCCGATCAGGTACGCCGCGCCGAGCCACTTCACGACGTTGAACGCAGAAGCGGATGCGGCCAGAACCGCTGACAGTCCAACCGTTGCGGCAATCACGTGGACGAAGTTGCCGAGCTCCAGACCGGCTACCGATGCGAATGCCACGCTCCTGCCGTCGGACACACTGCGGTTCACGATAAAGGTGACCGCCGGCCCCGGAATCAGCAGCAACACAATGGACGCAGCGCCGAATGCGAGCAGATTGCTGAGCGTCGGCATATCTCAACACGGTAGCCAACCGTTGTTCCTCGGTCGCGCTCGGTTTCTTCATCGATGCGTCATAATCGCTGACCGTTGATTCGAGCTGGCGATGTGGAAACGTGGATAGGTGACGGTTGATCGGGTTGACGCCAACTCTGTTCAGCGTGCCTACTGGTCCGATGTCGCAGGGCCGACGTGGGTGCAAGGTGAACGGACCTTCGAGCGCATGCTTGACCCGCACGGCGAGGCGATCGTCCAATTGTTGGACGTCCATCGAGGCGAGCGCGTGCTCGACGTCGGCTGTGGGTTCGGCCCGACCAGTCTCGCCGTGGCCCGGTTGGTGGGCGCCGATGGATGGGTGCACGGGGTCGACATCAGCCCGGTGATGATCGAGCGCGCTCGCCGGCGAGCAGCCGACGATCAGGTCGACAGAGTGTCGTTCGGCGTCGCAGATGCCCAGGTCGACGATCTTGTCGGCGGCCCGCTGTACGACGCCGTGGTCTCCCGATTCGGCGTCATGTTCTTTGCCGATCCGACCGAGGCGTTCGCTAATTTGCGACGTGCTGCTCGGATTGGCGGCCGGCTCGCGTTCGCGTGTTGGCAGGGCCCAGACGTGAATCCATTCTTCTCGCTCGGGCCGAGGCTGATTCGGGCGGTGATCCCTGACCCACCGTCGATTCCGGCGCCAGACACTCCCGGGCCTTTGGCCTTCGCCGACCCAGCCCGGATTGAATCGGTGCTCAACCAATCGGGGTGGACCGGCATCGCGATCACGCCGAGGAGGTTGCCGCTGCGTTTCGATGTCGACGGTTCCGACGGCCTCGATGCGGCTGTCGGCCATGTCGTGAATACCGAGTTGGGACGAATCGCGGCGGCCCAACTCGGGCCTGATCGCTTCGCAGCGATGGTGACCGAGATCCGAGCGCAGATCGATCAACATCGGTCGGCCGGCGTGCTGGAATTCGACAGCAACGTTTGGCTTGTCTCGGCCACCGCTTGAACCCGATGGCGGAATGCTCGCTGGCGGACCGTCAGGAGTGAAGGGAGGCGTTGAGTGTGCCCCAGCTACCTGTGCGTTGTTTGGCGATCACCCGGCCGGTTTGGCCGTCGCGGATGAACATGATGCCGTCGCGGCCAGAGAGCTGGCGAGCTTTCACGACGCCGTCCGGCGTCAGCACCGGTGTCGATGCGGTGACGTACAAACCAGCTTCGACGACGCAGTCGTTGCCGAGGCTGATTCCGATTCCCGAGTTAGCGCCGAGCAGGCAGCGCTCGCCGATCGAGATCCGCTCCTTGCCACCACCGGACAGCGTGCCCATGATCGAGGCACCTCCTCCGACATCGCTTCCGTCACCGACGACGACTCCGGCGGAGATCCGGCCTTCGACCATCGACGTACCGAGCGTCCCGGCGTTGAAATTGCAGAACCCCTCGTGCATCACCACCGTGCCTTCGGCGAGGTGTGCGCCGAGCCGAACGCGTGACGCGTCAGCGATGCGTACGCCCGACGGCACCACGTAGTCGGTCATCCGCGGAAACTTGTCGATCCCGTGAACATGCAGGATCTGCCCGGATTGGCGCACCCGCAAGCGAACGTCGTCGAGTTCGCTGACGGCGACGGGACCGAGGTTCGTCCACACCACATTGGTGAGCGCACCAAAGATGGCATCCATGTTGATCGAATGTGGAGCCGCCAAGCGATGCGACAAGAGGTGCAACCGTAGGTAGCCGTCGGCCGCCGAAGCGGGCGCATCGTCGACGTTGATCGTCAGTCGGATCGGTCGAATGGTGACGTTTCGCACGGGATCATATTGATCACGCAGGCCCAGTTGCTGATCGAGATCAGGGTGCGCAGCGATCATCGCGTCATCGCCAAACTCCCCCCATCCCAACCAACGAAACCACGCATCCAGCGTCGACCCATCAGAAGCAACGGTCGTCAACCCGGCACCCCAAGCTGATGGCGGGTTCGTCGTCCGCTTCGCTTCCTCCTCGCGCCGCGTCCGACTCGTCGCTGGCGCTTCCCTCGTCGGTTCCGGACTGGGTTGACCGGAGATCACGACAACCCTCCCAACATGGGCGTGATCGGTTGCGCATGGTCGAACTCGACCGCCATGCCAGCTGGGACGCGCTGCTCGGGTCTCAATGTTGGGAAAAGGATCACTTCTTTGATGCTGTCTGCTCCTGAGAGGAGCATCGCTACTCGGTCCATGCCGATGCCTAAACCTCCTGTGGGCGGCATGCCGTATTCGAGGGCTCGCAAGTAATCTTCGTCGACGGTGCCGCGCTCGGCGTCGCCGGCTTGCTTGGCGGTCTGTTCATCCTCGAATCGCAGCCGCTGTTCGACCGGGTCGTTCAGCTCGGAGTACCCGTTGGCCAGCTCGCGCGCATCGACGAACAACTCGAACCGTTCCGTGACGAACGGGTCGTTTCGATCGGCGCGTGCGAGTGGTGAGATCTCGACGGGATGCCCGGTCACGAACGTCGGCCGCACAATTTCGGCTTCGCACAATTCCTCGAACAGCGACTCGATCACACGACCTGCACCCCACGACGGTTCGTACTTCGCACCGTGCCGATCGGCGATCGATCTGGCGTCCTCGACCGGCATCGACGGATGAACGACGGAGCCGACCTTGTCGGAAACGGCACCCGACATCGACAGCCGTGGCCACGGCTCGGCAAGGTCGATCTGACCGCCACGAATCTCGATCACGGTCGTACCGAGCGCGTCACGAGCGGCCTGCGTGATCAGCCGTTCGGTGATCGCCATCACGTCGGTCCAGTCGGCGAACGCCTGATATAGCTCCATCATCGTGAACTCAGGGTTATGACGCGTCGAGATGCCCTCGTTGCGGAAGATCCGTCCGATCTCGAATACCCGCTCCATCCCGCCAACGATCAGCCGCTTGAGATGCAACTCCAACGCGATTCGCAGGTACAACTGCATTTCCAGTGCGTTGTGATGCGTCACGAACGGGCGGGCGTGCGCCCCACCTGCCTCGACATGCAGCACGGGAGTCTCGACCTCGATGAAGCCCTCGCCGTGCAGCGTGCGGCGGAAACTGGAAATGATTTCGTGGCGGATCTCGAAGTTGCGGCGGGCCTCCTCGTTGACGATCAGATCGGCGTACCGCTGGCGGAATCGGGTGTCGGTGTCGGTCAGCCCGTGCCACTTGTCGGGCAGCGGACGCATCGCCTTCGACAGCAGGACGACGCGGTCCGTCTTGATCGACAGCTCGCCCTTGCGGGTCGTCATCACCGTGCCGTGCACGCCGACCCAGTCACCCAGGTCGAGGTGTTGCACATCGTCGAATCCGTCGTCGCCGACCACGGCCTTCGAAACGAACAGCTGAATCTCTGCACCGCGATCGCGAATCGTGGCGAAGATCAGCTTGCCGGAGTCACGCTTGAGCATGATCCGGCCGGCAACCGTGACCTCGTGTTCCGTTTCGGTGCCCTCGACGAGTGAACCCCACTCGGCCCGCACGTCGGCCAGAGTGTGCGTGCGATCGAACCGATACGGGTACGGCTCGTCGCCGCGATCTCGCAGCTCCGTGACGCGGTCCAGGCGGCGCTGCTTCTCGGCAGCCAGTCCGCTGCCGGTATGCAGATCGGCAGCGGCTCTGTCGGTTGTCCGGGAGGTGTCGGCGGTGTCGCTCACGATCGACGAACGGTAGCCGTTCTATCCCGCCGCACCACCGTGCGTTGCCTGCCCACGCTGATCCGGAATCCGCACGATTCGCCGGGGCCTGATCGGCGACCGGGCGATTGGTTGGGTAGCCTCCGTGAGATGTCGGCGCTTCGTTGGGAAAATTGTCGCGGTCCGATTGCTGCTTTTGCGGTGTTCGGGATCTTCGCCGCCGGGGCCACGGCCTATGCGCTGACTGGTTCGATCGACAGCTGGGCGACAGCCGAGCGCGAGGCGGTCCGGATCGTCGTTGTCGGTCGAGATATGGCCGTCGTGGCTGACGTCGGAGATGTCGATCCATTCGTCGTCGATGCGACGGCGGTTGCTGCAAATCGGGCTGCCGGGTTCTCAGCGCCGGCACGGACCGGTTCGTTGGGGATGCAGCGGATCACCCGTTCCGGCACGGTCGTACACGCGCCACCGTCCGACTATCTGATCCCCATGGTCTACATTGCCATGCCGACTGCGGCGATCGTCGGAACAATGGGGACCGACGTGGCGAACGTGCTCGATGCCAACTCGGTCGTCGTCAATCAAGTCACTGCCGACACCACTGGAGCGCAGGTTGGCGACGTGATCGACATGCAGGCTGCCGACGGCTCGGTGCAACCATTCTTGATTTCCGGGATCCGCCCGTACGACCAGATTGGCGGTTCGGAACTCGTGATCACGATCGATGGCGCCCTGCGCTTGGGGGCGACGGCTGACACCGAGGTTGTGATTTGGGGGTTTGGCTTCCGGTCGCTGCTTGATCAGGCGTTGATCGACGTCGGTATCACGGGTCGCCAGGACACCAGAGTCTTTCGCAGCTGGGATTCACCATCGCCTGACAGCACGTTGAGCACGGCGCACACCAAAGTGTTGTTGGGAGAACCGTGGTTTCGGTTCCTGTCCGGCGACTCGATCACGATGCACCCTGACTGGGAGGCGGCGAACCTGTCGCCGACTCGAATCCTGCTCGATCCGAACATCCCGATTCGTGCGAGATGTCACCTCAAGATCGTTGCCGACCTGAGCGCAGCGCTGGCGGAGGTGGCGGCCGCTGGATTGGCCGGCGCGATCGAAGTCGGCAATGCGAACACGTATGGCGGCTGCTTCAACCCGCGGTTCAGTCGAACCAGCGGTCAGATCGGATTTCTGTCGCGCCATTCCTACGGGATGGCACTCGACACCAACACACTGTCGAACTGTCAGGGCTGTGTTCCAGCGATGAACTGCAACGTTGTGCGGATCTTCCGCAAGCACAATTTCGCCTGGGGTGGCAACTTCCGACGGTCTGACGGAATGCACTTCGAGTGGGTTGGCGAACCTCGAGATCGGATCTCGTTCCCGTCGAAGTACTGCCCGAACCTGTCGTCACCGCTGACCGAATCGACATCGTCCGAGACGCTCGGTCTTGACGTTCTGTTGGCTGGCCAGGAAGCGATCATCGCTGGCCACATCGGCGAGCCGTAGCCGACGTAGCCTTAGGCTGTGGCTATGCGATTCGTCATTCTCGGCGGTGGCCCCGCCGGACATCAGGCCGCCACCGTAGCGGCCAGGCTCGGGGCGAAGGTCACCGTCATCGAACGCGACGTGATCGGTGGTGCCGCCCATCTCTGGGATTGCATCCCATCGAAGACGATGATTGCGACGGGTGGGGCGATGAGCTTTGCGCGTCGCATCGAAGGCATGGGTCTTGAACAGGCCGAGCCCGAGGTCGACATCGAGGGTCTGGCGGCTCGAATCGAAGGGATCAAGAGCCATCTGCATGGCAACATTGTGAACTTGCTGCAGAGTCAGCGGGTACGGATCGTTCGCGGCACCGCTCGATTCACGGGTCCCAACCATGTCGTCGTCGACGGTGCCGACGGGTCAGAACAGATCGAGTTCGACGCCGCGCTGATCTCCACTGGTTCGCGCCCCCGGATCCCTGAATGGTGCCAGCCAGATGGGGATCGAATCCTGATCACACGTGATTGTTATCCTCCGAAATCGCTGCCGAAGAGCATCACGGTCGTCGGGTCAGGCGTGACCGGTGTCGAGTTCGTCCACATGTTCTCGTCGTTCGGTGCTGAAGTCACGCTGGTGGTGAGCCGCCAGCAAGTGCTGCCGGGCAAGGATCCGGAAGTCGCTGCGGTGCTGGAGGATGACTTCCTCAGGCGCGGCGTCAAGCTGCTCAAAGGGGCCAGAGCGCAATCGATCGAACGCAGCGAAGATGGTGACTCGGTCATCGTCAAGTGTGACGACGGGAGATCAGTCACCACCACACACGCCGTGCTGGCGATTGGTTCCGTCCCGAACACCGACGACCTCGGTCTTGTGGCGGCTGGCGTCGAGATGGACGCGTCTGGCTACATCTCGATCAACCACCATTGCGTCACGAGCCAACTGCACATTTATGCCGCCGGCGACGTCAGCGGAAAGCTGCCGCTGTCGTCGGTGGCCTCGATGCAAGGCCGAAAGGTTGCCGAGCATGTGATGGGCCTCCACACGATCGAGCACCGCCACCTCGACTACGACAAGGCCGCTTCGGCGATCTTCACCGAACCGGAGATTGCCGATGTCGGACTGGCCGAGGCCGAAGCATTCGCCTCCGGTCGAAAGATCCGAGTCACCAAGGTGCCGTTCGCGACAACCGCCAAAGCACTGATCAACGGCGACTCGCGTGGCTTCGTCAAGGTCATCAGCGATCCGGCCACTGGCGAGGTGCTTGGAGGTTCGATCGTTGGTCGGCATGCCGCCGAGTTGATCTCGGTGATTGCGCTGGCGGTTACGGCCAACCTTCGTGTGAGTGACATCCTCGAGAGCCTGTTGGTGCACCCTGCGCTCAGCGAAGCCCTCGCCGAAGCCTCCGAATAATCACACGGTCACCAAGACCGTTGACTATTCGATCACGGCGACGACGTCGCCTCCTCCGACTTTGTCACCAACTGCGACTTTGATCTCACTGATCGTTCCCGCCTTCTCGGCGTTGATCTGGTTCTCCATCTTCATCGCTTCGAGCACCACGATTCCCTGACCGACCTCGACCTCTTGACCGACGTCAACCAGGATCTTCACGATCGTGCCCTGCATCGGCACGGTCACGTCGCCGGAACCTGCACCACCAGCAGCGCCACCGGCGGCCGCTCGCTTCTTCTTCGCCGCGGCAGGTGCTGCAACACCGGCAGATTCAGGAACCCACATCTTGACGGCGAACCGTTTGCCGTTGACCTCGACGGTGGTATTCCGCTCGACCAGCGGTTCGCTCTCGTCCCCGGCCCGCTGCGCTGGGGTGCTGCCGATCCCCGACAGATCAAGAGTTTGTTCGACCCACTTGGTCGAGTGCACAACGGCCGCGAAATCGGGATGTCGCAGGATCGCCAGATCGGCCGGAACCGTGGTCGCCACTCCCTCGATGACCAATTCTTCCAACGCTCGAATCGTGCGGGCGATACAGACCTCGCGGGTGCGGCCCCACACGATCAACTTGCCGACCAAATTGTCGTAGTACTGGCTGATTTCGTCTCCCGACTCGTACCCCGAGTCGAACCGCACACCGAATCCATCGGGTGCAACGAGTTTCGTGATCGGACCGGGGGAGGGCAGGAACTTGCCGCCCGCAGGGTCCTCGGCATTGATCCGAATCTCGATCCCGTGGCCGTATCGGCGGGCCGCCACTTCGGCCTGCGTCATCGGTAGCGGTTCGCCCGAGGCAACCCTGATCTGCCATTCGACGAGATCGATCCCCGTGATCACCTCAGTCACCGGATGCTCGACCTGGAGTCGCGTGTTCATCTCGAGAAAGAAGAAATCGCCGTCCTGGAAAATGAACTCGACCGTGCCGGCGTTGTAGTAGCCGACGGCCTTGGCGGCCTTGACGGCAGCTTCGCCCATGGCGTCCTCGACGCCGGCGGGTAGGCCGGGGGCCGGTGCCTCCTCGATCAGTTTCTGATGCCGACGTTGAGCCGAACAGTCACGGGTCGACACCCATACGACGTTGCCCTGCTGGTCGCCGACGATCTGCACCTCGACGTGCCGTGGCCAGGTGAGATAACGCTCGACGTACACCTCGTCGCGTCCGAAAAAGGCTTTCGCCTCACGCTGCGCGCTGGCCATCGCGTCGTCGACTTCGTCGGCAGACTGCACGACCTTCATGCCGCGACCGCCACCACCGAACGCAGCTTTGATGCACACCGGCCAGCCGAACTCGTTGCCGAACGCACGAATGTCTTCCGCACCCTTGGCGAACTCGGTGGTACCTGGCACGATCGGTGCTCCACCGCGTTGGGCGGCGAGCCGCGACGACACCTTGTCGCCCATTTCATCGATCGCCTCAGGTGGCGGGCCGATCCAGGTAACCCCCATGCCGGTGATCGCCCGAGCAAAATCTGGGTTCTCGGAAAAGAAGCCGTACCCAGGATGAACCGCATCGGCACCGCTCCGGCGGATGGCGTCGAGGATTGCGTCGGTGTTGAGGTAGGACTCGGCGGCAGTCTGTCCACCAAGCGCGAAGGCCTCATCGGCGAGCCGCACGTGCAGAGCGTTTCGATCGAGTTCCGAGTACACGGCAACTGTCTTGATCCCGAGTTCGCGGGCTGCACGAATGACGCGGACAGCAATTTCGCCGCGGTTGGCGATCAGGATCTTCTTGAGCACAGGTGCCAATGTAGGTGGCGTGAGCGGCTCTGACCATGTTTGGATCAACGATTGGATCCGCCACGACGATCAGCACGACGATCAGGACGGTCGTGTTTCATGGCCGCCCGGATGGGGGGTGTGGTACCTCGCCGAGACTGGGAGCACCAATGCCGATCTCCTGGCGGCGTCATTGCAGGGCGCTCCCGACCGGACGGTGTTGCGAACCGGCTATCAGACCGCAGGCCGCGGCCGGCTCGACCGCAGGTGGGACGCCCCGCCCGAGAGCAACCTGTTGGTGTCGATTCTGTTCCGAGAGCCGCCCGGCAATCCGAACGCATTGATCCAGCGCGTCGCGTTGGCGGCGGTCGATGCCGTCTCGATCGTCGCCGATCTCGAGGCGCGGCTCAAATGGCCGAATGACGTCGAAGTCGACGGACGCAAACTCGCTGGGGTGTTGGCACAACGTGGCAGCGATGGCTCCGTCATCGTTGGGCTGGGACTCAATGTGAAATGGGCACCTGAGGGCGCCGCCAAGGTCGGCGAGAACGTCGAGCCGGTTGTCGTGCTCGCAGCACTTCTGAGAAGCTTCGACGCACTCCCAGCCGATACCCATGATCGTTATCGTCAGGCGCTTGTCACGCTCGGCCAACGGGTTCGGGTTGAACTCCCGGCCGGTCAACTGTCGGGCATGGCAATCGAAGTGGAACGTGACGGAAGACTCGTGGTGCTCGACGAATGCGCCGTCAGTCACCACATCGACGTTGGTGACATCATTCACCTGCGTCCAGGTTGACGCCTGCTACCGGGATTAGTCGGGTACCGTTTCGGGGTGAGTCCCGATCAATCGTCTTCGGCGCGCCGACGCGCTCGTTCACGAACGCCGTTGATCTGGATGGTATGCACCGCAGCCGTGATCGGCAGCGTCGGTGCGGCCGGTGTGTTGCGGGCAGCTGATAAACGAACTGCCGAAGTCACACGTGTTGAGGGCCTCGATCTCGTGCTCGCACCCGTTCCGGATGAGGACGACGAAACGATCGCCTACCCGGCCGAGAACTACCTGCTGGTCGGGTCCGACACACGCGAGGGTGTCGATCCGACCGCCGAGGATTTCGGGGCAATCGGCGACCAGAGCGCCGCCGGCGGCCAGCGCAGCGACACGATCATGATCCTGCGACAGGAACGAAACGGCGGTGCCGCGATCATGTCGTTACCGCGTGACCTGTGGGTCGAGATTGCCGGCACCGGCGAGAATCAACGAATCAACAGCGCCTTCAATGAGGGCGCCGAACGGCTGGCGGCGACTGTGAGCCAATCGCTCGGGATCCCCATTCATCACTACGTCGAGGTTGATTTCTCCGGCTTCAAAGACATCATCGACCGTGTCGGCGGGGTCGAGTTGTGTGTCGGAAACCAAGCCCGTGATCTCAGCACCGGATTGGAACTCCACCCAGGGTGCCAGACACTGAACGGCGTCCAAGCGTTGGCGTATGCCCGTAGTAGGCACTACGAGGAGTGGGATGGCTTCACATGGTCGGAGGACCCGCGGGCTGATCTAGGTCGGATCGTGCGTCAACAGTTGTTCATGCGGGCAGCGATCGATGGCACGCTTCGAAAGATGCGGTCGTCGCCTTTCAGTTCGGGCGATGCGATCGACGCCGTGATCGACTCGGTCCGCATCGATTCCGGGCTGGATCCGGTGAAGGCTGCCGATGCCCTCCGGAATGCAGTTGACGAGGGTCTCAGGACCTTCGAACTTCCCGTCGACAATGCCGACATCAACGGCAACGCAGTGCTCGTGCTCGCCGACGGCTCCGACGAGGTGCTTGCGTACTTCCGTGGGCAAGCCCCTGCTCCGGTTCGATTCGAGACCTCACCGCCTGCGTCGATCGTGACGACCGCGCCAAGTGATCCGGCCAACGGTGATTGACACAGGTCAGCCGCATATCTGCGTCTGATCGGGTGCAACCAATATGCTCCGTGCTCTATGAAGGCGCTGATCCTTGCCGGTGGGGCTGGTACTCGTTTGCGGCCGATCACGCATACTCGGGCCAAACAGCTGGTCCCGGTTGCCAACAAGCCGATTTTGTTTTATGGCGTCGAAGCAATGGTGGCGGCCGGAATCACAGAGATTGGTGTGATTGTCGGCGATACCCGTGATGAGGTGATGGCGGCATTGGGTGACGGGTCGCGTTTCGGTGCTCGTATGACGTACATCCGACAGGACGCGCCGCTCGGGTTGGCGCATTGTGTGCGGATCGCTCGTGACTTCTTGGCTGACGACGATTTCGTGATGTATCTCGGTGACAACCTGTTGGAACAGGACTTGTCGGCGTTTGTGCGGGCGTTCGAGGCTGCTCGGTTAGGTGACCAGCCGCCGGCTGCGCAGATTTTGTTGAAGCAGGTGCCGGATCCGCAGCGGTTCGGGATTGCCACACTCGACGACGACGGGAACGTGCTGGCGTTGGTCGAGAAGCCGGTTGATCCGCCGTCTGATCTGGCGTTGGTTGGGGTGTATCTGTTTACGCCGCGTGTTCACGATGCGGTCGAGGCGATCGAGCCTTCGCCGCGTGGCGAGCTGGAAATCACGGACGCAATTCAGTGGCTAGTCGATCAGGGCGAGCGCGTGCGGTGTGAACTGTTGACTGGTTGGTGGATCGATACCGGCAAGCTGACTCCGTTGCTCGAAGCGAATCGGTTGCTGCTGGAACAGATCGAAACCAGGATCGATGGTGATGTTGACGATGCTTCGTCGATCGATGGCAGGGTGATTGTGGAACGAGGTGCCGTGGTGATCGGTTCGACGCTTCGCGGTCCGGTCGCGATCGGTGTTGGAACTCGCGTCGAGAACAGTTTCATTGGTCCGTTTTCTGCGGTTGGGAATGATTGCGTCGTGACCAATAGCGAAATCGAGCACTCGGTGGTGATGGATCGCAGTTCGATCCTTGACATTGCCCGGCTTGAAGACAGCTTGATCGGGTCCGACGCGATCGTGTCGCGCAGCCGCCAGCGGCCGCGTGCGTTACGGCTGATGGTCGGCGACCACTGCCAGATCGACGTGGAGTAGACATACCGAGATGACGACGATTCGTGAGTCGGACCTGATTGCCGGTGTGTATGTCGTTGAGTTGGCACCGCATGGCGACGAGCGGGGTTTGTTCATCGAGACATATCGGCGGGCATGGATTCCTGGTGCTCGTGAGATGATTCAATCGAACCGTTCGAACAAGCAGGCTGGGGCCTTGGTTGGGTTGCACTATCACTTGCATCAGTCGGATTACTGGTACGTGCCGGTTGGGACCGCGCGCGTGGTGTTGCATGATCTGCGTGCCGGTGGGCCGACTGATGGAGCGACCGAGTCGTTCGATATCTCCGGCGAGAACCATTGGGGCGTGTATATCCCGCCCGGTGTCGCTCACGGCTTTGCGGCGTTGAGCGATGTCGTGATGACGTATCTCGTCGATGGCTACTACAACCCGGCCGTCGAGTTGGGCGTGGCTTGGGACGATCCGGTGATCGACGCCGATTGGGGCGTTGTTGATCCGATCGTGTCTGAACGTGACCGTACGAATCCGTCGCGAGCCGACCTGCCGGTCGGCCGTAGCCCTTACTGGCCGATGCGAACCTGAGTCTCGAGATGAAACTGTTCGTCACCGGAGCGGCCGGGTTTATCGGATCGAACTATGTCAGGTGGGTGCTCGCCAACTCCGATCATCAGGTCACGGTGTTCGACAAGCTGACCTACGCCGGCAACCTCGCCAACCTTCGTGACGTGTTGGACGATCGGCGCTGTCGATTCGTGCATGCCGACATCTGTGACCAAGACGCCGTCACGGAACACATGGCAGGCCACGATGCCGTGGTCCATTTCGCCGCCGAAACCCATGTCGATCGTTCGATCGCCGAACCGTATGCCTTCGTGCACACCAACACATTCGGCACCAACGTGTTATGCGATGTCGCCAACCGTCAAGGCATCCAACGATTCCTGCACATCTCGACCGACGAGGTATATGGCTCGATCGAACACGGCTCGTTCTCCGAAACTGACGTGTTGACCCCCCGATCGCCGTACTCGGCCGCCAAAGCCGGCAGCGATCTGATCGCCCTCTCATACCACACGACGTACGGGTTGCCGGTTGTGGTCACGCGCTGCTCGAACAACTACGGGCCGTACCAGTTCCCCGAAAAGCTGATCCCACTGTTCACCACCAACCTGCTCGACGGCAAGACAGTCCCGCTGATGGGCGATGGTGGCAACGTACGCGACTGGATTCACGTCGAGGACCACAACCGGGCCGCTCACCTCGTGCTCGAACAGGGCGTCGTCGGCGAGATCTACAACATCGGTGCCCACAACGAAATCACCAACCAGATCATCACCGAACGGCTACTCGAGTTGACAGGCCGTGATGAGACATTCATCGAACGCGTCCCAGACCGGCTCGGACACGACCGACGGTACAGCGTCAGAATCGACAAGATCAGCGCCCTCGGCTGGACAGTCGAACGCGACTTCAACACCGGCCTCGCCGAAACAGTCGACTGGTACCGCCACCACCGCGACTGGTGGGAACCACTCAAAGCCCGAACAGGAAGCTGATGCGGGTCCTGATCACTGGTGCAGGCGGGCAACTCGGTCACGACCTCGCCATGCATTGCACCTCGCAGGGTGATCAGGTGTCTGCGTTCGACCGAGCCTCGATCGACGTCGGTGATCGCGATCAGGTACATGGCGCTGTGTCGGTGCTGCGGCCCGACGTGGTGATCAATGCAGCTGCATGGACGGCTGTCGATCTGTGCGAATCCGATCCAGATCGCGCCTTTCGGGATAACGCGCTCGCTGTCCGTTGGCTGCGGGAGGCCTGCGATCGCGCCGACTCACACCTCGTGCAGATCAGCACCGACTACGTGTTTGACGGCACGCTGGACCGGCCCTATCACGAATGGGATCAACCCAACCCACAATCGGTCTACGGCCTCTCGAAGCTCGGTGGCGAGACGGAAAGCGGCCACGATGCCACGATCGTTCGCACGTCATGGTTATGCGGTGAACACGGCAACAACATGATCAAGACGGTGCTGCGGCTGATTCGGACTCATGACACGCTGTCGTTTGTCGACGATCAAATCGGTTGCCCGACGTTCACTGCCGACCTCGCTATCGCCGTGCGGCAACTAGCCGTCGGGCGTCGTGCCGGCATCCACCACGTGACCAATCAGGGTGCCGTGAGTTGGTTCGAGTTCGTGGGTGAGATCGTCGCCGCTGCTGGGCGAGACCAGACGATGGTCCGCCCGATCAAGACGATCGATCTCACCCCGCCCCGACCGGCACCGCGACCGGCGAACAGCGTGCTCGACAACGCCGCCCTCCGACTCGCTGGTAGCCCGATGCTGCGCCATTACAGAGAACCATTGAATGAACTTGTCGTTCGACTGACGTCGTAATGGGTTTCACACGTGGCGAGTTGGATTCGTTCCGCGACGCGACCGTTCCCGACCTCGTCGGTCCCGGGCTCAAGCTGTTGTTCGTTGGAATCAACCCAGGCTTGTGGACCGCAGCTACAGGCACCCATTTCGCTCACCCGGGAAACCGCTTCTACCCGGCGCTGCTGCTCGGCGGCGTGATCGGACGAGATGTCGATCGGGGTACTGGTATGTCCGACGCAGATCGCGATCATCTGATCGAGCGCGGCATCGGGATCACGAACGTGGTGCATCGTGCGACAGCCAAGGCCTCCGAAGTGACGGCTGACGAGTTCCGCTCGGGCGGGCAACGACTCCGAGCGTTTGTCGCTACGAGTCGACCGCGCGTCGTTGCGGTGGCCGGCATCACGGCCTACCGGGCGGCGTTCGACGAGCCGAAGGCAACCATGGGACTCCAGCCCGAGTCGTTCGAAGGTGCTGAACTCTGGATTGTGCCGAACCCGAGCGGGCTCAACGCCCACGAGACGGTTGCCTCGCTGGCCGCCGCATACCGACAGCCGGCGATCGCCGCTGGGATTCAGTTGTTCGGCGACCGAACCTGACATTTGGGTCGTCGGCCGGGCATCATGGGGGCGATGAATCGGCCGCTCCGAGTTGCGTACACGTTGGAGCAGTGCTGGCACGACGTGCCTGGTGGGACGGCCGTGGCGGCGTTGGAGGTTGCCCGAAGGATGGCGGAACGCGATGACGTGCACGTGATCGGCGTTGCCGGTCGGCATCGACACCAACCTGCGCCGCCCTTCCAGCCGCAGATCGAGGTTTGCCAGTTGCCGATTGCACGACCCTGGTTGTACGAAACGTGGAACCGGTTCGGTCGGCCGCGAGTCGAGCACGCCACCGGGCCGATCGATGTGTGCCATTCGACAGTTGCGATTCCGGCCGGTACACGAGCACCCCACGTAGTGACGATCCACGACGTGGCCTTCATGCACACGCCGGAACGCTTCACTCGGCACGGTGTCCGCGTGATGCGGGCTGGGCTCGAACGCTGCCGGACGGCTGAACTGCTCCTGTGCCCGAGCAACAGCACTCGGACCGACCTGGTCGAGCTTGGTTTCGACACCGAACGGATTCGTGTCGTGCCCTGGGGCGTGTCAACGGTCGATGTCACGACCGCTCAGATCGCTGAAGTTCGCAAGACCTACGACCTCCCTGAGCGTTTCGTGTTGTTCGTCGGCACGTTGGAGCCGCGCAAGAACCTTGCCAGGCTGGTCGATGCGATGTCAGCTCTGAATCAGGCTGTAACCCTCGTGGTGGCGGGTGCAAACGGGTGGGGGGAGTCGGTTGTGGCGCCTGCGACCGACGTCCGATTCCTCGGGTTCGTCCCATCGGCAGATCTGCCGGTCCTGTACGCCGCAGCCGCGGTGTTCGTCTATCCGAGCCTGCAGGAGGGGTTCGGCCTGCCGGTGATCGAGGCAATGGCACAGGGTGCTCCAGTCGTGACGAGCAGGGGCACCGCGACCGAGGAGGTCGCCGGCGGGGGGGCCGTGTTGATCGATCCGACCGACACGGACTCGATCGCAGTCGGCATCGACCAGGCATTCAACGAGGGCGCCAAATGGTCCGAACTGGGTCGGGCAAGGGCCGCCGAACTGTCGTGGGACGCCACTGTTGAAGCAACCATCGCCGCCTACCGTGCGGGTGCCGCTCCATGAGCTCGCTTGACGTTGCGGTCAACCTGTTGTGGCTTGCGCCGGGTCGCGTTGGCGGCTCCGAGGAGTACCTCGTCAGGCAACTCGCAGGTTTGCCGAGCGATGCCGGCATCAATCCCGTGCTGTACGTTCAACCCGGATTTGCGACTGCCCACCCTGAACTCTGCTCGCGAATGGCTACCGAGGTGATCCCATTTCGCCGAGATTGGCGCGGAGCCCGACTGGTTGCAGAACACTCCTGGCTGGCGGCACGCACCCGCGCAGCCGACGTCGTACACCATGGTGGCGGCACGATGCCGGTGCTTGGCCGTCGCCCCGCTCTCGTCACGGTGCATGACCTGCAATATCTGGATTACCCCGAGCACTTCAGCCGAGCCCGTAGGGCGTATCTCCACGCCATGATGCCTCGTTCGATCAAGCGGGCGGCGCTGGTGGCGACGCCATCTGAGTTCGTCAGGAGCACCGTGATCGACGCCTTCGCTGGCGACCCGGCAAGAGTCGTGGTCGTCCCACATGGGGTCCCCGAAATTGACCCACCCGATCAAGCATTTCAGGCTTCGGTGCTGCAGCGATACGGCGTAGCCGACCGGCCGTATGTCGTGTATCCGGCGATTACCCATCCGCACAAAGGACATGTTGTGCTGGTCGAGATGTTGCGCCATCTCCCCCCTGAACTCATGCTGGTGTTACTGGGCGGGACCGGTCCGGCGGAAGCGGCGGTCAGATCGGCGATCGAGCGATCGGGTTTGTCCGATCGCGTTGTGCGACCCGGTCGGGTGCCTGGCCCCGATCGAGACGCGCTGATCGCCGGTGCCGAGGCGATGGTCTTTCCCAGTCGGTACGAAGGTTTCGGTGCGCCGTTGGTGGAAGCAATGGTGCTTGGCACCCCGGTCGTCTGCAGTAACCACGCTGCCGTTCGGGAAGTCGTTGGTGACGCCGCAATTGTGGTCAAGGGCGGCCCGGCCGAATGGGCTCAGGCTGTGAGCGATGCGCGCCACCGACGCGCCGAACTGGTCGAGGCCGGTCACCATCGTCGGCAAGCATTCACACTTGAAACGTCGGGTCAAGCGTTGGCGGCGGCGTATCGGCTGGCTGCATCATGAAGATCGTCGTGCTGTGCCCGCACTTCGAGCCTGATACCGCCCCGACCGGAACTGTGATGACACGGATTGTGGCTGAACTGGCGGCGCTCGGCCACGAACTTCACGTCGTCACTGCTCTGCCGTGGTACCGCCAACACCGGATCGAACCGGGCTGGACGGGTCGCTCGATCCGCACAGAGACCACCGCTTGGGGCTCCGTGACGAGGGTGAATCCGTTTCCAGGCGACGACAAACGTCATCTGCTCCGACGGGCGATCGGGTTTGGCGGGTTCTCGGTATTGGCCGGCGTCGCCGGGCTGCGGACGGGAGGATGGTTCCGCAAGGTGGATGCCGTGCTTGCAATGTCGCCCCCGCTGACGCTCGGTTTGACCGGTTGGGTCGTCGGGCTATTCCGCCGAGCTCCACTCGTGTTCAACATTCAAGACGTGTTCCCTGACGCTGCCATCCGTACCGGTGCGATCACGAATCGTCGAGTGATTGCCGCCGCCCGATGGCTCGAACGGATCAGCTACGGGCGGGCGTGTGCGGTCACGGTGCTTAGCGACGATCTCAGGGCGAACGTGAAGGCCAAGCTGAAGCCGGACGATCATCGCAAGATTCATGTGATCCCGAACTTTGTTGACACGGATCAAATACGACCACTCGATCGGATGACGAATTATCGGAGCGAGCTGCGGATCGGCGACGAACCGGTCGTGCTGTACGCCGGCAACGTCGGCTTCTCCCAATCGCTCGACCTGGTACTCGACGCTGCTCGCGCATGTCCAGAGATCACGTTCCTGATCAACGGTGACGGAGCTGCCCGGCCAGCACTGGAACGCGACGCGGCTCGGCTGACAAACGTTCGATTCGCCGGATATCAGCCGATCGAGCGGCTCTCGGAAGTGCTGGCGACGGGCGATATCCACGTGGTCCCGCTCAAGCGCGGCCTCGGAGATGTCAGCGTTCCGTCGAAGACGTATTCGAGCCTGGCTGCCGCCCGCCCGATTGTCGCTGCGATCGACCAAGCCACCGAGATACCGCGCCTCCTCGGGATTGCGGGAGCGGGGATTTCGGTCGAGCCAGACGTGTCGTCGGCGTTCATCGCTGCGATCAGCCGACTTGCTGAAGATCCGGCCGAGGCCAGGCGACTAGGCGCCTCTGGACGAGCATGGGTCGAACGCAACGCATCCCCGCAAGTCGTCGGATTGGCGTACGCCGACCTGATCGCAGACTGCCACAGGTTGCGACGTTCCCGCCGATAGCCTGCCCGCCGTGGCAAGTACGTCGTCGTCCACCAAAAAGGCCGCCAAGCTGGCGCAAAAGGGAAAAGGCAAGAAGGTTCGCTTCCAAGGAGGCACCATCTTCCCGCTTGCCGTCGCGCTCACGCTGATTCTCGGATTTGGCTTGATCGTCTACGCCCGGCAAACCCTGCCGGCAGCCGATTCGACCCCGCCAACAGTCAATGATCACTGGCACGCCGCCTATGGTTTCTACCTGTGCGACACGTGGTACCAGCTTGCCGGAAACCTCGAAGAGCAGAACGCCCAGGGCTCGTTCGTGAATACGAAGTTCCTGCAATCAGGAATCCACAGCCATGACGACGGCGTGATGCACTGGCACCCGTACACGTCGAAAGCGGTCGGCAAGAACGCCACCCTCGGCGTATTTCTTGATACCTACGATGTCGAATTGACTGACGATTCGATCAAGTTCCCTGAGGTCAACGCCCTCGGTGGCAAGCAGGAGTACATCGAGGGCGAAACCAAGTGCGGCGATGAAGACGCCGAGATCTCGGTCGTGAGCTGGAAGACCGCCGCCGATACCGATGACGGTAATCGGTACATCGCGGCGATGGACAAGGTCCACCTCGACAATGACGGCATGGTGTTCGCGATTATCTTCGGAACCGACGAGGCACCACGGGTGATGCCTCCATCGGCTGCCGACCTCACGCAACTCGGGCTCGCCGACACACAACAGATTCGTCCAGAAGATCTGCTCCAAACCGACCCGTCGGTCGTGGTCGGCTCCGATACCGCAGATTCGGCTACCGCAGATTCGGCTACCGCGTCCTCTGGTGGCTGATGTTCGCTGTTGTGCTCGTAGGCGGTTTCGGTACCCGCCTTCGTCCGCTGACCAACGACGTCCCAAAACCGATGCTTCCGGTCGTCCACCGGCCGATGATTGTTCGACTCGTCGAACGTCTCGGTGAAGCCGGCGTGACCGACGTGGTGCTGGCGCTGGGGTTCAGGCCGGAGCCGTTCGAGGCGGTCTTTCCCGACGGGGCTCACGGCAACATTCGGATTCACTACGCCGTCGAACCAGAGCCGCTCGATACAGCTGGCGCGATCGCCTTCGCAGCGCGGTCGGCGGCGATCGACACAACGTTCATCGTCGCCAACGGCGACGTGATGACTGATCTCAATTTCGCCGATCTGGTAGCTGCGCACCGCCTCGCCGGTGTCGACGCCACGATTCATCTGACACCCGTCGCCGATCCGTCGGCCTTCGGAGTGGTCGAGATCAATTCCAACGGCATCGTCGAGCGGTTTCTGGAAAAGCCGGCACCAGGAGAGACCGACTCGAATCTGATCAACGCCGGGTCCTACGTGTTCGAACCCAAGGTGCTCGACTTGATCGAAGCCGGTGTCCGCACCTCAGTGGAGCGCGCAACGTTCCCGTTACTGGTCGGCGACGGTCTCCTCGCCGGCTACGCAACCGACAGTTACTGGATTGACACCGGACGCCCGGAGTTCTTCCTGCAAGCCAACCTCGACCTGATCAACGGATCGCGTGAGCCCGTCGAATCTGGTATTGCGGTCGGCGCCATGATCCATCCCGAAGCGATCGTGGTGCAGTCGGTCGTCGCATCCGAAGTGGTGGTCGAGTCAGGCGCCACGATCACCGAATCGGTGCTGCTGCCAGGTGCATACGTCGAAGCCTCGGCCGCAGTGGAGGGATCGATCGTTTCAGGACGAATTGCCGCAGGCGCCACAGTCCGCTCCAGCGTGATCGGCACCGGGTACACGGTTCCAAAGGGCGCAATAATCACCGGCGAACGTCTCCCAAAGCCGGACTGATTCGCCTGATTAATTCGCCGGTGCGGACACCGGTCATGATGGAGTACTCATGAACACGATGATTGTCGGTGGAGCGGGTTTCATCGGATCGCATCTCGTTGATCGTCTACTCGCCGACGGCGAGGCTGTCGATGTCGTCGATGACCTTTCGGTGGGATCATTGGCCAATCTGGCTGACGCCCGATCGGTCGGCGGGCGGTTGAAGATTCATCACCTCGACGCATCGAGCGGCGCAGCGGTCTCGCTGGTCGGGATGCGACAACCAGAGGTGTTGTACCACCTCGCGGCGATTCCACGGAGGCCCGCTTCGCCTGCCGCGTATGCCGCCGCCCTGACCACCACGATGAGCCTGCTCGAGGCCGCTCGGATGCACTCGGTAGCCAAAATTGTTGTGGCGTTGCCTGCTACGTCGTTGTATGGCAGGCCGGCGAGTCGGGACCTCCCGCTGAAGGAACAGCCCCTCGAACCGCGAGGGATTCGTGGCGTAATTGCTCGGGCGACAGTCGACCTGCTGACGAGTTATCGGGAGTACGACGCAGTCGAATTTACGGCGCTCGCGTTGGCCTCCGTATACGGGCCTCGGCAACGGGCCTGCGATGGGGTCGTCGCCGCATTCGCGGCTGCCGCCTCAGGTCGAACCCCGCCGAGAATGTCAGGTGACGGTCGTCAGACACGCGATTTCTTGTTTGTCGATGACGCCGTTGACGCGATCGTTCGAGCCGGGACACGAGGCAGCGGCCTCGTCATCAACGTCGGCACAGGCGAACAGACCACCTTGCGGGACCTCTGGGCAATCATGACCGGCGGTGGCGGCGCGGCACCCGAATATGGGCCGGCAGTCGTCGATGAGGTCCCACGATTCGCTGTGTCGCCTGTTCGGGCCCGAATTCATCTGTCGTGGTCGCCGTGGACGACGCTGGCTGACGGCCTAGCTCAACTGCGCTAGCCAACTGCGCAGCCCTATGTAACAGCGGCGAGGCAGGCTAGAGCGAGCGATCGGGCGCGTTGTGGGGTCGACATGACCGACGGTTGGACGTGGCAGCCGATTCCAGCGGCCTCCACCGCGCTGGCGAGGTGTGCATCGATCGGGTCGATCACGAGCACCGAGGCGATCGGGGCGTACAGCCGGGCAACTCCGACTACCGACGCTTCGATGCCTAGTTCCCTCAGCATCCGGTCGGCTGGTCCTTTGAGCGCCGCGCCGCCGACGATCGGCGATACAGCAACGACTCGGTCTCGTCGGGACGTGAGAGCCTCGTCAACCCCTGGCAGGGCGCGGATCGGGCCGATCGACACGATCGGATTCGAAGGCGCAATCACGATCGTGTCGGCTGTGATCAAGGCGGCCTCCGCCTCGACTGTCAACCTTGCACCGATGTGATCGAATCTGATCGACGACACCGCCGCACCATGGCGTAGACGGACGAAATAGTCCTGAAATGAAATCTCGTCACCTGACTCGGCGAGCGTGACGAAGGTCCGGAATCGATCGTCGGTCATCGGCAACACGGTCAGGCCAAGACCCCACGCCCGACTGATTTCCTCGGTCACCTGAGTCAGAGTGGCGCCTTCTGCGAGACGTGCCGTTCGGTAGAAATGTGTCGCTAGATCCTGGTCGCCGAGATTGAACCACGTCGCCGCCGCCGAAGAATTCTCGGGGCGAACGGCGATATATCGGGCGAGGGCTTCCATCGCCCGCCATGTTTCGGTCGCCAGTCCCCACCCGCGTTCCGGGTCGATTGCGGCGGCCAGCGTGTACACGATCGTGTCGAGATCAGGCGAGATCGACAACCCGTGCAATTCGGTATCGTCACCGGTGTTCACGATCGCGGTCACCTCGGATTCCGGAACGACAGCCAACAATCCGCTGAGGAAGCGGGCGGCTCCCACACCGCCGGACAACACGGTGACGCTCATTGGACGGCGACGCTCATTGGACGGCGAAGCTCATTGGACGGAGTCCTTTGCTCGGTGATACAGGTCGACTAGCCCTGTCGCTGTGGCGTCCCAGTCGAAGCGCCGGAGGTTGCGGGTGCCGGCCCCGATCAGTGAGAGCCGCAAGCCGGTGTCGTGGATCACGCGCATCAGAGCTTCAGCAAACGCTTCAGGATCGCGTTCGATAACCAGGTGACCACCGTCACCCGTGATTTCTGGCACTGCGCCAACGCGGCGGGCAACGACAGGAGTACCCGCTGACTGTGCCTCAAGAATTGGGAATCCAAACCCTTCGTCGAGCGATGGATAGGCAAGCATTGACGCCTGGCGCAGCAACCAATACTTGGTCGGGTCATCGACCGGTCCGAGTCGATGGATTCGGCTCCGAACCGTTGACGAGCACGATGCGATCGCCTGGCTGACCCGATCGGTGTCGTCGCCGCCCGCTCCTGCGATGACGAGCACAGGGTCTGTGGAGCGGTTGGCGACAATCTCGAAGGCTGAAATCAGCAGGCTGAGATCCTTGCGCCGCTCCTCGGTGCCGATCGCCACGATGAACGGTCGGCCGACGAATGTTTCAGCAATCTGTGGTCGCACGAGTTCTTGCAGCGGTGGTGGAGCCGACGGCAGGCCGAGGTGAACTGTCACGATGCGGTCGGTGTCGAACAGCTCGCTCGCCTGTCGGGCCGTCGCCTCGGAGCTGGCGTGGATCCAAGCCCCGCCAGTGACCGCCCGCCGCAACACGCGTCCCGCCCGTCGGACCACCGGAGCTGCCTCTGCCGGGTGCTCGAGGAACCAGCAGTCGTAGACCGAAACGACGGTCGCCCGGTTGGTCGGCGGAGCGACATAGTTCGTGCCGTGCACGACCTCGGCGTCACCGAGCCAGCGGTCGGCGCTTGGATGACTCGACCTCGACCACATGTGCGAGGCGACAATCCCAGGTATCGGCAACTTGCGGTGGCCATTCGCAGGATCTGCTCGAAGGCTCACGAGGTAGCCATCAACGTCTACGTCGTCCCGATGTTGAAGGGCCCGCAACATGCCGTCGACGGCGACGCCGACGCCAGTGCGGTGGCCGTAGAGCGGGCCGATGTCGAGTGCGAGACGGAGTGCAGAAGAGGTCATTGTCAGTGTGCGATCGCCGCCCTGGTCGGAACGCTTCACGGTAGCGGGGGTTTAGACTCCCTGAGTCCATCGAGCCGCCTCCGAGGCGCCGCGCCAGGGAGTATTTCGTGCCAAGAGCGTTCATCACAGGGATTACAGGTCAGGACGGACATCATCTCGCCGAGTTCCTGCACACCAAGGGATACGAGGTGTTCGGTCTCGTAAAGGGGCAGAGCAATCCTCGAATTGCTGCGCTGCTGGAGGAAATGCCGTTCATCGAGACGGTTCCGGGTGATCTCGCCGACCTGCCGTCGCTGGTATCGGCGATCGAATACGCCCAACCCGATGAGGTCTACAACCTTGGTGCGATCTCGTTTGTGGCGATGAGCTTCAATCAAGCTGAACTGACCGCCAACATAACGGGACTCGGCGTCCTGAGGATGCTCGAGGCGATCCGCATGGTTGGCGGTGCAAAGAACAACCCGATCCGCTTCTATCAGGCCTCGTCCTCCGAGATGTTCGGCAAGGTGCGCGAGACCCCGCAGACAGAAATGACGCCTTTTCACCCGCGCAGTCCATACGGTTGCGCCAAGGTGTTCGGCCATGACATCACGGTCAATTATCGCGAAAGTTATGGGCTGTACGCCTGTTCGGGGATCTTGTTCAATCACGAGGGACCGCGCAGAGGTTTCGAGTTCGTGACCCGCAAGGTGACCAACTCGGTGGCTCGGATCAAGCTCGGGTTGCAGCAGGAAATCGTGCTCGGCAACCTCGATTCGAAGCGCGATTGGGGATATGCCGGTGACTACGTCAAGGCGATGTGGTTGATGCTCCAGCAGGATCAGCCCGACGACTACGTGATCGCCACGGGTACGGCGTACTCGATCGAGGACCTTGTTGAGCGGGCGTTCGCCGAGGTCGGCATCGAGGACTGGCGGAACTATGTCCGGCAGGATCCGAAGTTCTACCGTCCCGCGGAAGTCGATTTGTTGATCGGCGATCCGGCCAAAGCTCGCCAGTTGCTCGGCTGGGAGCCAGAAGTGGCCTTCCCTGAACTGGTCAGCATGATGGTCAAGAACGACCTCGCACTGGAAGCCAAGAAAGCCGGACGTTCTTGATGGTCGGGACTGGCCTCCGCTTCGCTTTGGCTGCTCCCTCCTTGTGGCTCGTCGCTGGCGCTTCCCTCGCCATCTTGATGGTCGGGACTGGCCTCCGCTTCCCGAACTAGCGGGTTGCGGAGCGGAGTTTGGATCGCAGGGCGGCGGCGAAGACGACCAGCGAGGCGAGGCTCGAGAGGACCAGGGCGATCTCGATTCTGCGGAACAGGTCATCGCTGCCGACCCACGTTCCGAGCAAGAATGCTGTTGCGCCAACAGCCCAGCCGAGAGCGACGCGAGCGAGGCCGCGGAGTGCAATCACGGCCTGTGAGGTGGCTAGGCCGGCCATATAGAGCGCGCTTGACAGCGCCAACAATGCCAGCGTTGTGCCCGTCAATTCGGCGTCGAATACGCGTCGAATGACGAACGGACCGAGCAGATAGGCACCGACCGTGCCGGCAGCCCCGACGATCACGACGAGTTGTAGCAAGCGAGTCAACCCGTGCCTGAAATCGACCCATTCGCCCTTTGCCGCCAAACGCGACAACCTCGGCAGCAATGCCGCCTGAACAGCTTGAAACAGGAACAGCGGGATCCGGGCGAGCAACACGCCGAAGCCGAAACTGGCGACCTGTGCATCCTGCCCTTCATCAGCAAGCAGTTTGAGGGCCACAGGGCCGGCATTCAACAGCCCGGCGGCGAACACGGTGCCCATCAGCAGCCAGCCAAGATTCTGTGTGACTTCCTGCCACGCCGCTGGTGGCCCTGGTTGGGTGCGTAGGTGACCCCGAGCTCCGACAACCAGGATGGCGACCAGCGGAGAGAGCGCAACCGCGAACGCATAGGGTGCCGGCGTGTTGACTCCGAACGCATACAGACCGAGACAGGCGGCGATCCGAATCACGCCGTCCGATCCCATCACGATCGCGTAGATCCGGAACCGGCCGGTGCCGGCACTGACTCCACGCGCCAAGTGAGCTGGGGCGTATGCCACGAACGCTGTGGCGAGCGCCGCCGTCATCCACCAGTCACCATCGAACAATCGCCGCGTGATCACGGGACTGGCGATCGCCATCGCCGCCAGGACGACGGCCGTGATGATCGACCCGAGGCCGACGATCTTGCGGACGACGGGAAGCCCGCCGTCACCCGTTGCCTTGCGGTGCGAGATTGCTCGACCGAGTTCCTGTTCGAGCGGGAGGAAGAAGCCGGGTGCCAGTGAGAACGTGGCGAACCACATCGAGGCGATCGGTTCGAACTGCTCTTTGCCCCCGAGCGCGTGCTTCCCGACGATGAAGAATGCGTACGTCGCTACGCCCGCGATCAACAACGCGATGCCGACGGGCATGGTGCCCTCGGGCAGCGGTACGCGACGAGGCGCGGAAGTTTCGGGCATTGTCACGAAGTTGCTGAGGCTATCTGGCTACACCGTCGAGAGGTTGGAGCGGTGGCGCTCGACTGCTGGTGACCTCGAACCTTCGGTTCGCCCCGCTAGCCTCGATCCATCGTGGAGACGGATACACAAATCGTACCGTCGGTCGTTTCCGTCATGGTGGTCCATCAACCGGGCGACTGGTTCGATGAGACACTGGCGTCACTTGCGGCTCAGGACTACAACAACCTGCGGTCGCTGTTCCTGCTCACCCCAGATGCCGCCGTCGAGCAGGAGGCGCTCACCGAGCGGATTCGATCGGTGCTCCCGACTGCGTTCGTGCGTCAGTTACCCGCCAACGTCGGGTTCGGCCCTGCAGTCAATGAGGTCTTGCGCTTGGTCGAAGGGGACAACGGATTCCTACTCGTCTGCCACGACGACATCGCCCTCACCCAAAGTGCGATCCGGATCATGGTCGCCGAGTTGTTTCGGTCGAACGCCGGAATTGTTGGTCCGAAGCTGACGGATTGGTATCAACCGAGGACTCTGCAGCACGTCGGACTTGGGCTTGATCGATTCGGCGAGGTCGATCCTTTGGTCGAGCCGGGAGAGGTCGATCAGGAACAGCATGACGCCGTACGCGACGTCTTCGTCCTGCCGTCGGCGTGCCTTCTGATTCGTGCTGATCTGTTCCGAGCGCTTGGTGGCTTCGACCCGGGGATCTCGTTCCACGGTGACGATGTCGACCTCTGCTGGCGGGCACATCTGACGGGTGCCCGCGTTGTCGTGGTGCCGGACGCCCGCGTTCGCCATCGCGAGTTGCTCGTGGACCGGCGGCCGGAGTTGAATCATCAGGCACTCCGCAGCCGACATCGAATGCGGGCTGTGGCGACGCTCACCGGTGGCCCACGACTCCTCGTTCGATCGATCCAACTCGTTTTCCTGACCTTGGTCGAACTCGTGGTCGGGCTGTTCACGGGGCGGCTCGGCGAGGCGATGTCGTCGCTGCGAGCGTTGATCGGTTTGCTGCCGAGGACTGGCCTGATCATTCGGCGACGGCGTTCCATTCGGGGCCAGCGTGTGGTGCCTGAACGGGAAGTGCTTGGCCTCCAGGATCTCGGGAGTTCCCGATTGACGTCGTTCCTGAGGGGAAGGGAAACAGCGACCTATGTGAGTGAAGGTCGCTCGGTACGTCGATGGCGCGAAGCATCCTTTGGACCGCTCCTGGCCTGGTTCGTTGTGTTGACGGCGCTTGTGATCGGAAGCCGCTCGTTCATTCGTGATGGCGTTCCCACGGTCGGCGAGTTCCTGCCCTATCCGACCAGTCCAGCGGATCTCCTGACAACGTATCGGTCGAGCTTCGATGCCCGATCGTTCGGACAGACGGCAGCCAATCCCACGGGCTTCGCCGTCCTGTCAGCGGTCAGCGTTCTCGCCCTGTTCCGGATGAGCTTGTTGATGACGATGACCGTCGTTGGGTTGGCCGTCGTCGGGGCAATGGGCGCGTGGCGGTTGTCGACCGTCTTCCCTGCCAATCGTGCGCGTGTGGTTGGCATGGTTGTGTACATCGGTACTCCATTGGTGCCCGGGCTGCTGGGTCATGGCGACTGGTCAGGGTTGGCGTGGTTCGCCGCATTGCCATGGCTGGTTCACCTGTTGCGTCGGTCAGCCGGACTAGCCGCCGCTGACCCGGCGGCAGCAGGCGGCGATCTGATCGACGGTGTTGCACCCGTGCTCCCGCGCCAGAGGGCGCGGGCACTGGCGTATCTTTCGCTGGTACTGGCGGTCACTGCCGCCTTCGTCCCGGCGACGGTTGTGTTGTGGGCTGCGGTGGGATTGTTGTTGGCGGTTGCAACGCTGTTTGCCGGTGGCTCGTGGCGGACCGCCGGGTGGCTGGCTGTATCGACCATGATTTCGCTGGTAGTCGGTGTCCTGCTCAACATCCCGTGGGTGTTCGAGTGGACCTGGGCTGACGTCGTCGGCGCACGCCCCGCGGGATCGACCGGGGAAGGGTTCGGCGAAGTCGCCTCGCTGATGCCCAATGCTCGGTTTGCGATCCTTGCCGTTGCGCTGTATCTCCCAGTGTTGGCGGCGATCGCAATCACTCGAGCGTGGCGACTCACTTGGAGCATTCGAGCCGGGGTGCTGGTGTTCGGTTTTGGTGCCGTGTTGGTGTTGTCAGAACGCGGGTCGCTTGGTTTCGCCGCTCCCGCTCCGTCGTTGCTTGCGGCCCCGATTGCACTGGGTCTGGCGTTGGGTGGTGCATCGATTGCCGATGGGTTTGGTGCCGATGTGTTGGGCCGCGGATTCGGTTGGCGTCAGCCGGTTGCGATTCTCGCCAATCTCGCGATGGTGATTGGATTGGTGCCGGCGATGGTGTCGATCGGCGATGGCAGTTGGAATACGCCGCGCACTTCGATGGCGAAACTTCTGGCATCCCAGTTGCCAGAGGATCCGGCTGCCGGCGACTACCGTGTGCTGTACGTTGGCGATCCGCGTGTGCTTCCGGTTCCGGGTCGGACCTATGGCGAGGGGATTGCATACGCTGTCACCGACGCTGGGGCGCTCGGTTTCGCCGATCGCTTTCTGACGCCGGAGACCGCTGGCGACCGAACGGTCGAACGGGTGCTCGACTTGATTGCCAACGGCTCGACGCTTCGGGCAGGCCGGATTCTGGCGCCGCTGGGGATCCGCTACATCGTGATCTCCAAGACCGACGGAGTCAGGTCGACGGTCGATGATCCGATCGCAGTGCCGCTCGGACTCGTCGAGTCGCTCGAGAACCAACTTGATCTCGGCTCGGTGTACGGGCCCCCGTCGTTGGAGATGTTTGTGAACCAGGTGTGGATACCTGTCGGTGCTCAGCTCGGCGGAGCGACGCAAGATGCCTCCGCTCTCGCCGGCGAAGCGGCGATTGTTCGGGCTGACCTGTCAGACGCGGTCCCGTCGATGGTCGGATTCGATCGGCAAGGGACCGCAAGCAACGAAGTCGCGCCGGGCGTTCTGCACCTGGCGGTTCCGTTCGACAACCGGTTCTCGCTCGAAGTCGATGGGGTAACGCTCGAGCCAAGGACTGGATTTGGATTGTCGACTGCCTTTGACGTCGAGTCCGGCGGTATCGGTGTGATCCGGTACTCACGTGACACAGATCGGTCACTGTGGCTTGCCTCGCAAACCGTGCTCTGGCTGTTCGTGTTGATTGTGGCTGCCGGTGCCCGGTCCCCGTTTGGTCGGCGGCGCTTGATTGACGTTCACGACGAAACCCTGATCGATTTGGCTGATACCACACCTCTGTCGTCCGGTGTCGCTGGTGAGGCACTCGACCTGCCGGTCTGGGCAGATGATCTGATCGACGCGTCTGATCACGAGGCCGATGACACCGAAGCCGAGCTCGATGCCGAGCTGGATGCCGAGCTAGATGCTGGTGACGTTCAATGACCAGGCGTCGGCTTCCCGCTGTTGCGCTGACGTTGGTTGCGATTGTGGCCGCCGTAACGGCGATCCGCAACGAGCGGATCACCACCACGCCAACGTTCAGCGTTGCGGTGGCCGGGTGGATGCCTGCCGCTCCGACAGCGGCTGGACTCACCGAAACCTGGTTCTGTCCCGGCGTTCCAGCGACCGGCATCGACGAGATCGAGGGCGAGATCGTGATCGCCAACCGAGATGGTGCCCGCATGATTGGAACGGTGCTACTCGTCAATGACCGTAGCGAATCACAACGTCTCGATCTGGCGGTTGACGGCTGGTCAGCGGCATCAGTCGATCTGGACGCGACGTTGCCCGGGGCGATGGTTGGCGCTGTCGTCGAGGTCGACGGCGGTGGAGCGATCGTCGAACAACGATCGTTTCATCCAAGTGGCGATAGCTCCGCGCCGTGTGCCAATGCCACGTCTGACGCGTGGTACCTCGCCGACGGGTTCACCGTCGAGGGCAGCCTCGATCAGATTGTGCTCACGAACCCGTTCGATCAGACCGTCGTCGCCGACCTCGAGTTTGCTACGCGGGAAGGCTCGCGATCCCCGATCGCATACCAGGGTTTGACGGTTGCGCCGCGCAGCGTCAAAGTCGTTGATCTCGGTGCCCCCGGGGCCGGAGCACAGGGGGAAGCGATTCTCGCCGTCACCGTCACCACAGCGCGTGGACGGTTGGTCGTTGGTCGGTTTCAACAGTTCCTCGGTGGTGGTCGGTTCGGCACGCAGGTCAGTTTGGGTTCGCCGGCACTTCGCGACCACTGGTGGTTCGCCAACGGCTCCAAAGGTCCCGGCATAGACGAGCGGTTCAACATCTACAACCCGACTGACGACGACGTCGAAGTCGATGCGTTGTTTCTTGGGGTAGCCGAGGTACTCGACCTGATCTCGATCACGGTGCCTTCACATCAGGTCGTCACGTTCGAACCGAGTTCTGTGGCGGCGTTGCCTGACGGCAGACACGCGATGGTGTTCTCGGCGCTCGGCAAACAGTCGATCGTCGTCGAGCGAGCTACGACGACTGCGGTCGGTACCGATATTTCGACCTCGGTGATCGCCGGGGCGACACCTCGTCACGACGGCTACGTCGCCACGACGTGGTACCTCGCCGCCGGACCGGCCGAGCCGACCGAAGCCGGCTTGATTGTGTTCAACGTCGACAACACGCCGGGAACCGTTTCAGTCTTTGCCGTCGGATCGTCAGGCCCGGTGCCCGTTCCGGGGCTCCAAGACGTTGTGTTGCCGACGGCTTCGATTATCACACTGGACCTGACCGATCCGATCGTCATCGGCCGCGAGTTGGTGATCGAATCGACGAGTCGGGTGTTCATCGAGCGTTCGTCGCTCACTGGGCGTGGGGGCACCAGAACGTCCTCGTGGGCCGTGCCGGCCAACTGACATGGTCCGGTTTGTCATCGCGCTGACGATCGTCGCGATCGCCGCTTGTGTTGCTCAACTTGTCAGCCGCCGTCGGCGGCATGATCCTCCGACCCAACCGCGGCGCCAACTGCCAACCCAGCTTGACCGGGCAGACTTCGATCAGGCAGACTTTGATGGCGCGAATCCGGACGGCGTGACCGTTCCCTGGCTGGTGGCTGTGTTCTCGTCGGAGGCATGTTCGACGTGCGCCGACGTGATTGCCAAGGCCGAAGTGCTGCGGTCGGATGACGTGATCGTTATAAACGTGCCGTTCCAGACGGCGCGTGATGTCCACGAACGGTACGCCATCGACGCTGTCCCGTGCCTGCTGATCGCCGACTCGAACGGAGTTGTCCAGGCTGGCTTCCTCGGACCCGTCACCGCAACCGACCTGTGGGCTGCGGTGGCGGAGTGCCGGCAGCCCGGCTCGATCGATCGTCAGGGTGAGTGTGGAGGTCAGTCGGGGATGCCTTGAACGTTGGCTTCCAGTTTCTCGTCGTTTCCCGACTCGACGAGGCCTTGCTGAATCAGCGTCGCAACCTGCGGGCCGTCGATCGTCTCGAACTCGAGTAACGCGTCGGCGATCAGGTCGAGCCCACGACGGTGTTTGCCGATCATCTCGTGCGCCCGCTGCTCTTGGAACATCAGGATCTTGGCAATCTCAGCGTCGAGCGTCTTGGCGGTTGCGTCGCTGTATTCGCGACCTGCCGACATCAAATCCTCGCCCAGGAACACGGCCTGCTGACTGGACCATGCCATCGGGCCAACGGCATCGCTCATGCCCCACTCACGAACCATCCGGCGAGCGATGTTGGTCGACTGTTCGAGATCGTTGGCGGCACCCGAGTTGAGATGTCCGAACACGATCTTCTCGGCGACGCGCCCTCCCATCGCCTTGCAGATCGTGTCTTCGAAGAATTCCTTGGAGTACGTGTGACGCTCCTGCGGCAAGCTCCAGGTGACCCCGAGCGCCATTCCTCGCGGAAGGATCGTGACTTTGTGGAGCGGGTCGCCGTGTGGCAACACGGTTGCCAATAGGGCGTGTCCGCCCTCGTGGTAAGCGGTGGCGCGTTTCTCCTCGGCGTTGAGCACGAGCGATTCACGCTGTGCACCCAGGACGACGCGATCGCGGGCGTTCTCGAAGTCGATTCGTTCGATTTCCTTGGAGTTGCGGCGAACGGCGATCAACGCCGCTTCGTTGACGAGGTTGGCGAGGTCTGCACCCGACATGCCGGGCGTGGCGCGAGCCATCGTGCTGAGGTCGACGTCAGCACCCATCCGCTTGTCGCGGCTGTGGACTTCCAGGATCGCCAACCGCTCGGTGTACTCGGGAAGCGGCACCACGATCGTGCGGTCGAAACGGCCGGGTCGCAGCAGGGCAGGGTCGAGGATGTCGGGCCGGTTAGTGGCTGCCATGATGACGATGCCTTCGGAGGTTTCGAAACCGTCCATCTCCGACAGCATCTGGTTCAGCGTCTGCTCGCGTTCGTCGTGCCCGCCGCCGAGACCGGCGCCGCGCTTACGCCCGATCGAGTCGATCTCGTCGACGAAGATGATTGCCTTGCCCATTCGGCGGGCCTGTTGGAACAGGTCGCGGACGCGACTGGCCCCAACGCCGACGAACATCTCCATGAAGTCCGACCCGGTCACGCTCAGGAAGCCAACGCCTGCTTCGCCGGCAACTGCCCTGGCGAACAACGTCTTGCCGGTGCCGGGAGGGCCGACCAACAAGATTCCCTTGGGAATTCGGGCCCCGATTTCCTTGAACCGTTCGGGCATTCGGAGGAAGTCGACGACCTCGTTGATCTCCTGTTTGACACCTTCGTAACCTGCGATGTCGGCAAACGTGGTCGAGGGCTTGTCGGCCGAATAGGCCTTAGCCCGGCTGCGGCCGATCGACATCATGTTGCCCATTTGGCCCTGGGCTCGGCGCTGCATCCAGACGAAGAACCCGATGATCAAGAGAATCGGGAGGAACAATCCGAGCAGATTCAAGATCCAGTTGGAGCTCGGGGCGTGGAACTCTTTCTTGACACCGCGCTCGTCGACGAGTGCTTCATCGACCTCTGACAACCCGCGGTCCCCGCCACCGTGGGTGACGAACTTCGTTCCATCGGTCAATTCGCCGGTGATCTTGCCGGTAGAGGTCTCGACGTCGATCGACCGTACCTTGCCGTCGTCGATTCGGTCGATGAACTCGGAATAGGTGATTTCCTTGCCGTCGGAACCTGACGTCAGAGCCTGACTCAGGAAGATCGCCAAGAACACGCCACCCGCGACCCACGGCAGCCATTTCCGCCACGTTGTTGGGGGAGTGATACGACGTTCGCCGTCGACACCACCCGGCCGACGGTCGTTGCCCGGCTGCGGGCCGGACGGTCGGCCGCGCCCCGGAGGTGGGGGAGGAGGCGGAGGGGGCAGCTTGTCCATCTGTACATGCTACGGCCCGACCGGAACGAGCGGTATCCACCCTGCGATGTGACTGACGCTCTACCGTGGCCGATGTGACGAGGCACTGCTCAAGAACCGGCTGCAGCGAGTCTGCGGTGGTGACACTGACGTACCAATATTCGCTGGCGCAGGTCTGGCTCGATGAGTTGATTCCCGAGCGCGATCCGCATGCGTACGACCTGTGTGGGCCTCATGCCGGCAGGCTCACGGCTCCCCAGGGTTGGCTGGTTCGTGACCGCCGTCGCGCCCTGCAGCCGATTCTGATTGCCGTGTAGACCGTTACCCTGCGGGTCGTGCTTGCCGGTGAGAACCTGAACTCGGAGGGGATCAATTCCGAGACTGCAACGATCCGGCTCGGTCCGGCGATCGGAACGTGGGCAGCGGGTTGGGTACTCGGCACCTTCGTATCGGTCAGCCTTGTAGTGGCGTTGACGAACACAGATGCCGACGACCTCACAATCACGCAGCTGGTGATCAGCGCCGTGTCCACATGGGTGGTCATGTTGCTGGCACTGAGGTTGGCGAGCTCTCGATTCGGATCGGGGCGCCCGACAGCCGACTACGCAGTCCGGTTTCAGCCGATCGACCTCGTTGGCGTTCCGCTCGGTGTATTGACGCAGCTTGTCGCCGTACCCGTCCTGTACCGACCACTGCAGCATTGGTGGCCCGAGACGTTCGCCAACGACGAACTGGAGCAACGGGCGCGTGACCTCGTCGACGGCGCCGGAGGCTGGTCGACGGTTGTGCTGGCATTGGTCGTCGTCGGCGGGGCACCGTTGGTCGAGGAGTTGGCGTACCGCGGGTTACTCCAGCGATCGATGGCTGGGCTTGTTGGTCCAGGCCCTGCGCTCGTCGTGACCGCCTTGTGGTTCGCTCTGATTCACTTCTCCCCGATCGAGATTCCAGGTTTGATGCTCGCTGGATCGGTGTTCGGCGGTTGCGTCGTTGTGACGAAGCGAATCGGTACCTCGATCGTGACTCATGCGGCATTCAACGCGGCGGGTCTGATACTCGTGCTGCGTTGATCCGGCGCGTGCGGTGACGAAATCTGCGTGGGGAGAAATGACATGATGGTGCCCGCTCATGACTGATCGAATCGACGACCCGAACACCGATACCGACGAGGCCCCCGAACACGGAGCCGATTTTGGCGAATGGTTCGATCGCGAGTTCCGCGGTGCCGAAACTGCAATCGATACTGAGCGCGCCGACGTACTCGACCGGGTCTCCCAATCGGTGAACTACGAGCCGCCGATCGAACTCGGTTGGGTCGAGCGGGCTGCTCGTCGAATCGTTCGGCGCCCGATCGAATGGGCCGGTCGTCCGTGGCCGAACGAGCGGGTACTCAAGTGCGCCGTGACCGTGTTCTCGCTCGTCACCACGACGTGGATCATGATGAACGTCGTCCACCTCAGCCCGTTCCCGAGCCGTGACTTGGTGTTCGATAACACGACACCTACCGGTGGCGACTTCGGTGCCCACGTATGGGGCCCCGCCTATCTACGCGACCACCTGCTGCCGTCGTTGCGTTTCAACGGTTGGTCCATGGATTGGTATGGCGGCATGCCGACGTACCGGTTCTATATGGTGTTGCCGGCGCTGGTGATCCTGCTGATCGACATCGTTCTGCCGTACGGCGTGGCGATG
>JANPLQ010000099.1:0-81304 GCA_031422395.1 Ilumatobacteraceae bacterium | reverse complement strand
ACCGACCAACATGCGAACGCAGATGAACTTGAGTACGCCGCGTGCGAACACCGCTCCCCCGAGGAGCAGCACGTTCAGCGCGATCAGAATGATGAGAACCATGCGAACCTTCTGTCGTGGGTGCGGTCACCATCGAATGTCGATGGTGACCGCACCTACACGAGGTTTGACTCAGGCGCTGAACGAGAGGTTCTTGAAGCCGCGACCGTAATGGTCGAGGTTGAGCGTGTTGGCTCGCTCAACCAAGCCCTGAATCCGCTCGTTGTATGCGTCGAGCGTGTTCTGGAAGCACGGGATGATGAGCCCGCCGGTGTCGTACAGCTCCTGCTGCATCTTGGTCATGATCTCGCACCGCTTGGCATCGTCAGTCTCGGCCAGGGCGGCGTTGTAGTCGTCGATGAACGTCGACCCCTCCGGCGGCCAGTGATCGTCGGGATATGGCGCGGTGGGAAGGCTGCTCGCCGCCACCTGCGGCAGGAAGTTACGCGTGCCCCAATAGTCGGTGGCAAACGTACGCTTGAGGTACTCGTCTCCCCAGTACGCACCGCCATCGAGCACGACGGCGTTGACCGTGATACCAGCCGCTTTGGCTTGCTCGGCAAACACGGTGATCATCTCGGGAAGCCCGGCCGTGTCGTTTGGCGCGAACAGATCGATCACGAGTTCACCTTGACCGGCCTCAGCCAGAAGTGCCTTGGCGGCATCGATGTCCTGAACCCGCTGCGGAGCACTGGCGAGGTAGCAGGCGTCGAGCGGCGAGTAGAGGTCGTTGGCGACGCGGCCAAAGCCGCTGAACACCTGCTCCAACATCGCTTCGCGGTCGACAATCAGACGCATCGCTTGGCGAACGCGAACATCGGTGAACGGCTCCTGGTCGACCGCCATGCTGATCGTCAGCCAACCACCACCGCCGGCGTTGAGCACCTTGAATCCTGGTGTGCCCGAAATCTGCTCGACAGCAGTCGATGGCACGTCGGCGATGCAGTCGATCTGATCGGCCAGGAGGGCGTTGATCATCGCCTCGTTGTCGGCGAAGTCGATAATGTGGACCTCGTCGAACGACGGCTTGCCCGCCTCCCAATAGTTCGTGTTCTTGGTGTGCACGGACTGCACCCCGACCTCGAATGACGCCAACACGTATGGCCCCGTGCCGATCTGGTTCGTCACGTCGCCGGCGAACCGCTCGTAGCCGACCGGCACAATCGCGAAGGTGTACGCACACAGTGCTTCCTTGAAGTTCGACACGGCCTGCAGCAGCTGAACCGTGACCGTTGCGTCGTCGACCTTGCTGAGACCCTCCGCAGCCAGGATTGGTCGCAGTGCCGATCCGCCAAAAAGCGCCGCATCAGGGTCGAGCAGACGGGTCATCGAGTAGATCACATCATCGGCGGTGACCGGGTTGCCGTTGCTGAACTTGACTCCGTCTTTCAGCGTGATCGTGTAGTTGTCGGCGGCGTTTGCCGTCACATCCTTGGCGATTCCGTTGGTGTATTCCGGCACGTAGTCCGGGCTGAAGCTCATCAACGGTTCCCAGCCGGTCGCCTGGCGGGCGATGTCTGCCTTCGACACGATGTGCTGACCGTCGAGAATGTCGTTCGCACCGCCGAGTGTGCCGACGCGCAGAATTCCACCCGATGCGGCCGGAGCGGGCGGATCTGTCGCCGGTGTCGAAGCCGACTCCTCAGATGCCGAAGCCGACCCCTCAGATGCCGAAGCCGACCCCTCGGATGCCGAACTCACCGACTCGGCACTCTCGGACGCCGCAACCGACGAGTCGGCTTCGTCGTCACTGCCGCATGCGGCAAGTGCTACGACGGCCGAGCCGCCAATGATGAATTTGCGACGGTCGATCGGACTCGTCGGCAACCAAGCTGGATTGCTTTCCTCAGCCATATAGGTCCTCCCCTTGTGTATTCGATGCCCAGCCCCCATTGGCGACCATCAACGCGGCATCATAGTCACAATGGAATCGCGGTTACAGAACGTCGAGGTAAACAGCGGGCGACAATCCGGCGCGGAGCTGCTCGCAGCGTCGGCGCTGGCCGAGCCGATGCGCAGTGACATCCAATACGGACACACCGACGGAGCGATCGATTTGACCTGGGGTCATCCGAATCCGTCGACGTTTCCGAGTGAGGCTGTTGCAGTCGCCACCGAGGCAATGCTGATCCAGCACGGTTGGCAGGCGTTGACGTACGGCGCGCCCGCGGGTGCTGCGTTTGTGCGCGACGGGATTGCCGATCACCTCGCGCGAGTTGACGCGATCGTGTCACCCGATGACATCGTGATCACCTCCGGAAGCTCCGGCGCGCTCGACCTCGTGCTGTCTCTGCTCGCCAGTCCAGGTGATGTGGTATTCGTCGAACAACCGACATACTTCCTGGCGCTCCGCATCTTCGCAGACCATGGACTAGAGGTGATCGGTTTGCGAGGCGACGGCAGCGGGCCAGATCCAGATTACTTCGATGCCGCCACGACCGCGCCCCAACGGTACGGCCAGCGCATGTTTCTGTATCTCGTCCCGACCTACGCCAACCCGACCGGCCGATGCCTGCCTCCCGACCGCGCCGAGGCACTCCTCACCGTTGCTGCAGCGACCGGCACGCTCGTGATCGAGGACGACGTCTATCGCGACACGAGTCTGACAGCGCCACCCTCGATGTCGAGTTTCAACCCTGAGATCGTGATCCGACTTGGCTCGTTCTCGAAGTCACTCGCACCTGGATTGCGGGTCGGCTACCTCACGGCATCACCTGCGATCACGTCGCAAATCGCCAACTGTGGGTTACTCGATTCCGGTGGAAGCGTCAACCACTTTGCCGCCATGGTGGTTGGTGAGCTGATTCGTTCAGGCCGATTCGCCGAAGTCGTCTCCGAGGGTCAGGCTCGATATCGAAGCCGCCGTGAGGCGATGCTGGCGGCGATCGACTCGACGTTGATGCCGGCAATTGCGCCTGACGGTGGATACTTTCTCTGGCTGCCGCTCCCAGACGGGGTTTCATCCACGAATGTGACAGCAGCCGGTCGAAATGCCGGTGTGCTGGTCTCGAATGGCCGCCTGTTCTATGCCGACGAACCCGACTCGCCCGACCACTCGCACGTGCGGGCGTCGTTCAGCATGCTCGACGAATCATGGTTGATCGAAGGTGCGAGTCGACTCAATCGCGTCGTGGCCGATCTTGCTGACCGATAGCCGTCACAACCGGCGTTCGAAGAAGATCCGGTCAAATCCCTTGTCGCTGCGTCGGTCGTAGACCACGAACCCACGCCGCTCGTAGTACCCGATGTTCTGCTGCATCACGGCATTGGTGTACAGCCACACACGAACACACCCGGAGATGCCGGCGGCTTCTACAGCATGTTCGAGGAGCGCTGACCCAACGCCGGACCCGTGCGCCTCAGGGTCGACAGCGATGTTGTCGACGTAGTACGAATCACCGTCGATCCACGACACCAGTACACCCACCACTACCCCGACCACGTCGCCTTCCCCGTCGTTCGTGAGCACCGTGACTACACGGCGATCCACGAGCGCGGCGTAGTCGTCAGTCATCGGCGCAGGGATGCGATCCATCAGTGGCACGTACTGGGCGTACGCGCGACTCACCAGTTCGGCGACTGCTTGCACGTCGTCCGAGTCGGCCGTCCTGATCACGTCACTGTCCGCAGGAGCGACTCCTGGGTGATCATCGCGCCCAGCGTGCCGTCAGCTTGATGCATCGAACCGGCATACAACCCGCGTGCGCCACCGGCCCTCGGCGGCCACATGTGATGGAGCATCACAATCATCGGCCCTGATCGGTGCACGGAACCACACTGCATGATCGAGGCTGGGGCCGCCCTAAGGCGGCCCAGGCACGTCGACCGCGGCGAAGCCGCAGCCGATATCAGATCTCGATCGATTTGCTCCAGATCGAGCAGCTCAGCCATCGAAGGAAGGTAAGGGACCAACGGTTTCATCAGGGTTCTATCGTTGCATTCGCGCCAGCTTCTGCCAACTCGACCGTCGGCGCACGAGCGCGACCCAGGCCTTCGGGTGGTTCGTATGCGCGGAGTGATCGGCACCCTCCACGACCGGCAATTCAGCATCGGTTCAGTCGACAAGTCGTCGATTCGCTACCTGAAATCTCGGATCGGGAGCCTCCGTTCCGCAGCCGACCACAAATGGCACCTTGAGTTGGTCGAGATCCATCAACGGCTCGAACTGCGAACTCATGTCGGCTCGAAACGCGGTGCCCTCGGCACGCACCGACTCTTGAGTGCGGGGTGAAGTCTGTTCCCAACGTTCGTCTCCGAGGATCAATCTGTTGAAGTCCTCGCCGAGAGCGTCGGGGTCACCCAGCGTAAACGCAAACCTGACGAAACCGTCAAGTTGCTCGAGACCTCGCAGGTCGTTCGAACTCAGATGCATAACACCGCTCCTTCTGACAAGCTGCGTCGATGCAACCAACTGTGACCGTCTTGGACGGAGGTATGGGTCGCGAGTTGCTGCGGATCGGCGCTCCGTTTCAGCAGCCGGAATGGTCCGCGTTGGCGCTCACCGAAGGACCCGACTGGGTCGTGCAGGCCCACACCAACTTCGTTGACGCCGGTGCCGATGTGATCACGACGAATAGTTATGCGATCATTCCGTTTCACATCGGACAGGACCGGTTCGACGTCGAAGCACTCGACCTCGCCGGCGTCGCCGGACGCTGCGCACGAAGCGCCGCCGACACGACTTCGCGTGACATCCGGGTCGCCGGGTCATTGCCGCCGTTGTTCGGTTCCTACCGACCTGATTTGTTCGATTCGGACGAGGCTCCACGGATCATCGATCCGCTCGTCGAAGGGCTCGCACCCCACGTCGATCTGTGGCTCGGCGAAACACTCAGTTCGATCGCCGAGGTGATCACCGTTCGCCGAGCGCTGGAGCGAAGCGGTGATTCGAGTCGACCGCTCTGGATTTCGTTCACTCTCGACGATTCACGTTTCGCCGCACTGCGCTCCGGTGAGTCGGTGGTCAACGCCGTTCGGGTAGCGGGCGACATCGGGGCCGCTGCTGTCCTGTTCAACTGCAGCCAGGCCGAAACGATTCGACGGGCGATCCCGATCGCCGTGGAAGCATCACGCGGCGAGATCGAAGTTGGCGGCTACGCAAATCGTTTCGTCGAGTCGCACACCGAGGTCGGCGAAGCCAACGATCACCTCACCGAATACCGTCACGACCTTGACCCATCGACCTACAGCCGTTTGGTGGCTCAATGGATCGAAGATGGTGCGTCGATCGTGGGTGGCTGCTGTGGCATCGGTCCCAACCACATCGCCGAGATCGCCGCGCTTGCGACACGCTCGACACCTCGTTAGAGCGGAAGGTTGCCGGTCGCCAGTTTCGTGCTGCCTGTGTCGTTGTACGCCGCGATTGTCCGTTGAGCGATTCGCATTTGGTGAATCTCGTCGGCACCGTCAGCAAACCGAGCCCACCGTGCCTGCTGCAACATGTGTGCCAGGGGCGTGTCGGTCGAGTACCCGAGGGCTCCGTGAACCTGTATCGCCCGATCGATGATTCGCCACAGGCTGTTGGCGACAAAGTGCTTCGCCATCGAGACAACGGCCACGAAATCCATGCCATGTTCGAGTTGGTAGGCAGCGTGCAGCACCATCAACTTACACTGATACAACTCGACAGCTGAGTCGGCGATCAGCCACTGGATTCCCTGCTTCTCGGCGAGGAGCGACCCGTGCGAATAGCGCTCCATCGATCTCCCGACCATCATGTCGAGGGCGATCTCAGCCTGTCCGATCCAACGCATGCAATGCGCAAGGCGGGCCGGTCCTAATCGGTATTGGCCGAGCAGATGGCCCTGGCCGCGACCGCCCAACATGTTGGCGGCGGGAACACGCAGGTCCTCGATCAGGATCTCGCAATGGTTGTGACCGCCCGACATCGTCTCGACGTCTCGCACGACAGTCCAGCCGGGTGACGGCAAATCAACGATGAAGCACGAGTTGGCTGCTTGAGGGATCTCCGGGTCCTCCTCGGTCCGAGCCACCAGCAGGGCGAACTTGGCACCACGTGCTCCGGAGATGAACCATTTGTGGCCGTTGATCACCCACTCGTCGCCATCAAGGTAAGCGAATGTCTTGATCAGCGTTGGGTCAGAACCTGCAACCTCTGGCTCGGTCATGGCGAAGCACGAACGTGCCGAACCGTCGCACAACGGGCGCAGATACTTGTCCTTCTGCTCGCCGGTTCCCCAATGATGCAGCGTGTGTTGGTTCCCCTCGTCGGGGGCCTGGGCGTTGAGCACGAATGGCCCGATCGACACCTTGGCGGCCTCCGCCGAGACGGCCGCCATTGCCGTCGGACCGAGGCCCATCCCACCCCACTCAGGAGGCATATGCGGGAGCCACAGACCCCACACATCCTTGGCCTCCGCACGAAGCTTCACGATCGTCCTGACTACCTCGGAACGCTGACTCTGGTCAATCGCATCCCACTCTGGTCGGACCCGTGTATCGATGAACTCGCGAACCTTGAGGCGAACCTCGTCCACCTCTGGCGGGAAGCTGAAGTCGATCACGCCCCGAGTCTGACGGCAGTGGGGTGGGCGGTGCGAACTCGACCCACGTAGCCTGCCAACAATGGCTGAGTCGACTGTCCGAAGTTGGGACCGAGCGGTACTTCCCGAGGGCGACGAGAAGAAGCAAGCGGTGCGCGAGATGTTCGACGCGATCGCTCCTAAATACGACCTCGTCAACCGCGTGATGACGTTTCGACTCGATGTTCGTTGGCGACGTCGAACCGTGCGCGACCTACGACTGCCGCCCGGTTCGGTCGTGCTCGATCTGGCGAGCGGAACGGGCGATTTGTGCATCGACCTACGCCACGCCGGTCATTTGCCGATTTCGATGGATCTGAGCTACGGCATGCTTGCCGCCGATCGTTCTGGCGCCCCACGGTCGCAGGCAGATATCTTGCGGCTGCCGGTGCGCGCCGCCTCCGTTGACGGTGTGACCTGCGGGTTCGCGCTCCGAAATCTGCTGGAACTCCCAGCGTTCTTCGACGAACTCGCCCGAGTAGTACGGCCGGGCGGCCGGATTGCGCTGCTCGATGTGGGGATTCCGAAGAATCGGGTGATCCGCTTTGGTAACAACATCTATTTCGGCAAGATAGTCCCCAGGATCGGCGCGCTGCTGTCCGATGGAGCCGCCTATCGATACCTGCCGAAGAGCGTGGCGTACCTGCCTGCGCCGGACGAGATGGTTGCGATGTTACAGCTCAGCGGATTCGGCGACGCCTCGCACCACCTGCTGTCTGGTGGGCTGACACAGCAGCTGCTCGGCACTCGTAACCAAACGACCTGACATGCGCGCCGTCTCGACGCCACTCGATGTCGATGTCGACTTGAATGACGTCGCCCGCCACGATGGATACCTGTTCGTACGCGACGGTGTCGGCTTCGCTGGTCGAGGAGTCGCTGCTCGGGTTCCGATTGATCAAGCCGTCACGTTCCTCGCAGCGATCCACCACGACGATCAAACAGGGTCCGGGCGATCAGAATTCGGGCACGGCCCGATCGCACTCGGAGCGTTGCCGTTCCTGCCCGGCTCGTCGGCCGAACTGATCGTCCCCCGCGTCACCGTCGGGAAAGACGGGCGCGGTCGAAGTTGGGTGACTCGAATCGACGATGCAGACGACGAACTAGAGGCACCCACGCAACCCTCGCCGATGGCAGCGTCGTTCACGCTCCGGCCCGGGGTCGAAATCGAGCATTACCTCACCGCCGTCACGGCTGCTCGTGACGCTGTTCGGGCGGGCTCGATGGACAAGGCCGTGATCGCCCGTCCGATCGTCGTCGAGTCGGATCACCCGATTGACGTGCACGCCGTGTTACGACGCCTGAAGGCGACCTTCGGATCGAGCTACCGATTTTCAGTCGACGGATTCGTCGGAGCATCACCTGAGCTACTGGTTGCCGTCGACGGCGATGTTGTCAGCGCTCACCCGCTCGCCGGCACAACGAGAACCACCGGCGACAATGACGTCGATACGCGACTTGCCTCCGAACTTCAGGCCAGCGCTAAGAACCGGATCGAGCATCGCGCTGCGATCGAAATGGTGCGTGACACGCTGCTCCCCTACTGCAGCTACCTCGACTGGGCCCCTGAGCCGTCGATTGTCAAAGTTGCCAACGTGCAACACCTCGGTTCACAGGCCGAAGGCCGCCTGTCGAAGCCGACGGCCACCGTGATCGAGCTCGTACGAGCGCTGCAGCCGACACCTGCCGTTGGTGGATACCCGAGGAGCGTTGCGATCGAACTGATCACCGCAGTGGAGGGCTTCGAGCGCGGACTCTACGGCGGAACGGTCGGCTGGGTTGATGCGTATGGCAACGGAACGTGGGCCGTTTCGCTGCGCTGCGCCGAGCTCTCAGCCGACCGCCTATCGGCCCGACTCGTCGCCGGAGGCGGCATTGTCGCCGACAGCGAGCCGCTCGCCGAACTGGCCGAAACCCAAGCCAAGTTCCAAGCCATGCTCAGCGCCATCGTCCGCCCCTAAAAACCCGTTCATGTCGCGATGGTCACGATATGTGGGGGTTCAGCGCGACTTGAACGGCTTGGTTGAGGTTGGCGTGGACCATTACGTTCTCGGCCCGATCGGTCACCACGCGGGTCACGCTGGGGCCAGGTGCAATGACGGCTGTGATCAACGCCGCGGTACTCGACACGGTCGTTGCTCGTACGCCATGTGACCGGGCGAGGGCGACGATGTCGGTGTGATGCGGTGTGCCGAACAGCAACTCGAAACGTTCCGGAGCTAGGGCAGTCGCCTGGGGCAGGAACGAGAAAATGCCGCCACCCCCGTTGTCGATCACGATGATTCGGAGGTCGGCAGCTCGTTCGACGAGCGCCCACAGCGCGTTGCTGTCGTGGACGAATGCAAGATCCCCCACGAGGGCGACGACGGGTCGACCCAACAGTGCCCGGCCAAGGGCGGTTGACAGCGTGCCGTCGATCCCGTTCGCCCCACGATTTGCACGTGCACGAGCCGAACGACCGCCGAACCACTCCAGATCTCGCACCGGCATCGACGAAGCGACGACCATGTCCGACTCGGCCGGAAGGCTGTTGGCAACGAGGCGGGCGACGCCCGGTTCCGACATCGGCTGATCGACGAGCACTGCGTCGATCGCAATTTCGGCGCGCTCGTTGGCCGCCAGCCAACCATCACACCACGACGTACCTGGTGCGCCAGACAACGTGTCAAGATCGGCAAGAGTACAGAGGGCTGACACGTTGCGGTCAGGGTCGATCACCCCGGGACCTCCGATCTGGACAACCGACGATCCGCTCTCGACGATCCATTGCGACAACACCTTCGATGAAGGTGCGCGTCCTAGTCGCACGACCAGCTCGGGTGCCTGCGATTGGGCGAACGCGTCATGGCGCAGAAGCGAGTCGAACGCCGTGACAGCCAGATCGAGGTCGCGCACCCCCGACGTCGGATCGGCGAGCACCGGCCACCGAAGCCGACGCGACAACTGATCGATTTGGCCGCGAGCGAGACCGTGTAAGCCTCCCGCAATGATGACACCGCGTGGTACATCGAACTCGGAACCAAGTGGTCCGCTCGACGCCAAACCTTTCGGCACCGCACGTGGCGGACCGATCGGCTCGGGCAAGACCTCCGGTTCTCCGATCAGCGGTTCCCGAAACGGCAGGTTGAGATGCACCGGACCGGCCGCCGCCGTGGCGAATACCCTCTGAGCAAGCGGTCGCCACATGGTGTGGTCGGCGTTATCGGGAACGGGCGCATCGTGGAACCAACGTACCGATCGCCCATACAACTCGAGTTGGTCGATCGTCTGTGGGGAACCAATTCCGCGCAGTTCTGGCGGCCGATCAGCCGTTGCGACGATGATTGGCACCGCTGACAATCCAGCCTCGACGACGGCCGGGTGGAAGTTCACGGCGGCAGTACCACTGGTGCACAACAACACTGCGGGCACGCCGTCGAGCCCGAGCCCGAGCGCGACGAAGGCGGCGACGCGCTCGTCGTGGACAACGTGTAGCGCCAACTCGGCTCGCGCTGCGAGCGCAACCGCCATAGGCGAACTGCGCGACCCAGGACTGAGAACAGCGTGACGTACTCCGCACCGAATCCACTCGTCGACCAGGGTCGCACACGCTGTCGCGTTGGCAGTCATGGACTCCGACGATACGGGGCGTAGGGTTCCCCTGCATGGCCGCCGCGACGACACCTATCCGAGTCGAGGTCTGGTCCGATGTCGTGTGCCCGTGGTGCTACATCGGCAAACGACGGTTCGAGCGGGCACTTAAGGAACTCGACGGCGAGTTCGAGATCGACCTTTCGTACCGTCCTTACCAACTCGACCCGACCGCCTCACTCGGCAAAGCCGAGCCCGTGTTCAGTGCCTACGCCAAGAAGTTCGGCGGTGAGGATCAGGCCCACAAGATCATCGAACGTGTGACCAGCGCGGCCGCAGAGGATGGCATCGAGTTCCGACTGGACCGGGCACTTCGGTGCAACACATTGCTCGCCCACCGACTGATCTGGTTTGCCGAACAAGCCGACTCGCTGGTCAGTCAGGAGGCGACCAAGGAACGTCTGTTGCACGCCTACTTCATTGATGGGCTGAACATCGGCGATCCGGAAGTACTCGCCGAATGCGCCGCAGAGGTCGGCTTCGATCGTGACCAAGTGCTGTCATTCCTCGACAGCGATCGCGGGCGAGCCGAAGTCATGGAGCAGATCAGTCAAGCAGCAGAGATGGGCGTCACGGCGGTTCCCACGTACGTCGTCGAGGGTCGCTGGGCGATCCCAGGGGCACATGACACCGAAACGTTCGTCCGGGTGCTTCGTCAACTCAACGACCAGCTAGCCAGCGACCAACGAAACGGCGAGCAACAGACCAGCGGCGATGCGTGACCGGCTCGTCTTTCTCCACGGATTCACCCAGACTCACCACCACTGGCACCACTGCGCGCACCTGATTGCTGAAAGGTTGCGTTCCGAACCAACGCTGGCATTCGTCGATCTGCCTGGACACGGACTCAGTGTTGACGATCACACACCAATCGCCGAATCGGGGCAACGGCTGGCGCAGGTTGGTGGTCCCGGGATCTGGATCGGGTACTCGATGGGATCTCGATTTGCCCTCGTTGCAGCCACGTCCAGAAACCACTCGATCGACCGACTCGTCCTGATCGGCGGGACGCCGGGAATCATCCACGAGAACGACCGGAGTGAGCGCCGTGCCGCAGACGAGGTGCTTGCCGACCGAGTCGAACAGATCGGTGTCGAACCGTTTCTCGAGGAATGGCTCTCCAATCCGATGTTTGCCAACCTGCCTGCGGACCCCGCAGACATCGAACAACGACGCGCCAACACCGCCGCTGGACTGCGAGCGAGTTTGCGAACGGCGGGAACCGGTGCTCAGCCACCGATGTGGGATGCCCTCGACCGGATCACGATTCCGGTGCTCGTTCTGGCCGGAGAGCGAGACGCCAAGTTCTCTGCGATCGGTCGGCAGATGACCGAGCTACTCCCGATTGCGACGTTCTCAACGGTGGTCGGCGCCGGGCATGCCGCTCATACCGAGCAACCTGCGCGCGTCGCCGACTTGATTGCCGGCTGGATCTTGCAAACACCGCCAACCGAACACCGCAACAGCTAAGAGGTCTAGCGGATAGGTGAGGACTATCCGTGTCGGAGTTTTCATTTCGCCTGCTGCGCAGTCGAAATTGCGCACCGTAACGATTGGTCGCCTCGCCTATCGGCTCGGCTCCTAAGTGTCCTCGGCGTTGGCCTCAACGGGTGAAGCCGGATGCGAACCCGGCAGCATTTCAGGCCGGGTTCACTTACCCGACCGCCCACAAGTTCTACCCGACCGTCACCAATTCTGCGGCAGGAATCACGACCGATCACGTCTTAATGCCTGCCGCAAACATCAAGTCAAGTTTCTCACCGATGCTAGCCAATGGTTCGCTGTGGCTAGTCGAGCAACAACCCGATCGCCAAGAGCGCTCCATACACCAACTGTGTTCGGCCTGTTGCTCCCAGAACACCGATCAACTCACGACCCGACGCACCCGCCAGCACTCGTCGAACCGGAATATGAGCCATCGCCAAGCCGATCAGGGCCAGCAGCGCCCAGGGACGCGAAACCGCAGCCAACGCCGCCATGACGAATCCACCGATTACCAACCCAACGTACATCCAGCGCGTCCTTTGGTCGCCAAGCCGGACCGCAAGCGTGCGCTTTCCAACCTGGGCATCGGTTGGAATATCACGCAAGTTGTTCACAACGAGCAGGGCGCACGCCAAGAATCCGACTCCCGTGGCTGCCAACCATGTGACGTCAGGAACCTGCTCGATGGCTACGTAGCTCGTGCCGACGGTTGCGACGAGACCGAAAAACACGAACACGAACAACTCTCCGAGTCCCAGGTACCCGTACGGTCTCGGCCCACCCGTATAGCCCCACGCCGCTACGACGGCCGCCGCGCCGACGACCAACAGCCACCACGACGTGGCTATCGCCAACCCCAGCCCAACAACTGCGGCACCGAGCAAACTCGCCAGAGCAGCGCGCTTGACGGCCCTCGCCGACGCCATCCCCGACGCCACCAGCCGAACGGGACCGACTCGTACATCATCGGTCCCCTTGACCCCATCGCTGTAGTCGTTGGCATAGTTGACACCGACCTGCAGAAGCAGCGAAACCACTAGGGCACAGATTACACGCCACCACACGACCCCTGGTCCGTCGGTGACTCCAGCCGCACATGCAGCACCAACTGCGACCGGCACGACGGCTGCGGGCAACGTACGTGGACGCGCTCCAGCGATCCAGGTGGACAACACGGGGTTCGATGAAGTGGTCATGTGTGCGTCATGATGGGCTGATGAGCGAACTCTGGCAACTCGGTGCCCTGCAACTTGCTGAGCGAATCCGTTCGGGGGAAGTATCGAGTCGACAGGTGATGCAAGCGCATCTTGCCCGCGTTGACGCCGTCAACCCGCATCTGAACGCGATTGTTCGACGACTCGACGACGAGGCACTGTTAGCGGCCGACCGCGCTGATCGAGCGGTGGCCAAGGGTGAAATGCTCGGTGTCTTCCACGGAGTCCCCTGCACCGTCAAGGAAAACATCGACGTCGCCGGAACGCCGACAACGCAGGGAGTACCGTTTCTAGCCGACGCGATTGCTCCGATCGACTCCCCGACGGTCGAGCGAATGCGAGCTGCCGGTGCGATCCCGTTTGCACGCACCAACCTCCCCGATCTCGGCCTGCGAGTGCATACCCGGTCGACGCTGCACGGTCTGACCCGCAATCCCTGGAACCCTCACGTCACCGCCGGCGGGTCGAGCGGCGGAGAGGCCTCGGCGATCGCCTCGGGAATGTCCCCGATCGGGCTCGGTAACGACATCGGCGGTTCGCTCCGCAATCCCGCCCACTGCTGCGGTATCGCTTCGATCAAGCCGACCGTCGGCGCAATCCCGATGGCAACCACGATCCCCCCTGAAGACATCATGCTGGCAGCGCAACAGATGCTGGCGGAAGGACCGATGGCTCGACATGTGGTCGACGTCCGAGCCGGTTTCCAGGTGCTTGCAGGTTGGAGCGCGAGAGATCCACGATCAGTCCCAGCGGTGTTCACCGATCTCGACGCCGACGAACGGCTCACCATCGCAGTCGTCGCCGAGCCACCGGGAGGGGCGACGCACCCAGAGATTGCGGCCGCGGTGCGGCGCGCCGGAGATGTGCTCTCAGATCGCGGTCACCGCGTGGTCGAAATCGCACCGCCTGACTATGAGCGCGTCACCGAATTGTGGGCGATGCTGCTGATCGCCGACATCAACGAAACGCGGGTGCTGCTCGATTTGGTGATGTCGGAAGAAGCACGCATCGTGCTCGATTCGATGGTCAGCCAATACCCGAGCCCGACGTTGCAGTCGAGCGTGATGCTTCAAGGCGAGCGATTCAAGCTCACGCGCGAATGGTCGGCATTCTTCGCCGAGCATCCGGTGATCGTTTCCCCGACCTGGGGTCAACCGGCGTTCGAGCACGACGCCGACATCCGCGGGGAGCAGATCACCGAGATCATGCGCGACACCTTGCGGCCGGTGCTTCCCGGCAATTTCCTCGGAATACCCGCCGCTGTCGTGCCGTTCGGTATGGCCGCCGGTCTGCCTGTTGGCGTACAGGTGATGGGCGATCGGTTCACCGACCTTCGTTGCCTCGCAATTGCAGAGCAGATCGAGCAAGCTTCAGAGATCGTGATCCCGATTGACCCTGTCACGGCCTAGGTCGTGAACCGCCTTGTCGCTCTTGACCTGCCGGGCGGTCCGGAGTTCGTCGATCAACTTCGTCGGATCTGGGACGACGGTGACGCCGCCTTCCCCGTCGATCAGCGACTGCCCGATCTGACAAAACAATCGTTACTCGATCGCTTTCGAGTGGGCCAGCCTGTCGAGCCGGGTGATGCGCTCGTGGTTGCGACCAGCGGGGCGACGGGTGAACCGAAGGGCGTCGTACTGACTCACGACGCGGTTTCGGCGTCGGCGGAGGCGACGTCGGATCGTCTCGACGTCACCGATCAGGATCATTGGCTGGCGTGTCTACCGCTGTCACACGTCGGCGGCCTTTCGGTCGTCACCAGAGCGCTCCTTACGGCAACCCGGCTCACGGTCCTGCCGGGGTTTGACGCCGATGTGGTCAACTCGATCGACGCCACGCTCGTTTCGCTCGTTCCGACAGCATTGCAGCGCGTCGATCCGACGCGATTTCGGGCAATCGTGCTCGGAGGATCACGGCCGCCCGTCGACCGCCCGGCCAATACCGTGACGACCTATGGCATGACTGAAACCGGCAGTGGTGTTGTCTACGACCGACGGCCGCTCAATGGGGTCGAGGTACGCATCGTGGGTGGCGAGATCCACCTGCGCTGCCCAATGCTGTTGCGTTGCTATCGCGACGGCACCGACCCGAAAGTTGACGGATGGTTTGCAACAGGTGATTTGGGCGAGATCGGCGACGATGGTTTGCTCACCGTGCACGGGCGATCCCATGAGTTGATCATCACCGGCGGCGAAAACGTGTGGCCCGAAGCAGTCGAATCGATCCTACGAAGGCACCCAGGCATCGCCGATGTAGCCGTGGTTGGTGAGCCCAATCCTGAGTGGGGCGAAATCGTTTCGGCCTACATCGTTCCGGTCGATTCAAACAGTCCTCCGTCGCTGCTCGAACTCCGGCAGTACGCCAAACAGCGCCTGCCGAGTTACTCCGTACCACGGCGAGTGACGAATGTCGATGTTATTCCACGCACGGCGCTTGGCAAGGTGCAACGACTGAACCTGAGTCGCCCAACGGAGTAGCGTTTCCAACCATGTCGCCGCTTTCGAACGCCGCGACCGCAGGAGATGCGTGAGACGAGTTTCATCCGGCCGACTCCCGCGCGCCTATTGGCGGCAATGGACCGCCAGCACGATCAGCAATCTCGGCGATGGGATCAACTTCGTCGCCATGCCACTGCTGGCCTTTTCGCTGACCGACGACGAACGACTGCTGTCCCTCACGACATTTGCCACGTTTCTTCCCTGGCTGCTGCTGGCGCTGCCTGTTGGCGTGATCGTCGACCAAGCCGACCGTCAACTGCTGATGGTGGCCTCGAGCCTGATCCGCGTCGCCCTTTTTGCTGTGATCGCATTCGCCGCCACATCCGATCGCTTGTCGATATGGGCGCTGCTCGGCTTGCTGGTGATCGTCGGTTCATGCGAGGTGGTCTTCGACAGCAGCGCCCAGGCGTTGCTGCCGATGATCGTCGAACCCGACGATCTGGCGCGAGCAAACGGCCTGCTTTTCGCCGCAGAGGTGGTCGCCGGAAGTATCGCCGGCTTGTCGGTTGGGGCGATCCTGTTCGATCAGTCGACCGGACTTCCGTTCACTGTGAATGCCGTCTCGTTCGCGGTCGCCGCAATTCTGATCTTCACGATTCGAAACGTCCGAATCCCAACCGTGACCGCCAGGACCCCATACGACGATCGCCTCGGATCGAGCATCCGATGGCTCCTGACTCACCGATTGCTCCGCACCTTGGCATTGTTGTTCGCGGTTACCAACCTTGGTCTGATGTTTGGTCAGGGGATCTTCGTCAAATACGCGATCGTCGAGTTAGGGCTGAACAGCGCCGAGTTCGGAATTCTGCTGGCGATCACGGCCATGGGTGCCGCCACCGGAGGCCTGCTCGGCCATCGAGTGGTCGCAGTACTCGGACTCAAGTGGGCGATCCTTGTGCCCTATGTCGTGTTCGGCGTTGCGCAGTTGATCATCGGGTTGGCCCCGGCCGCCTGGATCGTCGGGCTAGCCGGATTCGTCCTCGGTGTTGGGATCACCGTGTGGAACGTGGTCACGGTCACGGTGCGTCAAACGTTGATTCCCGGCGACCGTTTCGGGCGCGTCAACGGCGTGTACCGTTGGCTTGGCGCCGCCGCCAGTGCAGTCGGTGTGGCGCTCGGCGGACTCGTCGCCTATGCAACCAATCTCCGGGCACCATTCCTCATCGGTGGGGCGATCACGCTGGCCGCCGCCGCTGCGTTCGGAGGTCCGGTGCTCGCAGGATTGTCGTCGGGCGACCCTCACCCAGCGGCAGTGCGGACACCGGCACCGCCATCGACCACGTAAGTTTCTCCCGTAATCCACGACGCCTTGTCGGACGCCAGGAAGACCGCCAGGTTGGCGATGTCGTCCGGCTCGCCGAGCCGTTTCGTCGGCATCTGGTGAGCCAACTGCTCGCCGTAGGTCTCGACCAACACCGTCGAAAAGTCAGTTCTTACCAACCCAGGCGCGATTCCGACCACGCGACACGGTCCAAGCTCACCCGCAAGCTGACGGGTGAGATGGATCAACGCAGCTTTGGTCAGGTTGTAGACGCCGAGGCCACCCTCAGTGCGAAGCCCGCCGACCGACGAGATGTTGATGATCACACCCGGCTTGGCATGCATCGCCTGGCGGTGGGCGGCTTGAGCCCAAAACAGCGGGCCGCGCAGATTGACCTGGAACGTCTTGTCGAATTGCGACGGCTCGACGCCGATCGTCGGTCCGTAATACGGGTTGGTCGCAGCGTTGTTGACCAAGATGTCGAGCCCACCGAAACGCTCGATCGTGGCAGCGACGCAAGCCTGGGCGGCGTCGAGATCGCCTGCATTGGCGGCGTACACCGCCGTCTCGCCGGCAATCTCGGAAGCCGCTGCTTCAAGTCGATCGAGCTTGCGAGATGACAACATCACCTTCGCTCCCGCCTCGGCCATTCCTGCAGCGATCGCTTTACCAATCCCCTTTGACGCACCCGTGACGAGAGCAACCTTGCCTTCGAGGGAAATCAGCATCAGTCAGATTCCACGTCGTCGTCGATCGATGCCAGCACAATCCGCAGTCGTCGAATCCGTCGCCCCTCGACCTCCATCGTGACGAATTCCCACCCGTCGTGCTCGATCGAATCGCCGACCTCTGGGGCGTGGCCGAGCGTGTTGAACACGAATCCGCCGATCGTGTCCCAGTCATCATCGGGTATTTGGATTTCGAGCAGGTCATTCAACTCCGACACCGATGCACCGCCATCCACAAGGAAGTCGCCGCTCGGCAGCCGCTCGATCTCAGGTGTCTCTGTGTCGTATTCATCGACAATCTCGCCGACGAGTTCCTCGAGACAATCCTCGAGCGTGATGAGACCGGCCACGTCGCCGTACTCGTCAGCCACGATTGCAAGGTGGATTTTGCCGACCTGCATCTCGCGCATCAGCCGACTCACGGGCTTGTTCTCAGGAATGAACCGGACCGGACGAGCCACCTCGATGACCGAAACGTCGCCCCGGCCTTCCCGTTCGGCACGAATCAGATCCTTCGTATACGCCAGTCCAATCACGTCGGTGTCGTCTGGCCCGAACACAGGCAGCCGACTGAATCCGTTGGCGATCGCTAGGTCAAGGGCGCCCGACACAGTGGCGTCGTTTGGAATGATCGCCATATCGGGCCGCGGCACCATCACCTCACGCACGACCGTGTCGCCGAACTCGATGATGCTCTCGATCAGTTCGCGCTCTTCATGCTCGATCACGTCGTCATCTGCTGCCGCTCCAACAATCCCGAGCAACTCTGACTCACTGACAAACGGACCCTTTTCGAGTCCTTTGCCACGAACAATCACGTTCGTCAGCCAGATCAGCGCTCGCGAAACCAACTGCAGGGGCGGCGAGGCAACCAGAATGCTCATCGGGCGGGCCGTCAAAAGCGCAGCGCGTTCAGGATTCTGTGCGGCGTAGGTCTTCGGCACGGCCTCGGCGAAAACGTAGAACACGACGATGTTCAACAACACGCCGACCACCACTCCCCACCCACCGAACAAATGCCCTGCAACGATTGCGGTCAGCGTGGTCTGGACTGCCTGGCAGATGAAGACGGTCAACAACAGCGGGTTGACCCACCGCTCCGGATGGTTGGCGAGCCTGAGCAGCGCCGGACCCGCACGATGCCCCTGGTCAGCCATCGAAGCCGCCTTCGGCCGGGTCATTTTCGACAAACCCATCTCGGCGATCGCCAGGAAGATCAGCACGATCAGTAACAGGACGATCACGATCACCATCAACGTGTCGGTGCCCGAGAATTTGGCGGCGATCACGCTGATTGCTCCTGTGTGAATCCAGTCGGTGCGGGTCCGTGCCAATGGTGCTGGACCAGCAACTCCAGTTCACGCGCCCGCATCACAGCCGTCTCATCAGGTTCGCCGTGGTCATGGCCAAGCACGTGCAGAACACCGTGGACGGTCAGCAGTGCCAACTCGTCATCCAATGTGCCTGCATGGGTTGGCGCAGAGTCCGCTGCAACGGCGGGACAGATCACGACGTCACCAAGCAGTATTGGACCCCAATCTGCTGGGATCGCCCCAGGATCGGCGTCGGCGTCGAGTGGGAACGACAAGACATCAGTCGGGCCCTGCTGACCCATGTGCTCCGCGTTGAGCGCCGCCATTTCGACGGGATCGATGAATGTCAGCGTCAACTCACCTGAACGTCTTTCAGCGCGCAGCACGTCGTCGGCCAGGGCTGCCCACCGATCGACGTCGATCGCCAACTCAGTTTGCTCATCACTGGCCACCACATTGACCACGACACTGGCCGCCGCCGCGATCTGTTTGTCCGGATCACCCACGCGATCCACCTTCGGACTGGCGTTCGTATGCGGCAACGATGTCGGCAACGATCTTGTGCCGCACAACATCGGCCGAGGTGAGATGCACGAACGCCAACTGCTCGACTCCGGTCAGGACGCGCTCGAGACCCTTCAGACCGGACCGGCCATCGGGGACGTCGACCTGCGTGACGTCGCCAGTGACAACCGCCTTCGATCCGAATCCGATCCGGGTCAGGAACATCTTCATCTGCTCGGGCGTGGTGTTCTGCGCCTCGTCGAGGATGATGAAACTGTTGTTGAGTGTGCGCCCACGCATGAACGCCAACGGAGCTACCTCGATGGTTTGGCGCTCGATCAGCTTCTGCGCGCCTTCCGGTTCGACCATGTCGTAGAGGGCATCGTATAGCGGCCGCAGGTACGGGTCGATCTTCGCCATCAGGTCGCCGGGCAGGAAACCGAGTCGTTCGCCCGCTTCCACGGCGGGGCGGGTGAGGATGATTCGCTGGACCTGCTTGGCCTGCAGCGCTTGAATCGCCATTGCTACAGCGAGCCACGACTTCCCTGTACCCGCCGGGCCGATGCCGAACGTCACGATATTCGACTGGATCGCATCGACGTAACGCTTCTGGCCGGCAGTCTTCGGTCGCACTTGGCGGCCCTTCGAGGCACGCAGCACCTGATGGGTCAACACCTCAGTAGGTCGCTCGTCGGCGAGAATCATCCCGATCGAACGTTCAATGGTGCGTTCGTCGAGCTCGTGTCCCCGCTCGAGGAGCCCAACCAGTTCCTCGAACAGCCGCCCAAGTTGTTCGGCATCGACGCCGCGAACGGCGATCACGTTGCCTCGTACCGACACCGCTGTCGCAGGAAACTGTCGCTCGATCTGGCGGAGGTTTTCGTCACGCTGACCGACCAGTGCCGCCATCAAATGCGGCCCAGGTACGACAACGGTGCTAGTCAGCGAATCGGTGGTCATACGAAGGTTCGGACGCCGGCGGCGTGCATCCGCTTCACGGTAGCGCCTCTGAAGGTGATCGAGAGCACCATGATCCGCCGTGCCCCCGCAGCCGGGATCAGCGTTGTGTCAAATTTGGAAGATTTTCCTACGGAATCTTGAGATTCCGTCCGATACAGAACCTGGACTCGTCCGCCGATTTGGACGTGGCCACCACTATCGAACGCCCGACCACAAACAGCGAACGGAGTCTGATGAGGAGAGTGTTTGCCGGAGTGCCGTGGCTGCTGGCCGCAGGCGCGCTTGGTCTCGGCGCGCTCGTCGCCTTGTCACTTGGATCTGTCGACCCGTTTTGGCGTGTGCTTGTCGTCGCCGCCAGCCTGATTTCCGGGTACGTCGGGCGACGCACCAACCGACTCCCCGTCGTCTTTACGGTCGTGTTCGTCCTCACCGGTGTACGGCTCGCTGCGATCGACCCGGGCGGTGTGCGGGTTGACGCCAACCAGCTTTCATGGGGTCCAGCAATCTCTGACGTGGTCGTTGGATCAGTGCTGATTGCGCTCCTGGGTGTCGCGCTTCGCGCCCGTCGTACGGAGATCAATCGGCGCGACCTGCTCGACGGCCTGACCGTTGCGATCGGTGCATCACTCGTCGCGTGGGTCGGAATCGCCAACCCGTTGATCACACAGCTCGATGTCAACCCCGGTCTCGCCGTGACGACGGCGATGTACCTCCCGATCGCCGTGCTTCTGACCACCTTTACGACTGAGCTGTTCCTAACGGGTCTGCAACGCAACCGCGGGATGTGGTTCATCATGGTCGCCGTCGCAAGCAATTTGCTTGGCACGCTGCTGATCGACTTCAGCCTGATCGACAAGGCGACCTGGCGGGCCGGCTCGATATCTCTCGGCTTGTTCGTTGCAGGATTTCTGTTTCTCTGTGCCTCGGTCAGTCATGCCGATCTCCCTGCAACATTGCTCCCGATCGACGACTCACTTGGCGATGACAACAAGACCCCGCTCCGGATGATCTTGATTGCGATCAGCCTGATCGCTCCGGCCGTCCTGATCGCGGCGGTCGCCCCGACCTCGACCACCGATATCGCAGTCCGAACGACCGGCACGATCGCCCTCATCGTTGCCGCCGTTTCGCGCCTGTTCATGGCGCTGCAAGCCAACGCTCGGGCGCAAGAAGCACTCATGCGGCGGCTAAGTCGCGATGAGGTAACGAACTTACCAACGCGGGGTCTTTTCGCGGAGTTCGTCAGCGACACGCTCGAATCGACTTGGCGGTCCGAGCACCAACCCACGTTGATACAGCTCAATCTCGATCGCTTCAAGAACCTGGCTGACAGCCTCGGACCGTTGAATACCAACAGCGTGCTGAGCGTAATCGGTGAGCGACTCACTGCTGCGGCGGCCACCTTCGACGGATTTGTGGCACGCTCGACCGGCGACGAGTTCGTCGTCATCGACGCCACGACGACATCACCTATCGATGCCATGGCTCGCGCCGAATCGATTCGCGCCTCGATCGCGGCTCCGATTCCAGCTGGAGAGTCCTCTGTGTTCGTCACGGCCAGTGTCGGTGTCGCCCTGGCGCCCCGAAACCGTACGATCTCGGCTGAGGAGTTCATGCGTCGAGCCGACATCGCCACGAATCGCGCGAAGTCAGACGGGCGAAATCGAGTTGCCCTGTTCGACGAGTCGATGCAGGCCAACCTCGCTCACAGGATGGACGTTGAACATGCCCTCCATGGCGCCATCGGTCGCCAGGAAATGCGGTTGTATCACCAACCAATCGTCGACATCGTGAGCGGCCAGATCAGTGGCTTCGAAGCGCTGATCCGGTGGCGGCGCACCGACGGCACACTCGTGCCGCCGGGTGACTTCATTTCGATCGCTGAGGAGACCGGGATCATCTGCGAACTCGGCGCTTGGGCGTTGTGTGAAGCGTTGACCGAACTCCGCCACTGGATTGACGACGGTGTCATCGGCCCGACGACCACGATGTCGGTCAACGTGTCACCGCGTCAAATCGCCGACCCGAATTTCGCTGACGTCGTTCGCAACGCGCTCGATCTATCCGGGGTGCCGCCACATCTGTTGTGGCTCGAGATGACTGAATCAATGATGCTCGAAGAACCCGACATCGCGCTCGGCACCCTGCGCCACGTCCGCGCGATGGGAGTCAAGTTGGCCCTCGATGACTTCGGAACCGGGTACTCCTCACTGTCGCTCCTCCAACAGTTCCCGATCCAACGGATCAAGATCGATCGCGCTTTTGTGCAAGGCGTCGCTGAGCGAGGCACTGACCGATCTTTGGTCCGAACGATGATCGCGATGGCGCAATCCATGGGCCTCGACCTGGTGGCCGAAGGCGTCGAGACCGTCCAACAACTGCAGTCGCTGCGTGAACTTGGCTGCGACAAGGCGCAGGGCTACCTGATCAGCCACCCGGTCCCGCCGGATGCGATGCGCACCACCATGGCTGCGCTCAACGAGTTCGCCTCGCTATCTCTGTTTGGTCCGATCGAGTCGCAGACCTTGGTCGAGGACGTGCCGTATTGCGTCGTAGAACCACTCGAATCGACTCGCCGGCTGAGCCAAACCCTGATCAAATCGAACCCTCGAACCTGACAGCGAACAGGGCCCCCGATCCAAAGATCGAGGACCCTGTCCCTCGAGGCGACGCCGGGAATTGAACCCGGATACACGGCTTTGCAGGCCGTTGCCTAAGCCATTCGGCCACGTCGCCAGCAGGCACGAGGATAGCGGGGTACTGGCGCTCGCCAGCGCGTTGAGTCAACATGGCAGCAACGTGACCTCTGTTCCCCTCTCCTCGCTGCGTTCCGCCCGTACCGCCCGCCGGTGCGTGGCGTTGTTGACCGCCGTGATCGTCACGGTCTGTGGCGCGTGCAGTCGTGACGACGCCAACGACACCGGTGCCGGTCTGACAGGGTGCGCAGCTGCCGTTGCCGAGGCGTCCCTGGCCCGCGAAATTGCTGATCAGGTAGCGCTGCTCGACTCGGCAATCACCTCCTGTTCCTCGTACGCGGCGCTCGCAACCGAACTCGAGCGATATCCCGGCATCACCGGGTACAGCACCGAAACGTTTCTCTCTCTGCGGTGCAACCGAACCGTCGATGATTCGGTACGCAGTTCGGCGACCTGTACTGCCGTCGTCGTCCCGACGCCGACCGTTCCGGTTCCGACCGAGGTCGAACTGGTCTTCGTCGGTGAGACGCTTGACGGGAGAACAGTCGAAATCCGACCCGATGCCAACACTCAATTCGTCGGCGAAGTGCCAGCCGTGATCCAACAAACCGTCGACATCGCCTTCGAATCGAAGTGCGAAGGCGTCACGGCCCAACGTGACCTGTGGGCCTCGCGGGTTGCCGACCCGACGCTCGGCGACGAAGCATCGGTATACGCCAAACACGCTGAGAACGTGCTGGTCTATATCGGCTGCCCGCCTATCGGATGATCGCCGATCCGACTCTCGCGCCGACGCCACCACCGTTGTTCCGATTGAAGTCACCACCATCGACGAGGATGTAGATCACGACAACGGCTACCACGAGTAGGAATGTCACGATCAGCCATTGCGCCGTGGAGCCAAGCACCCGCTTTGGGCTCTGGGCGTCATACTTCGACCTCGTGGGCTTCCCCTTCGGTGGTGTGGCTCCATGCTTGGGCGTGCGTTGATTTCCCATCGCTTCGAGAGCGTAGTAGTGCTGAACTTGTGGATTCGGAATGTGGCCGTGATCAATTCGCCTGCATAATGAGTCGATGTGTGCACAAGAGCAGACGGGTCCTGCGCTGACAGCCCAATACGTCGAAACCGAACCCCCACGTTGGTGGCGGCGAGGCGTCATCTATCAGGTGTATCCACGTTCGTTCGCCGACGCCAACGGCGACGGCACCGGCGATATTCGCGGGATTCAGTCCCGGTTGCCGTACCTCAAGGGCCTCGGGGTCGATGCGATCTGGATCTGCCCGTGGTATCCATCACCACTCAACGACGGTGGTTATGACGTTGCCGACTACCGTGACATCAACCCGCAGTTCGGCACGCTGGAGGACGCCGAGGCGTTGATTGCCGAGGCCCGCCTACACGAAATCAAGGTGATTGTCGACCTCGTACCAAACCACACATCGAGTGAACATCCGTGGTTCAAAGCTGCATTGGCGGCGGGATCAGGATCATCGGAGCGCGACCGCTATATCTTCCGTCCCGGCAAGGGCGCCGGCGGCGACTTGCCGCCCACCAACTGGACTGCCGCGTTCGGAGGTTCGGCCTGGCGGCGGGTTCCAGACGGCGAGTGGTATCTGCACCTGTTCGACCCGACACAGCCGGATCTGAATTGGGAGAACGAGGACGTCCGCGCCGAGTTCGACGACATTTTCCGCTTCTGGATCGATCGCGGCGTCGACGGGTTCCGGATCGATGTCGCCCACGGGCTCGTGAAGGACCCTTGCTACCCCGACCTGGAACTCCCAGACATGGAACTTGATCCGGAACTGCTCGCCTCCAGCCGTGCTGGTGACCACCCCCACTGGGACCGAGACGGCGTCCACGAGATCATCCGGCGCTGGCGAGCCGTGCTCGATACGTCAGGCAAGGACGTGATGATGGTCGCCGAGGCGTGGGTCGAGCCGGATCACCTCGCGCTGTACCTACGCCCTGACGAGTACCACCAGTCGTTCAACTTCGACTTCCTTGAAACGCCATGGGAGATCTCGGCCGCCCGAATCGCCATCGACCGGGCGTTGGTCACCGCCGCAACGGTCGGCTCGACGCCGACCTGGACGTTGTCGAATCACGATGTCATGCGTCACGCCACCCGGTACGGGCTTCCAGACGACACGAAATGGCGCAACTGGCCACTCACCGGCCCATTCGAGGACCTCGATCCCGAACTCGGTCTGCGGCGTGCCCGTGCAGCCACTCTCCTGCTGCTCGCCCTACCCGGGTCGACGTATCTCTATCAGGGCGAGGAACTCGGCTTGCCGGAGGTATGGGATCTCCCGCCCGAGGTGCTCGATGATCCCGTGTGGGAGAACTCTGGACATTCGCAGAAGGGCCGCGACGGGTGTCGAGTACCCATCCCGTGGACGTCCGCTGGGGTATCGTTCGGCTTCGGCGATGCTGAGCCCTGGCTCCCGCAACCTGAATCGTTCGGCGCGTTGTCAGTCGAAGCGCAAACCGGCGTCTCTGGCTCAACGCTCGAGTTGTACCGTCGGGCACTGGATGCTCGTGCCAAGTATCTCACCGCCGACGAGTACCTCGAGTGGTTCGAACTCGGAAACAACGTCCTCGCGTTCCGCCGCGGCTCCGGCGTAATCTGCGTCGTCAACTTCGGCAAGGATGCGATCACGCTGCCTCACGGAACGATCTTGGTTTCATCGGTGGAGGATGTCGGATCCAGCCTTCCGCAAGACGCCGCCGCCTGGATGATTCCAACCTGAACGTTTGCTGAGCAGAACGGCTAGGTTTGCAGCGTGGTCGACCTCCTCGCTGGCGACCCAGTGCTGCTCGTGTTCCTGGCAATCGCTTTAGGCGCGGGCGTCGGGGCGGTCCGCATCAAGGGCCTCGCCCTCGGACCGGCGGCGGCACTGTTCGTTGGGCTGGCGATTGGTGCGATCGACGAATCCCTGAGTGGCGCTCAAGGCCTCACGGTCCTCCGTGAACTTGGTCTCGTGCTGTTCACGTACACGATCGGGCTTGCCTCTGGACCGACCTTCTTCAGCAGCGCCCGGCGTGGCGGTGCGGTGGCCTGCCTGCTGACCGGTGGATTGATCTTGACCCTCGGGGGCATGTGCGCAGCGGTCGGCGCGATGCTCGATCTCACGTCGGCAGAGACGGCCGGACTGTTCGCAGGGAGTACTACCAATACGCCCGCACTACAGGCCGCCTCCGATGCGCTTACCTCGGGGAACCCAGTGATCGCCTACTCGCTGACCTATCCGGCGGCGGTCGCAGGAATGCTCGTGATGATGAGTTTGGTGCTCAGCCGTCGACTCCCGTTACCGGCAACGCTCGAGCCACCCGCACCCCCGCCAGCAGCCGAACGGGTGATCAACTGGACGGTGCACGTGACTGCAACGGATCTGCCGACACTCGACGAACTGCAATCGCGCTACCAGGGAATCACGTTCAGCCGCTTCGAGCGCGCCGATCGGGTCCAGATCGCAACCGCCGAGCAACGCCTCGATCGCGACGATGTTGTAGTCGTTGTCGGACCCGAGACCGCTGTTGCGGCGTTCGCACGCGATGTTGGCGAGCGAAGTGATCGCCACCTGCCGCTGGACCGGAGTCAGCTCGACTTTCGACGGATAGTCGTGTCCAATCGTCGACTCGCCGGCCAGCGGCTCGCCGACCTCGACCTACCACGCCGTCACGGCGTGATTCCGACCCGAGTGCGACGCGGCGACGAAGACTTTGTCGTCACGAGCAATTTTGTGCTTGAACTCGGTGATCGCGTTCGCGTCGTCGGACCGACTGAGGGCCTGGCGCAGACCGCCCGACTGCTCGGGGATTCCGAGCGTCACCTAGCCGAGGTCGACGCGCTCGGCTTCGCATTGGGCGCCACCGTCGGCGTCATCGTAGGCACCGCCGCAATTAACGTCGGCTCGCTCGAGCTCGGCCTCGGGATTGGTGGCGGGCCGCTCGTCGTCGGGCTCGTCCTCGGGGTGATCTCACGCACGGGACCCGTCACGTGGCAGATCCCCCACGCAGCCAATCAGGTCATCCGACAGCTCGGGATCTTGATGTTCCTGGCGTGCGCCGGCCTCGGCAGCGGGACAGCGTTCGCCGGCGCGATCGGCACGCGTCACGGACTCAAGCTGGTGGCCGCCGGCGTGCTGCTCGGCGTCGCCTTCGCGGCGTTGGTGCCACTGGTGGTCACGCTCGTGGCCCGTCGAGACGCAGTCGAAGCAGCAGGCATGTTGGCAGGCATCGAAACGCAACCGGCGGCACTTGCATACGGCCTCCAGCGCTCAGCAGGCGACGACCGAATCAGTCGGGCCTACGCACTCGTGTTTCCGATCGCAATGATTTCCAAGATCGTCGTCGTCCAATTCCTCGTCTGAGCCCGGCCAGCCAGCGCGACCGCTAGACGTTCGAGCGTTCAATCCACTGAGTTCCGTTGGCGGCTGGCCTCGAACACCAGGACCGTGGCAGCCATCGCGACATTCAGACTCTCTGCCCTTCCCTGGTGCTCGATCCTGACCCATTGGTCGACGGTTGCATCGTCAGGAAGGCCGTGCGTTTCGTTACCGAGCACGAGCGCCACTCGTCCTGACCAGTCGGCGACGGTGTGCCGATCACCTTGGTGGGAGGACGTACCAATCAGACGAAGTCCAGCGGCGCGTACGTCCTCGAACGTCGCCACGATTACCGGTACGTGGAATACCGCTCCGGCGCTCGCGCGGACCACTTTCGGGTTGAACCGGTCGACAGAACCGGGGGTGAGTACGACGACCTCAACGCCTGCGGCCTCGGCCGAACGCAGGATCGTGCCGAGATTGCCAGGGTCGCCGAGTTGGTCGGCGACGACCACAAACGACACGGTCGCCAGCGACGCGGTCGTTTCCGGGATTCCGACGACTGCAAGATTCGGCTGCGGCCGCTCCGTCGAGGCGACCCGTTCCAGCACACCGTCGGCCAGTTCGAACACGGGGCCGTCCGACACAGCAGCGGAGCCAGGTGCCACAAACTCCGCCTCGATCGCCCAACCGGCATCGACAGCCTCGGCGATCAGAACCGCACCCTCGACGACAAAAGCACCCTCCTCGGAACGCCAACTGCGGCGCCCCAGGAGGCGCCGCAGTCGTTGAACCTTCGGATTCGTGAAGGCCAGCAGTTCGCTCAGAACGGGACGTTTCCGCACAACCCGCCGACAAGCGGCGAGGAAAGCGCCAGCGACGAGCCGCAAGCGGCGCGAGGCGGAAGCGCAGCGGACAACGAGCCCGCCATAATCAGAGCGCGGCCTTGGCCTGAGCCACGATTGCCGAAAATGCGGCGGCGTCAGTTACAGCGAGATCGGCGAGGATCTTGCGGTCGACTTCGATGCCGGCGGCATTCAGGCCAGCGATGAACCGGCTGTAGCTCATGTCGTTCAGGCGGCAGCCTGCGTTGATTCGCTGGATCCAGAGGCGACGGAATTCGCCCTTCTTGGCCCTCCGGTCACGGAAGGCGTACTGCCCGCTGTGCATGACCTGCTCGTTGGCCGCTCGGAACGATCGGCTCTTGTTGCCGTAGTAGCCCTTGGCCTGCTTGAGTACCTTCTTGTGGCGCTTCTTGGCTGCCACACCGCGCTTGACGCGTGCCATCTCATATCTCCTTGTCGGTCGCTATCAGCGCTGCGCGAGCAGACGCTTGATCTTTTTTACATCGGTTGGGTGAACGTCAACGTCGCCCTCTAGGCGACGCGTGCGGGTCGAGGATTTCTTTTCGAACAGGTGCTGGCGCATCGCCTGTTCGCGACGCAACTTGCCGGTTCCGGTGGTTCTGAACCGCTTGGCAGCTGTCTTGCTGGTCTTCATCTTCGGCATTACTGCTCTCCTGCTTGTTCGGGCGTTTCCTCAGCGTCAATTGCTGCGTCAACTGGGATCTCGGTGAGATCAATCTCTGCTGGTTGAATCTCTGCTAGTTGCTCGGCCTCGACCTCGACTGGGGCCTCGGTGACTTCGATCTCGGTTGACTGCTCGGCCGGAGCCGCTTCGGTATCGGTGCGTGCTGGTTGTTCGGCCTTCACCTTGGAGGATTCGGCCTTCTTGATTGCGTCCATCGCCTTCTTGTCTGGCGACAGGACCATTGACATACTGCGACCTTCCATGCGTGCCTGGTTCTCGACCTTGGCATGCACACCTACCGCTGCGATCACGTCGTCGAGAACTTTGCGACCGAGTTCTGGATGGGCCATCTCGCGACCACGGAACTGCAACGTGACTTTGACCTTGTGGCCTTCGTCGATGAACTCGACGAGGTGACGCACTTTGGTATCGAAGTCGCCCTTGCCGATCTTTGGCCTGAACTTGACCTCTTTCACCGTCACGTTCGAGGATTTCTTTCGGGCCTCTTTGGCCTTCTGCGCTTCCTCGTACCGGAACTTCCCGTAGTCCATGATTCGGCAAACCGGGGGGTTTGCCATCGGTGCTACCTCGACGAGGTCGAGGTCATAACCACGGGCCAGTCTCAACGCGTCCGGAACTGCCTTGATTCCGAGCTGCTGGCCGTCGGGGCCAATCAGTCGGACTTCCCGGGTCCGGATCCTGTCGTTGATACGGTGCTGGTCGCTCTTCGGCGGTGCTATGGCTGATCACTCCTGTGCAAAGGGTTGGCCTCCCTGTCGTTTGTCTGGTCCTGCTCGACGCGAAGTCATGGCGGAGCGGACCAGCCGGAGATCCACACCCAATTGAGTCGCTGTGGACGGCCAGCAGGCCGTGATCGTTCGTGACCTGGACGCACTCAATCGCTTTCGCTGTTGGTGGCCGGGTGGGAGTTGCCCCCACTTCGCTTCAGTTGTCACCGATTACCGAAGTAACCGACCTCGCTAGGCTAGCGCAGGTGAATGACGATTCCGACGTGCTGGGTGCGGACCACGACGGCGTCCAGCACGACGACCCGACTGACGCCTCGACTGACGGGCGACCTGATCGGGTCGCCGATGTCCAAGAAGCAATGACCGAATCTCGGGCACGGCTTGCCCAGGTGCCCGCCGAGGTCGTTGTGACCAACCACGTGATGGGATTGTACGAGTTGGCCGCGATCCATCTGTCGTCGATGCCACCGAACCTACTTTCGGCGGCGCTCGCAATCGACGCCGTGGCATGCCTCGTCGAAGGTCTCGAGGAGCGCTTGGGTGAGGACGCCCCAACCATGCGGGACGCGTTGGCCAACATCAGACTCGCCTTCGTCAGTGTGAAGTCGGCATCAGCAAAGTAGGTCGACCGGTTGGTCGACCGTTCGCTTCGCAGATCCAGTTACAGCGCTCAATTGGCTGCACGGATGGATGCCCGTATGTACATGGCCGAATCGTCCGACGGAGTTCATCGTTGATCGTCAAGTGAGTGTCCGCTGGGGACGCCCGACGACCCGCCGGAAGGCCGAACTCATGTCGAACGACGAAACCCAAGAACCCACGCTGCGTAAAGGAGACTCTTCGGGAGACGGATGGGTCGAGTACCTGCAGGAACTGCTCACGTTGTGGCTCGATGCGAACGGCTACGCCACGTTGACCAGGGACGGCGTATTCGGCGAGGACACCCACAACGCTGTGCTGTGGTTCCAAGAGGTCAAAGGGCTCCTCGTCGACGGTGTCGTTGGCAACCAGACCTGGGCCGCATTGCGGTCTGAGGATCCCCAGCCGATCGGCACAGATGGGCGAACTCCGGGAACGTTCGTCGATGCCGGTGTCGAGGCGCGTTGGATTCTCGATGACAACTCCGCCCGGTACGACCGCGCCAACGATCTGTTGTTCCTCGTCGCCATGAACACGGGAACCGAGGTGATCAACGGCTCGAACTTTATGGCCAGCGGCACCGTTACCACAGCCGATGCGCAGAGCAAGGAACTCGTCGTCTACCTCACTGGCGAGAGCGGAGTCAGCGAAGCACCCTCCGGTGAGCGCTTCTACCTGGTGATCACGAACGCTTCCGCCGAGTACGGAACCGGCGAGATTCATATCGATCTCACGATGAGCAACGAACTCGGCGGCGACCGGTTGGAGACGACGATGACGATCGAAGGTCCCTGAGGAACACGACCGATCAGGTCAGGGTTGGCGCAAAAACCGCCCAAGTGGTGCCGACTTGACGTGATTGTTGCGCACGGTTACGTCTTCGTCCCGGAGCAACGCTGACTGCTCGTGCTCATGGCCCGGGACGAGGCGACCGGAGGAGTTGACCACCCGCCACCACGGGACCTCTTGATCGGTAACGGCCAGGATTCGGCCGACCAATCGCGACAGTTTGGGATAGCCGGCAACTTCGGCAATGTCGCCGTACGTTGTGACTTCGCCCGGTTGGAGCGCCATCAACACATCAAGAATGCGACGCTCGCGTTGATCCCTTATCTGCGGGTTCGTCATCAGCAAAATCAACGTTTGTTGATTCGGCCGGCTTGATACTGGCCGAACTTGGGGAGCGGGTCAAAGCTCACGTGTTGGCCGACGTCGATCGTTCGAGTGCCGTCGGCAATTTCGATGCAGTGGAACATGTAGTTCGTGCCGTCATTGACCTTGACAGTGCCGAGACCGCGTGGCCCGTCGAACTCGGTGACGATGCCTGTCAACATCAGTGGACGATTTTGCTGATTGGAATCTCGAGCAGATCGGTGGCACCGGCATCCTTGAGCGCTGGGATGATCACGTTGATCCCAGCCTTGGCCACCACGCTTTCGATCGCATAGTCACCGTTGGCCAACTGATTCACGGTCGGCGACTTGGCCGACGGCAGAACAGCCAGCACTGCGTCCTTGTCAGCAGCAGACACGTTGACCTTCAAGAGCACCTTGCCGCGCGCCTCGAGCGCTCCATTCAGCAACGTCATCAGTTGTTCCATTGCCCGGCGCTTCGCCGGGTCGGCAAAACTGACCGGGTTGGCGACGACCTCGGTGTAGCTCGTGAGAATTGTGTCGATTACTCGAAGACCGGCCGCACGCAATGCCCGGCCAGTTTCCGTGATGTCGACGACGCAGTCAGCGATGTCTGGAATCTTGGCCTCGCTGGCACCGTACGACAGGCGTACGTCGGCTTTGACCCCTTTGGCGGCAAAGTAGCGCTTGGTCATCTCGGGATACTCCGACGCAACCCGCACACCGTTTGGAAGATCCGCGACGCTCTGGTATGCCGAATCGCCTGCCACGGCCACGACGACCTTGACCGGGCTTGATGTCGCCTTCGAGTACTGCAACTCGCCGAGACTTTCGATCTGGCTACCAGTCTCCTCGACCCAGTCGCGTCCCGTGATCCCGATGTCGAACAGGCCCTCGGCAACGTAGACCGGAATCTCCTGAGGGCGCAGAATCCGCACCTCGAGCACACGCGGATCGTCGATCGTCGCTTTGTATTCGACGGCCGAGGAACGAATCACGTTCAGATCGGCGGCCTCGAACAACTCAAGTGTTGGCTTCTCAAGTGACCCCTTCGGGAGAACAATCCGCAGCACAGAGGCGAGGCTACCGACCGAATCCCTGTCGAGACTGCCCGGTTGCGGGCATCAACCGCTGTTGCGTTGCGTCAGTGACTCGTTGGTTTGGCGTGGAGCAGTCGGATGGCGTGGGGTAGAACGTCGATCACGGCATCGAGTTGTTCGATTGCGCCTTTGGGAGAGCCAGGGCAATTGCAGATCAGCACCTGACCGCGGATTCCGGCGACTCCCCTACTCAGGCGGCCGTGCGGGTTGATCAGTCGCATGGCTTCGGCGATTCCGGGAGCCTCTCGCTCGATCACCAGGCGGGTTCCCTCTGGAGTCTGATCCCGTGGTGCGAAACCAGTGCCGCCGGTCGTCACGATCAAACCGGCGAACTCACTGCTCAACTCACGCAGCTTCTGGGCGACGGCCCCCGCCCCGTCATCGGTTACCTGATGATCAATCACGTTAAAGCCGTTGACTGCGAGGTGTTCGACAAGCCCGCGTCCGCCGGTGTCGTCACGGACTCCATGGAACACGCCATCACTCACGGTCAGTACCTTGGCGAACAGAGGCGTTTCGTCACTCACGAAACACGACGGTATCGAATCAACACCATGCCGTCGGTGTCGGCATCTTGCGGCAGCACCCGCCAGCCATGACCAAACGGTCGCCACGCACCGGACGCCGGCGTGCGTTCGTCAGTCTCGAAGCCGTCGGGTATCGCGTGCTCGATCGACTCGATCGCAGTCAACGTGCAGACGCTGTAAATCAACCGACCGCCCGGTCGGACAAGTGGGGCAGAGGCTGTGAGGATCCGGGCTTGCAGCGCGGCGAGATCGAGAATGTCTTCTGGCGTGATTCGCCAGCGGGCATCAGGTCTGCGACGGAGTGCCCCCAGCCCACTGCATGGTGCGTCAATCAGAACGGCGTCGAACGAGGCCGGTTCGAATGGTGGGTCGGTGGCGTCGGCGACCAGGGTCGTCAGGTCGACCCCCAGCCGGCTCGCATTCTCTGCAATCATGCTGACCCGATTTGGACGCAGATCGGCGGCAGTCACGATCGCCCCTGAACCCGCCAGCGCTGTGGCCTTGCCCCCAGGGGCGGCGCAGGTATCCAGGATCCGTTCACCCTGCTGCGGTTCGACCGCAGTGGAAACCCATTGTGACGACTCGTCCTGGACGTACCCGTCGTCGCGAATCGTGACGGTCGGGGCCTTGTTCATGCGTTCCATCGCGGCAATCGCATCATCGCCGCCCAACTCGTCGGTCAATGCCTCGCCAATCCAGTCCGGGTAGCTCAGGCGAGCCATCTCCGACGGCCAGATCATCGGAGTTGTCGACACCTTTCGAAGAACCGCATTGACGAATCCGCTGACTCGCTTCTGTGCCAATCCAACCGTCTCCCCAACTGCTGCATGTGCCGGCACGCCGGCGAACGCCAGTTGGTAGGCGCCGAGTCTCAGCAATGTCCGAGTCGGAGCGTCGGGTGGACTCGTGATGAACCGGTCAACAAGCGCGTCGCAGGCACGTCGCATTCGAGTGGTGCCGTAGACCAACTCGGTCACGAACCTGCGGTCCATGTCGGACAATCGCGAGCGCTCGAGCGTCGCGCCCAACATCAAGTTGGCATACGCACCATCAGACTCGATTCGTTTGAGAGCGTCATAAGCCACAGCCCGAGCGGTGATCGTCACACGAACCACTCACCAGGATCGGGGCGGGCACCGTTTCGCCAGGACTCGTAGTGCATCTTCGGTTTGCCTTCCGGTTGCACGATCGTCGGAACGACCTGACCGTCAAGCATGAGTGCTGCGCTGATCTTGAATCGGGCGCCGCGGAACGTCGTCCAGGCACCACCAAGCCGGATCAGCCGGTGAATCTCTACCAAGGGTCGAGTCCAATCAATTCGCAACTCGGCCGGGTCGATCTTGGCGGCATACATCACCTCGCCGATCTGCGGCGCTGGTTCGCCGAGGCCGGATGCGAGCGTGGCGATCAGCAGCTGGGTGCCGACGTCGACGAGTTCGGTACGCAACTCGTCAGCGGTCGTCTCGGCGCCAATCGGCACTTCAACCTGGGCGTACACGCCACCGGTATCGAGACTCTCCTCGACCGCCATCAGACACACACCGGTCACGTCATCGCCGGCGAGCAATGCTCGTTCGACCGGAGCAGCGCCGCGCCACCGCGGCAAAAGCGAGAAATGCAGATTGATCATTGGCAGCCGAGCGAGCACGGACGGTTTGATGATCCGACCGTAGGCAACGACGACCCCGAGCTCGGCACCGGCAGCGACCACGTCGCCGACCACATCGCCGACCACATCGCCGACCACATGCGTGACCGGGATCCCGAGCCGCTCAGCGGCGGCCTTGACCGGACTCGGTGAGGTTGCGTTCCCCCGGCCGCGTCGCTTGTCGGCGCCCGTCACGACCATCAGCACTTCGTGCCCAGCCGCGACCAACGCCTCAAGCGGCGGCACCGCAATCGCGGGCGTCCCGAGATAGACGAGTTTCACTTCAAACGCAGGCGGCGTTTGCGAGGCTCGGCCTCGTCAGTTCCGGTGACGGCGCTCTGCAATCTGCGGTACTCGATCAACGCTTCCTTGCGTTGTTCCGATGTCATCCGATCGAACATCAACACGCCATGCAAGTGATCGAGTTCATGCTGATACAACCTGGCTTCGAGTTCGTCGGCTTCACGCTCGACGACGTTGCCATCGATGTCGATGCCGCGCATCAGCACGGTCTTCGGACGAACCATCTCGACATACAAGCCAGGGATCGACAGACACCCTTCGTCGTAGACCCATTCACCATCGGACTCGACAATTTCAGGGTTGAAGATGACCTGCTGCGCGCCGTCGAGGTCCCATACGAAGATTTGCTTCTGAACGCCAATCTGAGGTGCCGCGAGTGCGATCCCGAGCTCGCTCTCGTGCAAGGTTTCGAACATGTCGTTGACGAGTCGAATCAGCTTGCCATCAACGTCGGTGATGGGCGCAGCCTTCGACTTGAGCACCGGATCACCGTAGGTGCGGATCGTGTAGGCCATGGCGTGACAGGCTACTCAGCAGATGTCCCACTATTTCGACGACAAACCACACGTCGCATCTGACGAAATCATCGTTGATGTTGGGCTTCCTGATGTCGCGTTCACGATGGCGACCGATCGCGGAGTGTTCAGCTACGGTCACCTCGATACGGCAACCGGACTTCTCCTCCGTGAAGCGCCGCCGCCACCGTCTCGTGGGGATCTACTCGACTTGGGGTGCGGTTCGGGCGCGATCGCGTTGGCTCTGGGCCTACGTTCTCCTGAAGCAACCGTGTGGGCAGTCGACGTCAACGAACGAGCCCGCCAGTTGACCGCCGCCAACGCCAAACGCAACGGAGTCAACAACGTCAGGGTCGTAACTCCCGAACAGGTTCCCGTCGAGATGCAGTTCGCCGCAATCTGGTCGAACCCCCCGATCAGGATCGGCAAGCAAGCACTCCATGCTCTGCTACTCGAGTGGCTCGGTCGTCTCGAGATCGACGGTCAAGCCATCCTGGTTGTCCAAAAGCACCTTGGCGCCGACTCACTTCAACGATGGCTGACCGACGAGGGCTACCCGACTCGACGAATCGCCAGTCGAGCTGGCTTCCGTCTCATGCACGCTGAACGCCAGTACTCAGCGCGGCGGGTCGACGGCGATTCGTAGGCGACTGCCGCTCGGGCGCGTTCCGGCGTTGAGAGCGCGACCCAATGTGGTCCAGTCGTCGGCTCGCAAGATGTAGTGACCGCCGCCCCCGCCAATACTGACATCGTTCGACATCACGCTGCCGACGAACTCGTCGCTGCCTGTTCCCGAAACTTCGGCCAAGCCACCGAAGGGCGGGAGACCGAGCATTCGGCGGCGCTCACGTTCTCCCTGCACGATTCGGCCAGGATCGGCGAGCACGGCCGCTTGGATCACGTCGTGCGACGGCATGAACGTTTGGATCAGGATTCGACCGCCTCTCGACCTTGGACCGACAAGCCGCGCCGCCCGAACCAGCAGTCCCATTGCTTGCTCCGCGGCTCGATATCGCGGTGCCAACACTTCACGGTCGAAGTCGAGGAACACGACCGTGTCGGCGTGTTCGACACGGTGCAACACTGCCTCGGTACCGACGTAGACACCCGACCTCGGCGGCCGCTCGTGGCCGACACCTGTTACCGCGATGGCTGGGCGATTGGCAGCAGCCTCGAGCTCCTCCCGCAAACGAGTGACACCCGGTCGGAGATTGGCGAAGCGGCTCGACTGACATGTCAAACACACCTGGGGACGCACCGATTCACACCGGAGACACGTCAGGCGACCGTCATCGGCGAGAATCACAGCTGCGTCGCAGCGTTCGCAGCGCGCCAGTTCACGGCACGTGCGGCACGCGAGCATCCGTGCTCGCCCAGTCGTGTTGATCACGCACGCAACCGTTCGAGACACATCGCGCAGTTGGGTGATCAGTTGCGAAGTGATCAGCGAGCGTTTCCAAGGCTCATCGTGGGTGCGGTCGATCACGTCGACGATCGGCCATCCGTTGCGTTCACGCTCATGCGGCGGACGAACGACATGTCCCCATTCCAGGGCTGTGATCGTGGGGCACGGCGACACGAGCAACAACGGCGCACCGAGTCGGCGACAGCGTTCGATCACCACGTCGCGCGCATGCCACGTCGGCGATCCCTCCTCCTGGAGTGCCTCGTCGTGCTCGTCGATCACCACCGCCGCAGCAAGCCCAGGGAACGGCGCAAATGCGGCGATTCGACTGCCGATCACCACGTCGACACCGCCGGCAGCAAGTGGCCATTCGTGAGGCAGCACTGCGACCGTCAGGCCAGAACGGCGGAGGCGGGCGGCGAGCAAGATCGCTTGATCGACCGAAGGTACGACAACCAACGTCGGTCCGATCGCTGTTGCGCTCAGAATGGCCGGCATCGGATCGCTCGTCGGGGGAAGCCGCAACACTCCTCCGCGGCCGTCTCCTCCCGTCAGGATCCGGGTCGACGCCGGCGACCGAGGTTCGACGACTCGGCCTGTTCGATGTGGCGTTGGGATCGAAGTCACGGCTCGGTGTGGCGACGCCGCCATGAGAAAGTGGCGCCGCCTACCAGCCCAGCGGACTGACGCCCACTCGGCGAGTTCAATCAGTTCAGCGGTCGGACCGAATCCTGTCACCTTGGCAATCGGCTTGAGATCTTTTTCCGGCAAGGCATCGACCGGGTCAACGGACGTGATCCATCCGCCGACGCGTCGACCGTGCAACTCGACACGCACGACGGCCCCGACCACTGCCGCCGAAGCGAGGTGATCGGGAATCGTGTAGTCGAACAGCTTGTCGAGACCGGTGACATTGGGAAGCACGCGGGCGACAGTCACCGCCATGTCATATCAGGCGGTGAGTATCAGGGTCACAGACCAACCGCCGCCTTGAACTCGGCGAGTCGGCTGGTGTCTTCCCACGAGAAGCCTGAACGGCCGAAGTGGCCGTATGCCGCTGTGCGGCGGTAGATCGGCTTCTTGAGGTCGAGATCGCGCACGATCGCGCCGGGACGCAGGTCGAATACGGCTCGAACTGCTGCTTCGATCGCTTCGTCGGACACATTGTTCGTGCCGAACGTTTCGACGAGAATGCTGAGCGGCTGCGCCATGCCGATTGCGTAGGCCACCTGCAACTCACAGCGGCTCGCTGCGCCGGAGGCAACGACGTGCTTTGCGACCCACCGAGCGGCATAGGCGGCAGAGCGATCGACCTTCGACGGATCCTTACCAGAGAAAGCACCGCCACCATGGCGACCCATGCCTCCGTAGGTGTCGACAATGATCTTGCGGCCGGTCAGTCCGGTGTCGCCGTGAGGACCACCGATCACGAAGTTGCCGGTCGGGTTGACGAAGATGTCGTAGTCGTCGTCAGCGAACTGCGCCGGGACGGTCGGGCGGATGTCCTGTTCGATCAGATCAGGACGAATCACGCTGTCGCGATCGATACCTTCTTGGTGCTGAGTCGAGATCAGCACGCTGCGCAGGGCCACGGCCTTGCCAGCTTCATACTCGTATGTGACCTGTGTCTTGCCGTCTGGGCGTAGGTATGGGACCTGACCGGACTTGCGGACCTCAGTCAGTCGTTCCGCCAACCGATGCGCCGTCCAGATCGGGAGCGGCATCAAATCGTCGGTTTCGTTGCAGGCGTACCCGAACATCATCCCCTGGTCGCCGGCGCCCTGAGCGTTGATCCGGTCTTCGCCGGCCTGCCCGCCGCGCAGTTCCTCGCTGGCATCGACACCCTGTGCGATGTCGGCACTCTGCTCGTCGATGCACACGATTACGCCGCACGTGTTGCCGTCAAAACCGTACAGGGCGTTGTCGTAGCCGATTTCCTTGATCGTCTCACGGGCGATCTTGGGGATGTCGACGTAGGCGTTGGTGGTGATCTCGCCGGCCACCACACAGAGGCCCGTAGTCAGCAGCGTCTCGCACGCCACCCGGCCATTCGGATCCTCGGCGAGGATTGCATCAAGGACCGAGTCACTGACCTGGTCGGCCATCTTGTCGGGGTGACCTTCGGTCACACTCTCAGAACTAAACGTCCAGCGAGCCACAGTTTCTCCCTTGGTCTTGAACTTCGGATCTTGAACTTCGGATGTCGAATTGCGGATGCGTGCGTGAGTTGATTCGTGCCATATTCAACGATCGGAGCGCCGCAGCGCGACGATTCGATCGATGATCGCAGCGGCGATCGTACGTTTGTCAGCCAGCGCCACGACAACCGGGGGTTCGCCAACGGCGAACAACGTTACGGCGTTCGTGTCGTGCTGAAAACCCGTGTCTTGGGCACCGACATCATTGGCGACGACGAGATCGAGATGCTTGTCGACGAGCTTACGCTCGGCGTTGCTCGCAATATCGTCGGTTTCAGCCGCAAACCCAACGAGGATTTGACCATACGGCTTGTCGGCACCCAGCCCGGCCAAAATGTCAGGGGTCTGTTCGAGCAAAATTTGAGGGATACCGTCACGCTTCTTCAGCTTGTGCTCAGCGGCCAGCACCGGTCGAAAATCGGCAACCGCAGCCGACATGATCACGATGTCGGCGCTCGCAGCCAGTTCGGTCATTGCACCCTGCATCTGGGCAGCTGTTTCGACCTGAACGGCAGTTACTCCGTGTGGTGTCGCCCGGTCGACCGTCGTAACGAGCGTGACCGTGGCACCGCGAGCTACAGCCTCGTAGGCGATTGCGTAGCCCTGCTTTCCGGAACTGCGATTGGCAATCACACGGACGGCATCGATCGGCTCGCGCGTGCCCCCTGCACTGATCACCACGGTGACACCATCGAGGTCGCCCGCCGACAGCAACCGTTCGACTGCAGCGACAATCGATTCAGGCGATGCCAACCGGCCGGCCCCACTGTCTCCGCCGGCGAGACGACCGGAATCAGGCCCGACAATGTGGACCCCGCGGGAGCGGAGCGTGGCGATGTTGTCAACGACCGCCGGGTGCTCCCACATCTCCGTGTGCATCGCCGGGCAAATCATCACCGGTGCGCGTGTCGCCAACAGCACGTTTGTCAGAAGGTCAGTCGACAGACCTGCAGCGTATGCACCGATGATCCGAGCCGTCGCCGGTGCAACAAGGATCAGATCGGCGTTCTGACCAAGTTTGGTGTGCGGAATCGGGGATTCCGGGTCGTCCCACAGGCGCGTCTTGACTGGCTCGCTGGCGAGCGCCGACAGCGTGCTCACGCCGAGGAAGTGCTCGGCGCCCTTCGTCATCACTGGGACGACATGGGCACCGGCATCAACCAACCGGCGACTGATCTCGACCGCCTTGTACGCCGCGATCCCGCCGGTAACACCGAGCACGATGCGCTTGCCGGCAAGCACCGACCGACCTCTCAGGCTTCAGTAGATTCGGCGGCGCCCTGCGGCAGATCGCTCGGATCGTCGACCGGTTCGGCAGGCAATTCGGTCTGCACGATCTTGTTGACCGAAATCTCCTCGAAGGCGATACTCAGCGGCTTCCGCGCGGTCGACGACACCTGCGGCGGAATCATATGACCGAGACCGTCACCGAGCTGGTTGAAGTACGAGTTGATGTTGCGTGCCCGACGAGCGGCCAGGGTGACCAAACTGAACTTCGAATCGACGCGGCCCAAGAGGGTCTCGATCGAGGGCGTCATCATCGTGTCGTGGCTCTTGGCCATGGACCAGCTCCTTGAGAAGTGCGCAGAATGCAGCGAGTTAGCTTACCGGGAACGTTCGCGATCGATGATCGTCATCATCTCGTCGACCGTTCGCTCCAACTCGTCGTTGACCACGACGTAATCTGCCTGCTGTCGACCAACGGGTTCTTCCATTTCGGCTTTGCGTAGCCGAGCCAAGACTTTGTCGCCGGGGTCACCGCGGCCGCGCAATCGGCGCTCCTGTTCCTCGCGAGTGGGAGGGAGTACGAAGATCAAGATCGCCTGTGGGTACTGACGCTTGACCTGTTGAGCGCCGTCGAGCTCGATTTCGAGCACGATGTCGGGCGGATCAGGACCATCGAGCAGTTCAGGTCGGGGCGTTCCATAGTAATTACCGAGGAACTCAGTCCATTCGAGAAAACCGCCAGCAGTGATCCGATCCTCGAACTCGTCACTCGTGCGGAACACGTATGCGGCGTCGGCTTCACCCGAACGCCGTTCGCGGGTCGTCCACGAGCGACTCAACCAGAGTTTGGGGTCGCGACGGATGAGGGCATCGACAATCGTGCCCTTTCCGACGCCTCCGGGGCCGGAGACGACGATGATCAACGATTCATGAGCCAAGCTGGTCGAGCAGGGCTGCACGCTGTTGAGTGCCGAGACCCTGAACGCGACGATTATCAGCGATGCCGACCTCGTCCATGACGCGTCGTGCCTTCACCTTGCCGACACCTGGCAGGGATTCGAGCATCGAGACCACCTTGAGCTTGCCGACGTTGTTGTCAGTCGAGGTAAGCGCTTGTGCGAGCGACATCGAGCCCATCTTAAGTCGGGCCTTGATATCGGCTCGGGCGGCGCGCGCCTCGGCGGCCTTTGCAAGGGCCGAGGTCCGCTGCTCAGGAGTCAACTGCGGAGGTGTTGCCATACACGTCACATTACCGCGCTGAGACCGGACAAACGGGGAATCCCCCTCGACTCGGCCCAGTCGGTCAGTTCGGTAAGCACCTTGGGACACGCCCTAGGGTCGGCGAAACTGGCAGTTCCGACCTGAACCGCATTGGCACCAGCCAGCATCAACTCGGCTGCGTCCCAGCCCGAGGCCACTCCCCCGACGCCGACAATAGGAAGATCCGGGTGTAGGCGACGAACGTCATAGACGGTGCGCACAGCGATCGGATGGATCGCCCGACCCGACACACCTCCCCCGCCATTGCCGAGTGCCGGTCGCATCGTACGTTCGTCGATCACCATCCCGAGCAGGGTGTTGATCAACGTCACGGCTTCCGCCCCGGCGGTATGCACTGCGGCGGCGACTTCCGCGATCCGATCGGTGTTCGGACTCAACTTGGCCCAGCGTGGCCGGCCGCACCCCTCCGTCGAAGCGATTACCTCCGCCGAGACGGCCGGATCGTGAGCAAACATGCTTCCGCGGCCTTCAAGGTTCGGACAGGACAGATTGACTTCGACGGCGACGACCTGGGGAGGTGCGGCAGCGAGCATGTCGGCGGCCGTCCGGTAGTCGTCGACAGATCGACCCCAGATGCTGCACACGACAGTCGCCCCGGTCGCAAGCAGGTCGATCAGTTCGTGATCGAGCCAGTGCCGTATGCCGGGGCCCTGAAGACCGACGGCGTTGATCATTCCCTGCGGTGTCGGATGTACCCGAGGGGCCGGGTTGCCGGCCCACTCGTAGGCAGCGATCGACTTCGTGACAATCGCCCCGATCGACGAGAGGTCGAAGTATGGAGCGAACTCCGACCCGTACCCCGCCGTCCCAGAAGCCGTCATGATCGGATTCTTCAACTCGACCGAACCGACAAACACCCGGGTGTCGACACTCATCGTGAATGGTATTCCTGGAGCGACTTGACTGGGAGGCTGTCCGGGGTTTCCCCGAGTCCTTGGGCTGCTGCCAGTGCGGCACTCACGGTCGTGACGCAACTGACACGGTGGAGGCTGGCGGCCTTGCGGATGTGTTCACCGTCGTTTCGACCGACCGAGCCGCGGGGCGTGTTGACCACGAACACGATCGTGCCGTCGGCGATCAGGTCGACGGCGGTTTGGCCGCCGTCGGCGTCTTGCACTTTGCCGAGAACCCGATCGACGCCGACCCCAAAGCGGGCGAGGTACTCGGCGGTGCCTTTGGTGGCAACGAGACCGAGCCCGTGCTGGCGCATCCGTTTGGCTACTACCAATCCAGCCGGTTTGTCGTGATCATTCAGCGACAGGAACACCGTTCCGACCGTTGGTAGTCCGTTCCCGGCGGAGAGTTCCGCTTTGAAGAACGCTCGCCCGAATGTCGAGTCGATTCCCATCACCTCGCCGGTCGAACGCATCTCGGGGCCGAGTGCAGGGTCGACCTCTGGGAACCGATTGAACGGCAACACCGCTTCCTTCACCGACACGTGCCCGTCAACGGGTTCACACAACAATCCCTCGACGCGCAGCTCCGAAAGCGTTGCACCAAGCATCACCCGAGTGGCGACCTTCGCTAGCGGTACCCCACGAGCCTTCGCCACGAACGGCACCGTGCGACTCGCCCGGGGATTCGCCTCGATCACATACACCGTCGTGTTGACAACGGCGAACTGCACGTTGATCAAACCGCGAACGTCGAGCCGTTCGGCGATCGCTTCGGTGTACGACGTGATCACCTCGACAACCCAATCGGGCAACGTTTGTGGCGGAATCGCACATGCCGAGTCACCCGAGTGAACGCCTGCTTCCTCGACATGTTCCATCACGCCGCCGATCAGGACTTCTCCGGTGTGATCGCGGATTGCATCGACATCGACCTCGATCGCACTCGCAAGGAATCGATCGATCAGCACCGGCCGCTCCACCGAAAGGCCGCCTTCTTTGCCGAGGCTGCCGAATCCGCTGAGTTGCTCCATCGCCCGCTCGAGATGATCAGCGTCGTACACGATTTGCATCGCCCGGCCGCCAAGCACATAGCTCGGCCGGATCAGCACCGGGAACCCGATCTCGTCAGTGATCGCCAGCGCCTGCTCGAAGCTGACCGCTGTGCCGCCTGGGGGCTGTGGGATGTCGAGCTGGTGACACAGCACGTTCCACTTATCGCGATCCTCGGCATCGTCGATCGACTGCGGGGACGTACCGGCAACCAACTCGGCCGGGATCTCACCCGACAACTTGAGCGGCGTTTGGCCGCCGAGCGACACGATCACCTTGAACGGCCGCTCAGCATCGATCACATTCAGCACGTCTTCCTTGGTGAGCGGCTCGAAGTAAAGCCGATCGCTGGTGTCGTAGTCGGTCGACACCGTTTCGGGGTTGCAGTTGACCATGATCGTCTCGAAACCGGCATCGCGAAGCGCGAAGCTGGCATGTACACAGCAATAGTCGAACTCGATACCTTGGCCGATTCGGTTCGGGCCCGAGCCAAGGATCATCACCTTCTTGCGATCCGATGGCCTGACCTCGTTCTCGTCCTCGTAGGTCGAGTAGTGGTACGGGGTTTCGGCGGCGAATTCGGCTGCGCAGGTGTCGACTGTCTTGTACGTCGGGATCACACCGGCGGCGATCCTGGCGGCCCGAACGACGGTCTCGTCCGTGTGCCAAAGGTGGGCAAGTTGGGCGTCGGAAAACCCGAGTCGTTTGGCACGTCGCCAGTCGCGTCGAACCATCGCCGGCATACCGGTTTCAAGGAGCACGGCTTGTTCGTCAGTGATGATCTGCATCTGATCGAGGAACCACGGGTCGATCTTGCACGTCTCGTGAATCGTCTCAAGCGAGATGCCGCGCCGAAGCAGTTCGCCGACTTGGAACAACCGGTCAGGGGTCGGGATCGCAATCATCGTCAGCAGGTCGGCGTCGTTCAGCGCGGCGAACTGCTCAGCCGCCGGATCGCAGTTCAGCCCGAGCCGACCCTGTTCGAGTGAGCGGAGACCCTTCTGGAGGCTCTCTGGGAACGTACGGCCAATCGACATCGCCTCGCCGACGGACTGCATTTGCGTGCCAAGGATCCCAGAGGTCCCCGGCAGTTTCTCGAACGCCCAGCGCGGGATCTTGGTGACGACGTAGTCGATGCTCGGCTCGAAGCTGGCGGGGGTTGCCTTGGTGATGTCGTTCGGAATCTCGTCGAGCGTGTACCCGACGGCGAGCTTGGCGGCGATCTTGGCAATCGGGAAACCGGTCGCCTTCGACGCCAGCGCCGACGAACGCGAAACGCGTGGATTCATCTCGATCACGACCTGGCGTCCGGTCTCCGGGTCGACGGCGAATTGCACGTTGGATCCACCGGTCTCGACGCCGACGCGTCGAATGCACTTGATCGCCGCGTCGCGCATCAACTGATACTCGACATCTGTCAAGGTCTGCTGGGGGGCAACCGTGATCGAGTCGCCCGTGTGCACTCCCATCGGGTCGACGTTCTCGATCGAACAGATGATCACGCAGTTGTCGGCGCGGTCGCGCATGACCTCGAGTTCGTACTCCTTCCAGCCGGCAATCGATTGCTCGACGAGGATCTCACTGATCGGACTGGCAGCCAGGCCGTTGGCTGCCAGCCGCTCGAACTCGTTGTCGGTGCTGGCAATACCCGTTCCGCGACCACCCAAGATGTACGCCGGACGAATGATCACGGGTAGCCCGATTTCGGCGGCGACCTTACGGGCCTCCTCCAAGGTGTGTGCCGAACCGGAGCGCGGTACGTCAAGCCCGATTTCGATCATCGCCTCCTTGAACTTCTGGCGGTCCTCGGCAGTTGCAATTGCCTCGGCATTGGCGCCGATCATCTCTGGTTTGCCCGGGACACCGATCAGGCCCCGCTCGAACAGTTCCATTGCCACGTTCAGGCCCGTTTGGCCGCCCATCGTCGGGAGCACCGCATCAGGCTGCTCACGCTCGATGATCGAAGCGAGCACTTCCCAAGTGAGGGGCTCGATGTAGGTCGCGTCGGCGAAATCGGGATCGGTCATGATCGTCGCCGGGTTCGAGTTGGCGAGAATCACGCGGTAGCCCTCCTGCTTGAGGACTCGGCACGCCTGCGTACCGGAGTAGTCGAACTCGCATGCCTGACCGATCACGATCGGCCCAGACCCGATGATCAGAATCGAGTGAAGATCGTCTCTCCTTGGCACGTCAGATCGCCACTTTTCCGTGGTTCATGAGTTGCTCGAACTGGGCGAAAAGGTAGGTGCTGTCGTGCGGGCCGGGACTCGCTTCTGGGTGATGTTGCACACTGAAGCAGCGCTCGCCGACCACCTCCAACCCTTCACAGACCCCATCGTTGAGGTTGACGTGGGTCATCCGGATTGCCCGGTCGAGCCCGACGAACGAATCGGCATCGACGGCGAAGTTGTGATTCTGGCTGGTGATCTCGATCGAGTCGGTGAGCAAGTTCTTGACCGGGTGGTTCGCTCCATGATGACCAAACGGCAGCTTGACCGTGCCGGCGCCCAGCGCCAGGCCGAGCAGTTGGTGTCCGAGGCAAATCCCGAATACAGGAACGTTGCCGACGAGTTGTCGGATTGCTTCGGCGGCGTACGTCACGAAGGCGGGGTCGCCTGGGCCGTTGGACAGGAACACGCCGTCAGGGTTTCGGGCAAGTACGTCGGCAGCACTCGTCGTCGCCGGCACGACCTCGACGCGGCCGAAGCCCGCCAGGTAGCGGATAATGGTCGTCTTGATCCCGAAGTCGAAGGCGACGATGTGCCGCGCGCCATCGCCGACTATGTACGAATGCGGAGTGGTGACCGTGGCGACGAGATCAATCCCGTCGGTTCCTGGCTCGGCCACTGCGGCCGCCCGAAGCGCTGCCTCTGACGCATCACCGAACGCGCCTGGCATCGCCCCTACGTCGCGAAGCATCCGGGTCAGGCGACGCGTATCGATCCCGGTTATACCGGGAATCGAGTGACTTCGGAGCAACGATTCGAGGTGGCCTTCGGCGCGGGAGTTGGAATGCCGACGGGCGATGTCACGCACGATCACACCACGACAGAACGCACCACGCGACTCATAGTCGTCAGCGTTGACGCCGTAGTTGCCGATGTGTGGATACGTGAACGAGATGATCTGACCTGCATAGCTCGGGTCGGTGATGATCTCCTGATAGCCGGACAGCGCCGTGTTGAACACAACCTCACCTGTGGCAATCCCGCCAGGTGCCACGGCACCGATCAAGTCGCCCTCGAAAACGGTCCCGTCAGCAAGCACCAACGCACCCTCGCGAATACCGCCTCGGTTCATCACGAGTTCCATCCTTGCATGTTCATGCACACTTCCGTATATAGATTCCCGAGCGATGAGCAAACTGCGGTGCCTGGCCACTCATCGCTCATCGCGTTGGGGTGCCGTTCACTACGACGGGAAGGCCTCGCAGGATCGTGTGGTGCACGCGACCGCGGAGATTGACGCCAACATACGGAGTGTTCCGGCTCTTGCTGGACAGCTTGGCGGGCTGGACCTCCCATTCGGCACTCGGGTCGAACACTGTCAGATTGGCCGGTTCGCCGGCGGCGATCGGGCGACCGTGTTCGCTTCCCACTCCAGCGATCTCGGCCGGCTTCCACGACAGCGCAGCGACGATGTCGCCGAGTTGCATGTCGAGATGAGCAATGCTGACCCCCAGCGCCGTCTCCAATCCGAGCATTCCGGGAGGTGCTTGATCAAGCGGCAGCTCCTTTGTTTCTGGCGCATGCGGTGCATGATCGGTGGCGATCGCATCAATCGTGCCGTCCGCCAGACCAGCCCGCACAGCTTCCACGTCGGACATCGTGCGCAACGGCGGATTGACCTTGTACACCGAGTTGTAGCCGATCAGCTTCTCATCGGTCAGACTGATGTGATGCGGCGTTGCCTCAGCTGTGACGGGCAATCCATCGGCTTTTGCAGCCCTCACCAACTCGACGCTGCGGGCAGTCGATAGGTGCAGAATGTGGAGTGGTGCCCCGGTCAAACGGACCAACTCGATGTCGCGATGCACCATCAGTTCCTCCGCCAACGACGGCCAACCGGGAAGCCCGAGTCGTGAACAACAATGCCCCTCGTGCATCACGGCCCCCTCGGTCAAGCGGGCGACCTCGCAATGTTGGGCTAGAACCACGCCGAGGTCGCCGGCGTATTCGAGCGCTCGGCGCATCAGGAGCGGATCCTGCACTCCCGTGCCGTCATCGGTGAACAGGTGCACCCCGACTGCAGCCAACTCGGCGAGCGGCGACAGTTGCGTTCCGGCGCGCCCAATCGTGATCGAACCGCTCGGACGAACGTCGCACAACCCCGCCGCCTCCCCCTGACGCCGCACGAACTCGACAACACTGACGCAATCCTGGGTCGGGTCGGTGTTCGGCATCGCAATCACACACGTGTACCCACCCTTGGCTGCGGCCCGCGAGCCAGTCTCGATCGTCTCGGCCTCCTCCTTGCCAGGCTCACGCAGATGGGTGTGCAGGTCGACAAATCCGGGGCTGACAACGCACCCGGCAGCGTCAAGCACCAGCTCGTCATTGATCGGCTGCAGGTCGGCACCGCACTCGACGATCAGACCGTCGAGGATCCGAACGTCCGAACGCCGTTCCCCCGTCTGGTCCAACACGATGCCACCGGACAACAGCACTCTGCCGCTCATAACTCTGCCGTTCATATTTCGCTCTCCAGATTTGCGCCGCTTCCGAGCAGGTCGAACAACACGGCCATCCGGACGGCGATCCCGTTGGTGACCTGTTGCGTGATCACGGAGCCGGCTAGTTCCGATGGATCGACCGCTATTTCGACCCCGCGATTCATCGGTCCGGGGTGCATGATCAGCGCATGTTCAGGTAACCGAGCCGCCCGCTCGGCGGTCAGTCCGAACCGTGCCGTGTACTCGCGGAGCGATGGCACGAGCGACTCGCTCATTCGTTCGTGCTGCATCCGTAGCAGATAGATCACGTCGAGCTGACCGATGATCGAGTCGAGGTCGGTCGTCGTCGGTACATCGACGCCGGGCGGCAACAACGTCTGCGGCGCGACCAACGTGACATCGGCACCGAGCATCGCGAAGGCACGAATGTCGCTTCGTGCGACGCGGCTGTGTTTGATATCGCCGACAATCGCGATCTTGAGCCCGTCGAAGCTGTGACGTCGGTTGAGCGCCGTGCGAATCGTGTAGCAATCGAGCAGTGCCTGTGTCGGATGCGAGTGCCAACCGTCGCCGGCATTGATCACGCTGGCGTTCGTCCACTGGCTGACCTGCCATGGAACGCCACTCGACTTGTGCCGGATCACGAAGGCATCGACACCCATCGCGGCGATCGTCTCGATCGTGTCGCGGAGGCTCTCGCCCTTGTTGACGCTCGAGGTGCCAACCGAGAACGTCATCGTGTCTGCCGAAAGCCGTTTGGCCGCCGTCTCGAAGCTCAACCGCGTGCGAGTCGAATCTTCGAAGAACACGTTGCACACCGTCTTGCCACGTAATGCCGGAACCTTGGGGTTGGGCCGCCGGTTGACCTCAGCCATGTGGTCTGACAGGTCGAGCAGCCGATGCAGCGCGGCCGGGCCGGCTTCTTCGATCGAGCGGAAGTGTCTCACGAAATTACGACGCCTTCGGCCGTTGCCGAGACCCGCTCGTCGGCACTCGTCGGCAGATTCTTACCCACGAAGTCAGGTCGGATCGGGAGTTCCCGATGCCCTCGGTCGACCAGCACGGCGAGTTGCACAGCACTTGGACGGCCGTAGTCGGTGATCGCATCGAGCGCCGCTTTGACGGTGCGCCCCGTGTAGAGCACGTCATCGACGAGCACGACTGTGGTTCCGTCAATCTCGAACGGGACATCGCTCACACTGCCCGGAGTCACGGGTCGCAGTCCGATGTCGTCGCGGTATAGCGAGGCGTCAATCGAACCGATCTGTATCGAATGGTCGATGCGAGCGATCTCGGCTCCGAGCGCTTCGGCGAGCCACACACCACCACGTTGGAGACCGATCAGAGCAACGCCGGCAAGGCCGCGGTTGCGTTCGATGATCTCGTGCGCCATCCGGGTCACAGCCCTGCGCACGTCGTCAGGCCCGAGGACCTGCTTCGTGTTGTTCATGATGCTCCTGCCGTACGAGTCTCACAGAACTCGTTTCACGGTCGATCATGAAACCTAGCGGACCAAACCCGACGCGCGCCGAATCTGACCACGACTTACACGAATCGTCAACGAATCTCCAACGACCCGCACGCCCGATCGAGCGATGCAATACCACATCCGGCCAGGTCCACATCCAACTAGCTAGGTGCGGAATGGTGGGTCCAACACGTCGCCGACGCGATGGTTGAGAGCCCGAATCACGCGATCCTCGCGGTGCCACCCGAGCAGGCTCACCGTCGCCGTGGCAAGCGCGAATCGACGACCCTCCACTGCCGGAAGCCCACACCAACGAGCGATCAGAATCGCCAGCAGATGACCGTGGGCGAACACCACGGCGTTGCCGTTTGGCTGCTCGTGGTCGAACATCGCAAGAAACCGATCGGCCCGCTCCCCCACCTCGTCGACCGACTCGCCACCGGTAATCTCGTGACTCCACACGGACCATCCCTGTACTCGTTCCCGACTTTGCGGCGTCGTCTCGCCCTCGAAGTCGCCGTAGTCCCATTCGACCAGGTTGTCGTCGAGGGTCACATCGTCGAAACCGACGAGCTGCGCCGTCTCGCGGGCACGCCATAGAGGGCTTGCGTACGCCCGATCGAGGGTCCAGTCGGCGAGCGTTCTTGCCGCTGCCCGAGCCTCGTCGCGCCCCTGGTCGGTCAGCGGCACGTCAGTGCGACCCGTATGCCGCCCAGTCCGCGACCATTCCGTCTGTCCGTGCCGGATGACTAACAACTGTGCGACCACGCCTCCGATCATCGCGCGCTCCAGCCCCGACACTGCCTGCCGTGACATCACCGCTGTCGATTAGGCGTAGAAATTTGTGGGCCTGGCGTCGTCAACATCCGTCGAGCGATTCGGCATTCGACTGTGTCTCGACGGTCAAGCCCGCGTCGGCCCGCTCATCGACCAACGTGACTGGACCTGATTGGGCGAGTTCGACTGCCCCGACCACCGCATCGCCAATCACCAACACAGCCGCCCTGGCACCCACCACGAGCGTCCATCCGGTCGACTCACCCGATAGGTGGGCGGTGACTGCATGACCGGCAAAACCAGGAACGACCGAAGCGATCGACAACGACCCTCCGGCCGTTTGGGCGACCACAATACTTGGATGATCAGGCTCCGTCATGTCGCCAAACTCGAACGAGTTGAGCGACTCCTTTCCGCCGACATCGAGTTGACCGTCGAATCGAGCGCAAGAACCAATCATCAACTCGGTAACACCAGGCCCTGCGGCAGCCGACACGAACGGTGCCGGGCGATTTGGCGGTTCGAGCAGCCACTCCGCAAGGTCATTCCGAAATGCCAGGGTAATCACGTCATCGGTGAATACCGTCGTGAACTGCGTCGCAACGACCTCCTCGAACGGGGTTCCGGCGACGACCGGGTTCACCGATTCGACGACGTATGCAGTCGGGTCAGTTTGATTCAGGTCCGCTTGAAACCGGTCCCAGGTTCCAGGCAGCACATATTCGGGGCCGGAGTTCCCGAGGTAGATCTCCCCAAGCAGGAAACTCTTCCAGATGTACCGAGTTGCCGACACACGCTGAAGATTCAGATAGGGCCACGGATAGCTGGTCCACATCAACAGTGGGTCACTCTGCTTCGAGACGAGGTCAAGCGTCGCACGCACCAGACGAATGCGGCCATCGATACCAACCTCGCGGCGTGCCTCGAACTGATCGACCGATCGGATCGTGGCGGCGGCGGAAAGACCCTCCGAGAACGGCACAGGACCTCCGATCTGGACGGCGACCAATGCACCCACGATCGGGAGCAACCGTGACGCCGCGCTGCGATTGAAGAGCTGGCGCGCCGGCGCCGATGCTTCGCCGACGAGCTGCCCGATCATCAACAGCGTCGGAACCGCCACAATTGAGTAGTAGTGCGACGAGTAGCGCTGGCTGAGCACCATCTCGATCCATCCGCCGACGAACCACGAACCGACCAACACCCTCAATCCACGCGCCTCATCCGACAATCGTCTCCAGCGAATTGCTGTCACGACTACCCAGAGTTGAATCACGATGAAGAGCTCGGGACGCTGGTGGTAGTACTCGACGATGCTGTCCCACCCGAGGCCGATCTGAGAACCAAGACTGCGGCCGGTTCCTTCGCTCATGAACCGGGCGTACACCCACCACCCGTCAGCGAAGTCTCTCCACGGGCCGAAGATTCGGAAATACAAGGGTGCCGACATGAACGCAGCTGCGGCCAACCCCGGCATCAGCGCCCATGCTGCGAACCCGTCGACGCGCTGGCGCCGACGCCTCCACATCGCCCACACCAGCACAGGACCGGCGGTGAAGCACGCCGTGAACAAGGTCTGGACGGCTAACCCGATGGCAACACTCAGGATCGCAACCGATCCAATCCGACGTCGTCGACTGATCCAAGCGTTGTCGCTCGCGGCGAGACAGAACGCCAACGCCAGCAGGGCCACGGTGATATTCCGGGCGTACAACACTCCCGCATAGTCGGCCTCTGACAATGTGAGGTGAGCAACACTGACGGTCGCCATCGTCACCGCGACCGGTGCAGTCCCGCCGGCGCGGTCAGTGACCACGAATACGGCCCATCCAACTGCGAGCGCCGCCAGCAGCGCAAAGATCGCTACCACGAACCACATTCCGTCACGCCCACCGATTCGCGCCGCGATCTCGTACACGAACGGCTCGAGCGGACCTTTGTTATGAATCCCGTTCGAGTAATACGAGCCGCCAAATCGCACCGTTCGTTCAACGAGTACCCGGAGATATTGCGGGTCGTAATTCGGGGTGCTCGACTCCATCCGAAACACAGCCACGATCGCCAGGCAGGCCAGCGCCGCGCCAGTCGTCGGCCACGCCCACCGGCTGATCCACCCACCGCGAAGGCGAACGCAGTCGACGATCCGGTCGACGAAGTCAGTCAGCAACGTCGATCACTCTCGTTTGGGTCGGTTGCGTGATCGCAGCGTCGAGGCCAACGCCAACGGCGATGATCACAGCAACACTCAACCGGAGCAATGGGCCTGCCAGATGGCGTCCGACCTCGACCGCGTCGCCGACGAACGACAAGTACACATCGACCATCGCACCTACGAGCAAGAACGCCAACAACAGCCCGAGCGCAGGTCTTCGTCGCCATCCCACCCCAGTGGTCACGACACCGATCGACGTCCAAACCACAATCGCAGCCGGAGATCTGATCGGATCGAGGAGTCCGAGCGGTCGGCTCGGAAGTCGGTTCGTCACGCCGAACACGTCATAGGCCTCATTGTCGATCGATGTATAACTCGGCAGCTCGGTCCGCAGCCGGTCGATCCACCATGGAGCTTTGACCACGGTCGCGATTGCAGCCGCCGACCGGCCAGAACCTCGCGCCCACCGGCGATACTGTGCGAGCTCGGGCGAGCGCAAGAATGCTTCCCCGTCGGCCCAGGCGTCGCCACCCGTTCGAGCGATCAGCGCGTCGTTCACGGGAAGTCCATGGGCGAGGAGGAACCGGTTCATCTCACCGTCGGCGAGCCACCGCAATCCGACGTTGTTGTGGAATGAAGTCTCACCTCGATTGCTCGACAGTTGCCCCACGATCGAATACAGCCCAGCAATCAACATGACCGAAAGCGCAAGTCGAGTAAGCCGCCGGAACTCGCTCGGACGTCGATGATGGATCGCGATCGTCACCACCAGCGCCGGGATCGCAACGACCAGCAGCGTGACCGCATTCGAATCTCGAATCAGCATCCAGCACGCCGAGATCGAACACGCCACGACGGCACGGAAACGTCCAGACTCGGCCACGAACTGCCACCACGCCGCAACCATCGCGATCATCAAGGTGGCCGAGAGCCCCTCCGTCAACATCAACGTGTTCCAGAAACCCCATCGCGCCTGGACCGCGACCCCGATCAACAGTCCGATGACGACCGTCGACACGTACCTCGAATGGATCCGATTCCAGGCAACCGAGCACAACCAAATCCAGGCAGCCACCCACAACACCGACTGGACAACGACCACCGCCGTCGTCGACGAGGTCAACAGCCAGAGAAACAACGGATACACGGGAGGACGTTCGTCGAACCAAAATCTGAATGAGAACGGGCCGCGATCAGCGACACGAAGATACGACGCGGAGTCTGGAAACGACCTCGCGTTGACGATCGGTCTGGCCGGTCCCAACAGCCAAATCAGATACCAGCCTGCGAGCGCGCATGCCGTGTATCTGACGACTACGCCATGCTCCACGGCGGCGAGGCTAGACGAGAGCCGTCGGTTAGTTCCGTACACCCGCGGCGCGTACTTCAGCGGCGACTGCTGCGAGAACGCCGTTGACGAAGCGACCTGAATCGTCAGTGGAGAAACGCTTGGCGAGTTCGACGGCTTCGTTCAGGATCACGGCCGTCGGGACGTGAGGTCGTTCGGACAACTCGAACACGGCGAGACGCATCACGCTCAAGTCGAGCACCGGCATCCGCTTCAGCGTCCAACCCTTTGCCTTGGCGGCGATCAACTCGTCGAGACGGGCGAGATGCTGGTCGACGCCATTCACCAGTTCCTGTGTGAGCTCGTCTGGCTCGATCACCTGAAGGTCGATCGTGGCCCCTGGAGCGATCCCCTTGGAATGAGCCTCATAGAGGAGGTACAACGCCCGCTCGCGGGCGTCGGACCGTTCGTCGGGGCGATGCATGGTCACACGCGGGTGACGTAGTCGCCGGAGCGGGTGTCGACTTTGATCCGATCACCGATCTCGATGAACAACGGAACCTGCACCAGCTTGCCGGTCTCGAGTGTTGCCGGCTTGCGGCCGCCAGAGGAACGATCACCCTGCAGCCCCGGCTCGGTCACCGCAATCGTCAGCTCGACGGAGGCGGCGATTTCGACGGTGATGATTTCGCCGTTGAAGAAGGCCACTTGGGCGACCATGCCCTCGACCATGTAGTCGGCGGCATCTCCGAGTGCGATCGGCGAAACATGCAACTGGTCGTAGGTCGCATTGTTCATGAACACGTAGTCGTCACCATCTCGGTACAGGAACTGCATCTCGTCACGATTGATGATCGCCTGTTCGACGCGGATACCAGCGTTGAACGTACGGTCGAACACGTTTCCAGTCTTCAGGTTGCGGAGCTTGGTGCGCACGAACGCGCCACCCTTGCCCGGCTTGACGTGCTGAAACTCGATGACCTGGAATAGCCCGTTGTCGAGTTCGAGCGTGATACCGGTCTTCAGGTCGTTGGTGGTGATGGAAGGCATGGCGTGTCCTTGGGCGATGCGGTGAGGATTCGACAGCCATGCTCGGTGACCAAGACGAGGTCTTCGATGCGGAAACCGCCGAATCCAACACGATAGAGGCCAGGTTCGACGGTCACGACGTCTCCGACCCGAAGTTCCAACGTCGATGTGGGCGATTCAAACGGATCTTCATGGATTTGCAGGCCAACGCCATGACCCGTCGAATGCAGATACCAGTCGAGGTAACCGGCCTGCTCGACCCGGTTACGGCATGCCGCGTCGACATCACAGGCGCCGGCGCCGGCCGTTACGGCGTCGAGGCCCGCGAGCTGAACGCCAAGTAGAAACGAATAGACCTCCCGCTGCCCTGGGGTCGGTTCTCCGATCACATAGCTGCGGGTCATATCGGAGTGGTAACCGTCGACCAGCGCTCCGACATCGATCACGACCGTGTCACCTTCGATGATCGTGCGCGCCGCCGTTTGGTGATGTGGACGGGCGGCGTGTTCTGGGCCACTGGCCACGATCGTTTCGTAACTCGGGCCGTCGGCGCCGAGTCGTCGCATTCGGTATTCGAGTTCATCGCGAATATCCGCCTCGGTTGGCTGCTCCGTGAGCATCACGACAACGGCCCCCAGCGCCTGATCGGCGATCTCGCACGCTCTCGCGATCCGGGCAATCTCGCCGGCATCCTTCGTCCGGCGGGCGTCCTCGACGAACCCGTCGGCAGGGGTCATCGGGAGGTGTTTGGCAAGCTCGGTCCATCGATCGTGTGATAACGATCGAGCCTCTCCACCGACGGTCGCGATGCCGTCGAACAACGCCACGAACATCTCCTGCTGATCGTTCTGGGTGGCACCCACCTTGACGTCGCACTCGACACCGGCTGCTGCGAGTTCGGCGATCGCTCGGTCGCGGTACCGTGGGTCCGTCACCAACACCAACCGATCGGGCAACAACGCCACCATTGCGTTCGATCCGGCGAATCCGGTCAGCCAGCGAACGTTCACCAAGTTGGTCAAGGCGAGTGACGTCCCCCGGGGCATACGGTTGCGGAGTTGATCGGCGCGGCTCGCATAGCCGATCGGTGCAAGTGCAGCTGCCGTCATGTTGCGAGTTTTGCTGCGACCGCCCGAACCGCCAGCTCGTAGCCCGTTTTACCAAATCCCATAATTGATCCGGTCGCGACTGGGGCGATCACGCTGGTGTGACGCCATGGTTCGCGGGCGTTCGGATTGGAGATGTGGACCTCGACTTTGGGACCGTCGAAGGCAGCCAGCGCGTCGTGGATCGCCCACGCGTAATGTGTGAACGCCCCGGGGTTGATGATGATCGCCGCACAACGGCCCCGCGCAGCATGAATATGCTCGATCAGCTCACCTTCGATGTTCGATTGGTGTGACTCGATGGTGAGCCCGAACGGCTCGGCGGCGGCGACGGTGAAGGCGACATAGTCGTCGAGCGTGTCAGTGCCGTAGATGTGGGGCTCGCGCCCGCCGAGCAAGTTCAGGTTGGGTCCGTGTAGGAGCAGCACTGTTGTTGCCAATTGCGTCGTCACGACACAGCACGGTACTGCGCCGCGGTGAGCCGATACAGCACATGCAACTGCAGCGGATTGCCCTCCGGCACGCTCGGATGAAGAAAGTCACCTTGCATGTCACGGATCAGACCGATCTTGTCCATCACCCGGCGCGAATTCGTGTTGCTGGCAGCAGTGAACGAGATCACTTCCTCGAAACCCAAGTCGTCGAAACCATGTCGCAGACATGCCTTCGCCGCCTCCGGGGCGTACCCCTGCCCCCAACGCTCAGATCGAATCCGCCAGCCGATTTCGACACCCTCGCGAAACCACGGCTTCATGAATCCGGTGAAACCGATCGCCTCGCCACGCACTTCGACACACCACAATCCGTAACCGTTCTCGTCGAACCGTCGCTCGATTCGATCCATAAAGGCATCAGAATCACTTCGGTTCATGACTGGACCGATAGTGGCCATCACGATCGGGTCACGGTTGAGCGTATGAAATATCGGGCGGTCAGTGTCGCGCCAACGTCGCAGCACCAATCGCTCGGTCTCGATCGTCACGGTCTCGTTCGTCACGTCATCCTCGCAAGGGCGTCGAGCACGGGCTGATCATCGACATCGGCGACCAACTCGACACCCTCGGTGCCGTCAAGCACGAACGTCAAACCAGTTACCGCCTTCTTGTCGCGTCGCATCAGTTCAATCAGGTGGCTCGGATCGAGCCCTGCCGGCAGCCGCGTATCGAGTCCGTACCGCTCACCCACGACAACAAGGTGTTGCTCGACCCGTTGATCGTCGATTCGACCAAGCACGTTCCCGAGTTGGGCGGCGAAGATCAGCCCGATCGCAACTGCCTCACCGTGGGCCAGTCTGTGTTCCGTGGCAATCTCCAGGGCGTGGGCCAACGTGTGACCGTAGTTCAGTATTGCGCGACGACCGCCCTCGCGTTCATCGGAGGCAACGACCTCAGCTTTGATCTCGACGCACCGGGCGACTCGATCGGTCAGGCTCATCGCCAACAGGTCATCGCCGGTCAGGAAGTGGTACTTGGCCATCTCGCCAAACCCGCAACGACGTTCGCGATCAGGCAACGTGGCGAGGGTGTCGAGATCGCAGATCACGCCGCTCGGCTGCCAGAACGCCCCGACAAGATTCTTGCCCTCTGGCAGGTTGACGCCAGTCTTGCCACCGATCGCCGCGTCGACCATCCCGAGCAGCGTGGTCGAGACGTGGACGACGGGAATCCCTCGGTGATAGCTGGCGGCGGCGAAACCTGCCACATCGGTCACCATTCCGCCGCCGACACCGATTACCACGTCGTTGCGCGTCAGCCCCATGCGCGCAAAACCCCGGCACAGTTCGAGCACGGTCTCCATCGACTTATGTTGTTCGCCCGGACCGATTTGAAACTCCTCGTGCGGGAGCTCGAGGCTGATCGCCACCGGAATCGCGGGTTGGGTGACGACGGCGACTCTCCTGGCTGACCGCGGGATAGCTGCTTCAAGCTCGGCGAGCGCCCCATGGCCAACGATGACCTCGTACTGGCGACCTTCGATCGGCACCAGGACGCGACGAATGTCATTCATTTCCACACCAGGTCGGAAATTTCGTCGGCTGTCAACCCGTCGATCGCAACGATCCGATCGGCTACCTCGCGGTACAGCGCTTGACGTTCCGTGAACATACGTTGCAGTGTGCCGTCCGGATCGGTCTCGATCCAAGGACGATGTTGGCCACCGGGCACCCGCGTTGCCAGCATCGTCGGGTCACCGTTCAGCCAAACCACGTCGGCATCAGCTTCGATCATCGCCCGGCGAAGCGACTCTCGAAGCACCGTTCCACCAGCCGCAGCGATCACAGCGGGCTCGCTGTGTGCCAAACCATCGAGCAACGCCTCGCCCTCGTAGCGACGGAGGCCATCAACACCCTCGTCGGCGAGAATCTGTTTCACAGTCCGACCGGTGAGAGTCTCGATCCGGCGATCGGAGTCGAACAACTCACGACCATGCCGAACGGCGAGAATCTCTCCAACAGTCGTCTTGCCGGAGCCCATCAGCCCGATCAACACGATATGGCGCCCTCTTCCCGCTTGTGTCTGCGTCATATCAGCCCACCGACCGTTACCCGCAGACAGTTCGGCTAGAGGCCGGCTCGGAAGTTTTCGGCGTTGCGGACGAACTCGCCGACAGAATCGCCGCCGAACTTGCGTTGCGCTTCTTGAGCGAGCACCAAGGCGACCATCGTCTCTGCAACGACCCCCATCGCAGGCACCGCAGTGACGTCGGTGCGTTCTTTGAACGACACGGCCGACTGCTTCGTTGCCGTATCGACGGTTTCGAGTGTCGGTCTGTTCAGCGTGGCGAGTGGCTTCATCGCGGCGCGGGCGACCAGCAATTCACCGTTGGTCATACCGCCTTCGACACCGCCGGCCAGCGAACTGAGCCGGTCGTACGTGCTGGTGGCTGGGTTCCAACGAATCGCATCGTGGGCTTCACTCCCCAGTCGGCCGGCGACCTCGAATCCGTCACCGATCTCGACGCCCTTGACAGCCTGGATCGACATCAGGGCCTGCGCAAGCAGGGCATCAAGCTTGCGGTCCCAATGAACGTGCGAGCCGAGTCCGATTGGCACGCCATAGCCGAGTACCTCGACGATCCCACCGAGCGAATCACCGTCTTTGGCGGCGGCTTTGATCGCTTCGATCATCGCTTCGGTTCCATCGGCGTCGAAACACCGCACTTCAGATGAGTCAACCGCTTCGAGATCGGCCGGCATGGGTCGGGCGACGCTTGGCGCAACCCTGGCGGAGCCCATCTGAATCACGTGAGAAATAATCTCGACGCCGAGATATGAGAGCAGCTTCTTGGCGAGTGCACCGGCTGCGACACGGGCCGCCGTCTCACGCGCCGAGGCACGCTCCAGCACGTCACGAGCGTCAGTGAACCCGTACTTCTGCATGCCTGCGAGATCAGCGTGACCTGGGCGAACCTGGGTCAATGGGTCCTTGGTGACACCAGGGGCCGGCGACATTTCTGCGTGCCACTTGTCGCTGCGAAACCACTCGGAGTTCCGGATTTGGATGGCGACCGGCGAGCCAAGCGTGCGACCATGACGGATACCGCCGATCAGGGTCAACTCGTCGGCCTCGAAACGCTGACGCGGGCCGCGCCCGTACCCGAGACGACGGCGACTCATCTCGACGTCGATCTCCTCGACGGTGATCTCCATGCCAGCGGGAAGTCCTTCGACAATTACGACGAGCGCCTGACCGTGAGATTCGCCAGCGGTGAGGTAACGGAGCATCGTGGCGACACTATCGGCCCTGAGCCCGGCATCGAGCGGACGACTCAGCTAGCTCGGCGGGTGAGTTCCGATTCGGCGGCGGCCCGCATCACGCCCGGGTCAGGGCGGATGCCGGTCCACAACTGCTGTTGCAGGACCGCTTGATGAACCAGCATCCCGAGCCCATCGATCGTGACCGATCCTATGTTGCGAGCCGCTCTCAGCAAGGCCGTTTCGATCGGGTGATACACAATCTCGGCGACCACGAGATCTGGTCTCAGGAGGCCGACATCGAGTGGCACTTGATCAGTCCCCATTCCGATCGACGTCCCGTTCACCAGCAGGTCTGCGTCTGCAATGTCGCCGATCGAGCCGACACGTGCGACTTCGCTCAAGCCGGCAGCGCTCTGACTGGACGATTCGGTGCGGTTGACGATCGCGATATCCGCGACCTGAGACCGTCCTAACGCGTCAATGATTGACCGCGCTGCCGCTCCGGCACCCAAGACGACTATTCGGGCACCTTCCAAATCGACCCCAGAGGCATGCACCGAGTCGATGAATCCGGCTCCGTCGGTGCTCGTTCCGAACGTCGTTCCGTCCTCGCGCAAGACCACAGTGTTCACCGACTCGAGCGTCGCCGCGGCCACGTCGACGTCGTCGACCGCGAACGCAACATCTCGCTTGTGGGGTGTCGTGACGGCGAAGCCACAGATCCCGAGCGCCCGCATTCCAACCAAAGCCTCGGCGGCGTTGCCTGCCGAAACCTCGAATGCCAAGCATCGCCAATCGAGCCCGCTCGCCTGAAAGGCAGCGTTGTGAATGGTCGGCGAGAGCGAATGACGAACTGGCGACCCGATTACGGCGGCCAGACGGGTGTCACCCGAAATCTGGTTAGTCAAGGATTCCGGCCTCCCGCGCCTTTTGAATGTTGGCTTCGTGTTGTTCGTTCGTCACGGCGAAAGCGTGCCCGCCCTCGGCGGTGGCCAACACGTAGAACAAATAGATGCATCCGGACGTCGGGTCAGGAAGTTCCTGACAGACTTGATCGCCGGATGGCGGGTTCGGCGCCGGATCGAGCGCTGCCTGGATCGAAGCACGACCAGGGTTGGCGATCGGAGTCGGGGGCAGCCCTAGGTGCATGTATGTGTTGTAGGGCGTGTCGACCGTTCGTAACGCCGTTTGCGACGAACCTGGCGGTTGGCCGTACAGCAGGGTGGCGTCGATCTGGAGCGGCATTCCGATGAACAGTCGGTTGTAGATCACCCTGGCGATTTTTGGTCGATCCTCCGCCAGTTTGGCTTCCTTTTCGATCATCGAGGCGATGATCAAGATCTCGTACGGTGTCTGCCCCTGTAGCGGAGCTCGCTCGTCAAGGCCCTCCTGGTTGCCGACCCGTTCCATCAACCCAGCCATCCGGGTCGCGATCTGAGCTTCGTTGTCGGCGTTGGAGATTCGATACGTGTCGGGGAACAGCAGCCCTTCGAGCGAGGTGACACCTGCGGGTCGCGCGATCGCAGACACGACCGCTGCCGACGATGCTGCCTCGATGAACCGTGCAGCACTGAGTCGAGGCTGCGTCTCGGCCAGCCGCTCGGCCATCTGCTTGATTGTGAAACCCTCGGGGAATGTGACCTGGATGTAGGTCTGTCCAGGGGGGGTTCGCAAGCTCGCCAACAGGTTTCCCATGTGGTCGTTGGTCGGGAGTTCGTAGTACCCGGGAACGATTTCCAGGCCGCCTTTCTCGCCGACGTACCAACTGAACACCGAGGCGTCTTCGACCAGGCCTTCTGCGAACAGGCGGGCGGCCAAGGAATCGACAGTGTCGGTGTCGAGCACGGTGAACGCAACCGTTTCGCCGGGTGGTCCGTCTGGGTTGACCCGACCGAGGTACCACCAACCGACCCATCCAGCAGTGATCACGAGTACGACGGCCAACCCGAAAGCCAGCCAAACGATCCATTTGACCGGCCGTGATTGTCGACGCAGTGGTTCGACGACGGGGACCTCTGCGACCTCGTCCCACGCGTCGGCCTCCCAACGAGACGACCATTGGTCGTGCTCTGGTTCACCGACAATGCTCATCGGATTCGACTCGCACGCGAATCGAGCCAGGACTGCAGCATCACCGCGGCAGCCACCTTGTCGACCAGTTGCCGCCTTGCCGGGGCCTTCAACCCGGCCTCGATCATACTTCGGTCTGCCGTGACAGTCGTTCGGCGTTCGTCATGCATTTCGACGGGCACGTCGACCAACGTAGCCAATTGGCGGGCCACGGTGATGGCAGCTTTGGCAGCAGGACCCTCGCTGCCGTTCATGTTGAGCGGTAAGCCGACGACGATCACGTCCGCCTCCTCGTGTCTCGCAATTCGTGCGATCTCGTGGAGATCGTGGCCCAACGAGCGGCTGCGCTGCAACACCATCAGTGGAGAGGCAATCGTTCCTGACCGGTCACTGATGGCGATGCCGATCCGCTTCGATCCAGGATCGACCCCCAGCGCCCGAATGCCGGGTGCACGAGCACCGGGCCCGTTCACGCCCCTGATGCCGCCAATGCAATCGACATCGCTTCGTCGAGACCCTCAGGGTTCTTGCCGCCTGCCGTGGCGGTGTCGCCTTTGCCACCGCCCCCACCACCAACCGCACGGGCGGCATCCTTGATGAGATCGGCGGCAACGATGCCCTCGTCGGGTTGCACGGTCGCCACCAGACTGACGCCACCGTTTCCTGTCTCACCCATCAAGATGACACGGCGGATTCCCGGCTGTTGGCGGACCGCCAGTGCGAGATCACGGAGGTCGGCCGGTTCGAGGCCGTCAACCCGCTGGACCACGATTCCGGAGGAGGCCAACTCCGCCAGTTGAGTCGCGCGACCAGTCGCCAACTGCCCACGCATCTGCTTGACCTGATCCTGGAGTGCCTTGACTTCGTCGAGTTTGCGGTGAACGCCGGCAACGACATCGCCGCCCGATGATCCGACCAGGTGGCCGACCTGCACAATGATCCGCTCGTCGTGCTGCAGCAGCTCGACCGAGGCCGCCCCGCTAATCGCTTCGATCCGTCGCAGGTTCGATCCGATGGAGGACTCGCTGACAACCTTGACGAGACCGATGTCACCGTTGGCGCTGACGTGTGTGCCGCCGCACAGTTCGACTGACACCCCGGCTTCGAGCACGCGAACGATGTCGCCGTACTTGTCACCGAAGAAGGCGATCGCTCCCAACGACTCGGCCTCAGCCTTGGTTGTCTCGAACGACCTCACCCGGGCGTTGGCGAGTGTCTCGTTGTTGACGAGACGCTCGATCTCGTCGATCTCGGCCGGTGTCACCGATTCGTAGTGCGAAAAGTCGAACCGCAATCGGTCGGGACCGACCTGCGAGCCGGCTTGCTTGACGTGCCCACCGAGCACGCTGCGCAGGGCCCAGTGGAGTAGGTGGGTGGCTGTGTGGTTGCGGCGAATTGCATTCCGCCTTTCGACGTCGATCACCGCCATCGCCGTCTGGCCCCCGACGATCGAGCCTGTCGTGATTTTCGCAGTGTGGCGGCGAAGGTTCGGGAGCGCGAACGTGGTGTCGAGCACGTCGGCCGTTCCGGTCTCGGTCGTGATCGTTCCGGTGTCGCCAACCTGACCGCCGCTCTCGGCGTAGAACGGGGTGCGGTCGAGGAAGATTTCGACGATGCCCTGTTGCCCCGGCTCGCCACCGGCAGGAACGACGGCCAACACTCGACTTTCGGATTCGTTGTCGGTGTAGCCAAGGAACTTGGTGATCCCGAACTGGTCGACGACGTCCCGATACTGCTCGATCTGACCATCGTCGGTATCGACGCCCTTGCGGCCGGCCTTGGCGCGTTGCCGCTGGGCATCCATTTCGGATTGAAAACCGACGAGATCGACGTCGATCTGGCGTTCTCCCGCAATCTCCTGGGTGAGTTCGAGCGGGAAGCCGTACGTATCGTGGAGCAGGAATGCGGTTGAGCCTGACAGCGCCAAACCCGATTCCAGTTCGTCATCAAGAATCCCGAGACCGGTCTTGAGTGTGTGGCGGAATCGCTCCTCCTCGCGGGTCAAGACGCCAACGATGAAATCGCGGTTCTTGATCACGTCAGGGTAGGCGCTACCCATTACGTCGATAGCCGTTTCGACAAGGCGTGGCATCACGAGTTGTTCGGTGCCGAGCAGGAAGGCGAACCGGACGGCGCGACGAAGAATCCGGCGCAGCACATACCCGCGCCCCTCGTTCGATGGGAACACGCCGTCGCTGACCAGCATCGTGGATGAACGGGCGTGCTCGGCCAGCACTCGCATCGCGAAGCTGTCGCGATCGTCGTACTCGCCGACCTTGTACGACTTACCGGTTACCGATTGCGCCATCTCGATCAGCGGCATCATCAGGTCGGTTTCCCACACGGAATCGACACCCTGTCTGAGTGCCAGGATCCGCTCGAGGCCTGCCCCGGTGTCGACCGACGGCTTTGGGAGCAATGTTCGGGAACCGTCTGGCGACTGGTTGTACTGCATGAACACCAGATTCCAGAATTCCATGAATCGATCGCCGTGAGGATCATTTAGGGGCCCGCCGTCAGGTCCGAACGCGGGACCTCGATCGATGTGAATCTCCGAGCACGGTCCGCATGGCCCTGTGTCGCCCATCTGCCAAAAGTTGTCTTTGTCGCCGAGTCGCTGAATTCGGGTCAGCGGAATACCGACCTGTTCGTGCCAGATCTGTTCGGCCTCGTCGTCGGACTCGTGAACGGTGACCCACATGCGATCACCGTCGAAGCCCCAACCGCCTGAACCGACGTCACCGGTGACGAGATCCCAACTCCAAGGGATGATTTCGTTCTTGAAGTAGTCGCCGAAGCTGAAGTTCCCGAGCATTTCGAAGAACACGAGATGACGCTTGGTGCGACCGACGTCGTCGAGGTCGTTGTGCTTGCCACCGGCGCGGGCGCACTTTTGCGAACTCACTGCGCGTGAGTACGGAGGACTCTCGTCGCCAACGAAGTAAGGCTTGAACGGAACCATGCCGGCCACGGTGAACATCAACGTCGGATCGTGCGGAATCAAGCTGCCCGATGGAACCACGACATGCGCCTTAGCGGCAAAGAAGTCGAGAAAGGAGTGGCGTAGCTGATCGGCGGTGATCCCGGTCGTCATAGTCGGCCAAGCCTACCGATGACCTGTATCGTGCGGCGTTGTGGGTTCCGCTCCGAACAGGGCAGATGACATGCACGAGTGGATCTCGTTCGAGGATCCTGACGAGCAACGGACATGGATGTTCGATGCCACCTACCTCCGCTCGAATCATCGCTGTATCTACGGGGAAGGTTGCCAAGGCATCCTCGACGCACCAGCCGAGTCGATGGCTCAGGGTTGCTGCAGCTACGGGGCACACTTCGTCGACGATGCCGACGTTCAGACCGTGGTGAGCGCGTTTGTACGACTCACGCCGCGGCACATGCAGTTCCACGCCAAAGCAATCAAAGGGGGATTCCTGCGACCCGGCGAGGCAGATCCGGATGGAACCCGACCGACCGTGACGCGTCTCGTCGACGACGCCTGCATCTTCTTGAATCGACCCGGTTTCGAAGGCGGTGCGGGGTGTGCGTTACATATCGCTGCAGTCGAAGCCGATCAACGACCCCTCGATTGGAAACCGGACGTTTGCTGGCAGGTCCCAATCCGACTCGAACACAACACCGATGACAGCGGCCACGTCACATCGAAGCTGCGGGAATGGAAACGTCGTGATTGGGGCGAAGGTGGCAACGAGTTTCACTGGTGGTGTACCGAAGCGCCGGAGGCATTCAGCGGCAATTCGGCCGTCTATCAGTCGTCGAGAGACGAAATCGTCGAGCTGATCGGCGAGAACGTCTATCGCATGATGGCGGCCGAACTCGAACGAAAACATTGGACCCCACTCCCCCACCCAACGATCCGGCGATGACTGGCCGGAGCGCTCAGATGCAGGGCTTTGGACGCAGGGTTAGTCGTCGGTGTCGTCGTCGTCGTCGAACGTGACGCCGTATTTCTCCGCCAATGCGGCGTATTCGTCCTCCTCGTTACTCGGGGTGTCCCGAGAACGATCAACGGACACGTCACCAAACCCGAGGTCAAAGGCCCCAGGTCCAGATTGTTTCAGCTTTCGCGCTTCTTCGAAGCGGCGATGACGACCCTTCTTCACGACAGGGCTCCCACGAGGCTAGAGAATTGACATTGAGCGCCACTCTACCGGCAGAGTTGAGTTGTGCGGTGGCATGATTGGCGTTGTGCAACGGACATTGGCGATCCTGAACCAGAAAGGTGGAGTCGGAAAAACGACCGTCACGCTGGGACTCGCTTCAGCGGCAGCAGCCGCCGGGCGTCGCGTCCTGGTGGTCGACCTCGACCCGCAGGCGTCGAGTTCATGGGTGCTTGGTCTCGACCCATCCGACCTCGATCTGACGGTCGCCGACGTGTTGACTCCCCGTGGTGCCACGGCCAAGGCGGTAATCAAGCGTTCAACATGGTCCGAGCTGGTCGACGTGCTCCCGAGCACGACCTCATTGCAAGAACTGGAGTCCGGGACATCGAAGCGCCTCAGAAAGGCACTCGAGGCCGTAGAGGACCGGTACGAGGCAATCCTGATCGACTGTCCACCGTCGCTCGGCAACCTCACCCGGAGTGCGCTGACGGCCTCGCGGCACGCAGTCGTGATTGTCGAGCCGTCAGCACTCGGTCTGAGGGGCATCGGCGGGGTGGCCGACCTGATCGACGACGTATGGGATGCCACCAACCCAGATCTTGAACTGGCTGGCGTGATTTTGAACCGCGTCCCGGCGGTTTCCGGTGAGGCTGAACGACGGACCGAGGAACTGGCCAGAATTGTTGGCCGCGAGGCGATCTGGTCACCATCCGTGCCGCAACGAGTGATTTTCAACCAGGCCGTCGGGGAACGACGCCCGATTCACTCGTACGGCAGTCGAGCAGCCGACCCGATCGCCGTTTTCGATGCGCTGTGGCGCAAGGTTCGAGGTACAGCCCTCAACCATCGAGCACGTTGACGAGTCGCAGTCCGCGGCCTTTGTCGAACGTCAGCGCTGCGCTGCCATCGAGCAGTCTGGTAATCCCGTCACCGAGCAGCTCCGATCGCCAGCCGTGCAGTAACCGAGCGCCAGGATCCTCCGCCAGAAGCTCGACGAGGTCCGAGCGAGTTGCCAGAATCGCAGTATCGACCCGTTCGGTCTTGGCAACCTGACTGACCCATGCCGAGACGAGAGCTACGGCTGGCCGGAGGTCACGTTCGAGGTCCTCGCCACCAATCGGGGCATCCGGGGGATCAGCGAGCTTGCCCGCCGCCACGGCTTCCAGAATCTGTAAGGAAACCTTGCCGCGGCTGAAGCGCTCGTCAACACCGCGTGCCTGCGCGAGCTCTTTCTCTGTCGACGGCTGGCGTTGGGCGATTCCCAATATGGCAAGGTCGGGAAGCACCTGACGAACAGGAATGTTGCGCTCCATGGCCGTACGTTCGCGCCACGAGGCGAGCGCCTGGGCTACCGCTCGCGGCCTCGGGCGTAAGCCCCGAACGTCCTTCAGGCGGGTCCACGCGTCATCAGGATTGAATCCGCTCGTTGGACGCCGGCCCAATTCCTCGCACGCTTCGGTGACCCATGCTTGGCGGTCGAGTCCCTGTAACTGGTCAAGCAGACCGTCTTGAAGCTGCAGGAGATAGGCGACGTCAGATGCTGCGTACTCGCATTGTGCGTCGGACAGCGGACGTCGGAGCCAGTCGGTGAGCCGGTCGCCCTTTGGGGGATTGACACCGAGCTCGCCGTTCAGGATCGAGACCAACGACGGTGTTCCGTATCCGAGAAATCCCCCAGCGATTTGGGTGTCGAAGAATCGTGTCGGCACGACGCCGACAGCGTGAGTAAGCACGTCGAGATCCTGCTGGGCGGCGTGGAAGACTGCCTCAACGTCGGACTCGAACAACCGCCGCAAGGCCCTGATGTCAACCGCCAGCGGGTCGATCAGGATCAGCTGATCTGCCCAACCCAACTGGACTAGTGCGAGGGCCGGGAAGTAGGTCCGCTCGCGATGAAATTCCGTGTCGATTGCGTACCGCCGCTCGGTCAGCAGCTCATCGATGACGGCCTCAAGATCCACCTGCTGGTCGATCCAGCGATGACTCACTTGCTGGCTCACGCGATGCCAGTCGCTGTGGGGCGACCGGAGATGATCCACGCCATGGTTCCACCGGCAACGTTGATCGCATCGATGCCGTGAGCGGCAACGAACTCGCAGGCTTTCATGCTGCGAGCTCCTGATTTGCAGATCACGTACGTCGGTCCTGCTCCTCGAAACGCGTCGATGTTGTCGGGTACGGTGCCGAGCGGAATCAGCGTTGCCTCAGCGACGCGGGCTTCGGCGTACTCGCTGGGTTGGCGCACATCGATCAGACGAATGCCACCGACGATCCGTTCAGCAAGTTCGTCAACCGTGATTTCCTGGATGGCCATCGTGTTGGCGAGGCTATCGGCCTCCCGTATATCCAGATCATCGGGTCGGTTCACATTCCTGACAGCGGCAGTCGGCACCTCGACCTCATGGGCATGCAGCATGCGCAACGCGCCTCGGTACGAACGGACCCCTTCCCCAATCAACCAATCGAGGCGCGGCAGAGAGGCGACGGACCAGCGAGCGAGGAGTTGAGACCCTCCGTTGGCCACCGCCACAACCACAATCGCATCACTCAACAAAGGGTCGATCACGATGCTGACCGCCTCGGCCGTGAGATCGACAAGATCGCACGCTGCGACCGCGATGTCGGCTCCATCATGATGTTCGACCGAGTGTCTGAGCGCATCACGGATCGCCACGACTGGCCCTTCACCGGGCTTGGAGTCGGCCACATGCATGAGCCCCAACGTGCCGATCAGAGCCACGTCGCCACCCTGACACCAAACAGGATGGCACCCTGCTTGGGCCAAGGCTGAAGCAACGCCAACGGCCATCGGCTGACCGTCAACCTCGAGCAGCGCCTTGTCAACCCCCATCCGACGGCTTGCACCGCCAACGAGTACGACACCTGCCAACGCCCGCTGCGAAGTAGGAGCCACAACGGTCACAACTGAGGGATCGAGGAATGCACTGCCCCAGGAACGCCGCTCGGGTCAAGCTGAAGCAGGAACTGTGCGCAGCGTTCTGCCTCATCGGATTCGCCGATCGCGGCGGCCATCAGGTGCAGCCCGAGCAGGCAGCGAAGAAACCCGTGATTGCTTGGCGCAGCCCAGCGCACATAGCCGGAACCGCGCCAACCGTTGGCGCGCAGCGTGTCGAGTCCACGGTGATACCCGACGCGGTATGCCGTGTACCGCTCGATTACGTCGCGACCGACGTCGCCGAGGGCAGCCCAACCGTCGAGATAACGAGGATTGGCTGCCACGATGGCTGCAATCGCAGTCCTTGCCTCCGACCGACTTGCTGCAGACATAGATGCTGCTTGCGACAATTGATGTCGGAGGGCTGCATCAGCTTCTGGGAGCACCGTGGTTGGAAGTCCGGACGAGAACTGAATCGGCTGATCTGCCATTTCCTCACGCTACGAGCCGATTCAACGTATCGTGACATGATGCTCGCTCTCACGCTCGGTGCCGCCAAGAACATCGCCATGCTGGTCGTCGTCGTGTTGGCGGTTCTGGCTCTCGGAGCTGCGTGGCTCATGAAGACCATGGCTCAGAAGGCCGCCTTGGCGGTCATCCTTGGTCTGCTCGCCGTCATCGTGTGGACCCAGCGGTCGTCGTTGAGTGAGTGCGCCGACAAGGTTCGCGAGGCTGGTGTGCAAGTCGACACAACGTGTTCCTTCCTCGGTAAAGACGTCGAAATCTCAACGACACGCGATTCGTGATTCGTGAGGTCACTCTCACGGTCAACCGAACTCGGCGTCCTGACCGGTGCCAAGGCCGTGTCGAATCTCGCGTTGCGATGGGTCGGGGTGTTCCTTCCAACGCTGGAACGGGCGTTCGGTGCCACGACCGGCACGATGACCGGTGTGATGGGTGTCGCCGAACTGGGTGGATTCAGCACAGTCGTCACCGGGCGAGCACTCGATCGAGGCCATGAGCGACGGTTCTTCCAGCTCGGACTGATCGCGATTGCAGCATCTTCATTGATCGCGCTTGCCGGATCGGTCACCACGTTTGCTGTTTCGTTCGTTGTTCTGATCGTCGGAGTCAATCACTTCACGATCGCCGGCCATGCGTGGATCGGGCATCGGGTTCCGTACCGGGGACGTAGCCGAGCGATCGGGATTTTCGAGACGTCGTGGGCAATCTCGCTGCTGGTCGGCGCCCCGATCCTGGCGCTGCTGATTCGGTGGGTCGGTTGGCGCGGGCCGTATGTTGCATTGGCGGTCGCCTGTGCTTTGGCTGCGCTCGTCGTGCGAGTAACCGTCGCCGCCAGCGAACCAGCAGTCCTTCATGGAACTCCGACGTTCAAGGTTCGGTTGCCGCCGAGTGCCTGGCCTCCGATGTTGGCCTCAGCGTCAACTGCGGCCACGGGAATCGGAATCCTCGTCGTGTCCGGCACCTGGCTCGACGATGCGCATGGTGTGTCGACTGCCGGCCTCGGATTGATCGCCGCCGGGTTCGGCGCCGTCGAGCTGGCGTCATCATCGGCAGTCGCTATGATCGCCGACCGACACGGTGCCCGCCGTTCGGTGATCGCTGGGCTCCTGCTGGTCGGTGCGGGCGTCGCCGCAATGGCAGTCTCCGGTCAGTCGCCAACGGTCGCCGTGATCGGCCTGCTGGTGTTCTTAGCCGGGTTCGAGTACGCCTTCGTGGCCTCACTCACCTTGGTGACCGAAGCCGCACCCGAGGCCAGGGGTCGTGCGATCGGGATCAGCAACTCGTTCGGCACGATCGCCCGCGCCGGTGCCGTGGTCGCCAGCGGTCAGCTCTACGAGGCATTCGGGATGACTGGTTCACTGGTCCTCGTCACAGTCACAGCGACGGTTGCTATCGCCCTGATCATCAGCGTTACCGATGGTGTCCGACACCATCTGTCACACGACCTGTAACACGACGGTCGACGAAGTCGACTACGAGGTCGGCCATTTCGTTCGGATGCGTATTCGGCCCGAAATGGCGTGCCCCGGCAATCACCGTCACTTCCACATCGCCGACACGCTCTCCGAGTGCCTGCATCGCTCGCTGATGATGGGCGAGACCGAGCTGACCGTGGACTGCCAACACGGGCGCCTTGATGTGAGCCGGGTCCCACGCAGGTCTTGCTCGTAGGTCGACAAGTTCGCCAACCATCGCAGGCCCTTCCGATCGTCGCGCTGCGCGAGCGCCTGGCGACAGGTGCTCCCAACGTTCGTCTCCAATCAGGTGTCGCATGAATTGTTCAGCCGCCTGAGCGGGGTCGTCGATCCAAGCCATGGCGTCTCCGCCAGCTGACTTGCCCGGCCACCAGCTCTCCCACGAAAGCGGTGATTCGTAGGTCACGACTCCAGCGACGAGATCGGGCCGCCGGTCCGCAAGCGCCAAGCCAACGTTGCCGCCGTAGCTGTGACCAACGACGATGACCGGCTTCCAGCCGGTACGTCCGGGCGCGAGGACGTCGATCAGGTCGTCGATCTGGGCATCCAACCCGAACGGCCCAGTGCACGGTGCCGAGCGCCCATACCCGCGACGGTCATAGCGGGTGACATGGAACCGATCGTCAAGACGCCGACTGAGTTTGAGTAGTCCCGCTGACCGATCGAGGGAGCCGTGAATCAGCACAATATGGGCTTCTTCGACGGCACCGGTCGAGATTGACCAAACGGGTGGACAGGTCACTGGACGCGTACGATTCGAAGCACATCCGCGGCAGTCGTGGCGGCCCGACCCGGTGAACCGGCGAGCACGATCACGGTGTCGCCTGGGCAGATGCGACCCTCCTGCACCGATCGCTCGACGGCATGCCAAACCATCTCGTCAGTCGATGCGTACGTGTCGACGGCGACCGAATCAACTCCCCACGAGAGCGTCATCGCGTTGACTGTTCGTGGATTCGGCGACAAGGCGATCAACGCCGCCTCGGGGCGGAATCGGGCCATCGCTTTGGCGGTGCGGCCTGAACTGGTGCAGCACAGAATCGCCGAGGCACCGACATCGTGGGCGGCCTGCGAGGCGGCATGCGTGAGTGCGGCCGTGACTCGATCGCCAATTGACTCCCACTTGGCCCTCTGGATCCGACCGAGATGATCGGCCCACTGGCGATAGCTCGCTTCGACCTCGGCGCGCTCCGCAATCGTGGCCATCGTCTTTACTACCAACGCCGGATCGTGGCCGATCGCTGTTTCACCCGACAGCATCAACGCGTCGGTACCGTCGAACACTGCATTGGCGACGTCGCTTACCTCGGCGCGCGTGGGCGACGGTGCAGTCACCATCGACTCCAACATCTGCGTCGCCGTGATCACCGGAATCCCGTATTCGACACACCGGCGGATGATCGCCTTTTGCAGGTGTGGGACGTCCTCCAGCGGGCAATCGATTCCGAGGTCACCACGCGCGACCATGATCGCGTCGGACACTTCGAGAATCTCAGCGAGGTTCGCCAAGGCAGTGCTGGTTTCGATCTTGGCGACCAGTTCCGCTCGACCGCCGACGACTGCTCTGACCTTGACCATGTCAGCTGCCGAGCGCACGAACGACACCGCGAGGAACTCGACTCCGGCTGACGCGACGGTCTCAGCGAGAACAAGGTCCTCCGCCGTCGGTGTGGTCAGCCGCAGCCGCTCGGACGGTAAGTGCACTCCAGGTCGACCCTGCGTCCGGCCTCCCGTCTCGATCATGGCGTTGGCGCTATCGATGTCTTTTTCCATCACTCGCATACTGATCGCACCGTCGCCAAGGATGATCCGATCACCGACCGCAAGATCGATGATCAAGGTTTCGTAGTCGACCCAAATGGTTCCCGCGTCACTCAAGTTGTTACCCGCCCGCAGGCGGGTGTACGAACCGGCAGTCAGAGCCACACCGCCATCGGGGAACCGGCCTGCGCGGACCTTGGGGCCCGGCAGATCAGCCAAGACTCCGATTGGACGACCGACAGTCTTGGCAACCGTCCGGACTCGTGCGAGTCGCTCGAGATGCTCATCGATCGGACCGTGGCTGAGGTTAAGTCTGACGACATCAGCCCCGGCTCTGATCACGTTCTCGAGCGAGTCGAGTTGATCACTCGCCGGGCCGATTGTCGCCACGATCTTGGTGCGCCTGGTCATACCTGCTTATCTATCCGATCGTGGAGCTGTTGTTGGTTCGTCATGCACTTCCGGCACGAATTGAATTGACCGAGGGACATGCGGATCCTGGACTGACGTCGGAGGGTCATGCCCAAGCGACGTTACTCTCCGAGTATCTCAGTTCTGAGCGGATCGATGCGATCTATTCGAGCCCACTCCAACGCGCTCAAGAAACAGCCGGGCCGACAGCCAACCGGTTCGGGCTCGACATCGTCACCGTTGACGGTGTCGCCGAGTTCGACCGCGACTCGTCGGAATACGTGCCGGTCGAGGAACTGCGTGCCTCGGGCGATCCGCGATTCCACGAGGTCACGACCGGCGTGTGGAGCGACCCGGCCGTTATTGCACCATTCGAGCGACTGGTGACGGCTTCGGTCGAGCAGTTGATCGATCGGCATCCCGGTGAGCGGGTCATGATCGTCTGCCATGCAGGGGTGATCAACCTCTATCTCAGTGTCGTGCTCGGACTGGCGGCACATCAGCGGGGATTCTTCTATCCGAACTACACGTCGATCAACCGCGTGATGGCCGGACGCGGCGGTCAGCGATCGATCCTCACGATCAACGAGACGGCACATCTCCGCAACAGCGGCCTTCCGATGGGCCTCCACCAGAAGGGCTGACATGAACATCAACACTGACGCGATCGATGACCTGCGAAGGTTCCTGGACCGTTCACCGACGCCATTTCACGTTGTCGCTTCTGCAGTCGAACGGCTGGCCGCGGCTGGGTTCACCGAAGTCGACGATCGCGGATCATGGGCCGAACTACCTTCCCATGGGTTCGTTGCACGCGATGGTGGAATCGTCGCCTGGCGTGCACCTGCCGGCGTTGCGGCTGATGCTCCGTTTCGTCTCGTCGCAGCTCATACCGACTCGCCAGGGCTTCGGGTCAAGCCGAGCCCCGATAGCGGAGGGGTTGGTTGGAAGCAGATCAATATCGAGGTCTACGGTGGGATTCTCAACAACTCGTGGCTCGACCGTGACCTCGGAATCGCCGGTCGTCTTACACTCGCCGATGGCAGTACCACACTCGTCAACGTCGATCGACCGATCGCCCGGGTTCCCCAACTGGCCGTGCATCTCGATCGTGCCGTCAACGACGGGCTCAAACTCGACCAACAGCAACACATGCAGCCGGTGTGGGCCACCGGCCACGCTTCGGCTGGCGAGTTCGCTCGCTGGATCGCCGACGAAGCGGGCTGCGACACCCCGGCATTCTGGGAGCTGTGCCTGTACGACGTGCAACCGGCCGCTGTGTTGGGTGCGGATCGATCGCTGCTCGCCAGCGGACGACTCGACAACCAGTTGTCGTGCTGGGCGGCGGTTGACGCATTGATTGCCTGTCAGCCGAATCACACCGTGGCGGTATGCGTGCTTAACGATCATGAAGAGGTCGGCTCTGCATCAACGACGGGGGCGGCCGGCCCACTGCTCGAACGAACGCTCGAGCGGCACGTACTCGCCCGTGGCGGCAGCCGCGATGATCTGCTTCGCTCGTTCGCCGCGTCGAGTTGCATTTCCGCCGACAACGCGCATGCCGTTCATCCGAACTACATCGACCGCCACGATGCTTCCCACAGGCCGCTCGTCAATGGTGGCCCAGCGATCAAGATCAACAGCAATCAGCGCTACGCAACGTCGTCAACCACGGCGGCGTTGTTCAGACGAGCCTGCGAGTCTGCAGGCGTGCCGTATCAAGTCTTCGTGTCGCGCAACAACATGCCTTGTGGTTCCACGATCGGACCGATCACCGCAACGCGCCTCGGCATCGACACAGTCGATGTTGGTATCCCCCAACTCTCGATGCATTCCGCCCGCGAACTGTGCGGCGCGATCGACCCACCCCTCCTCGCGGCCGCCCTACGAGCAGCGTTCGCTCTGTAGACCCCGCACCTCGTTAGTCGAGGGGATAGTCCCAGGGGACTTTGGTCATTGCCAGATCGAATAGGCGCTGAAGTTCGGAATGCAGGAGTTCGGACTGCTGGCGGTACACCACTCGCTGCACACGCTCGCCTTCAGGGGTGAAGGGCGGCATGATCGGTGGTCCGATCTCGATATGGACCTTGCGCGGGAAGATCAACTTTGCTTTCTTCGGCATCACCTTTTCGGACCCGCCGATGCCGACCGGCACGATCGGAACCCCCGCCTTGATTGCGACATACACGGCACCATCGAATAGCGGCTGAATCAGCGGACCCGACTTGCGCTCGCCCTCTGGGAACAGCACGAGCACATCGCCACCAACGAGTACATCAATCGCTCGTCGAAGAGCCTCACGATCCACTGTGCCACGAGTCACCGGGAACGAGCCGAGCGCCGACAGTATCCACCCGAACTGCCGGTTATTCCACATCGAATCCTTGCCCATGAAGCGCATCCGCTTGCTCCGAACACATCCTGCGATCGGCGTGTCGACATACGACCGATGCACCGGAGCGAGGACGAATGCGCCCGTCTTCGGAAGGTGTTCACGCCCATTGATCGTCATCCGGGTGTACAACCGGATTGGCGGGATGATCAGTATCCAGGCGAACCGATAGAAGATGCGGCTTGCGAGGCTGTTACCCGCCAGAAACGTTTCCGGCTTACTCACGGAATCAGATCCAGAATTCGGTCGAGCACGTCGTCGATCGTCAATCCGGTCGTGTCGATCACGATTGCGTCATCGGTCTCCGTCAAAGGACTGTGCTCCCGACTCGTATCTTTGCGATCTCGTTCGATGATCGAGGCCTCGACCTCGTTCACATCCCCACCGATTTCCATCACCCGGCGCTCGGCGCGCACTCGCGGCGACGCGGTGATGTAGAGCTTCAAGTCAGCGTCAGGGAACACGACCGAGCCGATGTCACGACCTTCGATGACGCCGCCTCCGCGTTCGCTGACCCACTCGCGCTGACGTTGAACGAGCACAGCTCGAACCGCCGGGTTTGCTGCGACCTGCGATACCGCCTCAGTCACCTCGCGCCCCCGAATCACCGCCGTGGCGTCGACCCCGTCGACCGTCACACGGTCGTCGAGCACATGGATATCGACGTCAGGTGCCATCGCCGCGACCTCATCAAGATCACCCTCCACGACGCCTCGTCGCAGGGCCGCAAACGTCATCGCTCGGTACATCGCTCCGGTGTCGAGGTACTCCAAACCAAGCCGCGCAGCGAGCGCCCTGCCGACCGTGCTCTTGCCGGCTCCAGCTGGTCCGTCGATCGCAACAACTATTGCTGTCTTGAGCATGGGCTCAGTCACCATCTCAGTCACCACGAGGTCCCAACAGGGCGACCCTCGTCGTAGCCGGCGGCGCTCTGCACGCCAACAACCGCACGTTCGTGAAACTCTGCGATCGTTCGGGCACCCGCATAGGTGCATGATGATCGAACGCCGGCGACGACCTGGTCGATGATGTCTTCAACGCCAGGGCGAAGAGGATCGAGATACATCCGGGCCGTGCTGATGCCTTCCTCGAAGAGTTCTTTGCGGGCTCGCTGGAGATCGGTTTCCGCTCTTGTACGGTTCTTGACGGCGCGGTTCGACGCCATTCCGAAACTCTCCTTGTAGAGCCGACCGTCGGTGTCGCGGAGCGTGTCAGCAGCCGATTCGTGGGTTCCGGCCAGCCACGATCCGAACATCACGTTGGCGGCTCCGCCCGCCAACGCAAGTGCAACATCGCGAGGGAACCGAACGCCGCCGTCAGCCCAGATGTGCTTGCCGAGTCGAGTCGCCTCGTCGGCGCATTCGACCACGGCCGAGAACTGCGGACGACCAACACCGGTCATCATGCGCGTTGTGCACATCGCGCCGGGACCAACGCCAACTTTGACGATGTCGGCACCAGCCTCGATCAGCTCACGGGTCCCTTCGATAGTCACGACATTGCCGGCCACAATCGGAGTATCCGGACAAGCAGCACGTACAGCTTCGACAACGTCGAGCATCCGGCGTTGATGACCGTGAGCCGTATCGATCACCAGTACGTCGACACCCATTCGAACCAGCTCGGCGGCCCGGCCAACCGGGTCGGAGTTGATTCCAACAGCGACGGAGATCAGGAGCCGGCCCTCGGCGTCGACGGCCGGGCGGTAGATGGTGGAACGCAACGCACCGATTCTGGTCAACAGACCAATCAATTGCCCGCCGACGTCGACCACGGGAGCGAGCGCCCGGCGAGCGCCATTGAGGCGATCGAATGCTGCCTCCGGCGTGATGTCGAATGGCAAGGTGTCGAGTTCGGTGCTCATGACGTGCTGGAGTTGTGTGAATCGATCGAATCCGGCGGCATCGTTTTCAGTGAACACTCCAACCGGAACATCGTCGCCGTCGACAATGATCACGGCGCCGTGAGCGCGTTTGTGAATCAAGCTCAGCGCCTCGCCGACCGTGTTCGAAGGCGACAGCGTGATCGGGGTCTCAAACAACGTATGGCGACTCTTGACCGATGAGACCACCGTCTCGATGACGTCAGTCGGAATGTCTTGAGGTAGCACGGCCACTCCGCCACGGCGGGCAACAACCTCCGCCATTCGTCGGCCTGCTATCGCCGTCATGTTGGCGACGACCAGCGGAATCGTCGTGCCGATTCCGTCGGGGGTGGTGAGGTCGACCGCAAATCGCGAGCCGACCGACGACAGGCTTGGCACCATGAACACGTCGTTGTAGGTCAGGTCGTAGGTCGGGTTGCTGGTCGTGTTGCTGGTCAGGTCGTGGCCTGAGTTGTTCTGAAGCATGCGCATCGTTTGTGGGTCCTGATCCGACTGTTGACAAATCGCCGTCGTGAGTAGCGGCGACAGGCTAACCGGCGTGCCGGGGCGCGTACGCTGGCGGGGCATGTCGAACTCCGATCACCCCTCGACTCACCCCTCGACCATCCCCTCGACTCTCCCCTCGACGATCCCCTCGACCATCCCCGTCGTGCTGGTGCACGGTTGGGGCGGATCATTCGCTACGACGTGGCAGCGTTCGGGATTTGCTGAACTACTCGCCGACGCCGGTCGACCTGTGATCGGTGTCGATCTGCTCGGGCACGGCAACGCGCCGAAGCCCCACCAGGTCGAGGCTTACGCCGACCTCACAGAACGTGTACTCGTTGCGCTTCCTGCCGAACCGGTTGACGCTGTCGGTTTCTCACTGGGGGCGATGACGCTGCTTCGGGCTGCGATCAGTCATCCCGGCAGTTTCCATCGGCTCGTGCTCGCCGGGATCGGACAAAATGTGTTCGAACGCGACGACGAGTCGACCCAGCGGATCATCGACGCCGTCGAGGGTTACGGTGACGCCGACGACAACCGTGCTCGACTGTTCTCCCAATATGCCTCCCAGACCGACAATGATCCGATCGCCCTAGCGGCGGTACTGCGTTGCAGATTGGCCGAGCCCATTACGGAGAAGCTGCTCGCTGGCGTAAGTTGCCCGGTTCTGGTGGTGGTCGGCGATCAAGACTTCGTGCTTCCGGCCGACCGGCTGGTCGCCGCCCTGCCAGACGCGACGCTCAAGATCCTTCGCCGCACCGACCACTTCGCGACGCCCGAGTCATTCGACTTCATCCATGCCGCGCTCGAGTTCATTGATGCAATCCCGAGCTGAGCTGATTACGACCGATGTCGGTCTTGCTCTCGAACGACTTCGAGCCGGCGGGTTGGTGGCGATCCCGACAGAAACCGTGTACGGCCTCGCTGCAGACGCCGAACAACCAGCCGCTATCGACCGGATTTTCGAGATCAAAGGTCGGCCGACGCACCATCCGCTGATCATTCACGTCTTCGACCTGGACCACGTGGATGGCTGGGTCGCCTCGCTATCGGACGAGGCGCTCTCGTTGGCTGACGCCTGTTGGCCGGGGCCGTTGACGATGTTGCTCCCCCGCGGCCGCCGCGTTGCTGACGCGATCACCGGCGGGCGGTCAACTGTCGGGGTGCGTGTACCAAGTCACCCAATGACGCTGGATCTACTGCAACGCTTCGGAGGCGGCCTCGCAGCGCCGTCGGCAAACCGGTTCGGCAAGGTCAGCCCGACACGCGCCGACCACGTGTTCGCCGATATCGGTGCTCTGCTTGATCCCAACCGTGATGTGATCCTCGACGGCGGACCATGCCCGGTCGGGGTAGAGAGCACGATTGTCGACCTCACCTTCGTCCCTCCTCAGGTGTTGCGCTCGGGCGCGATCACCGCCGATCAAATCAGTCGGATTCTCGAGGCGCCGGTACACGGAGCGGCCGGGCCGAGTCGAACGAGCGGGATGTTGGCATCGCATTACGCACCCGACTGCGAGGTGGTGCTGGTCCGGAATGGCGCCGAGGCAGACCACGAGATCGGGCGCCGTCGAGGTAACGGCCAGCATGTCCATCTGCTCGATCGCAACGATGACCTCGTCGTTGCTGCACGCGAGTTGTACAACGATCTACGAGCCGCCGATCGCGCCGCGCTCGATGCGTTAGTCGTCGTGCTGCCACCGGCGACGGGAATCGGGCATGCCCTTCGCGACCGCCTTACCAAGGCTGCTGCTGCAACCCATCTGTAACTTCGCGATGTTCGCCTCGATGCGACCGAGTCGAACGCTCGACAGTGACCGAAACAAGCCCCGTTCAACACGCACCCCAAACTTTGTGGCAGGAATCACGACGACAAACGTAGTGATCGCTGCCACAGAGTTCTGACCCGTGGTTTGGGGCAGGCGAAACGACGAATTACGTCGTGTTTCCTGCCGCAAAGTTGAGGCTGTCAGCGACGATCGGCGACCGGCGGAACGGTTCGTCGCCGATTACCTGCCGACCCCGACCGAACCGGGCGAACCTTCACCATCACGGGATCAGTCGAGAGCGTTCCAATCGAGTGAGTTCAGGGCGACGATCCAGGCGTCACGCACCGAATCGATATCAATAGGAGGATCACCTGGCTGGCTTCCGACCTCGATACTGACCGTGCTCGCTCCCGCATCCGGCACGATCGAGAGTCGACACCAACACGGCAACGGATCACCGAGCAATACCTCCAACTGATATGGCGGGTCATCGTCGATCAACTCGCCAAGCAGGTCGGCAACGATGATGAGCGCCTCGAAGGCCTGCACCGGTAGCGCTTCAATCGTGAACGACGGATGGTCCTGACTGACCTGACCCACCGATTCGACCGGACTTCGGACGTCGGCGAGAGCCCTGGCGGCCTCGGCTGCGGCGTTGATTCGCTGCATTTCGGCAACGGAACCACCGTGGTCTGGGTGCGCCGACTTGGCGAGAAATCGGCGAGCTGCGTCAATCTCTGACACCGTTGCGGTGCGCTCAAGACCCAAAATGGTGAACGGATCGACACCAACCATCAACGCGACCGTAATCATCCGATCTAAAGAATGGTTGTACAGGCACACAAATTCCATCTACGCTGTAGCGACCTAACAGGCGAGGCAATCCCGCCTCACCAAACCAGGGGGAGAACAACACATGCAGAATTCACGTGTGCGCCGTGTAGGCGCTCTGCTCGTTGGCCTGTCTCTCGTTGCCGCAGCTTGCGGCGACGACGAGCCAGCCGCCGACGAGCCAACAGTCGAGGAGACTTCGGTCGAAGCGACCGATCCGCCGACGACAGAGCCAGCCACCACTGAGCCAGCCACCACTGGTGGCGAACTCGCAGGTATGAAGGGCACGACACCAAAAGGTGCGGACGTTTCAGCCTGGGTCCCCGCCGTCGACGAGTTCTGGCAGGCCGCCGGAAACGACCCGCTTGAGGACTTCAACTACGCCGCCGAGGCATATGACGCAGTAATCGTGATCGCCCTGGCGGTCCAGATGGCCGGCACCGACGGTTCGGCTCACGCAGCTGAAATCGTTGGCATCACCGGTGTCGGCGAGCAGTGCAGCACGTACGCCGATTGCTTGGCAATCATCGAAGCCGGTGGCGACCCCGACTACCAAGGTATCTCAGGCCCGCACGACTTCAACGGCAACGGCGAGCCCCTCAAGGGTTCGTATGCAGTGCTGACGTTCGACGAGACCAACCGCATCTCGGATGAAGAGACGCTCATCACCGCCGAGGCTCCTGCCTCGACGATCGTCGATCTCGTGCCGGTAGGCGTCGAACGTGAAGGCGACGACGTGCTCAAGATCGGCTCGTTGCTTCCTGAGACCGGAAGCCTCGCATTCCTCGGTGCACCCGAGTTCGCCGGCGTTGAGTACGCAATTGCCGAAATCAATGCGGCTGGCGGCGTTCTCGGCAACGATGTCGAGTACTCGCAGGGCGACTCGGGCGACACCAGCACCGACACCGCAACCGTCACCGCCACCCGCCTGCTGGGCGAGGGTGTCGACGCCATCATCGGTGCTGCCTCGTCAGGCGTGACGCTGACCGTGATCGACCAGATCTCGGCCGCAGGCGTCACCATGTTCAGCCCGGCGAACACGAGCCCGGCTCTGACGAGCTACGACGACAAGGGCCTGTACTTCCGCAAC
>JANPLQ010000098.1:0-26417 GCA_031422395.1 Ilumatobacteraceae bacterium | reverse complement strand
TGCCGGCGTCGAGGCAGGCGATCGTCTGCTCCGCGTGCATTTGCGTGGGCGTGCACAGGATCACCGCATCGACGTCGTCGCGTTCGAGGGAGTCGCCAAGTTCGGTGGTGACGTGACCGATTGCGTAGCGCTCGGCGACGGTTCTGGTCTTGTCGAGCGTCCGCCCGACGAGCGACGTCACCTCGACGCCGTCAATGTTCGCCAAACCGTCGAGATGCTTGATCCCAAACGCCCCGGCACCAGCAAGCGCGACCCTGATCGTCATATGGATCAACCGTACCGAATGACCTGTTCGCCCGACTGACCGCGTTCAGGCCCAGAGTCGTTCGGAGGCGATCTTGGCGCCCAAAGCGAGGTGTGAGAACTTCGGCCACACAACAGTCGGATGGACTTCTGGCTTGTATGAGGCTCGTGACGAGAAACCGCAATCGGCACCGGCGATGACGCGCTCCTTGCCGACGATGTTGGCGTACTTGACGATGTATTCGGCGATCAACTCTTCGTGCTCGACGTAGTTGTTTGCGTGGCCTATCAGGCCGGGGATCAACACACGATCGTCGGGGAGCTTGGTCTCTTCCCAGATCTTGTACTCGTGCTGGTGGCGAGGGTTGGCGACTTCGAACGAGTACGCACCGGCGTTGACCCGCATCATGAACGGCGCCACCTTGCTCATTGGCACGTCGGTCAGGCGCGGTCCGTGGTTGAGGCCGTAGCACGTGTGGTGCCGGATCTTGTCGAGCGGAATGTCACGCAGCGCGTGATTGAGCGCATCGACGTGCTCGTTGCAGCCGCGCACCCGCTCGTCCCAATCGTGGGTCGGGTCGGTGAGGTACTCGATCAGCCACGGATCGTCGACCTGCAGAATCATGCCGGCGTCGATGATCGCCAGGTACTCCTCACGCATCGCTTCCGATACAGCTGCGAGATACTCGCCCTGCGTGGCGTAGTACTCGTTACGTCCGAATCCGCTCGGTCCCGACGACGGCATGAAGACCTCGGTCACGTCGAGGCCTTCGCAGGCGGCCTTGAGGTTGGCGATATCGGTCTGTAGAAGATCCTGGCCGATGTACGTGATCGGCCCGCGGGCAATCAGCCGGCGAAGCGGCGACACCGCGGCGGAGTACTTCCCGAGGTACTCGGCGTAGTACTCAGGGAACTGATCGACCTCGACCTGCCACGACGGGGCCAGACCGCCACTGCCAGCCTCGACCTCGAAGCCGCCGAGGCGATCCTTCACGTAGCCGAGAAAGCTGACCTTGCTCATTTCACCGTCGGTGACAATGTCGATCCCGTTCTCGACCTGCTGGCGGACGCGGTCTGCGACAGCCTCGGTCACAAGCACATCGAAGCGAGCCCTGTCGTACGGCCGGTCATGCTCACGTTCCTTCATGAGGTCGAGCAACTCGGTCGGCCGAGACAGGCTGCCCACATGCGTTGTGAGGATTCGGTCGATGCTGGTCTTCATGGTGCTCCAGTCGGAAAGGTAAAATGAACGGTGAATCTTGAACGCGGCTTGGTCACACAGTGCCAGTTCAGATCGTCGAACTGGTCACCGGGGAGTGTTGCATTCAACCGATCTTCAGTCGATCAACGTCGTTCGTCACGGGAGAACAGTTCCGTTGCAAAAGAAATTATGTCCGTCGGGGGTCGATTGCCTTGCACCGGACGTGTCTGGACTTGTACGTTTCCGAGCAATCACGGTGTCAACTCCGACACCACTTGGGGCAAACATCATCGCTGCTCGGTCACCGTAACGGTGCAGAGTGGTTGTGATAACCACGACAAGGGGGAAGTACATGAAACTTCGACGTTACGGTGCTGCACTCGCTGCAGCATCCCTAGTGCTCGCTGCCTGTGGCGGCGATGACGAAGAAACTGCTAGCGCAGACACGGTGGCCGCATCCGCCGAGCCAACCGCCGAGGACACCGCGTCTGCGGAACCGACAGCTGAGCCAACCGCCGAGGACACCGCGTCTGCGGAACCGACAGCTGAACCGACCGCCGAGGACACCGCGTCTGCGGAGCCGACGGCTGAGGACACCGCACCGGAAGCGGGCGGCGAGGCATCGCAGATGAGCGCCGACGGCGAGAGCGTGTGTGGTCTCGGTACTGGCGAAGCGGCGAGCGGCGACGCGATCAAGATCGGTGGGGTCGTCACGGCGATTCCCGGCATCGCCTTCGACCTGATCACCAATCAGACCAGGGCGTATTTCGACTGCGTGAACGCAAACGGTGGGATCTACGGCCACCCGATCGAGTACATCGTCGAGAACGACGAACTCGACCCCGCCAAGGCGGGTGCAGCGGCGGCCAAGTTGGTCGAGAGCGACAATGTCGTCGCCCTTGCCGGCAGTACGTCGATCCTCGACTGCCCGGTGAACGGCAACTACTACACCGAGCAGGGCATCTACGCCATCATCGCCGGTGTGCCAGCCGAATGCTTCGGGCTGCCAAACGTGGCTGCCGTCAACATGGGCCCGCACTACTCGGCTCTTGGTGCGGCTCAGGCCGTTGTGCGGGCCGGCGCGGCCGGCAAGATGGTCGCCGTCACCAACACCGCCCCCGGGTCTGAGTACAACAACACCGGTGTCGAGGCGTTGGCCGCCCAGGAGGGTCTCGACTACGAGAGTGTGTTCGTGGAAACGCCGATCTCCGACGCCGATACCGTGATCCTCGACATCGTTGCAAAAGCTGGCGAGGGCGGGGGCGTCACCCTGACGTTCACACCTCCGGAAATGATCAAGCTGATGGTCGCTGCCGAGAACCAGGGCGTCATCGACGACGTCATCTGGGGTTCAGCGACGCCAGCCAATGACGGATCTGTTGCGCAGGCAGTGGGCCCTGACTGGGATGGCAAGCTGTTGATCAACGCCGAGTTCGAGCCGACCGACAAGGACGGGCCCGATACTCGCCTGTACACCTCGATCAGCGAAGAGTTCGGCGGCGGCCAGCCGCTCGGCTCATTCGGCCAGATGGGCTTCCTGACAGGCAGGATCATGACGAGCGCATTGCTCAGCATGGGTGCCGACGCCGAGTTCACCCGCGAGAGTGTGGGTGAAGCGATCGTAGGAATCACGAGGTTCGAGTCCGACATGTTCTGCAAGCCGTGGTACTTCGGCGACCTGCCGTTGCACATCCCGAACAACTGGGACATCACGGTCGTGCCGGATTCCACACTCGGCAAGATGGTCAAGACCGAGGAGTGCTTCGCCATCGCCGAACTCGACGACCCGCTGATTCAGACCCGAGCAGCAGAAATATCCGAGGGTCTCGGCGAGAACGGCTGAGCAACGACATCCAGCTGGCTCCGAGAACCAACGTAACATGCTTGATACCAATCAACTGTTTCCCTTCCTCATGTCGGGGTTGGGTTTCGGAGCCGTGTACGCCATGTCCGGTACAGGACTACTCGTCCTGTACCGGACAACCGGTGTATTGAACTTTTCCTTTGGTGCAATCGGTGCCTTCGGTGCCAGCCTCACGTGGAGCACGATTGAAAACGAATGGGCTCCCGACTGGGTCGCCTACTTGATCTGTATTGCCTTTTGTGCATTGATCACGCTTGGTTATGGGGTGATTCTGGCCCCCCGTTACGCCAACCGTGACGACCTCAACAAGATGTTGGGAACCCTTGGGTTAGCCCTGATTCTGTTGGGATTCATGTTCAACCTCTGGAAAACGGAGGACGCTCGAGTCTTCCGTCTCCCGACGGGAACTCGTCGAATACAGATCGAGTGGTTCTGTAACGCCGAAGGTAAGGACTGTGTGTTCGACGCTCGAATCACATACACACAGGTGCTTGCCGTGGTCTTCGCCCTCGTGGTCGCGGCCGGAGTGACGATCTATCTCAAGCGCACCAAGATGGGCACGGCGATGCGAGCGATCGCCAACGACCGTGAGGTTGCCTCAATGCTCGGAATACCGGTACGTCGGGTCGAGGCCGCCGCATGGCTCGGTTCCGGAATCCTGTGCGGCATCGTCGGACTGCTGCTCGTCGACCTGTTCGGTTCGCTCGACGTCGTACTGATGACATGGTTCGTAATCCCATCGCTGGCGCCAGTGTTGGTCGGTCGACTACGTCATCTCTGGGTCGCATTCTTCGCCGCCTTCGCGATTGGTGTCGTCGAAGCCGAACTCAACGCGTCGACCTGGGATTGGCCATCGAACTACCGCAAGACAACGGCCTACGTGGTCTCAATCGGCGCACTGCTGTGGTTTGCCCGGAAACGCAACCTCGTGATCTCCGGAAGATCAACTCGATGAGCGCCGTCACGGATGGGTCGGACGTCTCGACCATCGCCGGCAGACCAGACGCAGATGCTCCGACCCTGTTCAGTCAACGCAACATCAAACGCGCCGCGATCGGTGCAGCGTTGCTGGCGATCGCCATGTTCGCAATGCCAGCGTTGACTTCTACCTTTTGGGTCAAGAACTTCACGAGCGCGGCGATTCTTGCGATCGTCGCCGGCGCCACCGGCATGCTGTATGGCCGAGTCGGCCTCGTCGCCTTGGGCCAGATGGCCCTATACGGCATGTCGACCTGGATCACGATGCGGCTGTCGTTTGCCACGGACTTGCCGTTCCCGCTACTGATCCTGATCGCGGCGATGATCACGACGGTCTTCGGCGTGATCCTCGGACTCCCTGCACTCCGGCTGAGCGGGATCTACTTGTCGCTGATCACGCTGATGTCAGCCGCAGGGTTTCTCGTGATTCTGTCGGAGGCAAAGTTCCCGAACGGCGGACCCGGTTTCAAGGGGCTCGTGCTCGAAGTCACAAACCGCGGTGAGATGCGCCGTCCCGACATCGCCGAATCGGACTTCAGCTACTACCGCTACGTGCTCGTCGTGATGGTCGTGATGTACTTACTGGCGCTGCTGCACCTCGTCGGCAAACCTGGCAGAGCGTGGGCGTCGATCAAACAGAGCGAAGCTGCAGCACTCGCTGCCGGGGTCAACACGACCACGTACAAGCTGTGGGCGTGGGCGCTGGCGAGCTTCATGACCGGTATCGCCGGCGGGCTGCTCGCTGCTCACGTGAAATCCCCATCGACGTTCCCATTCTTCGTCGAGCAGAACATCATCCTGATCGCCGTCGTCGTGATGGGCGGAGTGATTTCGCTCTGGGGTGGAATCGTGTCGGGACTGCTCGCCGCCGTGCTCCCGGAACTGCTCCAGAAGTGGGGCTTCTCGGATCGTTGGAGCCTGATTTTGTTCGGAATCGGGCTGACGGCCAACCTGCTCATCACGAGCGCACAACTCAACAAAGCGGGCATCAAAGAGTGATCGGCATCAGTAATCTCACCGTCCGATTTGGTGGCGTTCTATCGCTCGACGGAGTGTCCGTCGAGTTTCCGGGTGGTGCGTGCGGGTTGATTGGCCCGAACGGTGCCGGAAAGACGACGTTTTTCAACGTGCTATCAGGGTTCGTCATCCCGGCGTCCGGAACCATCGACGTTGATGGTGTCGACTTGCTCGAGATGCCGGATTTTCGACGGGCGCGTTGGGGTGTTCGCCGGACCTTCCAGACCGAGCAGGCGATCGAATCGCTGACGGTCTTTGACAACGTGCTCACGGTGCTCGAACACACCAGCAAGCACGACCGGTCGTCGACGCGAACGCTCGTGCTCGACGCCGTCGAGTTCGTCGGCCTTGGTGCCCATACTTACGACAAAGTTGGCACCCTCTCGCCCCGCCAACGTCGACTCGTCGAAGTAGCGCGAGCCGTTGTCGGAACACCCAAACTGATTCTGCTCGACGAGCCCGGAGCGGGCCTTCCGGAGGCTGAGAGCGAGCATCTCGGCAGCGTGATTCGACAGATTCCGGACCACGCAGGCGCAACCGTCATACTCGTCGAGCACGACATGAGTCTCGTGAGACAATGCTGTGACTGGACAGCCGTGCTTGACTTCGGCAGGTTGCTGGCGTGTGGCCCCACTGACGAGGTGCTCAATGACCAGCGGGTTCTCGCTGCCTACCTCGGTTTGGACGTGTCGTTGTGACTGAAGGTTTGGTTATCGATGGCGTCTCGGTGGCGCGTGCAGGGCGGACCGTTGTTCGAGAGGTGTCGCTCGTTGCCCCGCTCGGTCAGGTAACGACGATTCTCGGCCCGAACGGTGCCGGAAAGTCGAGCCTCGCACTCGGGGTCGCCGGTCTACTCAGACTGACGACCGGCTCGATCACACTCGATGGGCACCGGATCAGTGGACTACGACCCGACCGGGTGCGGTCGGCGGGCGTGGCGGTCGTTCCGGAGGGACGCAAGCTACTCACCGATCTGTCGGTCGAGGACAACCTCGCCGTCGCCTGTTATACGCTCGACAAGGCTGCCGCCAAGAGCGGGCTTGAATATGCGCTGTCGCTGTTTCCCGAACTCGAGAAGCGCTGGGACCAGCCAGGTCGGTCGCTGTCGGGCGGCGAACAACAGATGCTGGTACTCGCCCAAGCGCTCGTTTCGCGACCGAAGGTTTTGCTGGTCGATGAACTCTCGCTGGGTCTCGCCCCGATCATCGTCAAGCGCCTCGAACCGACGCTGGCGGCAGTCGCCGACTCGGGTGCGGGTGTGCTTCTGATCGAGCAGTTCGCACACGTAGCGCTTGCGCTTGCGACCAATGCGTATGTGATGGAGGGTGCCAAGATTCGGTACTCGGGAACAGCCAAGGAGCTGAAAGACAACCCGGATCTCCTGCACTCCGCGTATCTCCTCGCATAGCGATGGAAAGCCTGGTCGGCAAGGTCGCCGTTGTCACCGGTGCCGCTTCCGGGATCGGACTGGCGCTCGCCAGGCGGTTCGCTGCCGACGGTATGCGAGTCGTGATGGCTGACATCGAACGACCAGCGCTCGAAGCAGCTGCGTCCGATTTGATGGCCACCGATACCGACGTGCTCGCCGTGGTCACCGACACGTCAATCGAGTCAGACGTTGAAGCGCTCGCTGCAGCCACGATCGAGCGATTCGGTGCTGTCCATCTCGTCTGCAACAACGCCGGCGTCGGGAGCCGCGGGCTGACGATTGCGGACTTGCCCAAGCGCGATTTCGAATGGGTGCTCGACGTCAACCTGTGGGGCGTGATCCACGGTATTCGAGCATTCCTCCCCTACTTGACCCGACAGGGCGAAGGTCACATCGTCAACACGGCCTCGGTTTCAGGTCTGTACCACCTGCCTCGGATGGGACCGTACAACGCCTCCAAAGCGGCTGTCATCGCGCTGAGTGAAACACTGAAGTTCGAGCTCGACGCCGAGAACTCCCCCGTCGGTGTCTCTGTGCTATGCCCAAGTTGGGTGCGCACCAACATCTCGACCGCAGCTCGCAACGTGCCCGAACGGCTTGCCTACGAACTCACTCCTCAGCAGGCCGCCGAGATGGTCGAGTACAAGTCGAGGCGCAAACAGCAGCTCCAGAGCGAGGCCCTCGACGCCGGCGATGTTGCCGTCCAAGTTCGTGACGCCGTGCTCGCCAACCAGTTCTACGTGATCACCCACGCCGAAAGCATCGACAACATGCGCAATCGTTTCGACCGGATCATCGCCGGCGAGAACCCGATCAAACCGTTCCAGTAAGAAGCCGAGCCGATAGGCGAGGCGACCAATCGTTACGTCGACGTTGACCTATCCGCTGGGCCTCTCAGTGTTACAAATGGTGCCTGACACCATCGGTATCACTCGAGCCGATGAACTCGACCTGACGCCAGGCTTCGTACAGAACAACGGCCACCGTGTTGGCAAGATTGAGGCTCCGGTTATTGGGCATCATCGGCAGGTGCAGTCGCTCGGTGGGCGCAACGGTCTCAGCATCGAGCTGTGAGATCCCATTGGTCTCCGAGCCGAACACGAGCACGTCGTCGCGATCAAAGGTGACTGTGTCGTACCGAATCGCACCGCCGGCCGTGAGCAGGAATCGCCGCCTCTCACCAAGCGCTTGCACACATGCCGCAACCCCGGGGTGGACGGTGACCTCTGTCAGGTCGTGGTAGTCGAGCCCGGCGCGCTTCAGCAGCCGATCTTCCATCACGAACCCGAGCGGTTCGACAAGGTGCAGCGAGGCACCGACGTTGGCGCACAACCGGATGACGTTGCCGGTGTTGCCCGCGATCTCGGGACGAACCAACACGACATGCAAGCTGTCATCCTTTCAGCCGAACGCAACGCGCTGTCAATTCGTTGCCCGAGCTCGATCAGTGGGTCGAACGCAGCGCCCCAACCGTCGTGATCGTCAGGGATTGCGGACGACGACGAACGATTCGTCTTGGAACCAGAGGCCTCCGTGTTTGAGCACGACGTCGTTGGTGACCGTGAGGTAGTCGCCCTCGTGCATGGCGACGTTGACGCGATCGTCGTCAATCTGCGCCACGTACACGGCCGCGTTCCACGCCGCCAAGGCGGTCGAGGTGCTCAGCCGGTTTGTCACCTCATTGGGCATCGCATGCATGTGATAGCTGAACAACGCCTGAGAATCGTTCTCGCCTTCGAAGTAGAACTGCTTCGGGCCTCCCGCGTTGAGTTGTTTCTCGAGCTCTTTGATCAACATGTGGCGCGGCGTGGCGAATGGTTCATCGCCCGGCCAGATCCTTCGCACGATCTCCATCCCAGGGTCGTGACCGGTCGACTGCACCACGACAAGTCGCCCACGTGGGGCGAGCGCACGGGCGATGGGCGCCAGCACCGTCTTGACCTTGCCCTCCGCCGAAGTACGCGAGCGGTATGGCTGGGCGGCGAGCACCAAGTCGTACTTGAACGATTGAGAGCCACCGATATTGCGCGGGATCACGTCGTGCAGGCCAAAGGCTCGATCCTTGCGATACAGCACGAGCACCGACGGGAACTCATAGATGGGATTGCCTGTCTTCGGACTACTGGTCGTCTGCCAACCCTGATTCAGAACGTGTTCGAGGTCCCCGATCTGCTGGTGGAAATCGTGCGAGGTACTTCCATTGAGCGGTATGTCCCACCACTTCACTCGCGACTGCGATTGTTCGTTGCGAGGGAACAATCCGGGGGCTTCGCCATAGAACATGTTGGTCAGTACGACGACCGTTTCAGGGTGCTCGGCAAGCCGGTCTGGCAGCGTCGCCAACGTGAGTCGCGCATCCTCCATGCTGACTTCTTTGCCGACCACGACAAATGGCACTGTCGGCATCCGGCGATGTAGGTCACGCAACACATGGCTGAGCACGACCCCATTGCCCGTACCTGCGTCGAACACCCGAACCGCCGGCGGTTCGGGTTCGAGGTGTTCGAGCTCGGCCCCGATCCGGGCACCGACAACCGCTTTCTCACTGGTCGTCGTTACGAACAACAAGTACTTTTCACGGTTGTCGAAGAAGCGAAACGGCTCCCCGTCAGATTCGGTCTGCACAGCCTCGTTGGTCATCGCTGCCCCCCACGTCATTCGTATGAACATCGACGACGGTAGACGAGAAGAAATCGACGGGCATTACCGACGTTCGCACCTCGCGAACGCAAGACCATCGTCAGCCTGGTGTTATGCAGTCGCTCGAATTCTCCTCGCCCAGCAGACCGTAATCGCGTCGATGGGTTGTCGTCATCGGTAGTCCTAGATCTCGCTGACGGCCACGACGCGCTGCTCTGCGTTTGAACGAAATGCCGCCTCGGCCAGAACTAGCGCCCGCAGACCTTCCTCGCCGCTCGGTGACGCTGAGGTGCCAGTGGCAACGGCGTTCACGAACGTGGCGACCTCAGCCGAGTAAGCAGGCATGTATCGCTCAAGGAAGAAGTTCATCAACGGTGCTTTGGTGTAACCGTGAGCGCCAGCGACTTCAACAGTCGATTCGTAGATGTTTTCAGCCCGCGCCATCCCAAGCGAGCCGTGGACCTCGATGCGTTGATCGTAGCCATAGGTGGCTCGTCGGGAGTTAGAGATTTGAGCGATCTTGCCCGACGCAGTCACGAGTGTGATCGCCGCCGAATCGACATCGGGGACACCGGCGATCGCCGGGTCGACAAGTACTGAACCGACGGCATACACCGACACCGGCTCCTCGCCGAGCAGGAAGCGAGCCATGTCGAAGTCGTGGATCGTCATATCACGGAACAGCCCACCGGAACGCTCCATGTACTCGATCGGGGGCGGGCCTGGGTCACGAGAGATGATCGTGACCATCTCGACGTCACCAATCACACCGGCATCAATCTGATCCCTGACAGCCTTGAAGTTCGGATCGAAGCGACGGTTGAAGCCGACCATCAGGAGCGCCCCGGTCGCTTCGACGACGGCGAGGCAGTCACGCACCCGCTGCACACTGAGGTCGATCGGCTTCTCACAGAAGATCGCCTTACCGGCGCGGGCGGCCTGCTCGATCAAGTCGGAGTGCATGTCGGTCGGCGTGGTGATGAACACAGCGTCGATTTCAGGGTTCGCCATGATCTCGTCAATCGACGACACAATCGCGTCGTACTGATCAGCGAGCGCGTTCGCGGCCTCCGGAAAGGCGTCGGCAACAGCGACGAGCCGCCCACCTGGTGTGCCGGCGATCGCCGAGGCGTGCACCTTGCCGATGCGTCCGGCGCCGAGCAGGCCGATGGATACGGTGTGTGAAGTCATGTCAGTTCTTTCGTGTGATGTTGTACAAGCGGCGGCCGATTTCGACCGAAATGACATCCTCTGCTTCGATCTCGTCAGCTCCGCAGACGTCTGTCCATGTGGTCATGATGTCACCGAGCCTTGCTGGCGAGCAGCTCGCGCCGCCAAACGCTTCTTCATCGCGTCATCCGCCTCTGGCGAGCCATCGTGAAAGGATCCGAACCACCTGTCTAGCGGAATCGCTCCGTCGGAGTAGTTCACCTCGAAGTACTTGTGGTGTAGATAGTGAGCGAGCGAGTTGGTAGCGATCGTATGGTCAGCGCCCAGTTCGACCTGGTCGAATCCAGTATGCCCGGGCACCGGCGACAGCCCGGCGTGAAAGGCGTGGAACATCGCATGGATCGGGTGCGAGGGGATCACCCAGTGGATCAAGATGCCAGAGAAGTAGAACAGGTGCTCGACAGGATGCATCGATAGCCCCGACCAAGGGCCGGGATTGGTGTTGCGGTGATGCAAGCTGTGGACCATCCTGTACATCGGCGGCCAGTGGATCATCCGGTGGATCCAGTGGAAGTGGAACTCGCGCATCAGCGGTATCAGCAGCATCAGTGCGATGAACCACACGGGGTTCTGGGAGAAATCGAGCCACGGGATGTGCCCGTTGGCAAACATCCAGAGGGTGATCACCTCGTAGGCGGTCCAGATCGGCAGGCCGCTCGCAAGGGTCCAAAACATGTTGTCTTTGGTTTGGTTGCGAAAGCTAAAGAACTGGCTGTCTTTGGCCTGCCATCGCGAGTTGTACTTGAAGCGGTTGTCCTGGGCGCGCCGCATGTAGAGACGCAGATGGAACACCCCGTACCAACAGAAGATCAGCGCCGCATTGCGAACAAGGAGGATCGCGATCCACCCCGGTGAGAAGCTTCGCATCGAGTCGACTGACGGAGTGGCCAGGAACCACGCCGCGATCGCCAGCCCGGCGTAGAAAAGGTTCCACGGCCAGATGTAGCCCGGATACCCGAACAACCACTTCAGGTCTCCCAGTGGTTTGGGTGGCCAGGCGAACAGCGGCGCACATTCGACGCGCTGATTCGGAGCCCAATCACCGCGTCGGTTTCGCGTTCCGTAGATTGTGTCGTCCATAGGCACCTCCGGGCACTCAGTTCACGAGCGATCGTCGTGGCCACCGTCACATCGATCATATGTCATTATGTCATTACATTCAAATTGATTGGCAACGTCAGCTCGGCCACGAGCCGAGTTGCTCGACGTCGAACAACGCTTACGGGTTGACCGCGTGTTCGATCATCAATGCGAGGTCCGATGGATCGATTTCGCCACTGGCTCGCCAAAGCACGCTGCCGTCGTCGTCGAGCATCACGAAGAACGGAAATCCGGTCAGGCCGATCGCGGTCGCCGCATCCGAATCGACGTTGTCGGCAATCACCGGCCACGGAAACTGCTCGGTCGCCAGCCAGGCTGACGGTGGATAGTTCGGCCGCTCCTCCACTGTGGCGGTCGAGACCCCCACAATCTCGACACCGACCGGCACGCCGCCTTGACGCGACCATTCGACCAGCAGCGGGACCTCGGCACGGCAATGCGAGCACCAGTGGGCCAACCCGATCAACAGCGTCGGTTTGCCAGGAATCACCGCAACCGGGTCCCCAGTGAACGACGCTCCCGCGATTTGGGGCGCGGTGAGTCCGATCGAGGGATCTGGTGCCGCAGGGTCCTCGGGGAACGGAGCCAGGGGTGCCCCGCTGACGGTCACGTCCTGATTCTCGACCGCCGACGATTCGGACGACGTCGAACCATCGGTCGCCAGGACCGTGATCAGACCGATCACAGCCACCACGGCCACACCAACCAGTGTGATCCTCAACCCGTTTCTTGACTTCAGCGCGTTCGGATGTCTCATGGGGAACTCCTTGATCCGTTTGTGTCAGGCATCAACCCGAAGCAGCATCAGGTTGAGGATTGCGGCGAAGCCGGCGAACGCCATGAATGGCAACGTGACGAACCCGAACTTCTCGAACCAGACGAAGTCACACGGCATCGTTGCCGAGCACACGTTGGCATCAATCGCTGGCAGCCGTTCGATCAACCAGTGGTATCCCGAAAGCGTCATGCCGAGTCCCGCAAGGACTGCCCCGTAGATCCGGATGTCGTCGCTGCGGAAGGTTGCAAGTGTGAGGATCACGGCCAGCGAGTACATCGCAATCCTCTGATACCAACACAACGTGCACGGCACGAAATGAGCGACCTCCGAGAAGTACAAACTCCCGACCATCGACGTCGCTGCGATTGCCGCCGCGATCTGGTAGCGGTACGGCGCAATCGCACGCAACACACCGCTTCCGGTCACCATCCCGGTGCCCTTCGCGATGCTCGTCGCGATGCTCGTCGCGAGCAGCACGACCGCGAGCAGGGCGAAGAACAGCTCAAGTCGCTCGGTCAACGCGGACCGTTACAACTTCATGTGTGGCGGGCGGTTCAGCACCACTGGGCAGCTGGCGTGACGAACGACTTCGGACGCCACGCTTCCGAGTCGGAACCGATCCATGCCGGACCTGCCATGCGTGCTCATGAAGATCAAACTCGCATTGAGCTGGTCGGCGAAATCGACTATCGCCCGAGATGGGCGAGCTCCGTGGAGCACCTCGTGTTCGATCGGATGGCTAGTCGTGAGTGTCAGATCGCGAGCGAACCTCGCCGGGTAACCCCACTCCACGACGTCCTCGGCGAGCGAGATGGCTGGGTCGATGACCTCGACGATCCAAGGCGTTGCTCCGAACTCGACACTCCACGCAGCCGCAATCGGCGCTGCCGACTCTGCCGCGTGTGACGCGTCAAGCGGCACGACATATGAGCCGTCGAGCGAACCGGTGTCCAGGCTGGCGTGCGGCCCGATCACAATGATTGGCCCGAACGTCAACCGCAGCAACTCGTCGACCGTGCTGCCGAGGACGGCAGCTGATCGGCCACGACCGTGCGAACTCATCAGCACCATCGAGCCGTTGATCGTCGCCGCATGGTCAGCCAGGGCCGCTGCTGCGTCGTCACGGGCGAGCAATGTCACGATCGGGCCGACGGGCAGGTCGGTGTATCGCTCCAAATCGCGGGCGATCTCGTCGCGGGCGAGCGCTACATCAGCAAGCCGATCGACAACTGCGACAACCTCAACCTTGCCAGCTACCGCCTGCGCCATGCGGGCGGCAATCGGAAACGCTGTCCACGAATACGCTGATCCATCGATTGGAACAATCAGATGTTGGAACATGATGACCTCCTCATTGTGTACAACACGTACACCACGATCTTCATGTTCCGGTCGCTCCAGACGACAGAGGCTTTCGACCTCTCAGGTCAGGGCCTTTGCACGCCCAATTCGCCGCAACGGCGGTTCACTTGGCGGCGGCGTCCTGCGCGCCGGCAACACGCCGAGCATTTCGGTTGTCGCAATCGTGATGATCGCGACCGCACGTTCGAACGCTGCCTCTGTTGCCTCGGACGTTTTCTGAACGCCGCTCACCTTGCGAACAAACTGACGCGCCGCGGCTTCGATCTCGGTCGGAGTCGCGGCCGGCTCCAAACCTCGCAACATCGTGATGTTTCGACACATCCCATCAACGTTAGGCGATGATGCACATTCGATACGGCCCGCACCTGATATCCGATCATGGTTGATTGACCGCGTCAGCGATCGACTGGGCAAAACGGAACGCACCAGAGGAATACACGGGACATGGGCCAGGTGGCGGCGAACCAGGGCAGAAATGAAGTCCGTCATCACTCCGCACGATGTTGCTGCCTGACGGGTCACATTGCTCCTCACCCTGCAGGCACGGCAACGCCTGCGCAAAGGTACCGTCGACGTTTTCCACTGCAGCTCCGGCATCGACCAAGTCGATGTCGGCGGGTGTCGAGTGTTCTGCGTAAGTCTCGTTGAGCCCCGCCACGAGGAGGTTGCCACCGAGCGATTCGGCCTGGACGGGTTGCACAACCAGCACGACTCGGGCACCGACTGTGAGCGCTTCGACAATCAATCCGTCGACATCTGCCTGGTACTTGTCAAGCACCGCCTGGCCCTCCAAGTGGCCTCCGAGACCATCCGACATGCACGGCGACGTCGAGTTTCCGGTGAACGAAATCACAACGACGCTGGTTGCCGTAATCCCTAGATCACGGTCCAGCCAGTCGCACGGTGCCGTGCCGCCGAAGAACTGGGCCACCAGTGTGGTGGGTTTGATCATGGACTGGAGATACGGAGCAGCCTGCTCGGCCAACGAGTCACCAACCAGCACGACGGATTCCGGCTGCGGCTCAGTGCTCAGGGGTGGGGGCGACGTCGAGCACGCTGACAATGCAACCGATCCGACCAGTACGGCGAACCGAGCAAGATGCCAGGCTCTGACCGGCCGATCAATCGGTGAGATGGATTCCATACGGGCGACAGTGTGTCAAAGGTGGAACCACGACAACGCAGCGCAAGGCCGAAATGATCGAGCCGAACGATATGTGAGGACCACGGTCAAGTCCGACATTTTCGCTCACCCTGACCCGCGGGCAGTTGCTGCTCAGTCCTCCCAGGATTGGAAGTCCTCGTACATTGACAAGCCGTCGGCACCGAAGCCCCACAGGCCAGACACGACAAGCATGAAGGACTCCTTGTAGTTGTCTCGCGGCCAAGGTCGGTCGACGAAGATGCTCACCGGGACTCGCACGACTGGATAGAGGTGAATTCCGAGCGCCTTGAACGACTCGTTCATGTCCTTCGTCTCGAGCGAGAGCGGATTGCCGATGTTGATGTTGACGTCGTTCGCCAGGCGCGAGCGATTGCCGTCGGCCGGGATGTGGAATGTTGCCTCCACCTCCGGACCGTTGTACTGGACCCAGCAATCCAACTTGACGTTGACCTTCTCGATCTGAGTGACCTCACCAACCCATCGATAAGAAAAGATCCGCTTCTGTGCGGTCGTCGTCCTCAGCCGACGCCGGAGATCGTCACTCATCGAACTCGCCCGCACCCCGATCGTGCTCGACGGACCGTTGTACTTGATATCACCCTCTCGGAGCGCCGAAATGCTCGACGAGAGGATCTCGTAGCCCATTTCGGCGGCGGCAATTGCTACATCAGGCATCGTGTGTTCCTCTCAATCACTCAGGATCCGGAGCCTCGGCCGGACCATCGCCGCCGTCGGTATCGCGGCCGCCCCAATCCTCTGCACCGTCTTCGCTGGTGTCGTCCTCGCTGGTCTCGTCATGCGCTGCTTCGTGGGAATCGGACATATCGGCCCTCCTTGGTTGTCGGTCCTGCTGGAAAGAAATTATGAGAACCTCGTCGACGTGGCGCAACGCACAAACGGGCAGCCCAACGCACCCGAGTGTGCCCGAAAGGACGCACCCTCAAAGACACGCGCAAGAACAACGCGGCAAGAACACAGTTATAACGCCAGCTCTCGCAGACTAAACAGTTCGGCTTCGATCTGGGCAGCCATGAAATGCACATCCGGCACCGTGTCGTAGTCACCAGTAATCCCAAATCCGAGCTGACCGTTGTACGACAAGATCGCCACACCGATGCGAACACCCTCGCTCAGAGGCACGAACGGCAGATACTCGAGCATCTCCCGACCGAGCGCGTACAGCGGGAACTGAGGGCCTGGCACATTGGTGGTCACCGTGTTCACAGTCCGTTGTGGCATCTTGCGAAGCACGGTCATCGCCGCCCTGGCACCGAGCGCCAGGAGGACCGGAGGGACCAACTCGGCACCGGCCACGATCGCTTCGCCGGCGACGACTTGATGAGACGACTTGAGCACAGCCATCTGCTGGCGGACGGCGGCGAGCCGCTCCAGCGGATCGGCGAGTCCGACCGGCAGGTCGGCCACGATCACTGACACCTGGTTGTTCCACGTGTGATCCTCGGCGTGACGAACCGACACTGGTACCAGCGATCGCAGAACGAGGTCATCGTCGACCTGCTCACCACGTTCGATCAACAGCGCGCGAAATGCACCACTGACCGCCGCCAACACGACATCGTTGACCGACCCACCGAACGCGGTACGGATCGTCTTGACGTCACCGAGCGTGCAGCGCCCGGCTGCCCATCGTCGATGCGGCCCGATCGCACCCGCGACCGACACGGGCGTCACCGGCTCGACCAGTCTCGTGCCGAACGAACGGAGCCCGGCTGCCACGTCGCCCAATCGGCTCCACGCCCGTCGCGGGTGGATACCTGCCGATCGCCACGCGATCAGTTGACGGGCAGGATTGAATGCCAACCGAGTGACTGCTTCGATCATCAATCGCAGGTCTGACGGTTCCTGCCCCGCGGTCCACGGTTCGATCGCACCGGTCGTCGCGTGGCAATCACGATCGAGCAGCACCGCCATCAAATCGGTTCCTGAGATCCCGTCGACCATGCAATGGTGCACCTTGGTGATCAGCGCCCAACGATCGGCCGACAGCCCTTCGATCACCCACACCTCCCACAACGGTCGGTGCCGGTCCAGCTCCTGAGACATCAGTCGGCCCATCAGGTTCTCGAGGTCTTGGTCATCCCCCGGCGGCGGAAGCGCGGAATGGCGGACGTGATAGCTCAGGTTGAAATGTGGGTCGTCGACCCACACCGGATGCCCCCAACTGCCGGGGATCGTCCGTACCTTTTGCCGGTACTTGGTCAGCAGGGGCAGCTTGCTCTCGATCAGTGCAGTGATCTCATCGATCGACGGCGACGGGCCGGAAAAGATCGAGCACGAGCCAATGTGCATATGGGTGATGCCATCCTCGGCGTGCAGGAAGATGGCGTCGAGAGGGCTCATCGGGTGACTCACGATTTGCTCCCAACCGCGAGTACCTCGTCGAACCCCTCGCGCAGGCATGCCGTGAGGACCTCGGGGTCAGGCACAGCCGACGTGTCGGCGTTGATCCCGACGCAGCACTGCTCGACGTGCGAGAGCAAGGCGACGCTGAACGCTGAACCAGACGGCGGAGCAAACGCGTACTCACGGACGACTTCGGCACCCGCCAGATACGAGCGCCGTTTCAAGCCGGGCACATTGGTAGCGACGAAGTCGATTGCCTTGAGCATCGAGCCGAGGATCGAGGTCGCTGCCAACGCTGGCAATCTATTGAGGACACCGGCGATCATTTCGTTGCGTTTGACCGACGGCTCCTTCCTCCAATTCCTCGCCAGCTCGCCGAGCTGACGCATTCGGTCACCTGCGTCGATGGTCGACACCTGAAGCGTGAACCGCGCTGGCGTGAAGCGATTGCTCCCTGGACGATCACCGGACTGACGCGTGTTGATCGGCATCGTCACGCGCAGCGCGCTGACTGGCGCATCTTGGCGTTCGTGGTAGCGACGCATGCCACCCGAAACGCCTGCCAGCAAGGCATCGTTCAACGTGCTGTCGGCGGCATGGGCGGCAGCGAGCAGCGCATCGAGCGGGATGTCGAACGTGTCAAGCCTTCGAGACAGACCACGGTTGGTCATGATCGGTGACAACGGTTTCGTGACCGGCCTCACGAGCTTGCCGATCGAGCGCAGTTCACGCGCCGTACTGATCAACAGTCCCGCAGGATTCGTGACGGCCCTAGTGGCAACACCCGGGAGGACATGAGCGCCGCGCACCGACGCCGCCCCGGCAGTGCGAGCGTTTTCCACCAACAGGTCGACAACCGAGGTGATGCCGCTTATGCGCTGTTGATCGACAGGGTGCGCCTCGGCCTTTCGCTTGACCGGATTGCGCTTCGCGTCGAGCAGTAGCTCGGCAAGCTTGACTGCCCCCACTCCATCAGTGAAGGAATGGTGGAACTTTTGGATGAATGCCGCCCGGCCATCGGTCAAACCTTCCACGACCGTGAACTCCCACAGCGGGCGATCCTTGTCGAAGGCGGTCATCGCCATCAGCCCCGCAACGTCCAACACCGATCGAAGGTCACCAGGTGCCGGGGCGACAATGCGCCGCAGGTGGTAGTTGACGTCGAAGAAGTTGTCGAACTGCCACGTCGGTGGCCCCAGCCGCAACGGCGTTGCGACAACTCGTTGACGAAGACGCGGAACGAGACCACAGGCGTCGGCGACGCGGAGGCCCAGTCGCTCCCAGTCGGGACTGCGGTCGAGCACCGAGATCGCAACAATCGTGCTCCGCAGGCACGGGTCCCTTTCGATGCTCCACAGCAGCGCATCGGAGGCGTTCATCTGCGGGGCGAACCGCAGCGTGGCCGCAACCTCGACAGGATCGGGAAGATCGTGACAGTTCTTGAGGTCGGAACCGCGCTGCACGACAGTGTTCACCCGCTCATCATGAAGCCCAAATCGTCACGGCAACAGAGCCGTAGTACCCATTCACAACAAGCGACCGCCGAGTTTGGTCGAACTCGCGTCGCAACGAGTTAGGCGACAGCGGCATGGGCGACGTATAGCCCTGCCACGACCACAAGGTCGCGGTCGTAGGTGAGTACTTCCGCAGCGAGTTCTAGGCGCAGCCAACTGACCGAATCGACCTCGTCGTTAGGAGTGAACTCACCGCTCTGCTCCTGCATCGCCCAGTAACGGACACGCTTGGCACGGCCCTTCCGATCGCGGTAGAACGCCGGTGGCAATACGGCACCGATTTTGCAGATCAGTCCAGTCTCCTCGTGGACCTCGCGGAGCGCACACTCAACCATTGATTCGCTGGGACGCCGCTTGCCCTTCGGCAGCGACCAGTCGTCCTGCCGCGGCCGGTGGACCAGGAGAACTTCGACATCGCAACGGTTCGAAGTGCGCCACACGACCCCACCGGCAGCTTCGATCATGGAGCACACCGTAGGCAACCAGCCAGCTGAAGATCGGGATCGTTGGTGAACAGGAGCTGACATCGCGGCTAATTCTCGTCATCGGTGCCCCACCGGAGTTGCCCGTACGTCTTGCGGGGCGCAACTGACGGCCCCGACCCGGTACGTTCCAACCGTCATGAAAGTCGGGGTCACCTCGTTCGCTGCTCGCCAGAAAAGCGCTACCGACGCGATTGCAGACCTGGTTGATCTCGGTTTCGAGCTCGGTCCGTCTGGGACGGTCACGCGCACGCTGCTCGACACCTTCGACGGTCGCCTGCACAACGCCGGCCTACGGCTCGAGTTGTGCGAGAGCGACGATGTCAAGCTGATCCTGTCGGGCGACGACGCGGTGACAGCGCAGCTCTACGTGTTATCTGTCCCGCGACGACCCAACGATCTCCCGACTGGTCCGTTCCGTGCCCGCCTCGCTGCCCTGATCGACGTTCGAGTCTTGCTCACTCGCGTCAGGATCTCGGCCACGCGCACGACCGCCACCTTCCGAGATCGGGCCGGCAAGACGGTCGCCACCGCGAACATCTTTGAGCACCTCGCTGTCGAGGGTCACGGAGATGTCGATATCGGATCTTGGACGATCGAGCTCGAGCAACTGACGGGATATGCCAAACACGCCGCCAAGGTTGCCGAGAAGTTGGAGCGGCTCGGGTTCGAGCGGCTCAGCGGCGACACACTTGTCGCAGCCGCCGCCGCCGCCGGCGTGGCGCTAGCCGGATTCACCGGATCGCCCACCGTGCCACTCGACCCGGCAATGCCTGCGATCGACGGGTTCCGCTTCGTACTCGCCAACCTGGCCGCGTCGATCGTCGTCAACTGGCAAGGCACGATCGACCGGCTCGACCCCGAATACCTCCATGATCTGCGCGTCGCTGTCCGGCGAACCCGCTCGGTGATCAGTCAAGGTAAACGTGTCCTGCCTGCTGAAGTCTCCGAACATGCTGCCGACTACTTCGCCTGGCTCGGCGCCCTGACCGGGCCAGCGCGCGACCTCGACGTCTACCTCATCGAATGGGAGAGCTACACCGGTCCACTTGGCACAGACGTCGTCAGCGCCCTGGAGCCGGTGAGGGCGGTGCTTGAACAGCGACTCACGGCCGCGTATACGACGTTGGCGCTGGCATTGCAGTCCGTCGAAGCGCTCGACTTCGTCGACTGGTGGCGAGCCTGGTTGGGCGACCGGACGAGCGATGTCCGGGGTGGCGCCGAGGCCGATCGAACGCTCGGGCAGGTCGTCGCCAAGCGGATCACGCGAGCCCAGTCGAACCTCGTCGAACGTGGCCGGTTGATCGACCCGGAAACGCCGCCTGAACGGGTCCATGACGTCCGTAAGGACGCCAAGAAGCTCCGGTATCTGCTCGAATGTTTCGGTGGCCTACTGCCCCGGGTCGAACAGCGAGCGTTCGTTCGATGCCTCAAATCGCTTCAGGACACGCTCGGGGAGCATCAAGATGCAGAGGTCCACGTGGTCGAATTGCGAGCGATGTCGCGTGAGATGCACGACAGCGGCGCGTCGCCCGACACGTTGCTTGCGGTCGGCCAACTCATCGAGCTCCTCGACCGGCGCCGCATCGCCGCACGCGTTGCGTTCGCCGACGTGTTCGCCGCCTACGACGACCCGGTTACCAGGCGGGCGCTCCACGCGACGCTCGCCGCGACGCTCGATGAGGTTGCGATGTGAAGACGGTCGCCACGTACAGCATCAAAGGCGGGGTCGGAAAGACGACAGCGGCCGTCAACCTCGCTTACGAAGCAAGTCTGGCGGGTTCGCGCGTGTTGTTGTGGGACCTCGATCCACAGGGCGCAACGACGTTCTTCCTTCGCGTCAAGCCCGTCGTCAAAGGAGGTGCCGAGCGTCTGGTCGGACACTCCGGATCGCTCGAACCGCTCATCCGCGCCACCGACCATGCGGGACTGCACCTCGTCCCCACCGACTTCTCGTTGCGGCACCTCGATCTTCACCTCGACGACACGAAACACCCGGTTCGACGGCTCACCGCTCTGCTCAAACCCCTCGCTGAGCGCTACGACGTCGCGATCCTCGATTGCGCTCCGGGCCTCACCCTCACGAGCGAGAGCGTGTTCGCCGCCGTCGACGCCCTGCTAGTGCCAATCGTCCCCACCACCCTGTCGAAACGAACGCTCGATCAACTCTTCGCCTTCTTCGGCGATCAGGACGTCAAGCCGGCCATCTTGCCGTTCGCGTCGATGGTCGATCGACGCAAGAGGCTGCACCGTGATCTCCTCGCAGACCTCGCCGCCAACACTCCCGGCTTCCTGGCGACCACGATCCCGAACGCCAGCGTGATCGAGCGAATGGGCGTCGAACACGCGCCGGTCGGCGTCTACGAACCGACCGCCCCAGCCTCGGTTGCCTTCCGTCAACTGTGGGCCGACGTCGCAGCACAACTCTGGTCGTGACCCCCGCTGACCACGACTCGGCGGATTCATCGATCCGTGTAAGGGATCATGCAGGACGACCATGGCTTCCCTCCCGCCGATGGAACCGGCGAACCGACCGAACGGACGTTGATTCAGGGCAGAAGCGTGAGAGTGCCCAGCGTCGATTGCACGACGGTGAAATGTCGATGGTCGATTGTGGCGATATTGGTCACGCCGAGCCGTTCCGCGAACTTCCGCATCAGCGCCGAGCCTCTTTCCCACCAAATTGGTCACCTCCGTGATGACCAACGTCGGAACGATCAGCGGACCCGGATGCGTCTCAAGCAGTTCAAGGCTCGCTTGGTGATGGCGATCATCGCGATCGACATAGGCGTACAACGGACCGGCGTCGACGATCAGGGCGATGATCCAACCTCACCAGCGAGGATCTCTTCGATTCGCTCCGAAATGTCGGACCGTCCGCTTGCTCCCGCGCCCGCTGAGTTCCCGCACGTAGGTGAAGAATCCTGGCTTCGAGAACTCACCGTCCGTGACGAAGTCGATTCCGGCGTCGACCTGCTTGCGAACGACGCCGGCGGACATGCGGACCGGTGGCCCGGACCTGCCGGAGACGTCCGGCGGCACGGGACGTCTTCGTGGCGCGCCAGCCGCCCCGCACCAAGGCGGTCGTGGGACAGCGCGCGTCCAGGTGGCTGCTGGCTGAGCGATGGCGAACTCGGGCCGACGTCCACGAGACGATCACTCTCGCTCGCGATGGTGTGCGAACCTGCTGGATCGATCGGGCCGGGTCACCGGCCCACGTGACTCGAGCGCGATCCCGCTAGCAGGGGTTGCGGCCGACGAAGAAGGCTTCGTCGGGATCGCTGGTCGGGTCGAGACCGGTGGCTTCGAGCCCGCGCCGCAGGATCGCCATGTCGCGACCGTAGATGCGCTGGGTCGGTTGGCGCAGCGGACCGCCGTTGTAGCCCTGGAGCCACGCCTCGTACTTCCACAGCATGCGGTTGATGAGCCCGTTGCTCGCCTGCGGGCACGCCGCAAAGGCCTTGCGGGCGGGATCGAGCTGGTAGAAGATCTTCGTCGCCTCGTCGACGTCGCCGCGCTGGATCAGCGAGTGCACGTGCGGGAGCACCGGCCCGTAGTACGAGCCGTAGTTGGTGCCGCAGAACGGGATGGGGATCAGCTGCGCGAGCGGGATGTATTCGTGTTCCATCGGCGAGGAGATGACCACCTCGCGGTGGAACGCCCGGTGAACCTCGATCAACGCCATGATGTTCGGGTTGCCGCCCTCGGCCTTGATGGCGACGATGTTCGGGCAGTCGTCGACCAGGCGCCGTAGCACGGGGACCGGGATGTCGGCCGGGTCGAGCCGGGAGAAACCCCAGCTCGGGATCGGGAACAGCATCACTGCGAGATCGGTGGCGTCGCAGAACGCCTTCGTGTAGTCGTAGACATCCTCGAGCGACGTCGGGTAGAAGCACGGCGGGTAGCCGAGCAGCACCAGCTCGGCGCCGGCGCGCTCGGCACGGTGGACGGCCTCGATGTTGTCCTCGAGCGTGTTGAACACGGCGTGGTGGATGATCATCAGCCGGTTCGCAGCCTGATCGACCATGACGTCGAGCATCAGCCCGTACTCGTCGAGCGTCATCGCGACCTCGGACACCGCGAGCGTGCCGACGAACCCGTGGGCGATGCACTGCTCGACGTCGTGCCGGGCGGCGCGCTCGTTGAGCCCCTTGAAATCGGCGGTCATGGTAGGGATCACCACGTTGGCCACGCCCACGAGGTGCTCCCGGCCCCAGTCGCGTGCCTCGTGTCGTTGGTAGGTCGGCATCGTGCGTCCTTTCGGTCGTCGGTCGGTCAGTGCTTGGTGTCGAACTTGATCGGGAGCGGCGTGGTGAGCCCGCGCCGTCGCGCCTCGTCGAGCACGAGCCCGGCGACCACGACGTCCTGCAAGCCGCCGCCCACCGACTTGAACATCGGCAGCGAAGCTGCCGACACACGGTCGGCGGCTGCGCCGCCGAGCAGCTCCGCAAGACTGATCGACTTGTGCCGGAACTCGATGCCCGCATCGCGCGCGGCGAGCATGTCGCCCGTCTCGTTGAGGACCTCGTCGAGCGCGTCGCACACGATAAGGTCGCAGCGCTCGACCACGGACACGTCGATCTCGCGCTGCTGCGGGATCGTGGAGCCAATCGAGCAGACGGTCGAGCCGGGTGCGAGCCAGTCGCCGAACAGGATCGGCTGCTCAGCGCGCGACCTCGCCGCGGCGACGACGACGTCGGACGCCTCGACTGCGGCGCGGGGCTCACCGACCGGGACCACCTCGACGCCCAGCTCGGCGGCGATCGTGGCCGCGAAGGCCTCACGGCGCTCCGGCGTAGGGCTGTACACCGTCACCCGCTCGAGCGACCGGATGCTGGCGATCGCACGCGTGTGCATCGACGCCTCCAAACCACTACCGAGCACCCCGAGCGAGTACGAACCCGGTGCGACGAGACGGTCGAGGGCGGCGGCCGACGTCGCTGCGGTCCGGTACCCCGTGACCAGGTTGCCGTCGACGAACGCGACGAGCCGACTCGTGTCGCGGTCGAACAGCACGATCACGTACTCGACCCCAGGATCCGGCGCTCCCGGCGCCATCGCCATCACCTTGGCGCCGAAGTAACGACCGGTCGCCGGAATCGCAGGGAGCGTGCGGATCCAGGCTCCGACGCCGTTGGCGATGCTACGGCTCGGGAGCGCCGAGGGGTCGATCGGCACGCTGTACGCGTCCTGGACGCCCGCGATCGCCGCACCCCAGTCGAACACCGAACTGGTCGCTTCCGACGACACGAAGACCGGTGCACCGGCGTTGCTGCTCATCCCACTCCTCCCCCACCGTCGCTGATCGCCGACACGGTACTCGGGCGCTGCCGACCGACTTGTGCTCCCAGCCGGCGGTACCGGTCGGCGGCGGCGTGCAGCACGGCAATAATCGCGGCAATGACCGCGAGCGTGGCGGCCGATTCCCTGATCTGGTGGGAGAACCCGGCCACATCCAGTACCGCGAATGCGGGGGTTACGAGCGACCGGAGGAGGGGTTCTGTTCGACGAGGCACATGCCGAGTTCGAGCAGTCCGCTGACGCATGGGTCGATGATCCGATAGAACGCCTGATTTCCTTGCCGCCGAGCGGCGAGTATCCGCTGGTCGGCCAACCGCTGCAGTTGGTTCGAGACGGCCTGCACCGACATTCCGACCTCGTCGGCGAGTACTCCGACTGACATCTCGCCAGCACGGGCGAGGGCGTGCAACAGCCGAAGCCGGTGAGGGTTGGCGAGCACCTTGTACAGCGCGGTCAGCGCGTCGGCGTTGACCGCGTCGAGTAACGGTCGTCGAGCAAGCGGATCGATCACTTCGACATTCTTCGATGTTCTGCTTGACATCAGGATCATGCTCCTACACTATTACATGAGTCCATGTATAACAAGAGGAGATGCTCATGTCGTTGTTCCAACTCTCTCTCAATGTACGCGACGTCGAAGTCGCGGTTGAGTTCTACACCAAGCTGTTCGGCGTCGGTCCGGCCAAGCAACGCCCCGGATACGCCAACTTCGTCGTTGCTGATCCTCCGCTGAAGTTCATCGTCATCGAGAACGAAGGCGAGCCCGGCACCATCAATCACCTCGGCTTCGAAGTCGCCGACACCGACGCTGTGGTCGCCGCCACCCATCGTCTGGCCGAACTCGGTCTGCCGTTCAAGGTCGACGACACTCACACCTGCTGCTACGCCACGCAGGACAAAGTGTGGACGAGTGACCCTGACAGTGTGCCGTGGGAGACCTACACCGTTCTCGCAGCGACCGAGGAGTTCGGCGCGACGGCGTACTGATGGCCCGCGAAATCGACCGAGACGAAGCGCTGGAACGCATCGAAGCCGGTGCCGCGTTGCTCGACGCGCAGGGGCCGGGCAAGTTCGAACGCGAACACATTCCGGGTGCCATCCGTGGTCGCATCGATGACCCGGACACGACGATGACCTTGCTCGGCGACGACCTCGACCGCGAGATCGTCGTCTACTGCACCGACCAGGCGTGCACCGGGTCCGCGCTCGCCGCGAAGCTCCTCGAAGGCCGCGGTTACCGCAACCTGCTGCGTTACACCAACGGCCTCGCCGACTGGGCCGACGCCGGGCTCCCGGTCAACACCGACTCAACCTGAACCAGCAAGGCGGGCATTGAGCGACCAAGCGCGATCCCCGCACTCGGCGCGTCCTTCGTGGCTCACCGCCCTCGACGCCGGACCCAGCTGACCAGGCGATCCCGAGGCCGCCATCGAGGCCCGGCGCCACCGTCAACAACTTCGACGCCGACCCGGACCGGCCCGCCGCCACAACCCGAAACTCCTCCGAATCACCTCAGACCCCGAATTTCATCACCCTTTTAGGAGCGCCGCCCGATCGAGGAGCTCCGCACTTGCCGCGATCGCACGCTTCCGGCCGCGCCCATCGCATCGACCGCGGCCGCGGCACCACAAGTGGGTCCGGGAGGACAACGCGAGGACGCTTGACACGGCACTTATCTTAAACCGACGCTCGCGAGCCTTAGCCCGCGAGCGCTCATCGTTCGGCCAGCTGCGCGAACGTTGTCAATG
>JANPLQ010000097.1:0-2934 GCA_031422395.1 Ilumatobacteraceae bacterium | reverse complement strand
CACGTCGCAGAACACCGCAACCGCCAGCCCACGATCCTGTGGTCGGCTCAGGGGTCGGCTCAGGGGTCGGCTCGGGGGTCGGCTCGGGGGTCGGCTCAGGGGTCGGCTCAGGGGTCGGCTCAGGGGTCGGCTCAGGGGTCGGCTCATCCTTCGGCGTTGAATCCGCCGAGTGTGCCTCGGAAGAACAGGAGTGGCATCGGAGCGATGCCGTCTTCGTCGGCATCGGCGGCCAGCGCGACAACCCGACCCAACACGAACAAGTGGTCGCCCATCTCGTGAACCTCGGCAACCTCACAGTCGATCCATGCCACTGCTCGGTCGATGATTGGCGAACCGGTCGGGCCCGCATGCCAGGCGACCCCGTCGAACCGTTCGGATTCGTTGCCGGTCTTGGCGAACTTCCAACATAGATCAGTCTGTTCGCGGCTCAACACGTTGACGCAGAATCTGCCAGCCGCGTGCATCGCCGCCCACGTCGTACTGTTCGTTTGGGGAAGAAAGCCAACCATCGGAGGGTCGAGCGACACCGATGTAAAGGAGCCGATCGTGAAGCCCACAGGCTCGTTTCCATCGATCCCCGACACGATCGTCACCCCTGTCGGGAAATGACCGAGCACCGTTCGAAACTGCTTTCCGTCAAATGCCGCGCTGATTGGTGTGCCGACTGGTGTGTTGGTATCGCTCACGGGGATTGACATTAGATTGCGGAGCCGTGGAGACACCGATCGACGCCAAACGTGACTTGCGTCGCCGAATGCGAGCGATCCGAAAGGCACTTCCCGATCAGGCCGAGCGTTCCGAACAGATCTGGGCGCGTGTCCAGACCCTTCCGGCGATCAACGATGCCGGAGTTGTCATGGTGTTCACTTCGGTACTCGGCGAACCAATCACCCAGCCGTTCATCGATTGGTGCGAAGCTCAGGGCAAGCGTGTCGTGGTGCCCGAGGACGATCCGACGCCGGACCCCACGATTGTTGATGTGGTGATCGTGCCGGGCACGGCGTTCACGATCTTGGGTGGTCGCCTCGGGCAGGGCGGTGGATGGTACGACCGATTTCTCTCGCGGGTCCGCGACAGGTGCGTGACGATCGGGGTCTGTTTCGATCCGCAGGTTGTCGATCACCTACCGACTGAACCGCATGACGTTTCACTCGACATCGTTGTGACCGATGCGGACATGTTTTTCGCCGCTCGCTGAAACGGCGCACGCCCGGTTGCCGGCGAGCCGTCAGCCTTCTTCGTAGTACTCGCGGCCCAAGTGGGTGATTTGGTCTTCGCCCATCATCCAGCGCAGGGTGTTCTTCAGCTTCGTCAACTGGATGAATAGGTCGTGCTCGGGGTAGAGGCCGGGGGCGACCATCGGGGCCTTGTAATAGAAGCTCAGCCTCTCCTGAATGCCACTCAGCCCGGCACGTTGCGCCAGGTCTGAGAACAACACGAGGTCGAGTGCCAGCGGGGCAGCAAGGATCGAGTCGCGGCACAAGAAGTCGACCTTGAGCTGCATCGGGTAACCGAGCCAACCGAACAGGTCGATGTTGTCCCAGCCCTCCTTGTTGTCGCCACGCGGCGGGTAATAGTTGATCCGCACCTTGTGGTACACGTCGCCGTACAGATCTGGGAACCGTTCGGCGTCGAGGATGTGTTCGAGCACGCCGAGCTTCGACTCCTCCTTGGTCTTGAAGTTGTCGGGATCGTCGAGCACCTCGCCGTCACGGTTGCCCAGGATGTTGGTCGAATACCAGCCGGAGAGGCCGAGCATGCGGGCCTTCAACATCGGTCCGAGCACGGTCTTGATCAATGTCTGGCCGGTCTTGAAATCCTTGCCGGAAATCGGCACGCCTCGGGTGACGGCTAGGTCACGCAGCACAGGGATATCGACAGTCAGGTTTGGTGCGCCGTTAGCGAACGGAACGCCTTCGAGGATCGATGCGTATGCGTACAGCATCGACGGAGCGATCATCGGATCGTTGGCGTCGATCGCGGCCTCGAACGCTTCGAGATTCTGGTGCTGCGGGCCTGGCTCAATGAAGATCTCGGTCGAGGCCGCCCACAGCATGACGACCCGGTCGACCTGCTTCTCGTCACGGAAACGGTTGATGTCTTCTCGGATGGCGTTGAGCATCGATCGCTTGTCGATCGTGCCGATCGTGTTGTCGGCGTCGATTCGCTTGACGTACTCGCGGTCGAAAGCAGCCTTCATCGGGCGCACGTCACGCAACGCATCGGAGATTCCTTCCAAATGCTTGCCGGATTCGAGCACCCCAGCTCGCTGGGCGGCGACATAGGCATCGTCGGGGAACGGATCCCATGAGCCGAACACGATGTCGTCGAGGCTGGCGAGCGGAACAAAATCCTTGATCAGCGGTGAACGATTGTCGGTCCGCTTCCCGAGCCGGATCGTGTCCATCTGCGTCAGCGAACCAATCGGGGCGGCCTGGCCACGACGCGCCAACTCGACACCGGCGATCAACGTGGTGGCGACGGCACCCAATCCGACGGTCAAGACGCCGAGGCGTCCGGTCGCTGGCTGCACTGCGGGTGTATCGGGAACTGTCACGCGCCCGAGGCTAGGCGACGTGACATTCGCTTCCACATGTCACATTGTCGTGACAAAATCACCAGTCGAGATCGTCCCGTCAGCCGAGATGATTGCGCCGACACCCATCAAATTGTTGCGTTCACGGATGACCTGTTTGAGCACGTCGAGGTCACGTGGCAGCCCGGGTTGGGCTCGCGTGACCATGATGCAACGGTTGATCGGTTTGTGAATCGCGAGTCCGGCGGTACCGACCTGAACCGCGCCAACGAGGTCGTCCTCCCCGCCGCCGTCGAGGATCAGGTTGATTCGGAATCGGCGACGGTCATGCACTCCAAGCGAGTTGTGCGAGACCAGCGAGATCTTCGACCCGCTATCGTGAAAGGTGCCGTCGGCGC